>JAXGQJ010000038.1:0-7791 GCA_040766505.1 Clostridiales bacterium
CGCCACCATCATAAAGATCAAAACCTTGCGGCAAATGCCCCGCAGCCCGACGGCGCTGGAAATTTTCCCCTCGATCGCCGCCGCCATCAAACCGGTGATATAATCGAGGGCGACGAAAACCAGCAAAGCATACAAAAACCCGTCATAACCGCCGAGGAACCAACCAAAAGCCGCGCCAATAGCGGCAAAAACCCCCTGAAATCCGCGCATCACATTTCCTCCTCCCATCATGTTGCGGCAAGATCGCCATAGAGAATCCAGGTATCGGCGGCGATTTTCCTAAGCTTCGCATAGCCGTACTGCGGCGCGATCACCCTGGCGTCCTGGCGGCTTTTGATCGTGACATTGACGCCCCCGGCAATCGTCACCTTACCGGTATTCATGCGATAAAACTCCACTTCGGTGCCGATGGGGAAACTCACCGCAAAAGAATTCGGCACGGTAACGGTGATGTCATCGGTATTGTCACAGCTGATCAGATAATCGCTCAGGGGCATGTCCAACCAAACATTGCCGGTTTCCGTATAAACATAGCGGTTTTTCTTCACATATTGGCCATCATGGTCGTGGTTTCCGGCGGCTTTACCGTTCCATTCGTTTTTCTCCGCGTCGCTGACGAAACGCGCCGCCGAGGTCTGCTGGACGATGGCGGCGGGGTGGTGCTCGGGATGAAGATAGGCATTCGCGCCTTCGGCGATTCCCGCCAGCTTGCTTCGTTCCGTCGCGCTGAAATGGCGGCCGACGTCGGCACGGTGATCGGCATTGGCCTTCATTTCCCCGTCGACGGTATCCCAATTCGGATTGATTGCCGTAATGTCCGGCGGCGAATCCGAAAGCTCAATTTTTTTTAGCTGATAGTTTGTGGTTGTCTGCACACTTATCCCTCCATAATTTCATTTGCCACCTCGGCCCAACTCAAAAATGCGGAAGCGATCTCTTCCCAGTTTAACAATGCCGCCTTGCGGTCGCCCCAGGTATTGTAAAAACGCACCACAAGAAGGTTTAAATGGGCGGGAATCAGCGGCTTTAATGCCCGCTCCAGATCGGGAAAGCGGAAAACCTCCCCCCGGTTCGGCGGCAGAATGCGCACCCGAAGTTCGGAACCGGTCAATTCCACCTGGGCGTCGAGATCCCCGGTGAAGCTGTGGGCAATCTGCTTGATCCTGGCGCTGTTCAATTTGCCCTGGCCCCGCAGCCGGGCAAGAACCATCATGCGGCGCTGCGCCAAGGAACCTTGGGGAACGATTTCCATCAAAGATTCCCAATGGGCGATGCGGCTTGCCGAGGCTTCCGAAATCGCCGCCTCCTGTGCCAGCCGGGGCAATAGCAGAGAGAACTCTTCCAAAGCGGCGCCCTCGCTGGCCAGCAGCGCCCGCATCTCTAAAAACCTACCGTAAAAAGCCGGAAGGCGGCTGCACAAATCCGCTGTCATGAAAGCACCTCCGTCAATTGAAGCGCGGCCAAAACCGGGATTTCCTCCGCCGCCAAAGCGACATCGGCCTGGTATCCGTTGACCGTCAATTCCCGCACCGCCGAAATGGATGCGCAGGCCAACAAAACGGCGCCGATTTCAATGTGGTTGACTTGGCCGCGGCGATAAGCGGTATCGGCGAAAAAGGCGGTCAGGGCCGACTCGGCTTCCAATACTGCCTGTTCCGCCCCGTATCCGGCGACGAAAGCGACGGTGGCGCCGACGCCGATCTCCTTTGTCGAAGCCGTAGACACCGTCACCTTTGCCCCAATGGGGGCGGCGCCATTGCCGAGGCCTTCGCCGCCGGGGTCAAGATAGGCCTGAAAATCGGCGACCAAAACCGGCGACGCCACCCGGTTCAAACTGTCCAAGATACTGACCCGAACGGTATTGGCGCCGTTCCAGCAAGGAAAGACCTTCGCCTGGCCGATGCCGTCATACTCCGCCGCCCATTTGATATATTGACCGATATTGCCGTCGGCCATCTCATTTTTCAAGTGGCCGACAACCCTGGCCCGGTAGATTTCATCGTCCTCCTCTTCCTCGCCGGGAATGAGGATATCCGTCAAGACGCCGCTGCCCAAACCTGCGATATGGCTGATGCCCATCAGATCGCCCTGAAAGCGGTTGCCATGGCTTCCCGCGTCCTCCGCTTCCATGCGATAGACCCCCGCCGCCATCTTTTCCACCACCAGGAAGTTTTGACTGCCGGTCGGATCCATCGTTGAAAAGCGGCTGCCAAGATCGATGTCCATCGGCAAGCCGCCGCCGTCGGCAAAGACGCCTTTGCGCACCGCCTTCACCGCCGATTTGCGCGGCAGGCCCAATTCCTCCCCTCTTTTGTCCAAAGCGTCGCCCTTCGCCGTATAGAGGAAGGTATCCTCATAGGCGGCATACAGTGCCTCGTAAAGATCCGCCAATTCATAGGCGGCGGGGGCCATGGCGTCGAAAATAACGCTCCCTTCCCTTTTATCGAGGCTGTCCGGTATCCGGGACAGCATTCTGGCCAGAATGGCCCGATAGCTATAGAAATCGAGATCGATCATAAACCCTGAAGCCTCCCTTCCAACACGGCCTCTTCCGCGCCTTTGCCCCGCAGGGTAACGGAAACATGAAGTCCGTCCCCGTCTTCCGCAAAGGAAATGGCCTCCAAAGCCGCTATTTCGCCGTCTTGGAGCAGAGATTCCCGCAGGCGGCGGTTTAATTCGCTTTTGGCGATGTCCATATCACCGCCGATCAAATCCTGATAAAAAAAACCGTAGGCCTCTCCATAGATGGAAAAAACCCCGGCGGCGGTAAGAATTCTCTTTTGTACCCTTTGGCAAAGGGCGGTGAAGCCCTCGGCAAAGCCCTGGATCCTTCCGCCTTCCCAATCCAGGCGATGGGTTCGTGCCACATCGGCAAAGGCCTCGTCCTCCCCGCCGGTTTCCCCAGCGTCCGGCAGAACCTGGGGCAGAAAACCGATCACATCCATTTTGTTTCCCCCTTTGACAATACAAGGTATTTTTGCCCCCGGAGCACCCTGAGAAGGTGAAGCCGGTCGCCCGCTTGGAGCGACAACCTGCCTTCTATGCGGAAGCTCCCGCCGCCATTTTCCGCAACCGCCGCCAACTCCCGGGCGCCGGCCATAAAAAGCAGATGCTCCCGGCCCAGGGTGAGCCGGTCGTGAACCTGCACCTGCAAAGGTTCGGCCTCGATTACGATTCCGGCGACATAATCGGTCAGGCCCCAATGGCGGAGCATATTTTGCACCACCGACTGTATGATCTGGATCATTCGTCACCTCCAACGGCCGCTTGCTCTATCGTTTTAACCGGCTTTTGATATGGGAAACGGGATCGATCGGCGAAGGGTACTTGTATTTTCCCTTATGAACCTCCAAATGCAAGTGGGAACCGGAGGCATTGCCGGTGCTCCCCTCCACCCCGATCACCGTATTTTTGTCCACCCGCCGGCCGACGGCGGCACGTATTTCACTTAAATGGCCATATAGGCTCAGATAACCGTCATCATGCAGGATGCGGATGCTTTTTCCATAGGAACCGTCCCAACCGGCCTTCGTAACCTTTCCGGCGGCAATGGCATAAACCTTTTTGCTGCCGGTGCCGACAAAGTCGGTGCCACTGTGCCACCCGGCGGCCCAGGCGGAGCCCTTTTTCCCATAGGGGCATGTGATCCGATAGCCCTGGTGATGCGGATAGAGATAACCGCCGCCGGCCGCCGCCCCGGATTCGGAGCTTCCGGTCTTGGACGGGGTTTTTTGCGCGATGGCTTCGCTGCCCCTGTCATAGGAAATGGCAAAGCGGCCGTCGGCGGCGGTAGAGAAAACAAATTCCAATGCCATGCTGTGCCGATAGGGATCGACGGTGTGGGTCACCCGGTCGGCGACCAACCAATCGGAAAGGGCGATGTCCCCCAGTTTCGCGATTTCAACCCGGATGCCGTGGCCGGCCCGAACCCCCGGCACACCGATGGCTTCCAACCGCAGCGTTCGCTTTAAGCGATTGTGGGCCGAAAGAAGGTTCTTCGCCTGTTCCCGCATTTGGGCCTCATTCCAATCCTCATTCACCCTTTGGTAAAGCTGCAAAAATCCCCAGCGGGCGATCGTTTCATCGCTTTTCGCCACATAGGTTTCCCCCCGCCCAATAGCGGCGTCGGGCTTTAATAGCTTGACATAGTTATAGACCTTATCGTCAATGGAGGTGAGATAGGAATAGGAGGAAACGAGTACTGTCGCCTTCAATACCAGTTTGAGGCGCATATCGGCAACGGATTGTAGAGAAAGGCGGCCGGTATCGTCAAAAAAGGAAAGCCCCGGCGCCGCCCGCCGCCGTCATTTCCGCCGCCTGCCAGATCGTATCGATCAAGTCTGATCGTCCACCAGCAGCGAAGGGATTACATATTTGCTGTCGGCAATTGCGCCGGTTTTAAGGCCGAAATCGGCGGCGATTTTTTTCACCACGGCGGCGAGGGTATAACCGGAAAAAACATAGCTTTGCCGGGCCCTTAAATAGCGCAACTGGTCATAGCAAAGGGTGTGGATCTCCCCTTTTTCCGTTTTTTTCTTTGCAAAGATATAACCCTGAAAGCAAGGCTTGCCGCCGAGGGAAAAAAGCACCTGGTCCCCTTCGGCGAAGGAGGCGTTCTCCCCCTTTAACAGATCGAATTCCAATCTTCCCGGCGCCCCCTGCCGCTGGGTGGCCCAGGAAACCTTACGAACCAGCCGGGTCAAATCCCGGATCCGCTTCTCGTTACGGCTGGCGGCGACGAGAGAGTATTCGCTCACCGGATCACCTCCCCGCTATAGTCGCGGTATTCCAATAAGTCCAGGTCATAGAAAATGGCGCCGGGTTCACCGCCCCGTTCCCGGTAATCAAAGCGGTCGATTACCACCGCAACGTTCAAGTCAAGACGGGAAGAACCGCCGCCATCGGCGTCGGTGACGATCAGCCGGGCCGGCGCTTTTCGCACCAACAAATTCTCAATAAAACCCACATAATTATGGGATTCCCGGCCATCAGGGAAAAGGGAAGAGATGGAAAAGCTGCGCAATCCGGCGCCTTGGGGCACCACAACAGCGCCGACCTCCAATAGATCATAACCGGTATTGACCCCCCGCACTTTCACGATCAGCTCCGCCGGGTTGACCGGCAGAAGAATATAGGCGGCGGAAGGGGCCTGCCTTTTGATGGCAATCTTGTACATGATGCCTCCTTTTGGCCATAAAAAAGGAAGCGCCCCAAATGGAGCGTTTCCCCGACCAGCATTTCAATTTTTTGGTATCCAATAAAAGGGACTATAGAAGGCGGGCGGCTTCGGCAGCGGCGATCGTTTCCGCTAAACTATTTTCCAGATCATGCACGGGGTCGTCACAATAGAAGCCCGCCACAAGCACAAAATAGTCCGGCAGTTGATCCTGGGCCCATTGCAGCGGGATGCCGAGAATCTCGGCGGCGGTTCCCGCCATATCAAAGCCATAGGACTCAAGGGAACTGCGCATCTTTTCCGGATGGCGGCACTTTCCCCCGTCTATTTTCGCGCACCGCTCACAAAAGTAGCAGGTGCCCGCAAAAAAACTTTTGCTGCCGGGATAGGATTCCTCCAAAGCGAGCAGATAGTGATCCATCACCTGCCGCACCCGGACAACCAGGGATGTATAGGCCGCGTCCCCCTCGGCCTCCCAAACCTCTTTTTCCGTTTGGGACAGATTGATTTTCACCGCGATGATATAAACCCGGTGATAGGGCTTTAAAACCGCGTCGGTGTCGTGGTCGAAAGGGGGGCAGCTGTGACAAACGCCATACCGGGTACATGCCTTGCAGTATTCGATATACCGCCCGACATCGCGATATTCCCGCAGATAGGTCTCGGCATCCAGGCAGCGCACAATGCTTTCCAAAACCATCTTCGTTCCACCTTATCTTATCAATGCTTTATTCTTGATTGACAATCACGATCGAACCGTTAAAATTGACGCTGCGAATCCGCCCGGCGACGGTTTTTTCTTCACCGAACAATGACGTCATCGTGACCGCGCCGCTCTCCTGTTTCAGAAAGGTAACGCTTTCCATCAGCACATTTTCTTCCAGTTCGTCATCGCGGAATACTTTGGCAAGGCACATGGCGATCCCTCCTTAACCTAAACGGGCCCGGGCCTTTTTCAGCATCTCATTGGATTGGGTCAATAGAGCGACGCCTTTTTCAATGTCCTCCTGGGCTTCTTCATTGCCGAGGGCTTTGGCTTTGCCAGCGTATTCCTTCACCTCTTCGGCATGTTCTTCATTGTGTTTAATCATATAGTCCAGCAGCGCGGCCAGTTGTTTGATTTCTTCCATCATCGTCCTCCCTTTTCATTCCCCGGTTCCAATTCGGCTTGGGGTGTTTTTACTGTCTATAGTATACCATAAAGCGGGGAAAATTAAAGGCCCGCCTTTCTTTTATCCCCGGCGGGCCTCAAAACCGGCTGCCGTTATAGAGGCTTTTTATCCCTTTTTGCTTTTTTACGGAAAAGCGGCAAAATTTTAATGTGCCGCATCCGGGTTCAATAGTTATAAGGCAGATCGCTTTGGGCGGAAAATTCTTCCGTCATGCGGCTGCGGATCGTTGCGATCACCTCTTCGATATCGGTGGTTTCCCGGATGTCGCCATGAAAATGAATGGTGATGGGCATATCCCGCTTTTCGGTCACCTTTACCCCATCATGGCGCGAAAACCACAAACTTTTAGCGTCCGTTTTCATCCCATCCCCGAGAGAGACGGCCACAACCGGATCAAAAGCCACGGCGGCGGCGCTGTTTTCCGACAAAATGGAAGGGGGCGGAAGAAAGGATTCTTCCACTTTTAAAGCCGCCGCCATTTGGGAGACAAAACGGGGGGAAAGGGCGGTCACCGCTGGAAAACCGGCCGCCGTTTCTGCGCCCTCTTCGGCGGGGAAAGCCTCCATAGGCAATGAAGCTTCGTTCACCGCCTCCATAAGGATCGCCGCGGCGTCGACCGGGGGCGCCACGGCAAGCACGGCGCCGGGCATCCGGCTCTCTTCGCCCGCCAAAACCGCCGCCGCCGCCGCCACCGGCGCCGCCCCGCTTTCCTCCATATCCGGCAACCCCAATAGAATCGCCTCCAAGGGGACGAAGGGCGCTTCCGTCGGCGCCAATGGCATAGGCGGCAACAATAAAGCCGCGATTTCAGCGGCCAAATCCCTTAGCAACACATTTTCCTCCTTTCGCCCGGCCGGGCTAACGATTGTTCCGTGCCCGAACCCGCCAATCGATCATCGCGCAAATCGCCGCTTTTTCCCGTAAAGGCAAATCGATGAATTTTTGGGGATTCCATCCGAAATGGTGCAGGGCATACAGTCCGTACAGGGTTTCCGCATCCCCCGCCTCTATCAGTTTTTTACTTCCGCTTTCAAAGCGGTGAAATCCTGGTGATAGCCGCTCAAAGCAGCGATTTCCCGGGCAAGGGCGGAGATTTCGCCGGCGAGCAGATGCTTGTTGACAAAATCCTCGGGCCGCTGGCATCCCCCCCGTTCCAGCAGATTGGCATCGCGAAAATCCGGCTCCAGCGTATGGTTTACAACCACCATCATTTGAAACCGCTGTGTGTCAAAGCCACCGCCGGCTTGCGGCAGACGGCAAATCCCGAGATAACCGCTGACCTCATCGCCGTCCATCGCGGCAATGCGAAAGGGGTGATCCGCCAAACGCGGCGATAAGTAGACCTCCTTTTCCATTCCCGCCACAGGATGGGCCAGTAAAAAATCGCTTAATGTGCTCATGCTTCTTCACTCCCCACATGGACGGGACTAGAAAAGTCCGCCA
>JAXGQJ010000039.1:0-7769 GCA_040766505.1 Clostridiales bacterium
CGGGGCCGATAGATCATCCCCGCTTGGCAGAAACGGCAACCGCGCAGGCAGCCGCGGAACAATTCCAGCACGCCCCGCTCGTGAACGATCTCCGTATGGGGAACCAGAGGAGAAAGCGGAAAAACCACCTTGTCCAAATCGGCGACGAAAAGTTTTTCTACCCGGGCCGGGGCGGCGCCAATGGGGCGAACGGCGCCGCCTTCGGTGCGATAGAGGGAAGGCACATAAAAACCGCGGCATTGGGCCAATGCCGCCAAAAAAGCCCGGCGATTCTCTTCGGAACGCCGAGGTTCCATTTCTTCATAGAGGGAAAGCAGGGTCAAAATGCCCTCTTCCCCTTCTCCGATCAAAAAGACATCGAAAAAATCGGCGAAGGGTTCCGGATTATAGGCACAGGGGCCGCCGCCGACGACGATGGGGTGGCAAGCGCTCCGGCCGGCGGCGCGCAAGGGGATGCCGGACAGATCCAACATATTCAGCACATTGGTGATGCTCAGCTCATATTGCAGGCTGAAACCGAGAAGATGAAATTCCCCCAACGGGGTGCCGGTCTCCAATGAAAAGAGAGGGGTGTTCTCCGCCCTCAACAGGGCCTCCAGATCCGGGGCCGGGGCCATAACCCGCTCGGCGGCATAGTTTTTCTCGCGGTTGACAACTTCATAGAGGATCCGGATACCCAGATGGCTCATGCCGACTTCATAAAGGTCCGGAAAGGCCAAGGCCATACGGACATTGGCCTCTCCAAACACCTTATCCGGTAGATTCCATTCCTTGCCAATGTAACGGGCCGGCCTCCTCACTCTTCTTAAAAATCTTTCTACATCCACATTAGACATCGTTTCGCTTTTTCCTCAACCTTACTCTTTAAAATAATTGACGGGGTTTTTATTTTCCCCTTTTTCCAGCACTTCAAAGTGCAGGATTTGGCTTTTGGGTTTGCCGAGAACGTCTCCTTTCTCGACCTGGTCACCGATGGCCACCGCCGATTCCCCCAATCGGCCGTAAATGGTAGACCAATTTTCATCGTGGCGAACGGTCAGCCAGATGGTGCCGTCTTCCTTTTCTTCCCTCTGGGTCACTTCCCCGGCGGCGGCGGCCAAAATTTCACTGCCTTCCGGCACTTGAATGTCGACGCCGCTATGATAATTCTCCTCCCCGTTTTCGCCGACAACCAAACCGTACTCTTCCACCACAACGCCGCTGGTCACAGGCAGGGCCAGGGCCGTTTCGCTGTTTTCGATGCCCAGTTTATCCTTGCTCCAGGAAACGGCGCCGTCAAAGGCGCCGGAGGTTGCCGAGGCCACCCGGCCGCCAAAGCCCTTCAGGCCATCCCAAGAAAAGATATTGAACTGAAACAAGGCGATCACAAGGACGGCGAGACCCGCCACAGTCAGCAGCCTTTTGGCCCTCTTCCCACCGGAACGCCGCCGGTACGGTTTGAAACTGCCTTTATATTTGGCGCTCCAGTTTCTCCCTTCCCTGCTTTTATGGTCATGCCAATAGTCCTTTTTCAAGAAAATCCCTCCCGCTTCATCTTCTAAAGAAGCATACTGGACAAAGAGGGATTTTATGACAATGATTTTCCGATGCGCGGTTTTCTTTTGGCCTTTCTTTTAATAGCCGTTTTGGTCTTGGCGCACACCGGCTAAAGGGGCGGATGATCGACGGCCGCCGGGGCGGCCGGTTGTGGCCGATGCCGGCAAAGACCCTGTAAAGAGCATCCAAAGGGCGCGGGGCCGAGGCGACGGAACCGGCGGCGCTTCACCGCCCACGGTTTTAGCAATGATCGCCCCGGCGGTAAATGCCAAACACAAGGCCGATGGCCATCATATTGATGAGCAGATTGGTGCCGCCATAGGTAAAGAAGGGCAACGGCAGGCCGGTAATGGGCATGATGCCGATGGCCATGCCCACATTCACCAACACCTGAAAAACAAGCATGGAACAGATGCCACCGATGATTAAGGTGCCGAACAGGCTTTTGGTCTGCATCCCCATTTGAAGCATACGCAGGATGAAAAACATATAGATGAGCAACACAAAGCCGGAGAAGAAAAAGCCCATTTCCTCCCCAATGACGGAAAAGATAAAATCGGTATGGTGGGCGGGCAGAAAATTCCCCTGGATTTGGGAGCCGTTTCCGAACCCTTGCCCAAAGAGGCCGCCAGAACCGATGGCGATCTTGCTTTGCAGCACGTGATACCCGGTATTCAGCGGATCCATGGCCGGATTGATGAAGATGGCGAGACGCATCAACTGATAGCGGCGGAGGGGCAAAAACGGAATGTCCGCTTCCAGTGGAACCTGAAAGCCCTCGGTATAGACGAAGAGAACCGCAAAAAGGGCGGCGATCAGCAAAAGAACGATGCCGTTCACCAAAAAAAGCAATTTCCGGTTGGCGCCGGCGATGAACAGCATCATCATCAAAATAAAGTAAAAGACGAGAGAAGTGCCGAGATCCGGCTCGATAAAGACGAGAAACATCGGCGCCAAAACGAAGGCCATCGCCTTCAGCACTTCCTTCGGATTTTGCAAATATTGCTCCCTCTTTTCCAGATAGGCGGCGAAAGAAACGATAACCACCAATTTCGCCAATTCCGAGGGTTGGAAACCGAAAAGCCAGCTTCTGGTGCCGCCGGGGCCGGTGCCAAAGACCAGAACCAGAACAAGCAGGGCCATAACCAAAAGGTAACCGGCGCGGCTCAGTTCCCGAAAGCGGTTATAGTTAAAGAAAACCAGACCGACGAAAAGGACGAAACCCGCGGCCAGAAAGCGAATATGGCGCAAAAAGTAATAGTTCGCGTCGCTTTCCACCACATTGGTGGAAGCGGATTTCATAATCACGGCACTGATCAAAAGCAGCAAGATAAACAGGCCGGCGGCCAGCCAATCGATTCCCGCCAGCGGGACTTTTGTCCTTCTTTGGGTGTGGGTGTTCAGCTTCATCGTTTCTTTTACCGTTTTTGTTCTGTTCCGGTATCCTTCCTGTTTACTTCGGGGCCTTATACCGCGTTGCGGCGGCAGTTCAGCACCGGTATATTGGCGACGATCGCCACCTGATCCTCCTCCTTGCTGAAGGAAACGTCCATCGCGTCTTTGTCGATCTCCAGATGGCGGCCGATGGCCTCGATCAGATCATTCTTTAACGCTTCCAGCACTTCCGGCGTGATATTGAGGCGGTCTTGCACCAAAACAAGCTGCAGCCGCTTTTTCGCAATGCTTCTGCTGCCGGCGCCGCTATTGCCCCGGCCTATAATTTTGCTCAGTAAATCCAGCATATCGCGCCTCCTTATGATTTGCTAAAAATACACAGTATCCTTTGCAATAAACCCTGGTTGTCCTCTAAATTCATAAAGGGCACATTTTCGCCCAACAGCCTTTTGGCGATATTGCGAAAACTTCTGCCGGCACGGGAAAACTCATTTTTCGCGATGGGCTCCCCACGGTTTGTGGAGATCACGATATCCTCATCATCGGGTACGATGCCGATCATTTCGACGGACAGGATGTCCAAAATGTCGTCAATGTCCATCATATCGCCTTTCCGCACCATATCGGGGCGGATGCGGTTGATGATGACCTTGGGGTCGGTGAGGCCCGCCGCCTCTAAAAGGCCGATGATCCGGTCGGCGTCCCGGACGGCGCTTACTTCCGGCGTCGTCACCACCAGGGCCCGGTCGGCGCCGGCGATGGCGTTTTTAAAGCCCTGTTCAATCCCGGCGGGGCAGTCGATCAGTACAATGTCAAAGTCCTTTCTCAAAGCATCGGTCAATTCCCGCATCTGTTCTTCACCCACCGCCGTTTTGTCTCTGGTTTGGGCGGCGGGCAGCAAATAGAGATTGTCCAGTTTCTTGTCGCGGATCATCGCTTGCCGCAAGCGGCAATTTCCTTCCACAACATCGACGAGGTCATAGACGATCCGGTTTTCCAGGCCCATGACAACGTCAAGATTTCTCAGCCCGATGTCCGTGTCCAGTAGTATGACTTTCTTCCCCATCATCGCCAGGGAAGTCCCAATATTGGCGGTGGTGGTGGTTTTGCCCACACCGCCTTTACCGGAGGTTATCACGATTACTTCTCCCATGGTTTCGTCCTCCTGCCTCATTTTGTCATATATGGCGAAATGACAACTTTGCCCTCGACAATACGGGCAATTTCCGGGATGCGGCCTGCGTAATCCGCATAGCCTTCAGGAGGACATGTAATATGTCCGGCAATTTAGCTGGGTTGGTAAAAGCGACAGGGCAATGACAACCCCATCCTCTTCGGCGGCGCCGCTGTGCACCGTACCCCTGAGGGAGCCGAATACGAGAACATCGCCATAGGCCACCAATTCGGCTCCGGCATTGACATCGCCCATGACGACGAGGTTGCCGGGATAGGAAATCTTTTGCCCCGAGCGGATCGGGCTGTCCAGAAGAAGGGTGTCGCCCTTGCCATTTTGTTTTACCGATTCCATCATTTTCATGCCCCCAAAGGATTGTTGCAACACCGTTATTATAACCGATTTCCCCTGGGTAGCCAATGAATTTTTTCACTCATCAGTCGACACGTTTACGGAAGAATCGCCATCAACCTGGAAATATGAATAGAAGGTATCCCTGGCGACAACCCCGGCTGTGGAGCCGCCGCGCTTGCCATATTCGATCAAACAGGCAAAAGCCACCTGCGGGTTTTCCGCCGGTGCGAAGGCCACGAAAACGCCGTGGTAATCCTTGTTCGGATTGTCCCCTACGAGGCCCGTTTGGGCGGTGCCCGTTTTCGCCGCCGGCCTTAAATTTTCGGGCAAACTGTCGAAAAGATGTGCCGCGGTACCGCCATCGGCGGTAACCGCCTTCATCGCGCTCTTGAGCGTTTTCGCCTGCTCTTCGGTGAGGCCCAAATCCATCGCCTCCGTTGGCGTGAATTCCTTCAATAGCACCCCTTCGGCACTGACGATTTCCCGGCAGATAAAGGGCTTCATCCTTACGCCGTCATTGGCGACGGCGGCGATATAGGAACCCAGCTGGATGACGGTATCCACATTGTATCCCTGGCCGATGCTGGTATAATAGGAGTCATAGGTATGCCAGTCGGCTTCCCAGCCGGTGAATTTTTCTTCCTTCCAAGCCACCGTCGGGAAAACGCCTTTGATTTCCCCCGGCAGGTCGATGCCGGTAAGCTGGCCGAAGCCATAGGATCGGCCGGCCTCCAATAAATTTTCAACCCCTGCCCTTTTGCCCATAATCTGGTAGTAGATATTGCAGCTGCCGGCGGTCGCCTGGTAGAGATTGACATAGCCGTGCCCGTCGCTTTTCCAGCACCGGGCCAAAGGATCCACCCAGACGCTGGGGGCGCAATAGACCGTATCATTGGGGCTGATGCCCGCTTTTAGGATCGCCGTCGCCGTTACCAATTTAAAGGTGGAGCCCGGCGGATAACCGGCGGAGATGGCCCGGTTCCACTGGGGCCGGAGCTTTTCGTCATTGTAATACTTCACCTCATCGGCGCTGAGCCCTTCGGCGAAGCTGTTGGGGTCTATCGACGGGTAACTGGCCAAGGCGAGAATGCCGCCGGTTTTCACATCGATGAGCACGGCGGAACCGCCGCCGGCCTTGCCGTTGAAGGTCTCCCGCGCATACTGCACCATGCGGGCGAGGCTGTCTTCCATCGCCGTTTGAACGTCAATATCGATGGTGAGAACAAGGGAATCGCCGGGTTCCGGCGCTTCTTCGGAAATGGTGGAAACCGTTTGATTTTTGGCATTGACTTCCAGTTCCTCCTTGCCCCACTCCCCCTTCAAGCCGATGACGCTGCCGCCTTCGCTATAGGTTTCATACTGTTTTTCCAGGCCGCTTTTGCCGATGATGTCGTCCAAGCGATAGCCGCTAGCCGCCAAAGTTTCATATTCATTTTCACTGATCTTCCCTACATTCCCCAAAACATGGCCGAGAATATAGCCATAGGATAGATGCGAACCGGTGCTTTCAATGGAAACGCCGGGATAAAGGCTTTGTTTTCGGCAATGATCTGGGCAATCTTGATGCCCACATCATAGCTGTAGGTGGCGATGGTGACCGGTTCGTACAGCCGGCTCGTCGACTGCATGGTCTCTATAATCTCCGCCGCCGAAGGGCCGGATGCCTTCTCTTCCTCATCTTCCTTTTTTCCCTTGCCGCCTTCCTTTTCCTCTTCGCTCTTCGTCCGCCGCCGGCACCGCCGCCGCCTGTGATTTGATATAATTTTGGATCTTTTCATCGATACTGTTTTCGGTTACCTTGGCTTTTTCCTCTTCCATGGCCCGCAAAATATCTTCCCGATTGAAAAGCTCCGCCAGCGTAATGGCCAGAGCCTGCTTGTCCTCGATTTCTTCCAGATATACCTGCACATTCATATAGGAACTGGAGCTGGCCAGCACCGTATTGTCCCGGTCATAGATATTGCCGCGCCGGGCCGGGATCGAAATCACCCGGTATTTGTTCTTTCGGCGGCGCCGAAATAGTCGGCGCCTTTCACCACCTGGAGGACAAAAAGGCGGCCGATCAAAGAATAAAGACCGCCAGCACCAAGATATACAGACACCCCAGGCGGCCCGTCATCTGAAACACATTGTTTTTTAACCGATTCAATCGTACCTCCTCCCTCCCGTATAGGCTTTCGACCGTCCAAATCCCATCCGCCGGCCCTTGGCGTTCCGGCGGCTGCTTGTGCGCCGCAGCATCGAATCGGCGCGGTTTCGCACACCAGGGCGATGCCGCCGCCAAACAAATTGATTTCGCCGATTTTTAAATTCCAACGGCTGTGCAGAAAAAACACCAACGGGCCAAAGACCAAAAGAACCAACAGATTATAAAAGGTCATCGGAATGACGATGGCAAAGAAATTCTGCACAATGGAAATATCAGCGCCAACCAAGGAAAACAGCAATAGATACAGCGTTCCCGCCCCGATCGTGCCGAAGAAAACGGAGAAGAAATGGGCAAAAAACGTTTGCAGATGGAGCTTTCCCCTCAAAAAACCGAACACGCCGCCAAGGGCCGCCATCGCGATGATGTTCACACCGAAATAAGCGCCCATCAGATAGTCCTCCAGAAAGCCGGCGAGAACGCCGACGAGAACGCCGACGCCAAAATCGGTGTTGATGGCATTGACGATCACAAGGATCAGCAGCAGATCCGGTACGACGCCAAAAATTTTGATGGCGGGAAATACCTGGGACTGCAAAAAGATGGCGCCCAGAATGACGAGGCTATAGATGAGGTATGGCGTTAACCAGCGCTTCATTCTTCCGCCGCCTCCTCTTCCCCGTTGGCGGCGTCGCCTTCCTTGGGTTCCGCCGCTTTGACAAGGACGACGACCTCTTCCAGCCGGTCAAAATCGCTAAAGGGCTCCACCACTGCTTCCTGGCTCAGGCCATCCAGTGCGCCGGTTATCTTTACCACCGTGCCAACTTGAATGCCGGCGGGAAAGACGCCCCCCTCGCCGGAGGTGACGACGATTTCATTGAGCTGCACATTGGCATCATAAGGCAGGTTTTGCAGCTTCAAAAGGCCCTTGCCGCCACCGATCCCCTCCAATACCCCGGGGGTGCGGCTGCTTTGCAGCATGGCGCCAAGGGAACCCATGCGATCGACGATCAAAAGCACTTCCGCCGTATTTTTCGTCACATTGGTGATACGGCCAATGAGGCCGTTTTGATCCACCACCGCCATATTGTTGGCAAGGCCGTCATTGGTTCCTTTATTGATCAGCAAGCTTTCGTACCAATTGTTGATGTTCCGCCCGATCAC
>JAXGQJ010000004.1:0-115794 GCA_040766505.1 Clostridiales bacterium
TCTCATTGCCGCCGGGTTCATGGTGGTCATAGATGACAATGGCAAGGCCGGGCTTATCCAGAAGGGCGGCATATTCCTGCAAGCGGTTGCGATTGCGGGTATCCACCAGGATCATTTCCGTGATTTGCTCTTTGTCTATATAATTTTTGATTTCAATCGTATCCTTATGCAGCGAAATAAATTCCTGTACATTGTGGAATGGCTTGCCAAGGGTCACCATCACGGCATCGGGATACAGTTTTTGCGCCGCGACCATGGACGCCAAAGCGTCGAAATCCAAACCCGGATGGGCAAGAATAATGCGCATGAGATCCCTCCCTTTAAGCTTTAATTATAGCAAATATTCAGAATGAAGAAAAGGCGAAAATAGGAACTTGCTTGAATTTTCTTATTTTCTTCATATAGATTTGCCGCGCGGGCCGCCGTCTCCAACGGGATTTTCGCGGTTTCCCCTGGAAAAAACCGGCCATTCATCAAAAAAACTTGAATTCTGCCATCATCTTTGCTAAGATTCTGCTATGATGAGAGAGGCGGGAAAACAAAAATTCCATTCCTCGCCCCATCGCGACCTTAGACGAAAACCGATTTTGCGTCTTTGCCGCTTCCGCCGGATCGATGCGCAAGCAATGCGGATACGGGCCGCGGACGGAAAGATCGCTGAAAAACAACGAACCGTCGCTTAAAGCGCGGGATCGAAGCGGTTATTGTATGGCATATGGATTCCCGGCGCCAAAAGCGCCCCGGTTTTCGGCCTTGCTTACGGAGTGGATTCTCAAGAAAGCGGTATCTTCATGCAAGAATGGCGAAACAAAATCCGGCCCGCTCTGGGCCATATCCTCTTTTTCCCGCTGGCTTTCCTCTATATGGAGCTGGTGCTGAAATTCTATGCCTTTGGCTTTATGGCCGACAGGGGTTTCCTCTATACGGGGCTCCTCTCCCTGGCGGCGGGCTTCTTTGCCGCGCTGCCGGCGACGGGGTTTTCCGCAAAAACCAATCGGCTCGTCTCCATACTGCTCTTATCCGTCGCCACCCTGCTTTTTTGGATCCAAACCGTTTATTTCCAAATCTTTGCGACCTTTGCCACCCTCTATTCCAGCACCGGCTTTTTCGCGGCGCTGGAATTTAAAGACAGCATCGCGGCGGGCATTTTCGGCGCCTTGCCGGTATTGCTGCTCCTGGCCGTACCGCTGGCGCTTTGGCTCCGTTTGGGGAAAAAAATAGCGATTTCCCGCCAGAATTGGCAGATATATGCCTCGGTTTTCGGCAGCGGCCTGCTCTTGCAGTTCGGCGCGGTGCTGCTGATTGTAAGCGCCACCGCCGGCGTGATGAATCCGGGCTACCTGTATCGGGACAGCTTCGTGCCGAAATTGGCGGTAGCAAACTTTGGCCTTCTGACCGCAACCCGCCTCGACGCCAAAAACCTGCTTATTTCCGGCGGCCAGCCGGTAACGGCGACGGAACCCGGGGAGAGCGACGCCGAAGAGACGCCAACGGAAATCAAGTACGCCGAAAACGTACTGGACATTGATTTTGACGCTTTGGTCGCCGCCGAAACCGATGAGGCGGTCAAGGCGATGCACGGATATTTCGCTCAGGTCGCACCGACGGAACAAAACGCCTATCCCGGCATGTTCGAGGGAAAGAATCTCATCTGGATCGTCGCCGAGGGCTTTTCCTCCTTCGCCCTGCACGAAGAAAAAACGCCGACCTTATCGAAACTCGCCAAGTCCGGCTTCGTCTTTACAAATTTCTATAATCCGATTTGGAATGTCTCCACCAGCGATGGAGAATATACAACCCTGCTCAGCCTGCTGCCGAAAAGCGGCGTTTGGAGCTTTTACCAGAGCTCCAAAATTTCCCTGCCTTTCGCCATGGGCCATGCGCTGAAAAACCTGGGCTATACCACCAAGGCCTATCACAACCATACCTATAATTACTACCGCCGGGACGTTTCCCACCCCAATATGGGCTATGACTATAAGGGTTTGGGCAATGGCCTCAATGTAAAGCGCCAATGGCCCGAATCGGATCTGGAGATGATGGAAGTCACCATCCCCGAATATGTGAACCGGGAACCCTTCCACACCTACTATATGACGGTCAGCGGCCACCTTCAGTACAATTTTTCCGGCAACAATATGGCAGCGAAGCACCGGGAGGACGTGGCGGATCTGCCCTATTCCGACGCGGCCAGGGCCTATATCGCCTGCAATATGGAGTTCGACCGGGCGATGGCCTATCTGATCGAGCAGTTGGAGGCCGCAGGGGTTCTCGACGATACCCTGATCGTCATTTCCGGCGACCATTATCCCTACGGTTTGGAGGTGGCGGAAATGGAGGAACTGGCAGGCCACGACATTGAAGAGAATTTCGAGCTCTATCACAGCACCCTCATCGTCTGGTCCCCCCTGCTGGAGGAAACGGTTACCGTGGAGAAGCCTTGCAGCGCTTTGGACATTGGGCCCACCATCGCAAATTTGATGGGGCTTGCCTATGATTCCCGGCTGTTTATGGGCCGCGACATCTTGTCCGACAGTCCCGGCCTCGTCATTTTTAACAATCGCAGTTGATTACGGACAATGGACATTACAATTCCATTGCCGACACCTTCACACCGTTGGAAGGCGCCGTGCTGCCGGGAGAATATGCCCAAGGCGTGATGGCGGAGGTCAACAATAAGTTCACCTTTTCCGCGAAGATTTTAGAGACCGACTATTATGCCAAGGTTCTAAAGGGAATCAAAACCACCGGTGAAACGGCGGCGGAAATTCCGGCCGCTACGCCATAAAACCGGGGCGCCCCTTTCCGTCGGCGCCCCTTTCCCGCCGAACCAAAACGACAGGCTTCGAGAAACGGCCCGGTTTTCGGTCGTTCCTCGAAGCCTGTTTGCGATCGGCTGGGTTTGATCGGGAGGCCGCTCCCTTCAAAACAGCGGTTCGATGCTTAGTTGTATTGTTCCAGCAGCGTCGCGATGCGCTTCAATTTGTGGTACTCCCCATTTTTCACCATGGCGCTTAAACGGGCATTGATCTGGCTTAAATAATTGATGGCCGCCAGCAAATCCGTTTCACAGACCATCGGCGCCGGCTGCGCCGCCCGGCCCGGCATAAGCAGGTCGAAGCTGGCGCGGTAATCCGGCACATACACATCGCTTTTCATCTCTTCCCGGATCATCGCCGCCAGGGATTCGGCGCTTTTTTCCTCGCCGTGCACAATAAAGATCTGTTCCGGCGGCCGGTTGAAGTTTTTCAGCCAGGAAAGAATCTCCACATAATCGGCGTGGGCGGAAAGATAATCGAGGTTGACGATTTCCGCATTGACCGCCACCTCTTCGCCGTGGATATTGACAACCTTGGCCCCGTCGGCGATGCGGCGGCCCAAAGTTCCCTCGGCCAAATAGCCGACGAAGAGAACCGTGCTTTCCTTGCGCCAGAGATTGTGCTTGAGGTGATGCTTGATCCGGCCCGCGTCGGCCATGCCGCTGGCGGAGATGATGATGGCGCCGCTTTCAATCCCGTTCAAAGCCCGGCTTTCCTCCGCCGTGCGGGACAGTTTTAAATTCCGCATCAGAAAGGGATCCATATTGTGCTTTTTCATGAAGGCCCGCGTTTCATCGTCATAATATTCCGGAAAGCGCATAAATATTTCGGTGGCGGCGATGGCGAGGGGGCTGTCGAGGTATACGTCCAATGGCGGCAATTCGTGGGCTTCGTTCAACTGATTCAAAGTTAAAAGCAGATCCTGGGAACGATCGACGGCAAAGGCCGGGATCACCACATTGCCGCCCCGCCTGATGGTGCGATGGATCACATCTTTCAATTGGCCGGAAAGATCCCCGCTTTCCCCGTGGAGCCGGTCCCCGTAGGTGGATTCGATGACGAGCACATCGGCGGATTTGACGATATCCGGATCTTTGACGATGGGGCGATCCGGCCGCCCCAAGTCGCCGGAGAACAGGATCTTCTTTTCGGCGCCGTCCTCTTCCACAAAGACCTCGATCATAGCGGAACCCAAAATATGTCCGGCATTGAGGAACCTGGCCCGCACATTGGCGGCGGGATGAATCTCTTCGCCATAAGAAACATGGACAAACCGCTTCATCGCTTCTTCGGCATCGGCGGCGGTATAGATGGGGCTTAACAGGGGAACGCCGCTCCGCAAGGCTTTGCGGTTCTTCCTTTCCACCTCCATTTCCTGAATATAACCGGAATCCGGCAGCATCACCCGGCACAGCTCCACCGTGCCGTCGGTGGCGTAAACCCGGCCTTTGAACCCGGCCAAAATAAGCTTGGGAAGGAGGCCGCTATGGTCGATGTGGGCATGGGTTAAAAGCACAAAATCGATGTCGCCGGGATGAAAGGGAAAACTTTCAGAGTTGCGCGCCTTCACGTCCTTCCCGCCTTGGAACATGCCGCAATCCACCAAAAACCGGCAGCCTTTCGCCTCCACAAGAAAACAAGAACCGGTTACAGTTTTTGCCCCTCCCATACATGAAATCTGCATTTTCCTCTCCTCTGCCTTCTCTCTTTGATTTGCCTTTCTATAGGCGCTGAACAAAGCGTTCTATGCGCTTAAAGGCCTCGACGATCTGTTTAAAAGCCGTCGCATAAGAACAGCGGATAAAGTCTTTGCCGCAGGCGCCGAAGGCGTCGCCGGGCACCACCGCCACTTTCTCTTCGGCGATCACGCGATTGGCGAATTCCTCGCCGCCGATGCCGGTGGTTTTGACCGACGGAAAAACATAAAAAGCGCCGCCGGGAACCGACATTTCGAGGCCGATCTCTTCCACCCGCTCCACGATGAAGCGGCGGCGATAATTGTATTCGTCCCGCATCCGCTCCACTTCGCCAAAACCCATGCGAAAGGCTTCGATGGCCGCCATCTGCCCCATGATCGGCGCGCAGAGGCTTCACATACTGGTGGATTTTTACCATTTGGCGAATAAATTCCTTGTCCGCCATGACATAGCCGACCCGCCAACCGGTCATGCGCGTTGTGGCCTTCGACATGCCGTTAATAGAATCGTCCGCTCTTTCATCCCCGGCAGCGAAGTTAATGGATATGCGGCCCTTCATAGGTCAATTCCGCATAGATTTCATCGGAAATTACAACCAGGCCGTTTTCCACAATCACCCCGGCAATGGCTTCAAGATCCGCTTTTTCCATTATAGCAATCGGGTTGGATTATTAGGAAAGCTCAGAAGCAGAACTTTCGTCCGGGCGTAATATTTGCCGCCAATCGGCGGTCAGCTTGAAATTGTTCTCCATTTTAAGGAATGGCCATGAATGCCGCCGGCAAAGGATACGCAGGCGCGGTAGGAAACATAGCAGGGTTCGGGAATCAGAACCTCGTCCCCTTCCCCGATCAGAACCCTTAAAGCAATGTCGATGGCTTCACTGAAGTCGATGGTGACAACGACGCCCCGTCTCCTTACGGTATTCCAGGCCGGAAGCGCTGATAAAGGTATTTCACGATCTCATAACGCAGTTCCGGCATACCATAATTGAGGCAGCGATCGTATAGCCTTTACCGAGGAATACCGACGCAGGCTTCCCGTACCGCCCAGGGGGAAACAAACCGGCTCGCCGACGCCCAGAGAAAAATGATGTCTTTGAATTGGCGATCACGTCAAAGCACTTTGCGTATCCCGGCGGGGGTAGTTCATCCTCTCACCCTCGCAACGATATGGTCTTCTCCTCGCGCAAAAATCCGCTCATGGCGTCACCGCCTGTCTATTGTCCGTTCTCATCTTCCAAGATCACATCGTTCACCTTATAATTCTTTAGAACGAAATTGGTGGCGGTTTTCCGCACCCCTTCAATGGCGGCCAGTTTTTCCGAAACAAAACGGGAAATGTCCAGCATCGTTTCACCTTCCACCATCACGGTAAAATCATGGGAACCGGACATCAGCATCAGCGAGGTCACCTCCGGAAAGCCGGCGATCCGGCCGGCGATCGCATTGAAGCCGACGCCGCGCTGGGGTTGGGCCTCCACAGAAATCAGCGCGCATACCCGCTGCCGGCCATCCACCTTTTCCCAATTGGCGATCGTTGTATATTTGAGAACGGTCTTTTCCTCCTCCATTTCCGCCATCAAACCCGCAACCTTTTCTTCCGGCACCGCCAACATCGTGGCAATGCGCTTCTTGGGCACACGGCTATTGTGAACCAAGATTTCCAGTATTTGCCCTTTTAAATCTTTATCGGTCATCTCATTTCCTCCTTATCCTTTTCAAACCCGCGATCTTTCCCGAAAACAAAAATACCCTCCACCCCAAGGGGCGAAAGGCATCGCGGTACCACCCTACTTATCCCGAAAACGGGACATCTCTCGTGCAAAGCACTTTCCTATAACGGCGGAAACCGGCGATCATCTTCTGACGCAGCTTCGGGGTGGCCCACGGCTTCCGTTTTGCCGGCTTCCAGCATCCGCCGGCTCTCTTCAAAAAACATTGGCCGATTCTTCCCCATCATCGCATTTCCTTATTTCCAGGTAGTATATCATTCCTCCCGGCATCTGTCAATCACCGGAACCGGATGTTTCGGATTTTTTTTCAAAACGTTTCCGGAAGTTTGCAATGCCCCGGGGGATTTTAAGGAAAACCCCTCGCATCCATTGATTTCACAAAATTTTCCTCTTTTAATCGCACGCCGTAACTGGATTTCAAACCACCGTATTGTTATAATATAAAAGAATAGGAACCGCAACGAACAAAGAAAAGGATGAGGTGCAGAATGGAGTTTTACCACAAAGAGCCCCGGGCGGTTTTGGAAGATTTCCACGTCGATGAAAACCAGGGACTTTCAACGGCCCAAGTGAACGAGCGGGAGGTTCAATTCGGTAAGAACCAGCTACGGGAGAAAAAGAAGAAAACGCTGTTTCAGCGGTATATCGCCCAGTTTAAAGACATTCTCGTCGTCATTTTAATTCTTGCCGCCGGCATTTCCTTTTTCTTGCCCTCCAAGGGGAGGACAAACCGAGTATTTGGAAAGCGCGCATCATCATCGCCATCGTAATTTTAAACGCCACCTCGGCGTGATCCAGGAAAGCAAAGCGGAACGGGCCTTGGATGCTTTGAAAAAGCTGGCCCAGACAAAAACGAAAGTGCTTAGAAACGGCGCGGTGCAAATCCTCGATTCCGTCGATATCGTACCCGGCGACATCGTGCTGCTCGATGCCGGCGATCTCGTCCCCGCCGACGGCCGCTTGCTGGAAAGCGCCTCATTAAAAAGCGATGAAAGCGCCCTGACCGGCGAATCGGTTCCATCGGAAAAAAACGCCGCCCGGCAACTGAAGGGCGAAACAGGGCTGGGGGATCGGGTCACGATGGTTTATTCCGGTTGCCCCATCGTCTATGGCCGCGGCAAAATGGTGGTGACCGCCACGGGCATGGATACGGAAATCGGCAAAATCGCCGGGCTGCTGGCCGGGGAAGAAGGGGGGCAAACGCCGCTGCAATACCGGCTTGCCAAAATCGGCAAGGTATTCGGTTTTGCCGCCATCGCCATTTGCGCCGTAATCTTTGTTCTCGGCGTTCTGTATCGGCTGCCGATTATGGAGATCTTTATGACCTCCGTTTCTCTCGCGGTGGCGGCCATTCCCGAGGGCCTTGTCGCCATCGTAACGGTGATCCTTTCCCTCGGCGTTACCCGAATGGTCAAACAGAACGCCATCGTCAAAAAACTGCCGGCGGTGGAAACCCTGGGCAGCGCCCGGTGATCTGTTCCGATAAAACCGGCACTTTGACCCAAAACCGCATGACCCTGGTGGAGGTATGGGCCGGCGGCGAAACGGAACCGGCCGCCGACGTCAAAGGGGACAAAGAACGCATGACCCTGCTTTTCGGCGCCCTGGCCAATGACGGTGAGGTGCAAATCGTCGACGGCGCGGAAAACACATCGGCGACCCGACGGAAACCGCCATCGTCGCCGCGGCTCTAAAGAACGGCATCGACAAAAAAGCCTTGCAAGAGGCCTACCCCCGCCTCGGTGAAATCCCCTTTGATTCCGAACGCAAATTGATGACCACCATCCACAATATCGACGGCAGATTGACCGTCATCGTCAAAGGCGCCTTTGATGTTTTGCTGTCTCTTTGCAATATCGGCCATATGGAAGGCGCGCCGGAGAGCCAATCTCCGGATGGGGGAAAAGGCCTTGCGCGTTCTGGGCGTGGCTTATAAGCACATCGATGCACTCCCTCAAAGAGCCCACCTGCGAAAAGCTGGAATGCGGCCTGAGCTTCTCGGCCTGCTGGGCATGATCGACCCGCCCAGGGAAGAAGCGGAAGAAGCCGTCGCCATCTGCCTCGGGCGGGCATCCGCCCCGTTATGATCACCGGCGACCATGTGGTTACCGCAAAGGCCATCGCCCAAACCATCGGTATCTTTAAAGAGGGCGACGAAGCCATCACCGGCAAAGACCTAAAAAAACTCAGCGAAGCGGAGCTGCAAAAGAACATTCACAACTATTCCGTCTATGCCAGGGTATCGCCGGAGGATAAAATCCGCATCGTCAAGGCATGGCAGAGGGAAGGTGAAATCGTCGCCATGACCGGCGACGGCGTCAACGACGCTCCGGCCTTAAAAGCCGCCGATATCGGCTGCGCCATGGGGATCAGCGGCACCGACGTTTCCAAAAATGCCGCCGATATGATCCTAACCGACGACAATTTCGCCACCATCGTGCACGCCGTGGGCGAAGGCCGCGGCATCTTTAACAATATCAAAAAAGTCATCGAATTTCTGCTGGGAACCAATGTAGGCGAAGTGCTGACGGTCTTGATCGCGATGCTGATCTGGCAGCATCCGCCCCTTCTGCCGTTGCAGATTCTTTGGATCAATCTCGTTACCGACGCCTTGCCGGCCTTCGCTTTGGGCGTCGACCCCATCTATGGCGATGTTATGCAAAAGAAACCCCGCCCCAAGGAAGAGAGCTTCTTCGCCCATGGCCTGGGCGCTAAAATCATTTTACAGGGCGCAATGTTTGCCGGCCTGACACTGTTCGCCTTCTATATCGGCCTTGATATGATGCAGGAGGTCGAAGCGGCGCAAACCATGGCTTTTTTGGTTCTGGCCCTTTGCCAGATCTTCCACGCCTATAATGTCAGAAGCCACCATTCAATCTTTAAAACCGGCATCGGCGGCAATCGCTTTATGTATTTTGCCACCATCAGTTCCATCGCCCTCATCGCGCTGATTACCCTCATCCCCCCGGCGGCCCAGATATTCGGCATGGAAATCCTGCCGCTACGGCTCTATGCCATCGCCTTGGGGCTGTCTTTGTCGCCGATCCTCTTTGTGGAATTGGGCAAACGCACCCTCACCCGGATTTACGGCCAGAACCGCGATTAGGCGGCCCGGCCTTTACGCCAAAAGCAAAGAGCCCCGGCCCATGCTGCGGAAACGCAAAAATTGGTTCGGGGCTTCCCCTTATCTTTTTAGCGCTTACCCCAATGGAGGCCTTTCGATTTGGACGGGGATTTCCCGCCCCAAAACCATTCCCGCCGGTGTGACGACGGTATCATAGGCCAAAACGGCGACGCCGGCTTTCCGCGCCTGTCGGAGAGCGGCGGCGAAGGCCGGGTCCCTTTCCTCATAAGGCAAAAAAACGGTGGGGCCGCGCATTTGCAGAATAAAGAGAAGGCAAGCGCCATACCCAGCGGCCTTCGCCTCCGCCAGTTCCCGCAGGTGCCGCGCCCCCCGTTCCGTCGGCGCGTCGGGAAAGAGCGCGCGGCCGTCCCTCTCCAGGGTGACACCCTTTACCTCCATAAAGACCCTCCGATCCCGCAGATAAAAGCTGAGATCAAAACGGGAACGCCCAAAGACCGTTTCCCGGCGCGGATCGGCCGCCGCTTCCAAACCCCGCAGGCGGCGGGCGGCCAAGGCTTCCGCCGCCACAAGATTGGCGGCGGCGGAATCGATGTTGATCAGGGTTTCTCCCTTATAGGCCCCGGTCAGCGTATGGGCGTATTTTCTTTTCTCATTTTGGGAACGGGTCAGAAACACCCGGCGCCCGGGGACAAAAATTTCCCGGCAGCGCCCGGTATTGGGAACGTGCACCAGGGTTTCCTTTCCTCCCAGCAGCACCCGGGCCACAAACCGGTTCAAGCGCTCCAAAAAAACGGCTTCCGCCACATTGCCATATTCCATTGGAAGTTCGCCTCATTTCATTGCCGCCAAAACGGTTTTTACAATATTCCGCACCTCTGCGCCGCTCTTCTCGCCCACCACCAAACCGCCGATGACCTCCCCTTCGCCATTGACCAGAAAGGCGGTGGGGAAAACCGTCACCAAAGGCAGCAATTCCTGCCGCAGCGCCTGATCGGGAATGAGTTGCGGGAAGTGGAGATCGAGATCGGCGGCAAGGGCTTTGGCGTCCGGCAACCCGGCCGGATCGCCGCCGATGAGGCCAAGAACCGCAACGCCGCCGCCATTCAAATTATTAACGGCGCGATTGAGGGCGAGAAGATTTTCCTCCGCCTCCGGGCCCGACCAGACATAGAGATAGGTTAGAGGATAGGTGGCAAAGTCCGCCTTTTCATGGGCATTTCCCGCCAAATCCACGGCGGAAAATTCCGGCATGTCCATGATCTTTTTTGTCCAGTCCCCTTCCACCGTCTGAAAATTTCCCTGCCCCCAAAAAAAACCGTAGACGAGAAAGAGCGCCACGATAACGATAACGAAAACCCATTGCCGTTTCAGCAGTTGTTTTTTTTCCATAATCCACCCCTCCCCGCCCATTATAGCACAGCGCGCCCGCCGGACAAACCAGCGCGCGAAAAGACATAAAAATAAGCGGCAAAGCCGCTTAAAAAATAGAAAAGAATGATAAAAAGGAAAATGTGGGGATGATAATACCAGCAAATAAAAAGTTTATTCCAATATCGCCAAGGCCATGCCTTCCTCTACCGGGTCTCCTTCTTTTACCAGGATTTCCTTGACGGTGCCTTCATCCTCCGAAAAGACGCCGACTTCCATTTTCATGGATTCCAAAACGATCACTTCCTGATCGACTTCAACGGCATCGCCGACATTGATGTTGATTTTCCAAATTTTCCCCGGCATGGGGCATAATACTTCCGCCATTTCGCTACCTCCAAAATGTCTCTGTTTCTTTGATTATACTATCAACCAATGGGAATGTAAAGCATTGCGCCAGTTGCTCTAATTTTCTGATTTTTCCGCTCATTCGCCGTCAATAACAGCGATATAGGGCAAATTCCGATATTTTTCCGCATAATCCAAACCATAGCCGACAACGAAGCGGTCGGGAATGGCATAGCCTACATAGGCGGCCTCAAATTCGATTTTGCGGCGGGACGGCTTGTCCAGAAATGCCGCCGCCTTTAGCGAAGCGGCGCCCCGAACTTCCAACATTTTAAAAAGGGCATTTAAAGTCTGGCCCGTATCGAGAATGTCTTCCACCACGAGAATGTGCCGGCCTTCAATCGGCTTATCCAGGTCTTTGATGATGCGCACCTCGCCGGGGTGGGTGCCGCCGCCATAGCTTTTCGCCGCCATGAAATCGATCTCCAGCGGCAAATCGATCTTGCGAATCAAATCGGCAAAAAAAACGCAGCATCCCTTTAAGATACCGATCACCAATAAATCTTTATCCCGGTATTCTTTGGTGATCGCCGCCGCCAGTTCCTCGACGCGGCGGTTGATTTCCTCTTCCTGAAATAGGATTTCCAATGCTTTCACTTTCATTCCTCCTCGCCATCGGCTTTGATTGTAGCAGATCGCCGCGATTTTTACAAGGCGGGAAGACGGCGGCGGCCCCTGAGCGAAAATTTCCGCCCGGGCCCGCCGCCGTTTCCGCCCCATAAGGATCTATAGGGCAAGGACATCCTTTATTGCATAGGAAGACATTGTTCCGCAGATTCCACGGTGCGCCGGAAGTTCCCGCTTTCGCCCGCTCTTTTCCAATGGCGCAGGCTTATGGGTAATGGGATTTCTTTGGCGTCCATTAGCCCGATGGCGACGTCCCTGCCGCCGGTTCATTGCCGCCCATCATTGTTTCCGTTAATAATAATCTTCGTTGAAGAAGGCTCCTCAGCAGGCTTTCGCCATCGGGAAAAAGAAGCCCCTGGGCTTTGGCGCGGGCCTCGTCGTGAACTTTCACGGGGTCGCCCAGCACATGATGGCGACTGTCGAAAAGAATGAAAGGCACTGATCCCGGCTGTTCGCGTTTCCAGCGGTGTGGCGTGATCGCGCATAATTAAGATACGGTAATCGTCGCCAATTTCCGCCAGACCTTGCAGCACCGCGGAGAGCGTCAATGCATCGATGGCCTCGATGGCTTTGATCTT
The DNA here is from genome assembly GCA_040766505.1 of Clostridiales bacterium. Taxonomy (GTDB): domain Bacteria; phylum Bacillota; class Dehalobacteriia; order UBA7702; family UBA7702; genus JAXGQJ01. Next base: position 12,316 of record JAXGQJ010000004.1, read on the forward strand.
CATTTCCCTCTTGTTCTGATGGCCGCTTTCATCCGGGGCTTCCACATGGACAAAGACGAAACGCGCCGCCGCCCTTCAAATAAGCCGCCGCCATCTGTCCCTTGCCGAGAAAATCGGTAACCACGCCGCCGGTGGCGCTGTGCAGACATAGGATGTCCATCTTGGCGGCGAGGCCGATGCCGCGAATGAGGTCGACGCCGCTCATAATGCCGCCCTTCAATCCATACCGCTCCTGAAAAGAAGGCAGCGCCGGTTTCGTGCCCAAGCCCCAAAGCCAAATGCCGTTGGCAGGGGCTTCGCCCTTCGCCACCCGCTCTTTATTATAAGGATGCTCTTTTAGGAATCTCGTGGGCCTTTTCCATAGGCCAAGGCCGCTGCGGCCCGATTCCCCCGGGGGCAAATGGTCTTTCACCGGCCGGCCGGTGATCTCATGGGCCGGCGTTAAATTCAAATCCGTCGGCCCCTCTCGCCAAAGCAGGATGTTTCGAAAGGAGACGCTGGGATAGATTATCTCCTCATCGTCAAGAGCGTTTTGCAGATCCTTGACGACGAGATGGGCGTCGGCGGTGGTGATTTCGCCGCCGCAATAGTCTAAAAGCCGCTTTTCCCGAAAATCCGCTCGCATCGCTTAAAGTGACCAGGTTCGCCCGCATGATCACATCCCCGTCGGCCATCGGCACGCCGGCGGAGATGGCCTCCAAAGAGGACCGGCCTTTATAAAACCGGGCCGGAGGATAGCCCAGAACCGATAGGTTCGCCACATCGGAGCCGGGAGAAAAATTTTCCGGCACCGTTTGGCACAGCCCCGTTTTGCCCGCTTTGGCCAAACGGTTCATCCAAGGTTTGTCGGCAATGGCCATCGGCGTTTTGCCATCCAATTCCGGAATGGGCCAATCGGCCATTCCATCCGCTAAGATCAATACGTATCGCACACTTTTACCTCCTTTTTTAAAATAAGTATAGTCAATATTTCTACCGCTGACAAGAGGGGAAAATATTATATCTGGACAGGAAAGGGAAACACTAATCCACGTCGAATAGTATATAGTTATCGTTTTTTAAAGGATACTCGCTATATGATCGAATTGGTGAACCCAGCATGGCCGTGGCGGCCAGGGCGTGGTAACTTTCGGTGAAATTCTGGCTTTAACGGCTATGGAAGCCGGAAACTATGTTCAGACGCTGCCCTTTCTTGGCGTAGAAAGGCGGGGCGCTTCGGTTCGCGCCACCTTGCGCATCGACAAAGAAGCGATTAAGAAAAGATCGATGTGTTACAATCCCGACATTCTCGTCCTCTTCAATGCCAATCAACTCGATGAAGCGCTGGCCATCGGCAATACGAAAAACGCCGTTTTGGTCATCAATGATAAAAAGGAAACTGACCGAAAAACCTTCCCAACCCCTACTGGCTGGTAGACGCCGAAACCATCGCCGGGCGCTACACCAAATCTGGGTGACGAGGTGTTTGTCAATATCATTATGGTGGGGGCATTGGTAAAAGTGCCTGACCTGCCGGTGGAAGCGATGGTCAAAAGCATTATGGAAAACCGGGGCGTAGCGGAAAGCGACGCCAATGTGCAGGCCGCCTTTTCGCTTACAATACCGTTCAAAATGTGAAGGAGGGAGAATCGAAATGACATCGGAAAAGAAAAAACACGCCCTATCCCCCTATTATCCGATTTCAACCCCGCAGAAGGGGCCGGCGGTGAAAACCGGTTCCTGGCGGCACCATCGGCCCCTCCTGGATTTTGAGGAATGCAGCCAGTGCCTGCTTTGGCTATATCTTGCCCCGAGGGCGCCATCGACAAGAAAGAGATGGAAATCGACCTCGACTATTGCAAGGGCTGCGGCATTTGCGCGGCGGAATGCCCCAAGGGCGCCATCGTGATGATAAAGGAGATGAAATAAGTTGGGCAAAAGATTTAACCACCGGAAACGGAGCGGCGGCGGCGGCGGTGAAAGCGGCAAAGGTCGATTTTGTCGCGGCTTATCCCATCACCCCCCAAACCACCATATCGGAAAAGCTGGCGGAATTTGTCTCCGCCGGAGAGCTGGACGCCAATTATCTCGCCGTGGAATCGGAACACAGCGCATTGGCTTCGGTTGCGGCGGCGAGCCTCGCCGGGGCCCGCACCTTTACCGCTACTTCCTGGCCAGGGATTGCTCTATATGCATGAAATCGTGCACTATGTCGCGGGGGGCCGCCTCCCCGTCGTTATGGTCAATGTGAACCGGGCCGTCTGCCCCCCTTGGTCCCTCTATGTCGACCATCATGATGCGCTGTCACAAAGGGATACCGGCTGGATCCAATTTTTCTGCGCCGATACCCAGGAGATTTATGACACGGTTTTACAGGCCTATCGGCTGGCGGAAGCAATCAATATCCCGGTGATGGTCAATCTTGACGGCTTTCTGCTCTCCCATTCCATGATGCCGATGTGGAAGAAAATGAGCAAAACCATCGTTGATAAATTCCTGCCGCCCTCGTTCCCAGTGGACATTGCATCCCTCCTACGGGCCGGGCACCTATGGCAATGTGACCCCTTCCGAACACTATGCCCCCTATCGAAAAGACCTAATGGACAGCCTGAACGACAGCATCAGCTATATCGAGGACATCGAGCTGCAATATAAGCGGCTGACCGGCCGGGAACACGGCGGCCTCGTCGACGTCTATCGGGGCGACGATGCCGAAGTCTTTTTGGTTTCCATGGGTTCTATGGCGAAGGAAATGGAAATCAGCGTCGATTTGCTGCGGAAAGAAGGCATCAAGGCGGCGGGGCTGCGCATCCGGGTGTTCCGCCCCTTTCCCGGCAAGAAACTGCTGGAAGTTTTGGGGGACGGCGCCACCGCCCTCGTCTTTGACCGCAATTACGGTTTTGGCAGCGGCGGCGGCATCGTTCTGCAAGAGCTGAAGGCCGCCCTTTATGGCGGCGACAAAAACATCCGGGTGAAAGGCTGTACCTGCGGACTCGGCGGCGAAGATTTGCCCGCCAAAGCCATGGCGGAAATGGCGAAAAAAATGTTAAATGGCAAGGAGGGCGCCTGATGTCGAACCAACCCGTTAGATCCATCCGAGAAATGGGCGATTTTGAACTGGTCATCCCCGGTTCCGGCGCTTGTGCCGGCTGTCCGTCCACCATCGCCCTGCGCATCGTCGGCAAAGCCTTGGGAAGCAATGCGGTGATGCTGATGACGCCGTCCTGTGCCGTGGCTTCCATCGGGATGCTGCCAAAAACCTGCTATGCGCTGCCGGTGCAGAATATCTGCTTTGCCGCGGCGGGGGCCTCCGGCGGCGGCGCCAGCGCCGCTTTCGACGTTTTATACCGCAAGGGCAAAATCCGGGAAAAACCCATCGTTTTCAATTGGACCGGCGACGGCGGCACCTATGACATCGGTTTTCAGGGCATCTCCGCCGCGGCGGAACGAAACGACGATTATATGCAGTTCTGTTACAACAATGAAGCCTATTCCAATACCGGCGTGCAGAGAAGCGGCGCCACCCCCCGGTTTGCCGCCACCACCAATACGCCGCTGGGAAAGGAAACGGGGAAAAAGAATATGCCCCTTCTGATGCTGGATCATCAGGTTCCCTATGTGGCCACGGCCAGTCTCGCCTATCCGATGGATCTGTACCGGAAAGTGGCGAAGGCGAAATCGATTCCCGGCTTCCGCTATATCGAAATCCTCGCCCCTTGCTATCCCGGCTGGAAATTCGATGCCAGCCAGACGATCGAATACAGCCGCCTGGCGGTGAAAAGCAGGGCCTGGCTTCTTTGGGAAGCCGAAAACGGCAAGGTGACCTTTAATTCCCCGACGAAGCAACTGCTGGAAGGAAAGGTTCAGCCGGTTCCCCTGGAAGAATACCTGGCCGGCCAAGGGCGGTTCAAACATATCCTGCAAAACCCCGACAAAGACCGGCTGCTCAAACACATGGAAGCCGACATGGAGGACGGCATCCGCCTCATGCAACAGCGAACAAAATGACAAAAAATGATCCCGGAATTGTGAAAAATTCCGGGATTCTTATTTTTAAAGCATTGCGATGAAGGTTTCACTTTTAAGCGGCGCTGCGTCGGCTCCGCCTCGCAATCAGCAGGGAAACGGCGATCAGCCCCAGCCAGCTTACGCGTCCCCAGACAGCGCCGGAGGAATAGGCGATGGGGATGGAAAGCAGCAGAACGGCGATTTTTGCGGCGGTATCCGTCCGCCAAGTCCAGAGCATCCGGCGACTGACTTCTTCGGAAACAAAGCCACGGATACGGCCGACCTCAAAAACCAGCTCTTCCGAAAGAAAGGCGAAGGACAGGTTTAAAGCGTACAGCGCCGTCGGCAGCGGCAGATCGGAGATGACCCGGTCGCTGATGCCGTGGGTCGTGAAAGGATCAGAATCATAAAACCGGCGGCCACAAGGTTGGCGGCGATGACCGTGCCGTCGATGGCGCTGAAACTTGAGAGCAGCGTCGCATTGCTCATCCAGAAATAGGCGATCACGGCGAAGCTGATCACAAAGCTCACAAGCTGCGTCCCCAAGCCGTCGGCGAGCAATGTGTCGATGCTCTGCCAGGCTTGCGGCGGCGGAACATCAATGCCGGCGATGAGCAAGGTGATCGAAAACCATAAATCGCATCAAAAAAGCCCAAACCCCGGGAAAATTCCACCTGATCGTGGCCGAAAAACCAGCGCCGCGCCAACAAAACCCCTCACCTATTGTCATTGCTTAAAACATAGGCGGTGCACTTGGCGCCGCCTATTGATCTTTTGCGCAACCGCTATCATTATAGAAGGGGCCTTCTCATTTGTCAAGATTGCCCCCGGCCCCGGCGGCCTTTGGGTTTTGACGGCGAATGAAACATTCCCCGATCAGAACGACGACGAGAAAACCCGCCAAAAGCGCAAAGGTGGAGCCCACCGCGCCGGAATAAAGGGTGAAAAGAGGATGATGCCAATCGTCAGAATCAGAATCCCCTGGCCCAATAAGGAAAGGGTGGAACCCACCGCCGCCGGGCCCGGCACCCGATAGGCCAAAGGCGCGCCCCTCCAGCTTGCGCAGGCGCTGGAACGCCTGAAAATTGATCACCATAGGGCAATAGAAAAATGATATTGGTGAAGGAAAACAGCATCCAATACAGATCCTCCGCCGAATGCACGAGATAGCCGTAAAATAAGGTGAGAACCGTGCCGATGATACCGGTAATCAGCAGAGCGCCAATAGGCGTTTCATTTTTTTTGTGCATCTTCGCGAATACCGCCGGCAATTCCCCGTCCTTCCCGGCAGCGGCGGCCATTCTTCCCGCCGCCACGATCCAGGTTACCGCCTGGGAAAAGAGGATGGAGAGAAAAATCAAACCGAGGCCATAGACGATCCAGTCGCCGGCGAAGCCCAGTTCCCCCAAGAAGAAAAAGCAATCCATGATCGCCGTGACGATCGTTGTATTTTCCGAGGGTACGATCACCAGAATCGCCAGCACCGCCACGATATAGAGGACGGAGATCAATACCGCGTTGCCGAGGGTGGCGACGGGCACGTCCCGCACCGGGTTTTTCATTTTATTTCCCACCGTCGACATCACTTCAAAACCGAGATAATTGTAGATCAAGGCCGGGAAAAAGATAAACCCCTCATCGAGCCGAGGAATAAAGCGGGCCAAGGAAAAATCATTGGCCGGCGCATTGCCCCGCAAAAGGAAGAAGGCGGCGGCCAGCGCCATGGAAAGAGCGATGGTAATTTTGAAAACGGCGGCCATATTCGTTAAAAAGGTGGTGGCTTTCAGAGGACGCAGGCCGAACAGAATGATCAGCCAGATCATGGCGACGGCCATCGCGATCTGGGCGGGAAAGGAAACCGCGCCCAAAAAGACCTGCCCAAGGATGCTGACCGTAAAAATGCTGGTCGAAGAAATCCAAATCGCATTGTTGACCCAATAATACCAGGAAATTCTCGCGCCCCAGCGTTTGCCATAAGCCAGCTTGACCCAGCGATACATGCCCCCTTCGGCGGGAAAGCGGGAGCCCATTTCCGCCATAATCAGGCCGGAAGGAAAGAAAAAGATGGCGGTGATGATCAGCGACCAACCGATGGAGGCAGGCCCCATGGAGGCCACTGGGCCCACCGTATCTAAAAAGAACATCACGCAGATCATGCCGAGAAAGATGTCCCGGCGTTTTAAGCCGTCTTCCCTTTGGTTTTCCACTACATTTTACACCTCCAGCGACTGAATTTGCCGGCGCCGGGGCCAAACCGGCGTCGGCAAGGGCCATTACTCCACCGCCTTTCCTTTCTTCACGCTGCGCCAGGTCAAATATTCACCGACGGCGAGGGCGATGAGAACGCCGGCGAGCAGGGGCAAGGCTTCCGCGGCATAAAAGGGCTGGCCAGGCACCCAGAAAAAGACAAAAATGGTAAAGAGCAAGATGATCTGGCTGATATGGGCAAAAACGGTTCCCACCATTGGCGGGCCGGGGAAGCGGTAAGGCCGGGGCGTCGACCGATCCGATTTCCGCATCTTGAGATAGCCCTGGTAATTGATAAGATAGGGGATCAAAAAGATGATGCTGGTAAAAGCGAAAAGCGTCCAGAACAGGTCTTCGGCGGAACCGGCCATAAAGCCGTAAAGCAATGTGAGAACCGTACCCACCGTACCGGTGATCAACAGCGTGCCGAGAGGCGTATCGTTTTTCTTATGAAATTTGGCGAAAACCTGCGGCAGTTCATGGTCGACGGCGGCTTCCGCGGCCATCCGGCTGGAAGCGACGATCCAAGTAACGGTTTGGGCAAAGAGGATCGACAGGAACATGCAGCCCACCAAAATGATAACCGCCGAGGTGATGGGCCCGGAGCCGAGGCTGATCATAAAGGTATCGAGAATGCCTTCCACGATATTGATTTCCTCCATCGGGATGATCACCAGGATCGCCAGGGTGGTCAAGATATAAAGCAGCGAAATCAGCACCGCATTGCCGATGGTGGCCCTGGGTACGTCCCGGGCCGGGTTTTTCATCTGGCTCCCCATTGAGGACATCACTTCAAAACCAAGGTAATTATAAATCAAAGCAGGGAAAAAAGCGAAGGATTGCCCCAAGGTGGGCCGAAAATTGGCGAGGGAAAGATCGCTGGCGGCGCTGCCGTTCCGGAAGAAAAAGAGGCAGGCGCAGCCAATGATACCACCGGCGATGATGAGCTTAAACAGGGCCGCCACATTGGTCACCCATTTCGATTCCTTGATGGGCCGCAAACAGACGAGGATCACCAGCCAGATCATGGCGATGGTGAGAACGATCTGCACCGGGAAAGAAATATGGGGCAAAAAAAGCTGGGAAAAAACACCGATGGTAAAGGTGCAAACGGAAGAAATCCAAACCGCATTGTTGACCCAATACATCCAGGAAACCCGGGCCCCCCAGCGTTTGCCATAGGCCCGCTTCACCCAGGCGTACATGCCGCCCTCTTCGGGATAGGTGGCGCCGAGTTCCGCAAAGATCAGGCCGGAGGGAAAGAAAAAGATGACGGTGATAATCAAAGACCAGGTAATGGCCGACGGGCCCATCGCCGCCACAGGGCCGATGGTATCGAGAAAGAACATCACGCAGATCATGCCCAAAAAGATGTCGAGGCCGGTTAAACTCTTTTTCCGTACCGGCGGGGGAGAAATTTCACTCATGCTTCTCACTCCTTGTATTAAATCATCGAAAGCGCGGTTAAAGACCCAAAGGCCTTTGTCAAAAACCAAAGCGTTTAATGAGGGAGGGATAGGGGGCTCTTGCCCCCTGCCTTTCCTGCTTTATCCCGCGGAGGGCCTTGAACCGCGCCGCCGAAACGCCGCCCGCAAAACGCGGGGCCAAACTTAGGCAATCCCCAAATCCTTCTCTTCTTTAAGAATCATTTCCCGGATTTCCTTTTGCACATCTTCGGGCAAAGGCGTCGGCTTATGGGTTTTTAGGATGCGGATGGCCTCCCGGTCGCATTTTTCCACCAGGCTTTGGCTGCCCTCGGCCTGCCAGACATCGATCATATTGCGGTCGATCCATTTCGGCGTCGATTGGAAATTGCGCACCCGCTTCATCGTATGGGGTTCCGTCAGATAATTGCCGCCGGGGCCGATCTCCTTGATCAAGTCCACGGCCAGGCTTTCATCGTCTCCGGGAATGCCCTGTAACACATGGCGCACCATCGCGGCAAATTCATTGTCCATGACCATCTGGCCATAACCCAAGGTAATGCCGAGTTCCAACATGCCGAGACCGTAAATCAAATTGGCGCCGGCCAAAGCCGGCAGCAATGCCGTCAATGTCTTTTCATGGCCGGCCTGAATGTCGGCAAGTTTACTGTCCGCCTAGCCCCCCGCGACGAAACTGGGAATTTGGTAAAATTGGGCCATCCTCGCCACGGCGGCGCTGATCATACCCAGTTCGGGGCAGCCCACGGTGGCGCTGGCCCGGCGCAAATCGAGAATTGTGGTGGAGCTGCCATAGGTGACGGGATTGCCGGGGTTCACCATCTGGATCAGCACGATATTGGCGAGAATTTCGGCATTGTGCACCACCAGTGTCCCCGCCAGGGTGATGGGGGAGGAGCCGCCGGCCATCGCCATCGACAGCGGATTACAGGGCAAACCGACCTTGGCATATTCCATCAACATTTCCGTATTGCCCTTTGCCAAGGTCAATGGGCTGACGGGGCAGCCGCCCCCGGAGATGATCGGCCTTTCCTTCAATTTGTCCACACCGCCGACGATCGCCGCCGCCATGGCGATGGCGATTTTCGCCTGGTGGGCGTCTTCCGCTCCCTGGCTTTGGTGCTTCGTTGTATTGCTGAGGGTCGCCTCGGCATTGTGCAGCATCGCCACCTTTTCATGTTTGTCCCGGGCCGTCAGGGTCTGCTCGATCACGTCGATTTGGTCTAAGGCGTCCACCAGCTTCGCCACATCGGCAATGTCTTGCTTTGTTGAAGGGCGGCGCTCCTTCGTATCGGGATCCTCTACCATGATCCCTTCGCCAAAAGTAAGGAAGTTGACGCGCCTTCCCTCCAAAACCACATCGTTCTTGGGATCCCTCCCGGCCAACAGCACTTTGGGCGGTGCTTTCCGAATCGCGTCTTCTACGACGGAACCGGGGATCCGCACAATTTTTTTGTCCCAGTCCACCCGGCAGCCGTGCTCTTCATAGACGGCCATCGCCGCTTCACTCTCTACAAAGATGCCGGTATATTCCAGCACGTCCAAGGTATCGAGGTGGATTTTATACAGCGTGTCTTCGCTCATCACCTGAAGGCTGAAACCCTCATAGGCGCCGCCGCCGGCGGCATAATTTCTCCTCATCGTCTCTCCTCCTTATCCTTCAAGGTCTATACGGGCCTTCGCGGCAATTTCGTCCATGGCGGCCACCACATCGGCGGAAAGCGGCTTTGCCTTATGGTTGGCCAAAATCTCGGCCAATCTGTCCTGGGCCAAAGCGCGGTAATTCTGGCCGCCGGCAGCGAAAAGGAAGGAATTTTCCGCCTTTTCCATAAAGATTTCCCGGCGGAAATGGCGGAAGGTATGGTCGTGGCTGAGGAAATTGCCCCGGGGCCCCATTTCGGCGATCACGTCGAGGGCGGCGGTTTCCGCATCCAGGCTGAACTCCCGCAAATAGGCTTTGCTGTAACGGTAGACTTCGAGATCGAGAACAACGTCGACCAGCGAAGAGCTGAGACAGCTTTCCCGGGTGCCGAACCAACAGCAAACGTCGGGCCGGGTCATCAGCTTCATCGCCAGTTTATAGACATTGCGTTCGAACCCGGCGACGGTGGAGAAGTCTTTGAATTCCACGGTGCCGCCAACCTCGGAAGGCAGGCCGTAGAACCGGGCCATATCCACATCGGCGGCGCCCAAAAGCAAATATTCGCTGTTTTCATAGTCGATGCCACCGGTTCGCAAATCCGGCGCGCCGGCATCGGAAGAATAGAAGAAGCGGGCGTCTTCGGCGGCGCACTTCGCCACCATATAACAGGCCAGCACCTCGCTGTTGACCAATAGGGTGTCGGCGGCGACGGTCGCCGGGGAAGTGGTGGTCATCTGTGGCAGCGACATCGGGATGATCGGAATGCCGTGGCGGGCGGAAACGGCAATGGCGTCGGCAATGCCCCCTTCCAGCGCCAGCGGCGTTGTAGGCGCGGAAAGCAAAGACATGATCGGGTTTTTCCGCAGCCGGTCGGTACCGCCGGTGACGGCGGCAGCCAGCTCGATTTGCCATTGGGCCAGTTTGCCCGAGGCGGAAGAGCACTGTATATGTTTCGTTAAGTTACGAAACGAAATGTCCAGCGCTTTAAACTCCTGGTATTCCCCGTCAAATTCATGGGGGAACATCAGCGGCCAAAAGCAGTCCATATCCGCGGAAGCGTCGGCTAAAATACAAAGCTGGGTCAAATCGTTCTCGGTCACATAACGTTTTTTGCCACTGTCCTCGTCTTGAATATAGGGAACATAACCGGCTGGGGTTGTGAAGGGATGCCCGCCGGCGGGAAGGGACAGGGTGTGCTTTTCATCCCTCGCCCCCAACGGGAAAGAGGAAATGGCGAGGCCCAACATTTCCTTCACCATTTCTGCGGGGAACCGCACATTGTCGCCGATGACCTTGGCCCCCTTTTTCGCCAATAGGCCGCGAACCTCTTCGCTGCCGATATAAACACCGACGGTGGACAAGAGCTCCAATGTCTTTTCGTGGATATATTCCTGCTCTCCTCTACTTAATAATGACAATTGTGTACGCATTTTTGGTCTCCTTTCCTGCGATGGCCACTCGCTTATCCATTCATAATGCAAATCCGATGCCATCCCAAGAAAAACGATAAAAAAATCCCCTCTCGGATGTTTCAAAAGAGGGAGAACAAGCCGGTCTAGGAATTTGTCCTTTCGGACACAGTTTTCAATCGATGGCGGCATCAAAAATACGCCGTATTTTTCGGACGGAAAGCAAAAACAGCGGCAAAAACGATACGGTTGCGCTACATATCGGAACAGCAGCGATACAGCAACGAGACACTTTATTCCGTTTTTTCCTCCAAACGCTTCAAACGCCGGTAAAGGGTCGAGCGGGCGACGCCCATATTTCGGGCGGCCAGGGAAATATTGCCATTGGCGGCCTTCAAGTGTTCCAACAGCTCCTTTTCTTCCGATTCCTCCCGGCGGCGGGCTTCCTTGGCCAAAATGGCGGCAACGCTTTCCTTTATTGCGGGCTTTTCCGCTTCCCGCTTCGGCTTTTGCAGGGTGCCGGCAATATGCTGGGGCAAATCCTGCGGCGTGATCTTAGCGCCACCGGAAAGGTATAATACCCGCTCGGCCACATTCTGCAATTCCCGCACATTGCCGGGCCAATCATAGCGGCTTAAAGCCGCCAGCACCTTGGGATCAATGGCGGCCAGGGTTTCCTCCTTGCTGTAGCGCGCCAAAAAGTTGCTGAACAAAAGCAAAATGTCCTCTTTTCGTTCCCGCAAGGGCGGAATATGAAGGTTGATAACATTCAGGCGATAATAGAGATCCTGGCGGAAATTTTTCCGCATCACCTCTTCCAGCAAATCCTTATTGGTAGCGCAGATGATGCGCACATCCACCGGAATTTCCCGGCTGCCCCCCACCCGGGTGATGCGCCGCTCCTGGATCACCCGCAATAGGGCGGCCTGCTGCTCCAAGGGCATATCACCGATTTCATCGAGGAAGATGGTGCCGCCCCGGGCCAGTTCGAATTTGCCCGGTTTGCCTCCTTTTTTTGCCCCGGTGAAGGCCCCCTCATCATAGCCCAACATCTCCGAGCCCACCAGTTCCCTGGGGATCGCGCCACAGTTGACGGCGACAAAAGGCCCCTTATAACGGGCGCTGCTGTTGTGGATCGATTGGGCGAACAGCTCCTTGCCGGTGCCGCTTTCCCCTTCGATCAAGACGCTGCAATCGCTGGCCGCCGCTTGCCGGGCGAGGAAGATCGTTTCCTGCAAATTGCCGCTATTGGTCACAATATCGGAAAATTGGAAACGGGACTGGGCGCCGCTGAAGATATTGACCAGCTTATGCACTTGGGCGATGGGCTTTAATACCAAAAGGCTGCGATGGGAATCCTCCCCCTTGGCCTGCAGCGGTACACCGGAAGCAACAAAGTGGCAATCCCCGCTCTTCAGCGGAAAATGCATTTCTACGTCGCCAAATTTCCTCCGTTGAAAGATCAGCCGGTGCAAATAAGAATTGGTATCTTGCAATATCTGCCGTTTAAAACAGGCCAGCAGCTCGTCTCCGGCGGACAACCACTGCTTGTCCGGCCCATAATTCCAAAAAGCGCCGTTGCCATCGGCTTCCAACACGACGATCCCTTCGGAAATGCTGGCGAGAACCGTCTTTAAATCCTGGTTGACGATGGCCAGTTCCCGGTTGGTCTTGGCCAATTCCTGGGTACGCTGGCGCACCTGGCGTTCCAATTCCCCCTGCAAATTTTTGAAATGGGTGATGTCCCGGCCTACGTCTTGGTATTCCAACACATTGCCGTATTCATCATAGAAGCAACGGCCGACGCTTTCCACCCAAACGATGCTGCCATCGGGTTGGCGCACACGGTATTCATATTTGTAATAGGGATTTTCCGGCGTCAGCGCCGCCACCGCCGCATCGATGGCGGGGCAATCCTCCTTAACGAGAAAATCCATTGTGTTCTGGCCCAAAAGCGCCTCGGGTTCCACATTGTAGAGCTGGCACAAGGCTTCGTTTACATAGAGAAGGCGATAGTCGGGGCCGGAGCGCTCCACGCATTCCGTCATATTCTCTAAAATGGAATCGTACTGGGCTTTTCGCAAGCGCAGCTCGGCGATTTCCCGGTTCTGTTCCTCTATCTTCGCCTCGGCATTTGCCAATGCTTCTTTAAGGCCCGCCGCCGAAGCCGCGGCCTTCGTTTCCGTCGGTTCCATCGCATCCATCCTGGAGATCCTCCCTTCCGTTTCAAAAAAAGGGCGCCGCCAAATCGACGCCCCTTGCCTTATTATGGTTTTGCGCCGAAGCCTCAGCCCAAGGCATTGACAATCGCCGCGATGGCGGTTTCCAATTCGTCCAGCGGCACCTTTTCATTAACGCCGGTTTTCCGAACCTTCACCTCCACCTTATTTTCGGCCAAACCCTTATCGCCGACGGTGACGCGAATGGGGATGCCCAATAGGTCGGCATCGTTGAACTTCACGCCGGCCCGCTCCGCCCGGTCGTCCAGGATCACGCTATAACCCTTGATTTGCAGCAGGCGGTAAATCTGTTCCGCCGCCGCCATCTGTTTTTCGTTCTTCTCGCTGATGGGAACGACGATGATCTGGTAGGGGGCGATGCCAGCGGGCCAGATGATGCCATGTTCATCATGATTCTGTTCGATGGCCGCGGCCATCGTGCGGCCGACGCCGATGCCATAACAACCCATCACCATCGGATTACTTTCCCTTCCTCGTCGAGGAAGGTGGCATTCATGGCGACGCTGTATTTCGTTCCCAATTTAAAGACTTGTCCCACCTCGATGCCGCGGGCGCTTTGAGCGCTCTCGGCAGTGGGGCAGGTTTCCCCGGCTTCCACCAGGCGGAAATCGCCGGTTTCGCCATTGAAATCCCGGCCAAAGCTGACATTTTTAGGTGATAGCCTTCTTCACGGGCGCCACAGACGAGGTTCATCGCCGTTTTCAGCTCATTGTCGATCAGAATGCGGACATTGGTGATCCCGCAGGGGCCGATATATTCGCCGTCAACCTTTGGCCCGCATCTCCCCATCTTCGGCCATGCGCAGATCGATACAGCCCAGATGGTTTTGCAGACGAATTTCATTGAGCCGCCGATCCCCCCGCAGGAATACAATGCACAGCTCGCCGTCGCTGACAAAGCAAAGGGCTTTCAGCGACTTTTGCGTGGGAAAACGCCAAGGAAATTCTGCCACGTCCGATGGTCTTACAGTCCGGCGTGCGCACCTTTCCACGGCCCGCAGCGGCTCCGCCGACGGTTCCGGCAGATCGCCGGTGGCGGCGATCTCCATTGGCGGCATAATCGCAGGCGCGGTGCCAGTAGAGAATTTCGCATTCGCCATCGGGCCGCACCATGAAATTCATGGAAGAGCTGCCGCCGATGGCGCCATTGTCCGCTTCCACCGGCCGGAAATTGATACCGCAGCGTTTGAAATACGCCGGCATGTTTGCTGTACATTTTGCGGTATCGTACCAGCCCCGCCTCATCCCGGTCGAAGCTGTAGCAATCTTTCATGACAAATTCTTCGGCCCCGCATCAGGCCGAAACGGGGGCGGCGTTCATCCCGAAACGGATCCTGTATCTGATAGAGAAGCAGGGGCAGTTGTTTATAGGATTTTAATTTCATTGGCGGCAAGCTCCGTTACCACTTTTTCATGGGTGGGGCCAAGGCAGAAATCCCGCCATGCCGGTCCTGCACCCGCCACAGCTCGGCGCCATATACATCCCAACGGGTCGGATTTTGCCAATTCCGCCGGCATGACGATGGGAAACATCATCAATTCCTGCTGCCGACGGCGTCCATCTCCTCCCGGATGATCTCCATGATGTTTTTCATCACCCGCCACGCCCATCGGCAGATAGGAACAGATCCCCGGCGGCGACCTTCCGCATCAACCCGGCGCGCAGCATCAGCTGGTGGCTGGCGATCTCCGCCTCCGCCGGTACCTCCCGCAAGGTGGGAGAGAACATTTCACTGTACTTCATTTTCCGACCTCCTGATTTCCTCCAACAGTTTTGAGCAAGCCAGCTCCCGGTATTTTCCGAGCAACACGCCGTCTTTAAAGAGCAGGCCTACGCCGTTTCCGGCGGCGATGCCATAGTCGGCCTCCTTCGCCTCGCCGGGGCCGTTGACCTCACAGCCCATCACGGCGACGGTTAAGGGCCGGGCGGGATGAAAGGTTTCCAGTGCCGCCTCCACCTCCGCCACCAGCGAGGACGAGATCCACCTGGTGCGGCCGCGGCAGGAGATGACGTCGATCCCTTCCCTTGGCCAAAACTCGACTTTTGAATTTCCTTCGCCACCCGTACCTCGTCAACAGGGTCGCCGGTGAGGGAAACCCGCATCGTATCGCCGATGCCTTCAGAAAGCAAAATGCCGATGCCCAGGGCGCTTTTGATGCTGCCTTTCAGCAGGCGCGCGCCGGGCCTCGGTGACGCCGATGTGGAAGGGATAGTCCACCTTGGCCGCCAAGAGACGGTAGGCGGCGATGGTAGAAGTGGTACATCATGAAGCGATACCGCCAGCAGGATGATCGCCCCAAAGCATGCCGTCAAAGACGCCGCAGCGCTGACCAGGGCTTCCTCGCGGCGGCCATTGCGTTCCAGCAGTTCCTTTTCCAGGGAGCCGCCATTGATGCCGATCCGGATCGGCACCTTTTTTTCCTTGGCGCTGTCTAAAACGGCCAAAACCTTCCGGTCCGCCGATATTGCCAGGATTGATTCTTAAACCCTGCACCCCTTTTTCTAAAGCCGCCAAAGCCAGCCGATGATCGAAATGGATATCGGGCGACGAACAAAAGGCGATGAATACCCAGGTACCCCGGCGGCCGCCACCGCCTCCTGGTTAAACGGTGGCGCGGCGTGGCGAAGACGTAACCGGCGGCGGCCAAAGCCCCAATCGGCACGGTTCTTCCGCCGCGGTTGTTTTTCGGTATTCGTCATGCTTTGGATCGAAATCGGCGCACCGCCACCGACCGGCACGGCGTTGACAAAGATCTGTCTCGACCGCCTCTTCTGGTTAATGTCAACGATCCCCAGAATATCAAAGCCGAAAATCACCACCATCACGACCAGAGGGGCAAGCCGACAAACGGTCGGTCCTTCCACCTTAGGGTTAACGTACGCCCGATGCCCTTCGATCCCCGGTGTTGACCGGCGCGGTCGAGGGCCGGCACCGGCAATAAGCGACGACGTTGAGATTGACGCTGATGGCGCCGGCGGGTGATCGCGGTACCGATCGGTACAGAGATGTTTCACCTGCCCTGCCTCACATTTGCCCGACGGCCGACGTAATCGCCACTCCCAGTTTACCTTGCGCCGGTCACCATTTCAAACAGCGCACCGGATCAGCCTAACCACCCAGGTCGTTCAAACCCCTTTTCACTGCGCCGAAAATGGACATCATCTCCGTACCGCGGACGATGCCCAATTACGCCCGGCCTGATCGCGTCCACTTCCGGGGGTAACGGCGATGTCCAGGCGTTCACCGGCGTGCGGCCACCGCCCACCCATTTCCATGCCCCGGTTGGCGCCGACCTGTTCCGCCCATTTCCCGCGGAAATCGGCGCCCCGCCGATGGCGACGACTTCATCCCCACCTCGATCCCGGCGGCGGCGGCGGGCTGCCCCGCCTGCACCTCACCGATGCGGGCCTCTTTTACCGGAGAACCCAACATCATGAAGGCGACGATGAAAAGCAGAATCGCCAGGATAAAGTTGAAGAGAGCGCCGCCAAAAACCACCAGCATCCGCTGGGGTACGGTTTTTTTATCAAAGCCGTTGGGATGCTCGCTCTCCCCGTCCTCCCCGGGCATTTTGCAATAGCCGCCAATGGGAAACAGCCGCAGCGAATAATAGGTTTCCCGGCCTTGAAAGCCGATCAATTTAGGCCCCATGCCGATGGCGAATTCCTCTACATAAATTCGGTTCAGCTTGGCAAAAAGCAGGTGCCCTCCCTCGTGAAACAGGATCACAAGGCCGAAGAGCAGCAAGGTCAAAGCGATGGTTATGAGCATAGCAATACCTCATTGAGATAGGCCCCGGCCCATTCCTGCGCCGCCAAAACCGCGCCAAGATCCGGGTGCGCCACGGGATCATGGGCAGACAGGGCCTTTTCTACATATTTGGAAATATCCGTATATTTTATTCGGTTTTCCAGGAACATATACACCAAAATTTCATTGGCGGCATTTAGAACCGCCGGCAGCGTTTGTCCGCTCCGCCCCGCCTCATAGGCCAGGCGCAAAAGCGGAAATTTTTCCTTGTCCGGAGCGAAAAATTCAATCTTGCCCACCGCCGCGAAATCCAGCGGCGGCAACGGATTGGGCCGCCGCTCCGGATAGGTTAAGGCGAATTGGATCGGAATCCGCATATCCGCCCGGCCCATATGGGCGAGAAAGGAACCGTCTCCATAGGCCACCAGCGAATGGATGAGGCTTTGGGGCTGGATCAGCACATCGATGCGGTCATAGTCGATGCCGAACAGCCAATGGGCTTCGATAACCTCGAGGCCCTTGTTCATCATCGTTGAAGAATCCACCGTAACCTTCGCCCCCATCGACCAGGTGGGGTGTTGTAGGGCCATGGCGGGGGTAACCGCCGCCAATGCCTCCCGGCTAAAAGTGCGGAAGGGGCCGCCGGAGGCGAGAGTATGATCTTTTTCAAACCGCTTTTCCCCGCCAGCAGGCATTGGAAAATCGCGGAATGCTCGCTGTTCATCGGAACCAGCACGCCGCCCTTCCGCCGCAGCAGCAGCGCATCGACGTAGGTGTCCCGCCGTTACCAGGCTTTCTTTATTGATCGCCACGGTGCGCCCTCTTCCTCTAAAGCCCAAAGCAGCGGTTTTA
Organism: Clostridiales bacterium; assembly: GCA_040766505.1. GTDB lineage: Bacteria > Bacillota > Dehalobacteriia > UBA7702 > UBA7702 > JAXGQJ01. The sequence continues at coordinate 29,886 of JAXGQJ010000004.1, forward strand.
ACCCCGCCATGCCGGAAATGCCGTGAACGACGATGTCCACAGGGTGTTTCCCGCCGCGGCCATTAAGCCCTTCTTCGCCGCAGAGAATTTCGCCGGAAAAGCCCCGCAATGTCCGTTTCAAAAGCGGATAGATGCGGGGTTTCCGGTGACTACAAGGCGGGGCCGGTATTTTTTTACCTGCCGGGCCAAATCTTCCACCCCGGGCGGCGGCCACCAAAACATCGACCCGGTACGCACCGGGAAACCAATCGACAACCGACAAGGTTTGGCCGCCGATGGAGCCGGTGGAACCTAAAAAAGCGCAATGGTTTTCAAAGGTTACCTCCCATATTATTTGGTAGGAAAATAGGTGACGGTTTCTGGTGAAAATAGTAGCAAAAGGGGGCGATGAAAAGCGCAAACCTGTCGAAGCGATCTAAAACGCCGCCGTGGCCGGGAATCAGGGTTCCGGCATCCTTCACATCGGCCCAACGCTTGACCGCGCTCAAAAAGGTCGCCGATCTGCCCAAGGATCGATATTGAAGAAAGCCATCACCAGCGCGGGCCCCATCGGACGACATTCATGATTAAATTGAAGAGGAAAACCACCAAAACAGCGGCGGCAATCCCGCCGATCGCACCTCCACCGATTTATTCGGGCTGACACTGGGCATCAGCTTATGGCGCCCGAAGGCGCTGCCGACAAAATAGGCCCCGGTATCCGTCAGCCATTGGATCAAAAAAATCATGCAGATGATCCAGAACCCATCTTGAAAATTAAAGCGGATCATCGCCAGCGTGCTGATGGTAAAAGCGATATAAAAGAGGACGAAGAAGGTCATCGCCATCTCTTCGATGCGCATACGGCCAAAGATGAAGAAAATCGTATGCAGTGCGAAGATGATGAAATAGAGGCCGAGGGCCAGTGCCGGCACGTCCTGGCCATAGGCATTGGCGACCAAGAGCAGGATGGCGGAGGGAATAAACAGAAAGACGCTGAAGCGGTACTCCATCTTCTGCAAAATGGAGCGAAATTCAAGGCCCCCGATGATGGTCACCGCCAGCACAAAACCAGAAATACCCAGCTCCCAATAAGGCCCTCAAGAAGCATCAAGGGTACAAAAATCAGGCGCTGGCGGCCCGGGTCTTTAGCTTACCAAACATAGCATCCTTACTTTATATCGCCGTACCGCCGCCGTCTGTTTTGGTAGGCGGCGATGGCTTTATAAAACTCCCCTTTCATTAAAATCCGGCCAGTGGACGCCGGTAAAATAAAAATTCCGCATAGGCCGATTGCCAGAGCAGAAAATTGCTGAGCCTTTGCTCTCCTGAGGTCTGCGGATCAAATCTCATCCTTGCCCATCGGTGTAAAGATAATGGCGAAATCCACGGTTATGGTTTCCGGACTGGCTTTTCCCCTTTTGTATCCGCTAATATGGCCCGCAAAGCCCGGAAAATCTCCTGGCGGCCACCATAGTTGATCGCGATATTCAAAATCAGCCCCGTATTGGCCGCCGTCAGGTTCTCCACCCGCCGAATCTCCTGCTGCACATTTTCCGGCAGATATAAGGTCGCCTAGGGGCAATGGCCGTGACATTCTTCTCCTTCATTTCCTTCCCTTCACGATCAGGAAATTTCGGATCAGATCATGAGGAAGGACACTTCTTCCATGGGACGGCGCCAATTTTCCGTCGAAAAACAATAGAGGGTCAAAACCTCTATGCCTTCAGGCTATCGGCGGTTCTGATCAGCGTTTTGATTATCTCGCGGCTGGCGGCATGGCCCCGGACGCGGTGGCAGCCGCTGTTTCTGGGCCCAGCGCCCATTGCCGTCCATGATCATTGCCACATGGGCGGAAGCGGATGCTTTTCAATTTCCAGCCTTAGATTGTCCGTTTCCTTGTCCATCGGAACCTTACACTTTCTTTGCCAACTCTTCCGTTCTGTAAAATGGCTGCTGCAAAAACCTCAAAAAGTTAGAAAAAGGGCTGTAACATGCCGGTTGCAGCCCCTCTCCCCTTTTTATTCTTCAATAATAGCGCCGCTGGGGCAAGCATCGATGCAAGTTCCGCATTCTGTGCAGGTATCCTGATCAATGACGTAGATGTCACCCTCTTTGATGGCTTCGCTGGGGCATTCGTCTACGCAGGTTCCGCAAGCGGTGCATTCGTCGGTGATTCTGTACATTCTCTTACACCTCCTTTCAGCTATCGTCAAAAATTGCCGGGGCAATTTAGACTTCCATAATTTCACTTTCCTTCACGCCGGTGATCTCGTCCACCTTTTTTACGAATTTCTCCGTCAGCTTTTGGGCCTCGTCCAGGCCTCTTTTGGCATCGTCTTCCGATATTGCATGGGATTTTTCCAATTCCTTAATATCGTCGTTCAATTCCCTGCGGAGATTGCGAACCGCCACTTTGGCCTCTTTCCGCTTTCTTTTAACCACTTCAACTAATTCTTTGCGCCTTTCCTCCGTCAATTGGGGAATGGCGATGCGGATCACTGTGCCGTCATTGTTTGGGTTTAACCCTAAATCCGATTTCAATATCGCTTTCTCGATGGCGCCGATCACGGTTTTGTCCCCAAGGTTGAACCAGCAAAAGCCTGCTTTCCGGCACGGAAATGTTGGCCATCTGGTTCACCGGCGTCGGCACGCCATAATAATCCACCTGATTTTATCAAGCAGGCCGGCGTCGCCTGCCCCGCCCGCAAGCCGGAGAAATCCCGCTTCAGGGTTCACAGGTTTCTTGTCATCCGATCTTCCGGCCGATTCCATAAACTCTTTAATCATAAGACTCCCCTCCTATGAAAGTTCCAATTTTTCTCCCAGAACGGCCTTCTTCATGCAGCCTTCTTCCTTGATATTGAAAACTAGGGATCGGAATGTCATTGTCCTTGCAGAGAGAAGCGGCGGTGGCATCCATAACCCCCAACCTCATTGAGTATGTCAAAATACTTCAGTTTGTCATAACGTACGGCGTTTTCATGGATTTTAGGGTCGGCGCTGTAAACGCCGTCTACCTTTTTCGCCATCAAAATCGCGTCGGCTTCCACCTCCGCCGCCCGCAAAGCGGCAGCGGTATCCGTGGAGAAATAGGGGTTACCCGTACCGGCGGCAAAGATTACCACCCGCCCTTTTTCCAGATGGCGGATTGCCTTCCGGCGGATATAGGCTCGGCGATCTGCCGGATTTCGATGGCAGACTGTACCCGGGTATTGACGCCAAAATTTTCCAGGGCGTCTTGCAGGGCAAGGGAATTCATCACCGTAGCCAGCATACCCATATAATCGGCGGTGGCCCGATCCATGCCACGCTTGCTGCCGGCGATGCCGCGCCAAATATTGCCGCCGCCGACAACGATGACGACATCGACGCCCAAATCCCGCAATTCTTCGATCTGCAAAGCGATGCGGTTCAACACCTCCTGGTCGATGCCGTATCCAATGTCGCCGGCCAGGGCCTCGCCGCTCAATTTTAAAACGATGCGCTTGAAAACCGGTTCATTCCCCAAATCGATCACCATCCATTCGATCCCCGGGGAAGCGCCCCGGGCACTCCCATCGTCAATCTTTTTTTAAACATGGAACCCACTTCTTCGGCAAAACCGCAAGCGTCCTTCTTTCCATGCCTTCTCCCACCTGATAGCGGGCAAAACGGCGCACCGAGATGTTTTCACCGATCTTGGCGACCAAATTCGTGATCAAGCCCTGTACGGTGATGTTTCATCCTTGATGAAGGGTTGTTCAAAAAGGCAGATTTCCTTAAAATACTTTTTTCGATGCGGGCTGTCGACCATTTTATCGACGATCTTTTCCGGTTTGCCTTCGTTTGGGCGCTTCGGTACTCCTGCTCATGTTCGATTTCCGCGGCGGGGATTTCTTCCCGTGAGTCATATTGGTGGTTCGAGGCTGCGCAATCTGCATCGCCAAATCCTTACAGAGGATCTTAAACTCCTCGTTCTTCGCCACGAAATCCGTTCGGCAGTTCACTTCCAGCAGCATAGCCGATGCGGCCGCCGGCATGGATATAGGATTCCACCAAGCCTTCGGCGGTGATGCGGCCGCTTTTTTTCGCGGCTCATGCTTCCGGTCTCCCTTAACATCGATCGCTTTTTCCATATCTCCACCGACTTCCACCAGGGCTTTCTTGCAATCCATCATCCCGGCGCCGGTTCTTTCTCTCAGTTCCTTTACCATTGCGGCTGATACCATGGTTTTACCTCCTAAACGATTTATAAGGAAAAGCAGGGAATATTCCCTGCTAATCATTGTTTTGCTTACTCAGCAACCGCCTGTTCAATAGCAGGTTCTTCTAATTCGCCGCCGGCTTCCGCTTGGGCCGCTTCCGCCAGCGGAGAAGCCTGTCAATCATGTCGGCCATGCGTCCGATGTTGAGCTTCACTGCGCGGATCGCGTCGTCATTGCCGGGAATCACATAATCCACCTCTTCGGGGTCGCAGTTTGGGTCGACGATGGCGACGATCGGAATATGCAGCTTCCTCGCTTCGGCGATGGTGATCCGTTCCTTTCGGATCCACGACAAAATGGCGCCGGGCAGCCGCTTCATTTCCTTGATGCCCCTGCGAACTTTTCCAGTTTTTCCCGTTTCCCTCTCATCTGGGAAACTTCCCTTCTTGGGCAAAGCTCCAATGTGCCGTCGGCTTCCATCCGTCTGATATCCCGGATGAACCGAGCGCCGAATCGTCTTATTATTGGTCAAAAGGCCGCCAAGCCATCTCTGGTTGACATAGAACATGCTGCAGCGTTCCGCCTTCTTCCTGATGGCGTCCTGGGCTTGTTTTTTTGTGCCGACGAAGAGGATCGATCCTCCCTCGGCGACGGTGTCTTTGATGAAATTATAGGGCCTGTCGATCTTATGAACGGTCTTTTGCAGGTCGATGATATAGATGCCAATTCCGTCTGTAAAAATATACGGTGCCATTTTGGGGTTCCAGCGCCGGGTTTGGTGGCCAAAATGCACCCCGGCTCCAAAAGCTGCTTCATGTAAATATCCTCGCCATTTTTTTGTTTCCTCCTTTTGTTTTGCCGCCGGATCTGTCATTTTCATCATAAGACCCGCAGGCAATACCTTATGATGAATCGAAACCCGTGTGTTTTCCTTTAACATGTTATCATAAAGTCCCCTGCCATGCAAGGGTTTTATAAAATATCTCATAAATCCCTTGTTCTTCATAATATGCTCCATCTTATCCAGTACGAAGCCGTGATCCACCAGGGCGGCACCCCGCATCAGATCCGGGGCCTCGAACAATAGCGTATTCCAAACCTTTTTCCATGATGGTGTGCAGGCGGCGGGCGCGCCAATATTCGGGCCCTATTGTTGAGCCTGTCGGCCATGTCGGCGATGGCGTCAATCCCGGAGGTCGAATTCCACACAGACCCCGTCGGCTTTCCAGGCAATCGGTATACTGTTTCAATAAGGGAATTTTCCGGCTCCACCAAAAAATCCTGCGGTAATCTTCCCGGCTTAAACTTTCCAAACTCCACGCGGATCGGAAAGCGGCCCTGCAATTCCGGCATCAGATCTGAAGGTTTCGCCACATGAAAAGCGCGCCGGCGGCGATAAAGAGTATGTGGTCGGTGCTGACGCTACGCTTCGTATTGACGATGGCGCCCACTCAGGGGGCAGAATATCCCTTTGCACGCCCCCTCGGGAAACGTCGATGCCCGGCCCTTTTCGGCGACGGCGATTTTATCGATCTCATCCAAAAAGACGATGCCCATCTGTTCCGCCTTGTCCACCGCTTCGGCGGAAACCTCTTCCATATCGATCAGTTTATTGCTTTCTTCCTGGACGAAAATGCGCCGGGCCTCTTTTGGCCGTTACCCGCCGTTTTTTCTTCTGTTTGGCATGAAACTGCCGAGAACCTCCCCCAGATTGATGCCCATTTCGTCCATTCCTCCCAGCATAGCGCGCTATTGGGAGTGTCCTCCACTTCTATTTCCAGCAATTCCGGTCGAGGTCGCCGCTGGCCAGCAGGCGGCGGATATAATGGCGGCGGCGCTTATTTTCCTCGGCGGCGGTCAACAATTCCTCCGGCTCCTCTAAATCCTTGGCATAGCCCTGCATCATCAACTGGTTGAGCAGCCTGGCCTCCGCCAGTTTCTCCGCCTGCTTTTGAACGGTGGCCTGGCGATCGGCCTTCACGATGGTGACGGCGTTTTCCACCAGATCCCGGATGATGGAATCCACATCCCGGCCCACATAGCCGACCTCCGTAAATTTCGTCGCCTCCACCTTGACGAAAGGGGCATTGACCAACCGGGCCAGGCGGCGGGCGATCTCCGTTTTTCCCACGCCGGTGGGGCCGATCATGATGATATTTTTCGGCACCACGTCCCTCTGCATCTCTTCGCTCAGCTTTTTGCGGCGAAAGCGGTTCCGAAGGGCAATGGCGACGCTGCGCTTCGCCGCGTCTTGGCCGATGATGTATTTATCCAATTCAAAAACGATTTTACTGGGGGTCAATTCTTCGCTCATTTTCTCACCTACTTAATCTCTTCCACTATAATATGGTCATTCGTATAGACGCAGATCGATGCCGCCACCTTCATAGCTTCTCTGGCGATTTCCACGGCGGTCATCGGGCAGTGGGCCATCATGGCCCTGGCCGCCGCCAAAGCATAGGGGCCGCCGGAACCGATGGCAGCGATGCCGTCGTCGGGCTCGATGATTTCACCGCTGCCGGAGATGATGAGAAGGTTCTCTTTGTCGGCGACGATCAGCATCGCTTCTAATTTTTGCAAAATCTTATCGGTGCGCCATTCCTTCACCAGGGCCACCGCGGCCCGCATCAGATTGCCCCGGTATTCGCCAAGCTTCATTTCAAATTTATCGAACAATGTAAACGCGTCGGCCACGGCGCCGGCAAAACCCGCCGCCACTTGGTCGTGATAAAGCCGCCGCACCTTTTTGGCGCCGTTTTTCATGACCATCGCATTGCCCATGGTCACCTGGCCGTCCCCGGCGATGGCGACGGCGCCGTCCTTCTTTACACCGATGATGGTGGTCGCTTCAAACATATTTTTCCTCCTGCCTTCCGCCTCATTATGCCCTTGGATGGGTGTTTTCAGATCCGTTCAAATGTCCTTTGGTCACATGGGTATAAATTTGCGTGGTGGATAGCCTGGCATGGCCCAAAAGCTCCTGTACCACGCGGATGTCGGCGCCATTTTCCAAAAGATGGGTGGCATAGGAATGGCGCAAGGTGTGGGGGCTGATGCGCAAATTCGCCGCCAGCCGCAGCACATACCGGTTGAGGATGCCCCGAACCCCCCGGCCGGTCAGCCGGTTGCCGTCCCGCTGGTTCAGAAATACCGCTTCGATGCCGTCATACGCGGGGCGTACCAGTTTGGGGCGGCCCCGTTCCAGATAATTCTTTAAGGCTTCCAGGGCAAAATCCCCCAATGGAACCAGCCGTTCCTTCGAACCTTTACCGAAAACCCGGACGGAATGGAGGCTGAATTTGATCTGCCCCAAATCGAGGCCGGTCAATTCCGATACCCGAAGCCCGCCGCCGTAGAGCAGCTCTAAAATGGCCCGATCCCGCAGGCCGCCAGGGCTTTCATCGGGAAGAGCAAAGATTCCTTTTAGTTCATCATAATGCACAAACTTTGGTAATTTCCGGTGTTCCTTTGGGGTAGATATCATGTCAAGGGGGTTCTGCGCCACCACATTTTCCCGGCACAGATAGCGGTAGAAGGATCGCAGCGAAGATACCTTCCGAGCCAGCGACGTTTTGCTCAGTCCCCGCCGGCGCAAATCCATCATATACTGCCGCACGGCGAGATGGTCAAGATCCGTAGCATGAAGCCCTTTTTTCCCCAAAAAAACAAAAAGCTCCTCCAAATCGCCGCGATAAGCGGTGACGGTATGGGGAGAAGCGTTTTTTTCCGCCTCTAAATAGGCGATGAAATGTTGCAGATGATCGTCCATCTTCCTGTTAGACTCCCTTTCTAAATGCCTCCAATGCCGCGAGGGAGCGGGCGGCCAGCGCCGCGTTCTTTTCCCGTTTTTTTCTGATTCTCGTTTCCAGGGCCGGGAAGAGGCCGAAGTTCACATTCATCGGCTGAAAATTCTCGGGGTCGGCACCGGCAATATAATGGGCAAGGGCGCCGATGCCGGTTTCCGTCGGGAATACCAAGGGTTCCTCATCCGCCAACCGCCGCCCGGCATTGATTCCCGCCAATAGGCCGCTGGCCGCCGATTCCACATAGCCTTCGACGCCGGTCAACTGCCCGGCAAAAAAGAGGCCCGGGCGGATTTTCGCCTCCATCGTGGCCAATAGGCATTGGGGCGCATTGATATAGGTATTCCTATGCATCATGCCGTAACGTGCAAATTGGGCCTGTTCCAAACCGGGAATCAGCCGGAACACCCGCTGCTGCTCCCCACGGAGCAGATGGGTCTGGAAGCCCACCAGATTGTAAAGGGTGGCGGCGGCATTGTCCTGGCGCAGTTGGACGACGCCGTGAAAGGCACCGTCCCGCCGGGGGTCGTGCAAGCCCACAGGCTTCAGCGGCCCATACAATACCGTCTCTTTGCCCCGCCGGGCCATCTCTTCGATGGGCATACAGCCCTCAAAAAAGCGCAGCGTTTCAAAGGCCCGTCCCGGATAGGTCTCGGCGCCGATCAGGGCTTCATAAAAGACCCCGTATTCCGCTTTGCTCAAGGGACAATTGATATAGTCGGACTCCCCCTTGCCATAACGGGAGGCATAGAAGGCCTTTTCGAAATCGATGCTGTCCCGAAAGACCACCGGAGCTACGGCATCGTAAAAGTACAGCTTGTCATCGCCGGCGAGGGCCTGAATCTCGGCGGCGAGAGCGCCGTCGGTTAGGGGGCCGGTGGCAACGACCACCAAACCTTCGGGGATGCGGTCGACCCGTTCCCGGCGGATTTCCATCCGATCCAGGGAGGCCAGCATTGCTTCGACGGTACGGGAAAACCCTTCCCGATCCACGGCAAAGCCGCCGCCGGCGGGCACCCGGTTTTGATCCGCCGCCGCCATGACCAGGGAGTCGAGGCGGCGCATCTCTTCCTTCAATAAGCCAACGGCATTTTCCAATGCGGCGGCACGAAAAGAATTGCTGCAAACCAGTTCCGCCAAAGCACCGGTTTTGTGGGCGCCGGTGCTGTGGTGGGGGCGCATTTCAAAAAGCCGCACCGAAATGCCGCGCCGCGCCATCTGCCAAGCGGCCTCGGCGCCCGCCAGGCCGCCGCCGATTACCGTCGCCTCAGCCATTTTCCGCCTCGGCCTCGGCTTTTTTACGCTTACCTTTTTCCGCCCGGGGGCGGGCATCGCATTCCTTATTTTCACAGACCAGGATTTCACCCTTCTTCTTATCGGTCTTTTTCACCAGATAATGGCCGCAACTGGAGCAAAGCTCCGGCACCGGCGTATTCCAATAATTGACCGTGCATTCGGGATAATTTTTGCAGCCGAAGAAAACCTTCCCGGTCTTGGTGCGCTTTTTCACCAGCGGCGCGCCGCAGCGATTGCAGTCGACGCCGATTTCCACATCGATGGATTTGATATTCTTGCATTCGGGATAGCCGGGACAAGCCAGAAACTTGCCGTAACGGCCCTTCTTCACTACCATTTTGCGGCCGCAATGCTCGCAGGCGACATCGCTTTCCTCCACGATTTTCTCTTCCACATTGCCGTCTTTATCGACGGATTTCACATTGCGGCATTCGGGATAACCGGGGCAGGCCAAAAACCGGCCGTAGCGGCCCATCTTAAACACCATCTTGCGGCCGCAGAATTCGCAGACGATCTCGCTTTCCTCATCGCTCAATTCCACCTCGCCAATGGTTTCCTCCGCCAAACGCAAGCTCTCCGCGAAGGGGCCGTAAAAGTCCTCCAGCACCCGGCTCCAACTGATCTGCCCCTCTTCCACATGATCCAGCTTATCCTCCATGCGGGCGGTGAATTCCGCATTGAGAACATCGGGAAAATGCTCCAAAAGCAAATCGTTCACCACTTTGCCCAGCTCCGTTGGGCGGAAGGTCTTTTCTTTCCGCTGCACATAGCCGCGGGCCACCACCGTCTCAATAATGGAAACATAGGTGCTGGGGCGGCCGATCCCCAATTTTTCCAGGGTTTTAATCAGGGAGGCCTCGGTATAGGCCGGCGGCGGCTGGGTAAAGTGCTGCTCCGGCCTGAGGGCCGCCAGCGCCAAACGCTCCCCTTCGCCGATGTCCGGCAACTGGTTTTCCGCCACATCGACGCGATAAACCTTCATATAGCCGGGAAAGGTAACGATGCTGCCGGTGGCGCGAAAGAGATATTGTTTGGCCTCGATGTCATAGGCCGTATGCATCATTTTTGCCGCCGCCATTTGGCTGGCGACAAAACGCTCCCAGACCAGCTTATAGAGCTTGTACTGCGGCTGGGTTAAAAATTCTTTGGCCGCTTGGGGGGTTCGCAATACCGAGGTTGGGCGAATAGCCTCATGGGCGTCTTGGGTATGGCCGCCCGCCGCTTTATATTGGGGGGGCTGTTCCGGCACATAGGCGGCGCCATAGGCCTCGCCGATATATGCCCTCGCTTCTTCCTGGGCATTGGCATTGACGCGCACGGAATCGGTGCGCATATAGGTGATCAGGCCCACATTGCCGGAACCGAGGGAAATCCCTTCATACAGCTGCTGGGCCAACTGCATCGTCCGTTTGGCGGTAAAGCCCAGTTTCTGATTGGCCTCCTGCTGCAAGCCGCTGGTGGTGAACGCCGCCGGCGGCGTTTTCTTTCTTTCCTTTTTCTGAACCGATGCCACCACGTAAGCGGCGCCCTCTAAATCGGCGACGATGGCTTCCATCGCGGCGCCTTCGGCGGTTTCCGCCTTTTTGCCGTCGATCTTGGCCAATTTCGCACTGAAGGTTTCCTTTTTATAGAGAAAATCGGCGTCCAATGTCCAGTATTCTTCCGGCTTAAATCCATCGATCTCCTGCTGGCGCTCACAGATCAGCCGCACGGCGACGGATTGCACCCGCCCGGCGGACAGGCCCTTGCGCACCTTTTTCCAGAGCAGGGGGCTTAATTTGTAGCCCACCAGCCGGTCGAGAATGCGGCGGCTTTGCTGGGCCAGCACCCGATCCATATTGATGGGCCGCGGCTTCTTCACCGCCCCCTGGATCGCCTCTTTCGTGATTTCATTGAATTCGATCCGGCAGGGCTTATCCCCCTGTTCGCCTTCGAGGTATTGGCTCAGATGCCAGGCAATGGCCTCCCCTTCCCGATCCGGGTCGGCGGCATAGAAGATTTTATCGGCGCTTTTTGCCGATTTCTTCAACTCTTTTAAAAGCTCGCCCTTGCCCCGGATGGTGATATAGTGGGGCTGAAAGCCGTTTTCCACATCGATGCCCAATTTGCTTTTGGGCAAATCGCGGATATGCCCCATGGAAGACATCACCTTATAGTTCTTACCCAAGAATTTCCCGATGGTTCTTGCCTTGGTTGGGGATTCCACGACAACCAGATATTTACTCATGGTTCACCTCATTGATGGTTTTTGCGATTCTATAAAATTTGCCCGGCAGCGCCTCGACAAAGCCGTCCAATTCCCAGTCGGTCATCAGCGTGGCCAGAGAGGCGGGGGAAAGGCCGGAAATCATCTGCAAATCATCGAAATACAGCGGGCCTTCCGCCAATGCCGTCCAAACCTTCTTTTCCGCCTCGGAAAATCCCTCGATGGCGGGGGCGGGATTTGCTTTTGCCTCCAGCCAGGCTTTGATCTGTTCCAGATCAAAATATTCCGACAGGATATCGTCGACGGAATGCACCAGCTTGGCCCCGGCTTTGATCGCCAAATGCGGCCCCTCGCTGGACGGTGAAAAGATCGGGCCGGGAACGGCAAAGATATCCTTTCCCTGTTCCAAGCCGTGGTTCACCGTATGCATCGCGCCGCTGGACGCCCTTCCCTCCACCAGCAAAACGCCGCGGCCCAAGCCGCTCATCAGCCGGTTTCGATAGGGGAAGGTGGAGCGCATCGGCATAAAGTGAAAGGGATATTCCGTCAGCAGGCAGCCCCTTTCTTTAATTTCGCGAAAGAGGCCCTGGTTTTCCCTGGGGTACACCTCGTCGATGCCGGAAGGCAAAACGGCGACGGTGCGGCCCCCGGCCCGCAATGCACCCAGATGGGCGGCGGTGTCAACGCCGATGGCGAGGCCGCTGACGATGGCCATGCCCGCCGTTTGCACCAGTTCCCGCGCAAACTTTTCCGCCACGTCCCGGCCATAGCGGCTGCATTGCCGCATACCGACGATGGTGAACAGCCATTCCTCCCGCGACGGCAGCGTGCCGAAATAATAGAGGAAATAAGGGTTGCGGTGTACCTCCAATAAATGCGGCGGATATTCCGGATCACGGATGGTACATATTTTAACATGGATCTTTTCGGCATATGCGTGAATTTTGTCGGGCTCAACCTTTTTTTTGCCTTGCAGGATAAATTCCAGCTTGTCCTTGGCGACGGGGAGCACGTTTCGCCAGGCGCCATCGCTTTGCCAGGCTTCGCTGAAGGTGGGGAATTCCGCCGCCAGCGCCTTCAAATACGGCTGTTCCATGCCGGGAATCTGGGCCAAAGCCATCAAATACATGCGCTCCTGTTCTTTCACGGTTTCCCCACCCCCTATATCGGCGTCTACCTAGGCAAGCGCGGCAAAGTATGCTATAATCGGCGATAAGAATTCCCTGGAGGAGAAACCGCCATGCAATGCATCGCCGCTTTGGAGCCCTGGTGGCCAACGATTTTTTCTGTGGCCGTCGTCGTCATTTTCGCCATTTCCGCCTTCCGTGTTTGGCGCAACCGGCAAAAGTGAATTCTGCTTACTTCTTGCCCTTGGCCCCGCCTTGGGCGAGGATATTCGTTTCATAGGTGCGAACCAACCGCGCTTTGTCCCGGCTGCGCCGGAGTGCGATCTGCACCAGACGATCCAGCAATTGAGAAAAAGGCAAACCCACCGGCTCCCAAAGATAGAAGGAAAGGGAACCGGGGATCGTATTGACTTCGTTTAAATAGACCTTGCCTTCGGCCCTGTCGATCATAAAGTCGAGACGCCAAACGCCGCTGGCGAAGAGGGCGTCAAAGGATCGCTTGGCAATGGCGCGGATTTCCTCCGCCGTCTCTTCGGGGATCTCCGCGGGAAGGCGGCTCTTCAGGCCGATCATGCCTTTATTGGCATTCGGGTACTTATCGTCAAAAGTGATGTTGATGCACCCCGGTTGGCTTTTTCCGCCGCTTTTATCGTCCGTATGCAGGTATTTATCCTTGAAGGAAAGAATATCGTCCTGAGAGAGGGGTTCCTCCAAACAGGAAAGCAGCGTTTCATGCTCGTCGCCCAGGACGGCAATGTTGATTTCTTGCAAGTCCATGATCGCCGGCTCCACCAGCACCTTTTGGGAAAAACGGTGGGCGAGATCGATGGCGTCCCGCAGGCCTTCCCGGTCCATGGCCTTTTTAACGCCGATGCTGGAGCCGGTGTCCGCCGGTTTCACGATGAGCGGATAGGGAAACTTTTCCTCTATGGCGGCGAGGATGCTTCCTTCCTCCAGGTTCCAGCGGGAGGAATAGAACCAGAAACAATCGAGCACCGGGATGTCCCGCATTTGACAGAGGGCCTTTTGGGCCACCTTATCCATACCCACCGCCGCCGCCAGGGTTCCCGGCCCCACATAGGAATCCCGGTCATTTCCAAGAACCCTTGCAAACAACCGTCCTCCCCTGGGCGCCATGCATCACCGGGAAAAAAACGTCGATCTTTGCCAGCGGCCCCTTGCTGAGGAGCCCCTGGGGATAGGGGAAAATCTGCCCGTCGCCGCCATTAGCGGACAATAGCACCTTTTTTAATTTCCCCGGCAATGCTTTTAGATCTTGAAAGCTGTCGATATTCCACAGGGCGTCGCCGGTATACCATTGGCCGTCCTTTGAAATATAGATCGGCACCACTTCATACTTCTCCCGATCCAGGCCGTGGATTGCCTGCTGGGCCGAGATGATGGCCACTTCGTGCTCCACAGAAGGGCAGCCGAACAATACGCCGACTTTCGTTTTCATCTTCAAACCATCCTTTCCCTTCACTCATTATATGTATCGGGCAGATCATTCTCATAGAGGATGATGTCCCCGGCCACAGCTTTGCCATATACATAGGTATTGGCGGCATTGAGATCCGCCGCCATAAAGATCCGCCCCTCCGGAAAACCCGCGGCCAAAAGGCCTTCCCGGATCGGCTGCGTTTGCCGGATGCCGACGAGGGCCGCATAATCGCAGGCTTTCGCCGCTTCGGCGCCGAATAGGCGGTTTTCTTCCGCTTCCCGATCCCCCAGTTCCACCAGGCCCGGCGTGATCAGGAATTTGCGGCCGCCTTCCATAGCGGCCAAAACCTCCAGCGCCTTTTTCGCGCCGACGGGATTGGAGTTGAAGGCATCGTCGATGATAATTAGGCCATTGGCCGTCGGTTTCAGCTCCAAACGGTGTTCCACCGGCGGCAGCGAAGCCACGGCGGCGGCGGCCCGTTCCGGTGCTATCCCCAGTTCCTTCCCCATCGCGACGGCGGCGAGGATATTATAAATATTATGTTCCCCCAAAAGTTTCGTTTTAAAAGGTACGGTTTGCCCCCCCGGCGCCACAAGGGTAAATTGGCTGCCCCGGCTGTGATAGGCAATGTCCCTGGCGCTATAATCCAGGCCTTCCCCCAATAGCCCATAGGTCACCACCCTGCCCTTCATCCGGTGCGCATGGGCCCGAATCGCCCCATCGTCAAAATTGAGGACGGCGATGCCATCGGCGGGGAGAGCGTCCAACAATTCGCATTTCGTCGCCACGATGGCCTCGAAACTGCCAAAAGTCTCCAGATGCTGGGGGCCGATGGCGGTGAGGATGCCGTATTGTGGCTGTACCAGTTCGGAAAGCTCGGCAATATCGCCGGGGTTTTTCGCCCCCATTTCCGTGACAAAGGCCTCGTGAACCGGCCGCAGCTGCTCGCGGATCACCCGGGTGATCCCCATCGGCGTATTGTAACTGCCCGGCGGCATCAAAGTATGGTACTTTTCTTCCAAGATCCGGTTTAAGATATGCTTCACCGAAGTTTTGCCATAGCTGCCGGTGATGGCCACCCGCAGCAACCCCGGATGCTTCGCCACCAGATCCCGGCGCTCCGGAAGAACCCGGCCTTCCGCCGTTCTTCAAAAGGATGCAGCAAAACATTGGCGGCCAGCATAAAAACGCTGGAAGCGAAAGGCAGGCCCGCCAAAACCAGAAGGGCCGCGCCACGGAGCGCGCCGTTCAGTTCCCCATTGGCGAGGATGGCCAATAGGATCGCCAGCACCGGCACGGAAATAGAGGCCGAGGGCGACGGCGAACAGCCGCCGGGCCCGCTTCGTAAAATCCAGCGGCTTCTTCGCCGGTTTTTTCGCCGCTGCGCAGCAGCGCTCCATAGGACAAAACCCAAAGCAAAAGGGCGACGAAAAGGCCGGCAGTGCCGCCGATAAAAAGACCGCCGGCGGCGACGACGGGCGCCAGTTCCCGATAGGCCGGGCGGCTTTTTCCCGGAGCCAGCAGCCATAGCGTTCGTTCCGATAGGAATTCAATTGCAGCATATGAAGTTCCCGCCTGATCTTCAGCACGGAAAAGAAAGCGTACGGCAATGAGCAGGGAAGCCAAAGAAAATCAAGCATCGTTTCTCTCCTTCAACGGTTCTAAAAACGCCTCCACCACCGCAGAAAACGGGCATTTTGTTCCAAAAAGGCATAATGGCCCGCGCCTTCAAAGACGATCAGCGCCGCGTCAATGCCGTTTTGCCGCAGGATTGCCTCCATCTTCCGGCCATCGGCAAGGGGTGGCGGTGTCCGTTTCGCCCCAAACCAATAAGGTGGGGGCGGTGACTTCGGCGAGGCGGCGGGACAAATCTTCATTGACCACCTTGAGAGAACCTGGCGCATCAGCGGCGAAGCCGCCTGGTAATCGGCGGAGCCCGCCTTCTTGCGCCGCAGCCTCCAAATGGCTTTTTCTATGTTTGAGACCCGGCAGATCCAGGGTTTTTTTCAACAATTTATAGGAATATACCTTGAAATAATAATCGACGCCCCGGCCGGGCGATGCCGGCGCTGTCCACGAGCACCAGGCGGCAGCAAAGGCCCCGGCCGCCAGCTCAATGGCAATGCGGCCGCCATTGAGTGGCCCAGCAAAATCGGTTGCTTCACCTGCAATCTTTCCAGGAACTTGGCGATGCAATCGGCGGTTTCAACCGGTTCCCCAAGGGGTTTCCGGTTCATCGCTTTCGCCAAAACCGGGAACATCGACGGCAATGACCCGATAACCGGCGGCAAAATGGCGAAACACCGTATCCATATGTCCGAGATTGCAGCCCCAGCCGTGAAGCAGCAAGAGGGGATGCCCTCCCCTTCTTCCCGATAATGCAGCCGCAATCCATCGATTTCTATCAACATAAAAACTCCCTGTTTTTTACAATATATGTGGCGGTCGGGGAAAATACGCCGCTTCCGCCTAACCGCATCAGATCACCTTATCCAAAGCCCGGTATTGCACCGCCTCGGCAATATGATGGCCGGCGATTCCCGCCGCCCCCTCCAAATCCGCGATGGTGCGGGCAACCTTCAAAATCCGGTCATGGGCCCTGGCGCTGAGGTGCATCCGATCAAAAACCCGTTCCAACAGTTGCCGGCCCTTGTCGTCCAATGGGCAAAAGGTTTCCAAAAAGCGGCGATCCAATTGGGCATTGCAATAGATGCCGGCCATATCCCGATAGCGCCGGGCCTGTAGCGACCTGGCCTCCTCCACCCTTTGGCGGATTTGAACGGAAGGCTCCTCCCGGTTTTTTTCATGCAGATCATGAAAGCGCACCCGCCCCACTTCCACATGCAGGTCGATCCGATCCAGCAACGGGCCGGAAAGGCGGCCGAGATAACGGCGGATCTGGCCGGGGCTGCAATGGCACTCCTTATCGGGATCGCCATAATAACCGCAGGGACATGGATTGCAGGCGCAAACCAGTTGAAAATCGGCGGGGAATCTAACGGCGGCGCTGGCCCTGGCGATGGTAATGGCCTTCTCTTCCAAAGGCTGACGCAAAACCTGCAAAACATGTTTCGGAAACTCCACGATTTCATCGAGAAAGAGCACGCCATTGGAGGCAAGGCTGATCTCACCGGGCCGCGGAAAGCTGCCGCCGCCAATCAGGCTCGGCGCCGTGGCGGTATGATGGGGGGAACGATACGGACGGCGGCGAATGATGCTCTCGCCGTTCAACTCCCCGGCAAGGCTATAGATACGCGTGGTTTCCAAGGCTTCCTGCCGGGTCAGGGCCGGAAGGATCGTCGGCATACTTTTGGCCAGCATGGTTTTGCCGGAACCGGGGCCGCCGATCAACAGGATATTGTGGCCCCCGGCGGCGGCGATTTCCATCGCCCGTTTGACCCCTTGCTGGCCACGAATATCGGCCATATCAACGGCGCCGTCAAAATCTCCGGGGCCGATCTGAAAATCCGCCTCGGTGACGGGGGCGGGTAAAATTTCCATCTCTTCCATCAGGAAAGCGGCGGTCTCTTCGATATTGCGAAGCGGGTAAACCGGCACTTTGCCGGTAAGGGCCCCTTCGGCGCCATTTTCCGCCGGCAGGAACACCCTAGCCGCCGGATCCAGCTTGGAAATACCGTCCACCAATGGAAGGATGCCATTGATCGGTGAAATGCCGCCGTCTAAAGACAATTCGCCAAGAAAATAAGAATGGCTGTCCAAACCCGAGGGCAGCCGGATCTGTTCCGTAGCCAATAAAAGACCGAGGGCGATGGCAAGGTCAAAGTTGGTGCCGTCCTTTTTTAGATCCGCCGGCGCGAGGTTGACGATGATTTTTTTGCCGGGAAAGACGAAGCCGCTGTTTCTCAGCGCCGCCTTCACCCTCTCCTTGCTTTCGCGCACCGCGGCGTCGGGAAGGCCAACCATATCAAAGCTGGGCAGCCCATTGCTGACATCAACCTCAATGGCAATGGCATAGGCTTCCAGCCCGATCAAAGAAATGCTTTTCACGATCGACAGCATTGCGCGGCGCCCCTTTCCCATCACTACAATATATAATTATATGGGAAAAAAGCCAGTTGTCAACAAAATCCTCCGCCGGCGCCAAAATTCCGGGCGGCCGCCGCCCCCGCCGCCGGCATAAAAATCAACCCGCCCCAAGGGAAGCGACGCGGCTTTTCCCCCGCTTCGCCCACCTTTTCCTCAAACCGAGGCAGCCGATTCCATTCCATCCGCAACGGCCCCGCGGCCGGTTTGATCGCGATAAAAAATGCGTTCCGCTATACGGCGGAACGCGAAACCAGAAAACCGATGTTGATGTTTGGAGTGGGATCAAATGTGGTATTCGGAAAGGGGAAGGCGGCATGCGCTTTCCATTTCATTTACGATATCCCGCACCGTTTTGCCAATATGGGGCAAAAGGGGCGGAACCTGATAATTCCGGTACAAATCCAAGGCCCGTTCATTGGCATTTTGGAGAATGTCCCGTCTGCCCGCCGCCTCCCACTCTTCCGGCATGGTGCGGTCAATCAAATTTGACTGCGACTGGCTTTCCTTAAAATATTGAAAGGTATGGCTGTGCGGATACGAATTCTCCGCCGGGGCCCACCTCGCGGATGGCGGCCAATGCCAAAGATTCCTCATCCACCTCGATGCCTTTCAAAGCGTGAAGAATCATACCGGCGAATTCATTGTCCATAACCAGCTTGGAATAATCGAAGGTAATGCCCAATCCCAGCATACCCAGGCCATAAATCACATTGGCGCCTGCCAATGCCGCCAACAGCGCCGAGAGGGTGGTCTCATGGCCCGCTTGGGCGTCGGGAACTTTGGCATCGGCCTAGCCGCCCGCAACCCAACTGGGCAAATGATAAAATTGGGCAATTTGCGCCACCGAGGCGGAGATCATGCCCAATTCCGGCGCTCCCACCCCGGCGGTGGTGGTGCGCAGATCCATCATCGTCGTGGAGCTGCCATAAATAAAGGGATTCCCCGGCCGGATGCCCTGGCACAAAACGAGGCCCGCCAACACCTCGGCATTGTGAACCACCAAGGTGCCGGCGAGGGTCACGGGGCCGGTTCCGCCCGACAGGGCCATGGAAAGCACATTGACGGGGATGCCTGCCATCGCGGCTTCCATAATCACTTCCGTCGTATCCGGATTCAAGGAAAGGGGGCTGTTCGGGCAACAGAGAGGGGAATAGATCGGCCGCTTTCTCAGATTCTCCATCCCTCCTTGGATCGCCGCGGCCATGCGAATGATGGCTTTGGCGTTCTGCCCATTGCCCGCGCCAATAAAGGCATGTTTCGTTGTGTGATGGAAAATGGCCTCCGCATTGTGAATGCTTTGCACTTCCGGCGGAACTTCATCGGCGCCCAGCGCCCTTTCATAGACGGCGATGTTTTCCATCGCGTCACAGAGGCGCGTGGCGTCGCCAACGTCTTTTTTTGTAGAATTTTTCGCGGAGCGGCTTACCGGATCCACCACCTTGATTCCTTCGCCAAAATTGGTAAATGTCACCTTTTTCCCGTAGAGATAGACGTCGTTCTTGGGATTGCGCCCGCAGAGAAGAACAGAGCTCGGCGCCGCCCTGAGGGCGTCCTCCACCATGCTGGGCGTTACATAAACGATTTGCCGGGCGGCGTCAAATTCCGCGCCCAGGCCTAAAAAAATGTCTTGCGCCTCCGGAGAAATCACCTTGACGCCGGTGTTCTGCAATATATCCAGGGTAGCGCCATGCAAGAGATACAGGTCATCTTCGGAGAACAGGTTCAACCCTATGCCGAGTATTTTCTCCTGCCCCGCCAATAAAGCGCGATTCATTTTATCTCCCCCTTCTTTTGGTCATCGTCGCCCTTTTTGCCTTTTGTGTTGTTCTTATTATAGCAGAAATTGAAATCCGTTCCCGCCTACAAAAAGTAAAATGATGACTTTACACTTCGTAAGATTCCCCGGCGGGGCAAAAAAACTTAATTTTGGTAAAACGGAAACTAGACAATGTGTAAAATGACATTTTATCAATTCAATGCTACGCTTAGGGCAATTGCCATAAAAAACCGTATATAGAGATTTTGGAAGGAGAGAGAAAAATGGGTGAAATCAAAAGGCTTCAATATTTCGCCGGCGGCCAATGGCACACCTCAAAAAGTGAAACGTATATGACCGTATACAATCCCAGCACCGGCCAGCCGATCGCCGAAACGCCCTGCTGTACCGAGGAGGAGTCAACCATGCCGTCGCCTGCGCGAAAGAAGCGTTTCCGGGCTGGAGGGACACCCCGGCCATCAAAAGGGCCCAAATCCTCTAAACTACGGGATCTGTTGATGGAACATTTGGATGAACTCACCTATCTGGTGGCCTGGGAAAATGGCAAAGCCTGGGGCGACGCAAAAGGCGATGTATTGAAGGCGAAGAAGCCGACGGAGGTCGCCTGCGGCATTCCCAGCCTGATGATGGGCGAATCCAGCATGGACACATCAAAAGGCGTGGATACCGTACTATACCGCGAACCGTTGGGGGTTTTCGCGGGGATCGTTCCCCTTTAATTTTCCCGCGATGATTCCGATGGGCTGGATGACGCCGTTTGTATCGCCGCCGGCAATACCATCGTTTTAAAAGCCGCCAGCATGACGCCGCAAACCGCGATGCGCATCGCCGATTTATACCGCGAAGCCGGCCTGCCCGACGGCGTGCTGAATCTCGTCACCTGCTCCAGGAATGAAGCGAATCTGCTGCTTTCCCATCCGGATATCAAGAGCATCAGCTTTGTCGGTTCCACCGCCATCGGCCTTTCCGTCTATTCCCAGGCCGCCGCCGCCGGTAAGCGGGTGCAGTGCCTCTGTGAGGCGAAGAACCATGCCCTCGTCCTAGACGACGCGCCGATAGAACGAACCGCGGCGGGCATCATCAATTCCTGCTTCGGCTGTGCCGGAGAACGGTGCATGGCTTTGCCGGTTGTCGTCGCCCAGGAAAGCATTGCCGATCAACTGGTGGCGGCGATCGTTCGCAAGGCGAAAGAGCTAAAGGTGGGGCCGGCCTATGAAAAAGATACGGAGATGGGCCCCTTGGTCTCCGGCGGCCATAAGGATTTTGTCCTCAAATGGATCGACAAAGGGGAGGCGGAGGGCGCCGAAATGGTTCTGGACGGTAGGAATTTTAAGGTTCCCGGTTATGAGAACGGTTTTTTCGTCGGCCCCACCGTCGTGGACAAGGTACGGCCCGGCATGACCATTGGCGATGAAGAGATCTTTGGGCCGGTGGTCTGCATCAAAAGGGTGAAGGATTTTGAGAGGGGCCTGGCCCTGATGAATGAAAACCAATTCGCCAATGGCTCCGTTATTTTCACCCAGAACGGCTATTATGCCAGGGAATTTGCAGGGCGAACCGACGGCGGCATGGTCGGCGTTAATGTCGGCATCCCGGTTCCCATCGGCATTTTCCCCTTCTCCGGCCACAAACGCTCCTTCTTTGGCGATCTGCATTGTCTCGGAAAGGATGGCATCCGCTTCTATACCGAATCAAAATGCGTAACCACCCGCTGGTTCGACGAAGAAGAGCTGAAAAAGAAGGTCGATACTTGAGACAGCACCATCTGAGCCGGCCAAAACCTTGGTCGATTCCTCTATGAAGAGACATCCGAGCAAGCGAAGGAGGATGGTAATGGATATCAATCAGTTTTTGAACCAGATGATAGCACGCGACCCGGATCAGCGGGAATTTCATCAGGCGGTGGAAGAGGTCGTGACGACGCTGGCGCCTTTATTGAAAAAACCCGGTCTATCAAAAGGAAAAGATATTGGAGCGTTTGGTGGAGCCGGAGCGTGTCATCATGTTCCGCGTACCTTGGATGGACGACCAGGGTGAAATCCAGATCAACCGCGGCTACCGCATTCAGATGAACAGCGCCATCGGCCCCTATAAAGGCGGCATACGCTTTCATCCTTCCGTCAATCTGAGCATTCTAAAATTTTGGCTTTTGAACAGGTATTGAAAAACAGCCTGACCACATTGCCGATGGGCGGCGGCAAAGGCGGCGCGGACTTTAACTGCGTCGGCAAAAGCGACCGGGAAGTGATGCGCTTCTGCCAATCCTTCATGACGGAACTGTACCGCCATATCGGCCCGAATCTCGACGTCCCGCCGGCGACATCGGCGTTGGCGCCCGGGAAGTCGGCTATCTGTTCGACCAGTATAAACGTTTGGCCAATGAATTCTCCGGTATCCTGACGGGCAAAGGCAGATCCTTTGGGGGCAGCCTGATCCGTCCGGAAGCCACCGGCTACGGCACCATCTACTTCCTCGCCAAAATGCTGGCGGTGAAGGGGACGATATCGAAGGCAAGACGATCGCGATATCGGGGTATGGCAATGTTGGCACCTTCGCCATCGAAAAGGTGAATGAACTTGGCGGCAAGGTTGTCACCATCGCCGACGAATACGGTTATGTTTATGATCCCGACGGCATCGCCGGGGAGAAATTGGAATATTTGAAGGATCTGTGGTGCGTCCACCGGAAGAGCGCCAAGGATTTCGCAGACCGTTATAAACTGGCCTGGGTAGAGGGAAAACGGCCCTGGTATATCCCCTGCGACATCGCGATTCCCACGGCGACCCAAAATGAACTCAATGAAGAACATGCGCGGGAATTGGTGAAGAACGGCGTGCGCTATGTGGCGGAAGCCGCCAATATGCCCTGTACGAACCAGGCTTTGAAGGTATTCCTCGACGCGAAGATCCCCTTCGGCCCGGGAAGGCCGTCAATGCCGGCGGCGTTGCCACCTCCGGCCTGAAATGTCCCAGAACAGCATGCGCTATAATTGGTCCGGGAAGAGGTGGATGCGAAGCTGAAAGACATCATGGCGAACATTCTGACAATTGCATGGAATACGGCAAATCGCCGGAATACAATAACTATGTCCAGGGCGCGAACATTGCGGGCTTCGTTAAAGTCGCCGACGCGATGATGGCCCAGGGATTGGTGTAAAAAGAACGCGGAGGATAAATTCCCCGGCCCACAATGGAAAAGCATCCTCCATATCAAGTCTTAAAAGCCCCAGAACCGCCAAATTCAGGGGCTATCCTTTCAAAAAAGGCAACCAATGCATAGAACCCCGGCGCTTTTAGCGAAAATCCAGATTATAGCCCAAAGCCGCCTTGCAGCGGCTTTAGGCTCAATCTGGCGGGCTTCGAGAAACGGCCTAGAGCTAGGTGCGGACAAAGGCCAGGCCCCAACGTATACGCACATACGTTGGGGCCTGGCTTTGGGAGGGATGATGCCATTGGCGGTTTGTCGGCGGCCCGGAACCCGGCGGCGCTTTGCGCCGGGTTTCAGGCATTACAATGCCGGTTTTTCCAACATTTAACGGCAAAGCGGCGGCTCCAGCCCGCTCACTTCTTGCACATCCTCATACTTATGGGTCACTTTGATCTCCTTTTCTTTGTCTTGGCCAAAGTCCTCTTTCAGCATTCGATTCCCTGAAAGCACAAGGATCACAAAAATCGGAATCAGGAAAATCGCCGCGGCGATGGAAAGGGTTTGAATTTGCCCCGCCACGCCAAGATAGGTCAGGATCACCGCCAGCACCGCCATGGCGATGGCCCAGGAGAACCGATGCCAACGGGCCGGCTGCTCTTCCGCCTTTAAATCGCCGGAACAGATGGAAGCGATGGTATAAGCGGAAGAGTCGATGGTGGTGGCCGCGAAGATAAACGCCAGGACGATGTATAGAATAAGAAAGAAGATAGGAATCGGCAATGTTTGCAAAACCGCGATGATGGTGCCCACATTGCCCAGCTCCGCCATGGCTTCCGTCATCGCCATGGTTCCGGTCCATTCCAGATACATGCTGTATCCGCCCATGACCGCAAACATGCCACAGGTTCCAAACGTTCCAAACACCAATTCGGCGACGACCAATTGGCGAATGGTGCGGCCTTTCGATATACGCGCAACAAAAAGGCCCATCATCGGCGCATACGCCAGCCACCAGGCCCAATAAAAGACCGTCCACCATTGCGGGAAACTGGCGCCATTGTCCAAGACGGAGAATGGATCTGTCCAAAGGCTGATGCGGAAAAAATCCGCCAGCATGAGGCCGATGCTGTTCGTGGTCAGATTAAAAATAAAGGAAGTATAACCCCTAAACAGGCCGATGACCAAAATCCCGATGGCAAATAGGATCGCCAGATACAGGTTAATATCGCTCAACCGCGATATGCCCTTGTCGAGGCCGAGGAAAATCGAAGTGCCGAAGATCAGGAACCAGATGCCGATGACCACAAAAACAATCCAGGTCGAATTGCTGAGATCCAGGCCGAAAACACTGCCGGCCAGGCCGGTAATGGTCGGCACCGCAATGGACAATGTGGTGCCGACGGCGCCGACGATGCCGAAAATAGAAAAGATGTCGATCAGCACGCCGAGCCAATTGTCGGCCCATTTCCCCAGCAGCGGTTTGCATGCGGCGCTCAGGCGCAGGATGTTCTTTTTACGCACAAAGATCATATAGGCGATCGGCACCGTTGGAATGCAATAGATCGCCCAGGCGCTAAAGCCCCAGTGAAACATCGGATACATATGGGCATATTCAAAAATCAGCGCCTTGGCGGAACCGGTAAGGTTGACGCCAATCCCGGCGGCGGAATCCACATTATAAAGGGCCGCCAAACCGAGGGCGCGCCATCCAAATAGCTGACGCTTTCATAAAATCCCCAGCTCATAATCCCGCCGCCGATGCCGGCACAAAACAGCATTGCAACCCAGTTAAACCAGGAATAATCGGGTTTGTCCTCCGGCCCCCCAACTTGACCGTACCGTAGCGCCCCACAGCCCAATACAGCAACACAAAAAAGCAAAACAGACAGAACAATAAATAGGCCCAGCCCCAAGGAATCGTCGTCCAATTAAACGCCGAGGTGATCATCTTGGAAGCAATGTCCCGCGACAGAGAAATCGGCAGAAAAATCGCGAGCAGAACGATCACGGCGGGCAGGGTTACCCTTTTATCCACCTTTACATACCGAAACGGATCTTCCAATTTCATGTTTCATCCTCCTTTACCCTATTTTAAATTATCCAAAAATTATGCAACCAAAGGCCCCACCTCCCTCATTTTGGCAATAAAAAAGCACCGGAACATGCATTCTGCATTTTTATAAGAAATGCATCTCCGTCATACGCCAATCGCCGATTGGCAAAAAACAGTGATCTTGGCCGAAAACCGGGAAAGGAAACGGCATTTTCGCCCGTTTCCTTTCCCTTCCCCTATTATTCTTTTACAACCGAACGGATATAATCCTGCAAAAGGCGGTCGAGTTCGGAATCGAGCATGGTTTCCGGCGCCGCCGCCAAGCGCTCTTTATAGAGACGGTGGGCCCGCTCCAACATGTCCCGGCCTTCCATTTTCGCATAGCTGTCATAGGAGGACCAATCGGAAACCGTCGGCTGCCAATATTCCTTATAGTGTTCAAATGTGCTGGCATGGGCCAAATAACTGCCCTGCCCCACCTCGTCAATCAGATCCAGAGACATGGCTTCGTCTCCGATGTCCATACCGGCGGCGATGCGGAAAACGCGTTCCACACATTCCTCGTCGATGATAAACTTTTCAAAAGACATGGTCATAATCGAATCGAGCACCCCCAAGCATTCATGGATGATATGGGCACCGCCCAGAATGCCCATCATCAAGTTTTGCATCGTTTCCAAAGCGGATTGGGGGTCAACGGTTTTCGCTTCCGACATTCCCGTCATCATACGGGTCGGCAGATGGTAAAAATGGTGGAAGATATCGAGGGAGGCCAGGTCGATCAGGAACATCTCCGGCGCCGCCGAGAGGTAGGAAGCGCGCTTCATATAGGTAATAGAGGAACAGGGAGCCGCCACAACCGGGCAGCCGGGCTTTACCAGCTGTACCAAAACCAGACCGGCGATGATTTCCGCCACCTGGGTCATCACGGTTCCGAACAGGTGCACCGGTGCGGTGGCGCCGCTCATGGCGCAGGGCAACACCATCACCACTTGACCGGCTTTCGCATAGGTCAGGATCGCTTCGGTGGTATCGGTGCCGAAAGCCAATGGGCTTAACGGATTGGCGGAAACGGCGGTTACGATCCGGTCATCGGAAATCTCGTCCAGGCCAAAGGCCAGCGCCGTCATTTTCAACAACTGGCTGCTGTTTGCGCCATTGCTGTTGATGCTGATGATGGCTTTGTCCGTATGCCGCAATACCGCATAGAGCATATGGAGGTGCTTGGTGCTTTGGTCGATGTCATTGGGATTGATGGGATTCGCGCCGACAAGGCCGGTAACGGAACTGCTTTGGTGCAATTTCTGCACAGCGGCATAATCCGCCAAAGTGCCGAAACGGCGGGGCCCTTGCCAGTCTTGCATATAAACACAACCGACATTGGGCTCACAAACCTGGTCCCGGCCCATCAAGATGGTATGGTTCGGATTCCGGGCCTCCCAATAGAATTGGGAGGGCGCCGTCTGCAAGGCACGTTCCGTCATCTCTTTTGGAATATGCACCACATTTCCTCAACGCGGGCGCCGTGGGAGCGAAACACCTCCACAGCCTCGGGGCAGTCAAACCGTATACCGGTACGATCCAAAATGGTGAGCACCCCGCCGTGCACGCGTTCCATATCGTCGCGGTTCAACATCGACAGTCTGGGTTTCCTGATCATGATTTTGTCTCCCTTCCATCCTTTAATTGCACGCGCCGTCCAAGATGGCCAGGTTCTTATCGAGGACGGCCAGCACATCATCGAGTTGATCCTTGGTGATGACCAAAGGAGGGCCAAAATTCATCAGATTGCTATAGGTCATGTGATAGACGCCGTCCTTCAGATTGGCGCTTTTGAACGCCGACATAGAGGCATCGTCCATCTTTTCCTTCGTTTCGCGGTTTTTAACAAATTCCAAGCCGATAAATAGGCCGATCCCTCGCACATCGCCGATGGCGGGATGATGCTCCTGCAGTGCCTGGAGCTTCTCTTTCGCATAGGCGCCAAGGATCACTGAATTCCTCAATAAACCTTCTTCGCCATAAATCTCCATCACCCTGCAAGCGGTGGCGACACTTAATGTATGTCCGCTATAGGTCAAGCCCGCCGACAGCTTGCGGTCTTCAAAATAATCGGCGATTTCATCTTTAACCGCCACCGCCCCCAAAGGAGCGTAGCCGCTGGTCATCCCTTTGGCCATTGTCACCATGTCGGGGACGATGCCAAAATGTTCAAAGGCGAACATTTTGCCGGTGCGGCCGAAACCCGCCATGACTTCATCGCAAACCAGCAAAATCCCGTACCGGTCGCAAATGGAACGGATCTTAGGCAGATAGCCTTTCGGCGGCACAATGATGCCGTTGGTTCCGGTGACCGTTTCTAAAAAGACGGCGGCGATGGTGGCGGGGCCTTCATATTGCACCACCTCTTCAAAATGCTTGGCGCATTCCAAATGGCAATTTTCCTCCTTTTGGCCGAAAGGGCAACGGTAGCAATAGGGATCGAGAAATTTCACGACGCCGGGAATCAGAGGCTCCGCGTCAACGCGCCTGGGATCGCCGGTTAAGGCGAGGGCGCCGGCGGTGGCGCCATGGTATGAACGGTAGCGGGACAACAGTTTGGAGCGGCCCGTATAATAGTGGGCGATCTTGATGGCGTTTTCATTGGCGTCGGCACCGGCATTGGTGAAAAAAACCTTGCCAAACCCTTTCGGTAGAAAATCGACGATTTTTTTCGCACATTCCCCTTTTTTGCTATTGCTGAAGCAGGGCGCCGCAAAGGTCAATACATCCGCCTGCTCTTTCAGAGCGGCGATTGCTTTAGGATGCTGGTGCCCGATATTACAGTTGACCAACTGCGCCGACAGATCGACAAAACGGTTTCCTTCCGCGTCGAAAAAATAGATGCCCTCTCCCCGCTCCATCGGTATCGGGTAAATCGCGCCCTGCACAGACCAGGAAAACAGATTGTATTTTCTGTTCAGCTTGATGATTTCCTTATTGTCCATTCTTCTCTCTCCTTTTGCTCGTTTTTCGATGCCATCGCCGCTGCGGAAAGGGGGGATCAGCCCATGAAGAAACGCCCCTTTTTCGCCTCTTCCGATGAAGAGAATGCGCCGGAAACGGCGGCGTTCGCCCAACGGCCCCGCGCAGCCGTTTTCCGGCCAAACCAAAGCATCACACCCTGCTTCACTGATTGCAACAAATGGTCTTTCCCCACACTGTACCCGTTCCTAGCAGATTATGACCGCAATAGCTCCATGGCTTTCGTGACGCCGTCGGCGGCGTTTTCCGCAAATGCGTCGGCGCCGATCCGTTTGGCCCAATGCTCCGTTACCGGCGCGCCACCCACAATGGTTTTGAATTTTCCCTTCAGCCCTCTTTCCAGCAACAGGTTTTCCAAATGCTTTTGCTGTATCATGGTTGTGGTCAACAGGGAGCTGGTGCCGATAATGTCCACATCATATTCCACGGCCTTTTCCAGGATCGCGGCATTGGAGACATCCCGTCCCAGGTCGATCACCTCAAAGCCATTGGCAACCAAAAGTGAGGCTACGATCCCTTTGCCAATGTCGTGAATGTCGCTTTCCACCGTAGCGATCAAAAACTTGCCGGCGCTGCGTTTTTCCCCGCCGGAAGTTGCCAGAGCTTCATTTAAAACCGTCAAAGCTTCCTTCATTGTTTCCGCCGCCCGCATTAGTTCGGGCAAAAACAGCGTCCCTTCTTCAAACCGGTCGCCGACTTCCATAATGCCGGGAATGAAACCGTCGTCGATCAGCCGGTTGGGCGCCAGGCCCATTTCCAAACCTTGTTTGGCGATGTCCACGGCCCCTTCGGCATCCCCTTCCACAATGGCCTGTAAAGCATCGTTTAACAGCGCGTCATTTTTCATTTCTCCGCCCTCCAAATATTGTGTTTCCGGTCAAAAGGTCATACCGGTTTTTTTTGAAAATTTCTCCACACAGTTGATTTCAATTCCCAATAGTTTTGCAATATTGGCCTTGGCCTCAATGCCCCGGCTGGCGGCTCCATACCCCATGAATACAGTGGCGATGTCCAGATCCTCCCGGACTTCCCGCATGGCAACTTCATCGGTGAGATCGAGCAAACCAACCCCCAGCTTTCCGGCGACATATTCCTTCGCTTCATTTAAGCGCATTTTTTTTGCCAGTTGCATCCGTGCCACCAAATCCCCGGCGGTGCGAACCCCCCCCAAGCCGGAGGCCTGGCTGTGAACGATGGCCATCCCGGAAGGATCGCCATAACCAACCTACAATCCGTCCATTTTGGCGATTTCCGCCATAGCGGTAGAGGCCCGGGAAACCGCGTCGATGGGCGGCGTGATCTGCATCGGCACGCCGCCAACCCCCATGCCCACATTGGCGTGAACCGGAATCGGCGAAATTTCGCCGCAATATTTACACATCGTGACCGACCGTGCCAAGTTCCAGGGAAAACTTTTTTTGGTATTGGTATTGACCACAGCGCCAAAAACGTCGCCGCCGGCCCGGGCTACCATTTCCGCCTGGCGGTGCGGATACATGCCCGCCAACCTCTCGCCATGGTAGGTAATTTCGCCATGGAAGCCGAGAATAAATTCACCGGCCATGCCGACTTCAATTTGGATCTTGGGATATTTCGCTTTTAGATTTTCAACGCCCCGCAACACCGCATAGAATTCCGCATCTCCTCCGGCGGCGGTCGTGTCAAAGTCGATGCCGTCGGCGCCGGCTTCAAACATCGCGGCGCCAAGCAAGCCGATATCGCCGATCAGCATTTCCGCGGTTTCCATCTGTGCTTCCTGGGCCTCCCGTATCTTACCCTTTGGCATCAGCTCCGCCGCGTTTTCAGCGGGGCCGTCGGGCTTCGTATACATGGGCATATTCGGCATTGCGCCGTATAAAAGCGGCAAGGTTGTGCCCAATAAGGCCTCCGCCGTTATATATTGCTCCTCGGGCAAGATGGTTTTCAACGGCTTGAAGCTATAATGCACATAGGCCATCTCCAATGTGTCGGCCATTAAAACCCGTTCATAGGTTTGCAGGATCTGCGGCCTTGCGATCGGAAGGCCCAGCCGGGTGAATTTCAGCGGCTGAGAATCATAGGTAAGAACAAGTTCATTGCCTCGCTCCACACTGACAAATTTGCGCGCTTCACAAATGATTTCCATCAGTTTTTCAATATCATCACCGGTGAGCGGCGGACATTTGCAATTCTTTACAGCCTGGGCCACCCCGCTTTCGATCTCTTCACGAATCTCAGCCCGTGACATCTGCACGAAGGTTCCGTCTCCCATGCGTGTGCGTATCACAATATACCCCCCTATCTTTTTTTAAGTCGGTTTTATTGCTTTCATTATAAGCAAAAAAAAAATTTTCCACATTGCACAGAATGTAAAAAATTCTTTTAACACTATCGTTTGTTATTTTTTAAGCGGCTATACCGTTAAGTGTCCGTTATTTTTCCCAAACAAATAGGCGTGCAGGGCAAATTCCAAGGCGAACCGTTTTGCCCCACGGTCAAAGCCTTCGCCGAGGATGTCCTCAATTTTTTGCAATCGAAAATAAAGGGTCTGGCGAACCACAAAAAGTTTTTCCGCCGTCTTTTGCTTGGAGCAGTTGCATTCAAAAAAGGTCATCAGCGTATGCAGCAGCTCTTTATTCTCGGGCCGTACCAAATCGCCGAGGTGATCCGCAATAAAGTCCGCAAGCAGTTCCCCTTCCGCCAAACCATAAAGGATGCGGTCGATATACAATTCTTCATAAAAAACGGTTTGCCGATGCTGTTTTTTTACGATCTCCATGGCGATCCAAGCCGTATCATAGCTAAGATGCAGGTCTTCACAGCGGTATACCCGCTTTCCGAGAGAAAAATGGGCCTTTGAATAGTCGATATAGGGGTTTTGCCGATCCCGCAAGGTTTCCACCAGGCCGTTTACATGGGCCCAAACCTCTTTCCCCGGGGCGGGGGCCAATAGGATATAGATAAACGTATTGTTCTCCATATAACTTAAAAGGCAAAGGCCCGCGTCCTCAAAGGTTTTGCGCACAATCGCATTGGTATGCAGCAAAAAATCCTCGTTGAAGCGAAACGCATCCATCGGGGTGTTTCTGTCGCAGCGGAGAATATCCACCAGAAAGACTTGCGCCCCGATCTTGCCATATTGCAGGCCCATATGCCGCAAATGGGTCAGCACATCCCGTTCCCGTAGTTTTCCTTCCAGCCAATCCCTAAGCCAGCCGTAATTTTTGCGCAAGGCCTCTTCCTTCACGAGCATTTCCTTCATAATATCATGCTCCAATTTATCGGCCAGGCGATCCAAAATGAGCATTTCAAATTGGGTAAGGTCGCGTTCATTGCTATGGAAGGCCAAAATTCCATAGGGCTTTCCCACCACTTTTAACATCTTCGCCAAAAAGTTCTCTTTGGAAAAAATGCGATCCTCTTTAATGTCGTCCCGATACTGGTGCACCCACCTTTCCAAAACCGTGGCCATGGTGGGATCGGAATGATACGGTTTATTGTGATAAGGCAGATAGGCGATATTGAGTTTTAAATATCTCGCGGTATAGGCCACGCTTTCGTCGATGCTCTGATTTTCCGCCAAAAATTTCAATTGGTGCTCATAGTAGTCCACATGCTGAAAGATTTTGCTGCTGCTGCTGATGATCCGGGTATTGATTTCCCGGGTGATGTCGATAAAGCGCACGGCTTTGGAAAAAATAATCAGTGGAAAATCGTGTTCTTTCGCGAGATCGATCATGGCCTGGGGGATCACTTTGTAATAATAAAACGCTTCGATACAAAGGGCCGAAACATTGCGGGCGATCAATTGCCGCAAAAATTCAACGGCAATTTCCGTGTTCTCAAAGCCAATTCCGGTGGTAAGAACAAGTTCATCGCCGTTGACATATTCCGTAATATCGTCTCGAATTTCTAAAATGTGTACCCAACTCACTTTACGGCCCAGGTTTTTTGAGCCGACCAAAACGAGAGCGACATCTTGTAAGCCGGGCATTTCCAGAACATCTCTCAATGTCACACCAAAATCCATGTGAACCTCCTTCACTCTTTTCACAATGAAGACGCAAATGAGATGCTTTCCATCCTTAATTTTATTATAAAGATCGGGCCATGGTTGTCAATAAAATACCGAAACATTCCGCCGCCGTTCGAAAAGCAACGGAAGGCTCAGGCATAAATATCTTTGACAATCTCCTCTCCGGTGACGGTACCGTCGGCGTCGAGATAGACGGCGGCGGCCCAAAATTCCACTTCCCGATCTTCCAACCGGTAGGTCTGGAGATAAAACGCCGCGGCGCGGCGCAGATGGCGCATTTTTTTCGGGGTCATGCTGTCGAAGGGGCCGCCAAAAGCGGCATTGCTTCTCGTTTTTACCTCGATGAATACAATGCGACCGTCCTTTTCTAGCACCAAATCGAGTTCGCCGCCGCGCAGCCGGTAATTTTGATGCCGCAGGCGATAACCCTCCCGTTCCATCCGGGTACGGATGTGCGCTTCGCCCTGTTGCCCTTTCTCCCGGCGATCCATTTCAGACATTCCCTTCCGGCGCGGGGCAAAGATTTTCACAGGGGCGAATACCGGCAACGCCCAGCACGGGCAGAGAAAAAACGATGGCATGGGCCTCGGTATGGCGCCCCGCGGATTTCGAAATGGCCTGCATCACGGCGATGCATTTTTCCTGGGGCATCACCATCATCAGCATCTCTTTTTCCGCTTGAATCGGCACGCCGAAAAACATCTCCGCCTGTTTTAAGCCGGCGCCCCTGCCGTGCAGAAGGGTGCCCCCGGTGGCCCCCGCCGTTTTCGCCAATTCCATCACATCGTCGCCATATCCCTGGTTAACAATGGCCAATACCAGCCCATAAGGGGGCGTTGCGCCGTTGCGGCGCCGGCCCATTTCCTTCATGGCTTTCGGATTTTTCCATGGAAAACCCTCCTTGTTCTCTTTTTAACCCATGGCAGATCGCCGCCGCGACTTCGCCGCTGATTCCCGTCAGCGGCACGGTAAAGGCCATGCCTGTGCCGGACGGCTCCATTTTTCCGCCATGACCGCCAGGATCTTGCCGGACAATGCCTGGCATCGCGCCGAAAAGAACCTCCTGGTCCGTTTCGCCCCAACCGAGACAGCAGCCATAGCGGTTGTCGGCGGTTCCCCGCGCGAGGGCCAGCATATGGAAGGAGCGCTGCCGGCCGCCGCCGCTTTTTTCACCACCTTTTCCCCTTTGCCCCGGGGCACCACCACGCCCATCCAGACCAGGCGCGGTATCCGTTCATCGCAATCCGCCATCGTTCTTCCTCCTTCACGGCTTCGCTTCCCCATCCGTGGCCGGTGCGTCCGCAGCCTTTCCTGTTTCGCCATCAGAATATTCCCCAACGGCGGCGGCCGTGCCGTCCCCCGGTTCCGTTTGGTTCGGGGGTATATCCTCTGAACCCAAGCCGGGCTTCCCCTTCCGATCCTTGGCCTTCGGTTGTGGCGGCGCGACGGCCCGCTTTGGCTCCTCTTCCCCTTCCGTGGCGGCGAAGTCCGGGGGATTCTGCCAATACCAGCCCTCAAAGACGGGCCACAAAACTTCCGCTTCGGCGGCCTCTTCCGCCGCCAACTTCGCTTCCTTCTTCCTATTATGGTTTCGTTTGACCCGATAGAGGATGCCGACGATCTGCACCGTAATCAGCGGCAGCACCGCCACCATGGCGATCATACCAAAGGCGTCGGCCATTATATTGCCGCCGACGGCGCCGCAAATGCCAATGGCAAAAGGAAGCAAAAAGGCGGCGGTCATGGTACCGGCGGCGACGCCACCGGAATCAAAAGCGATGGCGGTAAAGATTTTTGGCGTAAAAAACGTCAACAACAGCGCAATGCCATAAGCGGGCAACATAAAATACCACAGGCTGATGGAAGTCAAAACCCGCACCACAGACAGGGCCGCCGCCACGCTGACCCCCAGGGTCAAGCCGGCCATCATCATTTTTTTGGAGATCGCGCCACTGGTGATCCCCTCCACTTGCCGATTGAGAACATGAACCGCCGGTTCCGCCAAAACGACGAAGAAGCCGAATATGGCGCCAAATAGAACAACGATGCCGGGATGGAAAGAAGCCGCGATTTCATTGCCGATCAAAGCGCCGGTGGGCATAAAGCCGATATTGGCGCCGCAAAGGAAAACCGTCAGCCCGGCGACCGTATAGACGATCCCGGCGGCGATGCGCAAAAGCCGCATACGGGACAGCTTCAGCCGGGCCATTTGCAATACGCCGAACAGCACCACGATCGGCAAAAGAACAAAGATGATTTCTCGAAAGAAAACGATCAAACCGATGGCAAAAGAGGAAAAAACATCGGAAATTCCTTCAAAATCCAGTATCTCCACCTCAAAAGCATAGCCGGAGGCGGAAGCATCGAAAAACATGCCGACGAGCAAAACCGCGATCACCGGGCCGATGGAACAGAGGGCGCAAAGGCCAAAACTGTCCTCCTCGGCGCTTTTGCTTCCCCGCACCGCGGAGATGCCGATTCCCAGCGCCAGAATAAACGGCACGGTAATGGGCCCCGTCGTTACGCCGCCGGAATCCAAGCCGACGGCGAGGAAATCCGGAGCCGCAAAGGCCGCCACCAAAAAAACAGCCAGATAGGAACCAATGAACAACAGCGAAAGGGAGACGCGGTAAACGATGCGCAGCAAAGCGACGACGAGAAAAACGCCGACGCCAACGGCAACCGCCGCTACCATAACCGGATCCGGAACCGCCGGAACCTGCTTCGTTAAAACCTGCAAATCCGGTTCGGCAATGGTCACCGCAACCCCGATGACAAAGCCGGCCAACAGAATGAAGGAAAGCCGCCTCGATTTTGTCAGTTCCGCCCCGACGGCTTCACCGATGGGTAGAATGGCGATGTCGATGCCGAGGGTAAAAATGCCCATGCCGATAATGAGCAGGCCCGTGGCAATGAGAAATGTGACCAAAGTCCAAAAGGGCAGTGGCGTCAGAAAAAAGTGCAGCGCGAGAACGAGGCCGGCGACGGGCAAAACCGACCACGCCGCTTCCTTCATTTTTTCGGAAAGCCCACCTGTCATACAACACGCTCTTTTCCCATGTATTTTGTGCTAAGGCAGGATCCGCCGTTGCAGATTGGGGAAAAGGCGGCGCATCCCGTTTCCGTTCCGGCGGTTGCACCGGAAGGATACCCACATCATATCACGAAAAAAGCGAAACGGCAAACTTGATCGGCGACAATCTACAATACATTGCGGAAAATACCAGCGGATAAAAAGAAAAAAGGCTTGCGGCCCCCCATGAGAACGGTGCTGCCGCACAGCATTCTGAACGGGGGCGGCAAACCATGGCCGGGAAAATGGTGCCGCTTAATAAAAAGGCGGCCAAGGGCCAAACCGGGAAATTGGCCCGTGGCGGTATAGAAGAAACCCCCAAAGGCCCACCGGCCAAAAGAAAAACCGCCCAAGCGGTACGGTACGGACAAAGCTGTAGGCGGCAAAGCGCCAAACCATAGGGGCGCAAAGGCGCGCCGGCCTGTAAACTTGGGCCGGGGGCCGCCCGCATTTCCTTATAAAACAGATGGTAGAATCCCGGTTTTCCCGGCGTCAAATGGGGCAATGGTGACGCCACAGGTTTTTACACCCTATTTTCTTGATATACTTTTTCAAGTAAATCCGCCACCGTCTCAAAGTTTTTAACTAATGTTTCACTTTGCTCCTCCGTCATTTGATGGAATGCCTCAAGTTCCGCCGACTTTAACTTTGACAGAATCTCCGATGCGAAACGTTCCCCTTTTTTAAAAGCCTGATGGCTTTGTTTCGGCGATCCTTTAGCACTTATCTCCTTAATGATATGCCCTCTTTTTCAAGGCCGCCTATGATTTGTGATACCGTCTGTTTCGGAAAAGCAACTTTTTGCAAATTTGCCTTGGGGTACAGGGCAGTTTTGCGTGGTATATCTCATAAAGTACGAACAATGTCGTTTCCTGCATACCCTGGGCTTTGGCCCATAAACTGTAGATGTCGTTTATTTTAAACCAGGAGCGATAATATCTTTCGATTTGCCGTTCCAGGCGATCTTTTCCTTCCACCTCTGCCGCCACCTCTTCCTAAATCAATGGCTTACGCCGCCAAATTCAATCCAATCACGCCAATTACGATCAGCGCAATCGAAACCACCTTTGCCACGTTCACTGTTTTAACACATACGATGCCAATCGCAGAGAGCACCACGATGCCGACCGCCGACCAAACCGCATAGGCCACACCCATATCGATCTTTTTCAAAGCAAACGACAATAGCGTAAAGCAAGCAATGTATCCGACCAGGGTTCCTATGGTTGGCAGAAGCTTGAAAACCCATCGATACCTTCATCAATGTTGTGGCAATAATTTCAAAAGTCATCGCCCCTATTAAATAAACCCATGACATAACGCACCATCCTCCCCATTTAAGTTGGTCTGTTTATGGACTAATTTAGCGTATCTCTTTCTCTTTTGTCAATACAAATATTATACCGGAGTTTTTCGCGCCATTTTTCTGCTTCCCGGCAAATTTTTCAGCGGCAAACATGAAAGCGTGCCGCTTGGCGTTTAAAAAACGCTTCGCGGCACGCTTTTGCCTTTAAATCTAGGGATTTTGGCGACGGTTTAAGCGCCGAAAAAGGCTTTCGCCACGGCGCTGACCAGACGCGTCAGCGGTTCTTGGTAAACGCCGAGAACCAGCGTTACCAGGGCGGAAACAACCATGACCAAAGCCGCGGAACCCGGCGTTTTTACCGGCGTATCTTCCAGCGGTTCGCCGATAAACATCACCTTCGCCACGATCAAATAGTAGTACACGGAAACCATGCTCATCATGATGGCGAGGAATGCCAGCCAGATATAGCCTTCCTTAATGATGGCGACGAAGAGATAGAATTTGCCGTAGAACCCGGCCAAAGGCGGGATGCCTGCCAGCGAAAGCAGGGAAACGAGGATGATCGTCGCCATAAAGGGCGAGCGCTTCGACATACCGCAAAATCACGGATTTCCTCGCTACCGGTCTGGTTGGTAATACGGTGATGGCGGCGAAAACACCGACATTGGCAAAGATATAGATCGCCGAATAATAGAGCATCGCCGCAATGCCGATCTCATTGAAGGCCAAAAGACCCAAAAGCAGATAACCGGCATGGGCAATGCTCGAGAAGGCCAGCATTCTCTTTAATATTCGTCTGCGGAATCGCCACGAAGTTCCCGAGCAGGATCGTCAGTCGCAAGGACAATCAGCAGGGTGCCGATGGGGCCCGCCGCATCCGGAGCCGCCACATGAATGAAGCGGATGAAAGCGGCCAATGCGGCAATTTTTGGAACCGGTGGACAAAAGCGCCGTTATGGGCGCCGGCGCGCCTTCGTAAATGTCCGGCGCCCACATATGGAAGGGCACCAGCGACAGTTTAAAGGAGAAGCCGGCGATGATCATCACCGCCGCCGCAATCATCATTGCGGAAACGCCGCCGCTCAGAATACCGGCGATGCCTTCGTAGGCGACGGTGCCCGTCAGACCGAAAACATAGCTGATCCCGAACAGCATAATCGCCGAAGACATGGCGCTCAATAGGATATATTTCAGCCCGGCTTCCGAGGATTTCTTATCGCCCTTTTTGTAGGCGACGAGAATGATGAAGGAAATCGTCATCAGTTCCAGGCCAAGGTACAGGGTGACAAAGTCGGTGGCGGACGCCATGACCATCATGCCGACCAGCGTTGAAACGATCAGCGCATAGTATTCGCCTTGGCTGTGGCCCAGCCGCTCGGTAAAGCGGAGGGACATGCCGCAGACGAGGGCGCCGGTGATCAAGAACAGGATTTTAAAGAACCCGCTCATCGCATCCACTTGGTACATGCCGCCGAAGGCCGAACCTTCCACGGTATGCATCAGCCAAGCAATGCCCAGCACCACAATGAGGCCCATCACCGCGAAATAGCCGACGCCTTTTTGTTGATCTCTAGGGGCGATCAAGCCAAAAACCAGGAGAACCAGTGCGAGAGCCGCCGTTGCCAATTCTACCGTAATCAATTGGATATTCATCAGAACAGCCCTCCCATCTTGAATTCATAGACTTTCTCCGCGAGAGGCGTGATGCCATTGTTGATCAAATCCATCATCAGATTGGGCCAGACGCCAAAGAGAATCAGGGTGCAGCACAGGATAATGATGGGAACCAATTCCACGCCTTTGGCATCGGTCATATGATCCCATTCTTCCTTCCGCGGGCCAAAGAATACCCGTTTCACAACGGTGAGAACGTAGATCGCCGTAATGACGATGGCGAAAACAGAGATAACGGCTTGAACCGGGAAGGCTTGGATCGCTCCGGTAAAGATTGAGAATTCCGCGACGAAATTATAGAGCCCCGGCAAGCCGAGAGAAGCGAGACCGGCGATCATGAAGCCGTAAGCCACCCTTGGCATCTGGTGGGCCAAGCCGCCGAATACGGCGATCTCCCGCGTATGGGCCTTGTGGTAAATATTGCCGACCAAAGCGAAGAAGAGGGCCGTCATAATCCCGTGGGCAAACATCTGGGCCACGGCGCCATCCAAACTGACGGTGTTCAAAGCGGCGATCCCCAAAAGCACATAACCCATGTGGCTGACGGAGGAATAGCCGATCACAAATTTCAGGTCTTTTTGCACCATGGCGACGAAAGCGCCATAAGTGGCATTGACCGTGCATAAAGTGGCGATCAGCGGCGCCCAGTAATAAGCGCCTTCCGGGAAACAGGCGATGCCGACCCGGATCAGACCGTAACCCCAGCTTCATCAGAACGCCGGCGTGCAACATACTGACGGCGGTGGGCGCGGCGACGGACCGTCGGGAGACCAGGTATGCAGCGGCCACATCGGCACCAGGAAGCCAAAGCCGATCATCATGAAAAAGAAAGCGAACTCTGAAACGGGCTGTCATAGACCACCGAAGCCAGGGTCGCGATATCGAAGGTATTGTAACCCAGACGATGCCGGCCTGATATAGGTGGCGATCATGCCGATCAGAACGAAAGCGGAGCCCACCAACAGGTACAGCGTCAGCTTCATTGCGGCATACTCTTTCTCGTGCTGCCCCACACACCGATTAGAATATACATCGGGATCACGGCGACTTCAAAGAAAAGGTAGAAGAAAAACAGATCCATGGAGAGGAAAACGCCGAATACCCCGGCCACCAGCAGCAAAAGGAAAATGAAGAATTCCTTAATCCGGTGGTGCATATCCCAGGAAGCAAAGACGCCGGTAAAGATCACAAGCCCCGTCAACAGCAGCAGCGGGATGCTGATGCCGTCCACACCGAAGGCAAAATGGATGCCAAATTCCTCAATCCAAGGCACATCGAAGATGAATTGCAAACCGCCGGCGGCCTTATCGTAAAAGAGGTAAAGGAGAATCGTTCCCAACAGCGAGATAAAGGTAAACACCGCCGCGGTGGCTTTGATCAGCACATCGGATTTCGTCGGGATACAGGCGATGATGATGGCCCCGACGATCGGCGAAAAGACGATCATAGGCAAAAGCAAGCTCATTTAAACACACCTCCTAAAATCGGGGTGGCCAAAAGAATCATAATGATCACCACAGCGCCGAAGAAAATCAAAGCATAACTTTGTAAACTGCCGTTTTGAATGAAGCGCAACCAAGCGCCGGTATAGCGTACCGTATCGCCGGTGCCGTCGGCAATGCCGTCCACCACTTTGCGGTCGCACTTATTGCAAAGCCAGGCAATGCCCAGCATTATTTTGCGATAGAGCCACGCATATACTTCGTCGATATAAAACTTATTGTACAGCAAATTGTAGAGGGGTTTCCATTTTTCCGCCAGCGCCACATAGTCCACAACGTTTTTATAGTAGACGAGATAGGCGAGGAAGATGCCGCCCAAGGCCACCAGGGTGGAGACGCCGGCAATCACGAGGTTCAGCTCGGCATGGTGCGGATGGCCATAGAAAACGAGTTCCGGATACCCCAGCTTCAGCATGACATAGCCGGCGCCGATGGCGAAAACCGCGAGGACGATCAAAGGCCCCGTCATAAAAAAGTTGCATTCATGGGCATGGTGATCGCTGCGCTTTTTGCCGAAGAAGGTAACAAAGACAAGGCGGAACATATAGAAAGCCGTCATCCCCGCTACCAACGTGCCGATGACCAACAGCGGCGTCCAACCGCCGGTAAAGGCCGAAAGCAAGATTTCGTCCTTGCTCCAGAAGCCGGAAAGCGGGAAGATACCGGCAAGGGACAGCGCCCCGATAATGAAAGTCGTCGTTGTAATCGGCATCTTTTTGGCGAGGCCGCCCATATTGAAGATGTCTTGGTCATGCACGGCATGGATCACCGCGCCGGCGCCAAGGAAGAGCATACATTTGAAGAAAGCGTGGGTGGTCAGGTGAAACATCCCCGCCGTCATCGCGCCCATGCCCATGGCCATAATCATATAGCCCAACTGGCTCAGGGTGGAAAAGGCCAAAATCCGCTTAATATCCCGCTGCACCAAAGCGATGCTGGCGGCAAACAGAGCGGTAAACCCGCCGAGATAGGCGATATAGATCAGGGCATTCGGCGCCGCATGGAAGATCACGAAGGAACGGGCGATCAAATACACCCCGGCGGCCACCATGGTGGCGGCGTGGAGGATGGAGGAAACCGGCGTGGGGCCTTCCATCGCATCGGGCAACCAAACGTGCAGCGGGAACTGGGCGCTTTTGGCCATCGGGCCAAAGAAGATCAGGATGGCGATCAACAGCATCATCCCGGTGCTGACTTCGACGCTGCCGCTGCCGATGACGCTGGAAAGCTCCATAAAATCAAAGGTTCCGAAGGTCAGATAGAGGAGAATGATCCCCAGCATAAAGCCGAAGTCCCCCCAGCGGTTCGTGATGAAGGCCTTATTGGCCGCGTCCGCCGCCGACTGTTTGTGGAACCAAAAGCCGATCAACAGATAGGAGCATAGACCCACCAATTCCCAGCCGATGAACATCACAAAGATATTGTCGGCGATAACGAGGAGCAACATCGAGAAAGCGAACAGGGACATATAGGCAAAGTAGCGGGAAAACCCCGAATCCCCTTCCATATAGCCGACGGAATAGACCAAGACAAGGAAGGCGATCAGCGTAACCATTGCCATCATCGTGGTCGACAAAGCTGATCCAAGAGCATCCCCATGCCGATTTTCAACGACAAAATCGCCCAAGGAAAAAGATTCAGCCAATTGACCGTTACCTGATAGGGTTGTTCCATGCTGTAACCGCCGCCGACCACCGAAACCATGGCCATAATGGAGACGGCAAGGGCGCCGCCCATAAAGGCGATGGCGGTACCGGCGCTTAAAGCCTTGGAACCTTTGAACAGGAAGATGATCAGGATATAGGCGATCAAGGGCAGAATGGGAATTAACCATGCATAATCTAACATTTTCTCAAATCACCCTCCTTACCACTTCAGCCAGTCGAGTTCGTCCACGTCGGTGGAGAAGCGATCTCTGTAAACACTGATAATCACCGCGAGACCCACCGCCACTTCCGCCGCGGCCACAACGATAACGAAGATGGCGAAAACATGGCCGACGAATTCATTGGGGGTCAGGTAACGGAGAATGCGACGAGGTTAATATTGACGGAATTCAGCATCAGCCGATGCCCATCAAACCGCAATGGC
The DNA here is from genome assembly GCA_040766505.1 of Clostridiales bacterium. Taxonomy (GTDB): domain Bacteria; phylum Bacillota; class Dehalobacteriia; order UBA7702; family UBA7702; genus JAXGQJ01. The sequence continues at coordinate 71,634 of JAXGQJ010000004.1, forward strand.
GTTCTTTTTCACGACGGCGCCATAGAAGCCGATGGCAAAAAGGGCGGCGGCGAGTAGAGATAATGGTGAACACCCACCGTAAACAAGCCGGTGAAAATCGTAGACGATCGTCATCTGGAATGCTTCACCCCTTTCGCGATAATGATGGCGCCGACCAGAGCAAAGAGCAGCAAGAGCGCCGCCACTTCAAAGGGAACGACGAAATCCGTCATCATCAAATCTCCTGACGGGCCGACAATGCTGGTCCCTTCGCTGAGATAAGGCACATAAAAATCGGTACGCACCGAAACATAGGACAACATGCCGGAAAAGCAAAAGGAAACGATACGCCGCTAAAGCGGTAGCGATTCGGCACATTGACTGGCGAATATCGCCCCTTCTCGTCAGCATCACACCAAAGGTGAAAGCAAAACCGAGATGGCGCTGACATAGACCAACAACTGCAGGGCGGCGATGAAATCCGCCAGCAATAAAAAGAGATGCCGGAAACGCCGATAAAGCACAAAACCATGAAAACGGCGCTGTGTACCAGGTTCTTGGAAAGCACCATGCCCAGGGCCATCGCAACGATGATGAAGGCGAGAAGGAAAAACACGGCGCCGGGCAAAATGGTGTGAACAAAGGATATCAACTCTTGCATCAGGCTTTTTCCTCCTTCCTGGCTCTGGCGGCGCTTCCTCCGCCACCGGTTTGGGGCAAAGGTCGTCTCTGTGGAAGAGATGCGCCTTGATTTCTTCCCGGCTATAGACGGCTTTTTTCAAATTCCTGGGTTTGCACAAGGGCGCTTTGGGGGCAGGATTCGACGCAAAAGCCGCAATAGAGACAGTACATCAGGTTCATTTGATAATCGGTGACTTGCCATTTGTTGTTTTCGTCCCGGCATTTTTCGAGGGAAATGACCCGGTTGGGGCAGGCATTGACACATATGCCGCAGGCGGTACATTTTTCCGGGTCCGGAAATAGTTCTTGACAGACAAGGGCAAATCCGGCATCACATCAGGATATTCCGTCTTCGTCTTTTTGAAATAGTGCTTTAGGGTGACGCCTAAGCCTTTGACCAATCCTTCGCCGTACATTACATCACCACCATCCATCATCTGGACGAAGCTCGCCGCCTTGATGGCCAGACCGGTCAACACGATACGCTGCCAGCGCCACCGGCAGTAAGAATTTCAGTTAAATTTCATCATCATTTTATCGATCCTGATTCTCGGATAGGTCCATTTTACCCACATGAAGAGCCAGATCATCAGATACATCTTGAGGAAGAACCAGAGCCAACCGGGCAGGAAGGGCCCGCCAGCCGCCGAGAAAACGGTGGCGCCAATGGCGGCCATCGCCACCAGGTTTATATTCCGCAAGATAGAAGGGGCAAAACGCACGCCGGAATATTCCAGGTGATAACCGCCACCAACTCCTGTTCGCCTTCGGGCAAGTCGAAGGGCCTGCGGTCTTCAATTCGGCGGCTGGATAAAATAGACGAGAAACGCAACGGGTTGCAGCACGATAAACCAAAGGTTCCCCTGGGCCAAAACGATATCGCTCATGCGAAGGGAGCCGGTCAGCATGATAACCCCCAAGAAGGAAAATCAGCGGGATTTCATAGCTGATCATTTGGGCCACGGCCCTCAAGCCGCCGATCAGCGAATATTTATTGTTGGCGCCCCAACCGGCCACTTCTCAGGGATGAACATCGTGGTGAGAGACGCCACCGAGAGCATGAAGAAGATCCCGATGCAATCCACCACCGCCATCCCTTCGCCGAACGGAACGACGAGGAAAACCAAAAGAGGCGCGCCCAAGGCCGCCATCTTATAAACGGGGCGGTCCACGTCGGCGGGGGTAATCAATTCCTTACCCAAAAGCTTCAAAATGTCGATGACGGTCTGAAACAGACCCTTCGGCCCCAAACGGTTGGGGCCAAGCCGTTCCTGGAAAAAGGAGCATACGCGGCGCTCCATATAAACGAGGAAAAGGACGTTCAAAATGATAAAGACCAAAACGACAATCCAATTGATGAAAACCATGGCGGCGTCGATCAGCCAATCTTGAAATCCCCAGCCATCCATTAACCCCCGAATCCAGCCGGCAATATTAAGGAATAGATGATTAACAATACCCATAATTTCTTCTCTCCTATACATCACCCAATTAGCGGTCCACTTTCACCTAAAACAATGTCAATGGAAGCCAAAGAGGTTACGGCGTCTTGCAATAAAGTGTTTTTCGCCATGTCGGGATATGCGCCGAGGTTGACGAAGGACGGGCTGTGCAGGTGAAGACGGTAGGGGTTCTTCCCGCCGTCGCTGACCAAATAGAAGCCGACAAGCCCTTGAGCCTTCGATCTGCCCATAGGTTTCGCCGGCGGGAACCTTCAGCACCCTAGGCACCTTCGCCATGGTGGGGGCGTCCTCCGGCAATTGGAGATAGGCTTCATAGGCTTGCTTGACGATGCGCAAGGACTGTTCCCATCTCAAGAATGCGCAGATAATAACGGTCGAAATTGTCTCCCGTTTCACCCAGCGGAACGTCAAATTCAAAGCGGCCATAAAGGCCATAGGGCGCGGCCTTCCGTAAATCGAAGTTGACGCCGCTGGCCCTGAGGTTCGGGCCGGTAAAGCCATAATCCAAAGCCATGTCTCTGTCGACGACGGCCACGCCTTTAGGGCCCTGGAAGATTTCATTGCCGGTGACCAGATTGCTTGCAAATCGGTGATGGCCGGGCGATAATCGAAAAATGCTTCCAACTGCTTTTTGAACTCGGCACAGAAATGTGGGCTGCCCGCCGATCCGGGTGGCGGTGGTGGTCAGGCGGGAACCGCAATATAGCTCAAAAAGATCGAGGATCTTTTCCCTGTCATAAAAGGGATACATCCAGCCGGTCCAAGCCGACAAGTCCAAAGCGAAGGAAGCCAACATCACGAGGTGGCTGGCGATCCGCTGCAATTCCCCGAGAATGACGCGGATATATTCCCCTTTTTCCGGCACCTCCAGACCGAGGGCCTTCTCTACCGTCAGGCAATACCCCCAGTTGTTTAAGATGCCCGCCAAATAGTCGAGGCGGTCGGTATAGGGAATAAACTGGGTATAGGTTCTCGTTTCCGCCAGTTTTTCCATGCCCCGGTGCAAATAGCCGACAACGTTTTCCAAGTGGACAACATATTCCCCGTCCATCGTTAAAATCGCCCGGTACACCCCGTGGGTACTGGGGTGCTGCGGCCCCATATTGAGGAGGAATTCCTGTGTTCTAAAATCGCCTTCCTGTCTTAGCACGTTGATCCCCCTTTCTCAGCGCCGCGCTACCGGCTGCAAAATATAGTCTTTTCTGAGCGGATGTCCTTCAAAATCATCGGGACAAAGAACCCGCTTCAGATTCGGGTGGTCTTCAAAGACAATCCCCATCAGATCATAGGTTTCCCGCTCCATCATGTCGGCGGCTTTCCAGATCGGATACAGCGAGGCGATTTTCGGCGCCTCTTTATCCAAGTTGGAGCATAGCTTGAGACAGGAACCGTTCTCCAAAGAGAGGAGATGGTAGACCATCTGGAACGAATCCGGGTAGTCCACGGCGGTCAGATCCAAAAGGAAATTGTATTCGGTTTCACTTTTTAAGAATTGGCAGAAATCCAGCACGATTTCGGGCGCAAACCAAATTTCGTCCTTTCCTTCCGGCCGGTAAACTTTTTCGCCAAATCGCTCTTTACTCTTTTCTAATATCTCTGTACGGTCAATCATTTTTCTTTTTCGCCCCCTTATTCAAATCTTGGATCGAGGGCATGTCGATTTTCGCCCGCAGTTGCAGCAACCCATAGATCAACGCTTCCGGCCGCGGCGGGCAGCCGGGCACATAGACGTCGACGGGGACGACGGTATCGACCCCCGCGGCCACGCTATAGGAATCGACGAAGGGCCCGCCGCTGCATGCGCAGGAACCCATGGCGACGACATATTTCGGTTCCGGCATCTGGTCATAAATCCGGCGCAGCAAAGGCACCATCTTATGGGTTACGGTACCGGCAACGATCATCACGTCGGCATGCCGGGGAGAGGGACGAAACACCTCATAACCAAAGCGTGCCAAGTCGAAACGGGCGCCGCCGGTGGCCATCATTTCAATGGCGCAGCAGGCAAGCCCGAATGTAACCGGCCAAAGGGAGCGACCCCGAGCAAAGTTCAGGATCTTCTCGATGGATGCCATGATGACATTTGGGGCGACGCGACATTTTCCGATCAAGGGAGAAGTGCCGACCCCAGGGTCTTTTTTAATTCCATTCCAAAGCTCCTCTTCCAGGCATACCAAAGGCCTAAGACTAAGATTCCGATAAAGATTACCATTTCAATAAAGGCAAACAAACCAAGGACTTGGAAACGCACCGCCCAAGGATACAGGAAAACCGTCTCCACGTCGAAGATCACAAAGATCAAGGCATACAGAAAATAGTTCATTTTGAACTGAACCCATGTTTTCCCCTGGGTATCCAAACCGCATTCATAGGTGGTCATCTTTTCCGCGTTGGGTTTCTTTGGCGCCAAAAACCAGCCGCAGAAGATGACGATGAAGGGAAATACGATGGTCCAAAAGGCAAAGATGCCAAGACCTCCCATCTGTTGGAGCATTTTTTCACCCCCTATCGTCGTTATTAAATGTATAAAATGGAAATAAGGTTTTCTTATATTAAGCGGAAGGTGGCCCGGTGCGGTGGGCAGGGGCCATATTTTCGCACTGCTTCGCGATGAGGCAAAGTGATAGCCTTTATGCCGATCAAAACCATACGCAGGGTATCTTTGGTGATAATGGTGCATCAGTCTATCCCTATGACATTTGGCGAGGATGCTGGCGGCCGCGATCGATGCGGAAGCAGTGTCCCCCCGATGATTGTTTTCTGTTCCAATTGACTGCCGATGGTGAAAGTACCGTCGATGAGCAAAAAATCCGGCGCTTGGCGAAGATTGCGCACCGCCCAGCTCCATGGCGAGTTTCGTGGCTTCCAAAATATTGACGCGTTCGATCACCCGGGCGGAAACCGCACCAATAGACCAGGCCAAAGCCTTTTCTTTGATTTCCGTCTCCAAGCGGAGGCGCCGCTTTGCCGTCAGCTTCTTGGAATCGTTCAAACCCGGAATCCAACCCCGGGGCAAAATGACGGCAGCGGCTACAACGGGACCGGCCAATGGGCCCCGGCCCTGCTCGTCCAAACCGGCAGGAGATCTCTTCCTGGCCGAAAGAGCTGCTCTTCATAGCGGTACATATCCGGTGCTGCCGACTTCGCCCCCATGGGTTCCCTCCTATCGCGGCGGTTTTTCCAAGCAAATCTTCCCTAAAACGCCCGAACGGAATTCCTTCAAAAGGAGAATATAGGCGTCCCGTTCGCGGATTTTACCGCCGCCGCTTAAAAGCCCGCGCCTTTTGCCGATTTCCGCCAATAGATCCTCGCTATGTTCCGGCAATGTCTCGATCTGGTAGCGGTTTTTAAAAACCCCCGGCTTATTCTGGCGCAGCCAATTTAACAGATACCAACCGCTTTGCTCTTCGCCATAAGCGTCTTTGCTGATGGAACCCACCACCGCCAATTTAATGGCGGCATCCTGGTCCTCCAGCCTCGGCCAGAGCAGGCCCGGCGAATCGAGGATTTCCCAATTTTCTCCGGAACGAACCCATTGCAAAGCCCTGGTCAAGCCCGGGCGATCGCCGGTTTTTACTTTGCGCTGGCCAATAAGGGCGTTCAAAACCGCGCTTTTGCCGCTATTGGGAATGCCGGCAACCACCAGCCGCAGCGGCCGCGGCCGCCGCCCCCTGGCCGCCATCTCTTCGTTGAGGATCTCGGCCTTTTCCGCCAGCAGCGCCTTCAAATCCCTTAACCCATTTTTTTCGATGGCGGAAACAAAAAGCGCCGTTTCGCCCCGGTTCCGATACCAATCCAGCCAAGCCTTCGCATCGGCTTTTTCCACCAGATCCGCTTTATTTAAGATCAGAACCGAAGGTTTTTTGCCCAACAGCGCGCCCAGCTCCGGATTTCTGGAAGCTATCGGCAGGCGGGCATCCGCCGTCTCGATCACGAGATCCGCAATGGCAATCTGTTCTTTCAGGCCTTTTCGCGCCTTGGCCATATGGCCGGGATACCAATTTACAACCGTCATGCTGTACTCCGTGTAACCGATCCTCCCTTATGCAAAAGGATAAAAGGCTACTAATATTATTTTATAACAGGCATTTTGCAAAACAAGGGCAAATAATTGCGAATTGTTGATTTTCAAAACGAGATGTTTCCTAATATTTATACTCAGGTTTTGACATCCCGCTGTAAGCCCCGGTGTGACAGACAAAAAAGGGACGTCTCCGTTGAGAAATCCCTTTCATTTCTGTATGTTCTTCCTTGCTTTCCGTCCCGAAAGGGCAGTGCAGACAAGAAATCAGCGCAATTCCTTGATTCTGGCGGCTTTCCCGGTTCTTGCCGCAGATAATATAGCTTCGCCCGGCGAACCTTCCCTTTTTTGACGATTTCGATCTTGTCCAAACGCGGGAATGCACGGGAAATGTCCGCTCCACACCGACATTGTAGGCAACGCGGCGCACCTTGAAGGTTTCCCGTAAGCCGCCGCCTTTTCTCGCGATGACGACGCCTTCATAAATCTGAACCCGTTCCTTTTCCCTTCTTTGATCTTGACGTGAACCTTTACCGTATCCCTAACTCTGAACGGGGAATATCGCTTCTCAAATAGGACTGTTCCACCAAATCGACTACGCTCATTTTTATTCTCCTTCCTAAAGGCGTTCGTATGCGCAAAAACGCCAGAGGACCACCTCAATTCAAAACAAAAGTATTTTAGCATACATACCAAAAAAATGCAAGCCCCCAAGCGGAAGGCGCGGGTTCTTTCATCATTTCGCTGATTTTTCACCCTGTTATAGGCCCGTTTCAGCCCTATTCGCCTAAAAGCCGGTCGACGATGATGGCGACGGCGCTGCGTACCGAAAGATGATTGTAAACGCCGCGGCCCTCTACCGGCTTCAGCACATGATCCGAGGATTCCAGCACTTCTTCGGCGATACCGTGTCCGGTGCCGAAAACCAATAGACAATCGCCGTCTTCCCGCCATATTTTTCGGCGCAAATCCGCAAAGGAAATGGCATTGGGCCGCATCTTGGCGGAAGTGGCGACGATGGTGGGACGCCGCCGGCGCCGCCCGGCGACATCGGCCGCCGCTTCTTCCAGCGAATCGACGAGGACAACCCGCACAAAGCCGCCCGGCGGTCGGGATTGACGGCGCCGCCATGCCCAAAACCCAGTAATCCAACAGGGATTGCGCCAGCTCCCGCTGCTCCCTTGCCGGGCTGGACGATATAGTAGCGGGCAGATCATAGGTGGTGGCCAGGCGGGCGATGTCGTGGATATCGAGGTTCGTCAACGATGTATGGATCACCTTACCTCTCGGATCCAAAACCGGATAATGCACCAGTACCGGATACACGGCGGTGCGCGGCGGGGCCGCCGCCGCCATCGGGAGGGCAAAGCCCCGGCGGAAAACTTTTCCAACAGATCCGGCCGATTGGCCCAGGTTCTTGCAATGGCTTGTTCTTTGCGCCAGGCTTCGATCCGCCGATGGTCGCCGCTAAAGAGAACTTCGGGCACGTCAAGGCCGCGAAAACTGGCGGGCCGCGTATATTGCGGATGCTCCAGAAGCCCGGCGGAGAAGGATTCTTCGTCGAGGAGGCACTGTCGCCCAGCACGCCGGGGAGCAAGCGCACCGTTGCGTCGACCAGCACCATTGCCGGCAATTCGCCGCCGGTGAGCACATAGTCGCCGATGGAGATTTCCTCGGCCCGGGTGAAATCCGCCACCCGCTGGTCGATGCCCTCATAATGGCCGCAGAGGATGAACAGGCGCTCTTCCCGGCTGAGGCGCAAAGCGGTTTGCTGGTTAAAGGGTTTCCCGGCGGGGCTGGGAAGCACCACCGTATCGCCGGGGCGATACCCCAGGGCTTCCAGGGCCGCCAAAATCGGTTCCGGCTTCATCACCATGCCGGCGCCGCCGCCATAAACCAGATCGTCCACCATCCAATGGGGAGGTTTCGCATAATCGCGAATATTGGTGATTTGAAAATGGGCCAAACCCTTTTGCACCGCCCGCTTCATCATGCTTTCGCCCAGCGGCAGAAACATTTCAGGAAAGAGCGTCAGTATATCAATCCGCATCATGTCGCCTCCAAAAGACCCGCCGGCACCTTAACCTCCATGCGCCCTTTGTCCAAATCCACCTTGAGGACGATGCTTTTCAGCGCCGGCAGCAGGAAACGGCGGCCATCGGGCCTTTGGACGCCATAGACATCGTGGGCGGCGCTTTCGATGATTTCAACGATTTCTCCCAGGCAAATGCCGCTTTCATACACCTGTAGACCCAATAGTTGAAAATGATAAAAATGCCCTTCCGGCAGCGGCATCGCCGTTTCCTCGGGGATCTCCAAATAAGCGCCAACCAGCGCTTTGGCGGCGTCCGGTCCGCGATGCCGTCGAAGCGAACGAGGTAGACGTCCCCCCGTTTTTTGGCGGCTTCCAGGCGGTAGGTTCCCGTTTTGCCGCTGAGCGTCACCACCGCGCCCTTTTGAAAGCGCTGGGGAAAATCCGTCAAGGGGCGTATCTTCAGATCGCCCCCGATTCCATGCACCCCTTGTATCCAACCGATTCGAATCATTGCTTCACCCATTCATTCCCATGCCGTACAAGATAAAAACGGAAAAAGGCTGTCGTTAAATACGCCGCCCGTGAACTGCCCCCCAAAAGTTGGACAAAAGCATCAGCTTGAATATGTGTGAAGTGCTCTAAAAGTACAGGTGTCAATCCATTAAGCCTTTCAGAAATCCTAATGTGATTGTAGTAATAAATATAGTCGTTGAGTTCGTTTATAAACTCTTCTACCGAGGTAAACTCCTGAAGGTAATAGAATTCAGATTTTAAGATGGCAAAGAAGCTTTGATCACGGCGTTATCGAGGCACGTGGCCTTTCTTGACATGCTTTGTGTGAAGCCTCTATTGCGTAAAAGCTTGACATATTCCTTGTGATGGTATTGCCAGCCCTGATCCGAATGGATCAATAATCCCCCAGTCATCGAAAGTGTTCAAAGCATCTTTCATCATATCTTGTACGAGCTTGAAAGAGGGTCTATTATCAATGGAATAAGCGCGGACCTCACGGTTAAAGAGGTCAAGGAGCACAGATAAAAAGAGATCTTTTTCCCCTGGATATTGAATTCGGTGACATCGGTGACCCATTTGCGATCGGGAGCCTCTGCATGGAAATCCCGGTTTAAGATATTGGGCGCCTTTGTAGCGGCCATATGGGCCTTAAAAGCGGAATATTTCTTCTTCCGCACTTGGCAGGAGAGCACTCATTTCCTTCATAAGTTTGGCGACGGTTTTATGGTTGATCGTCATCTCTTTTTCAATTCCAGGGTAATTCTTCTATAGCCGCAGCGTCCTTTATGTTTTTCTTGGAAGAGGAAGCGGATCCTTTCCTTTACATCCTTGTATTTGTCATGTAGCTTCCTCTTATCTTGAATTGAGGTTTGGTAATAGTAGGTGCTGCGGGGAATGTTGGCGAAGGTGAGTAAATTGGAGAGTGAGAAGTCTTCCTTAATTCATGAACAACCTGGATTTTTAGCTTTCTTTGGTTGTCCCCTCTCCTGAATTAAGGCCTTCAATTTTTTGTAAATAGGCATTCTCCATGCGCAAATACTCATTTTTCACGCAAGTAGATCCTTATGATCTTTTTACTGGAGGTTTGGGCTTCCGCGGCTTTTTAGCTGCCTTTTCCTGAGGGGTAAGATAAAAGACGGCAGCGCCTTCGCGCTTATAGAGATTATACCATTGCTGAACAACGGAATGTTTTGATATGCCATATTTCTTTGCCGCATTTCGCAGAGAAAGGCCGTTCTCTTCTATGTCTTTGACTACTTTTTCCTTAAATTCTCCCGTATATTGACGCCGAACCTTCTGACAATATTGCCACCCCTTTCTTTGTACGTGTATAGTATATCACATGTACAATTTCTAGAGATATCACCGCCGCCGCCGTTCCCATCGCCCATTCCTCATCCGTTCTTTGGGCCATTGGTCTGGCGGCGTGTGCCGGTGCATTCCTCAAGCCTTTTGGGTCATCAGTGATTGGCCTAAAGGGCGGCAAATCCCGCCTGCGAAGGCCCGCCCCTCCTTATGCCTTACCCGTTTAGAGAATATCAAGATTCGCCTTTTCTCCATTTTTCGTCGCATACGCCTTTAACAGCGTGCGGATGGATCTGGCGATGCGCCCCTGCTTGCCGATGACCTTGCCCATATCGCCGGGGCGACGCTCAATTCCAAAAGCGTATTTTTGTCCCGTATGTTTTCTTTAACGACAACGGCTTCCTTATCTTCCACAAGGGCCTTGGCAATATATTCCACTAAATCTTTCATCTCAGCTCCGTTATTTAATGCCGGCTTTTTTGAAAAGGTTCTTCACCGTGGTGGTGGGATGGCGCCCTGGGACAGCCATTCTTTCGCCCTTCCCTCATTGATCTTAATTTCCGCCGGTTCCGTTAAAGGATTGTAATAGCCAACACCTCAACGAAGCGGCCGTCTCTGGATAGCGGGCGTCGGCCACCACAACCCTGTAAAAGGGAGATTTTTTCGCACCCATTCTTTTTAAACGAATCTTTGTTGCCAATGTTTCTTCCTCCTTCATCGTCTTGTCTGGTTTTCCATCTCTTTATGATGGTTTTTGTTAAAAGCGGCAAATTCAATTTCCCCTTCTTTTTTCCCATGCCGGCAATTGCTTTATCAGTTTGCGGCTCTGGTCAAACTGTTTTAACAGACGGTTGATGTCCGCACCGTCGTGCCGCTGCTCCTTGGCGATCCGCCGCTTGCGGCTGCCATTGATGATTTGGGGATTGCGGCGTTCGTGGGGGATCATCGATTGGATGATCGCCTCCACCTTTTTCATTTCCTTTTCGTCCAGCCGGGCGTTTCAGTGTTTGGACACGCCGACGCCGGGAATCATATTAAGCAGCTCCTGCATGGAACCCATCTTTTTCGCCACCCTGCATCTGCTCAGAAGTCCTCCAAGGTAAATTCGGCCTTTAACAGGCGCTCCTCCATCTCCTTGGCTTGTTTTTCATCATAGGCGCTTTGGGCTTTTTCGATCAGGGTCAACATATCCCCCATGCCCAAAATCCGGGAAGCCATCCGATCGGGATGAAAAATTTCCAGCGCGTCGGTCTTTTTCCATTCCCACAAACTTGATCGGGCAACCGGTGACGGCCTTCACCGAAAGGGCCGCCCCGCCCCGGGCATCGCCGTCCAGCTTCGTTAAGATCAGGCCGGTGACACCGAGCATGTCGTGGAAAGACCGGGCCACATTGACGGCATCTTGGCCGGTCATGGCGTCCACCACCAGAAGGATTTCCTGGGGCGCTGTGGCTTCCTTCATCTTTGCCAGTTCGTCCATCAGTTCTTCATTGATGCAGCCGCCCCGCGGTATCGAGCAGGACGATGTCGTTGCCATTGGCGCGGGCATGTAGGCCAAAGCCCCGCCGGCGACCTCCAAAGGGCTTGCGCCGCCGGGCTCCCGGGCAAAGACCGGCAATTCCAATCCTTCTCCCAACACCTGCAACTGTTTCACCGCCGCAGGCCGCTGTAAATCGCAGGCCGCCAAAAGCGGGCGGCGGCCCCGCTTTTTGAAATGGGCCCCCAGCTTTCCCACGGTGGTGGTTTTTCCGGCCTGTAGCCCCACCAGCATGATCACGGTGGGGGGCTTTGGGGAAATCGCGATTTTCGCTTCCTCCGCCCCTAAAAGGGAAACCATTTCCTCATGGACAATTTTGACCACCTGCTGCCCCGGCGTCAGGCTTTCCAGCACTTCACTGCCAAGGAGCGGGCCTTTACGCCGGCAATAAAGTCTTTCACCACTTTAAAATTAACGTCGGCCTCTAAAAGGGAGAGGCGGATCTCACGCATCGCCTCATTGATATCGGCTTCCGTCAGCTTGCCTTTTTTTCGCAATTTGCTGAAGGTTTCCTGTAATTTTTCAGCCAAAGCGCCAAAAATCGCCATTTGTTACCGCCTTTCCAAGGAATCAATCTCCGCGATTTTTTCCAGTATCCGCCCGGCCGGATCTTCGCAGCCGCTTTCGATCAGCCCGCGGATTTCCGCCAGTTTGCCGCGGATGCCGGTAAACTTTTCAACCAGTTGCAGCTTTTCTTCATAGGTGGAAAGGATTTTTTCCGTTCGCCTAAGAATATCGTGTACCGCCTGGCGGCTGATATTGAGGGCGGCGCCGATTTCTCCCAGGCTCATGTCCTCATCACGATAAAGCAAATAAACCTCCTGCTGCCGTCGGGTCAGAAGGGCGCCATAAAAATCGAACAACAATGATTTTCTCAGAATTTCATCCACTTGATCACCATGTAAAGGGTTTTTACTTTACGTAGTATAGCACAGCCTGTTTTTCTTGTCAAGACGGCGGTTTGACACGGTCGGACGGCCATTGGGCCGGGCGAAAAGGGTTTTGGGGGGCGGCTCAACAAAGTTTTTTGGGCGGATACCACCGCCCCGGGTCTCTTTTTATCTTCAAATCTGTGAAGCAAAATGGCGGCGCCCCATATACTGTTGAAAGGGGTGATCATTATGTTCGAATGCACAAGCTTCAAGCACTTTTCCAGGCTGCTCTTGACAAAGAAACCCCATGCGGAAGCAACAATAAAAGGCAGCGCCGCCCATCCGCATATCCGGGGCACAGCAAGGCTTTATCAAACCAAAGAGGGGGTTTTATTGGCGGTCAATGTAAAAGGCCTCCCCAGACATCCCGGCCCCTGCGCCTCCAGGATTTTCGGATTCCATATCCACGAGGGCGCCGCCTGCACCGGAAACGCCGAAGATCCGTTTGCCAATGCCGGTATGCACTATAACCCCAAGGGTTGCGGCCATCCGGAACATGCCGGAGATCTGCCGCCGCTGTTTGGGAACCAAGGCCAGGCCTTTATGGCGGTCTTGACAGACAGGTTTACCGTAAAAGAAGTTCTGGGCCGCGCCCTGATCGTTCACGATGCGCCGGACGACTTTACAAGCCAACCGTCGGGAAATTCCGGCAACAAGATCGCCTGCGGCATCATCCGCGCCGCCATTTAAAAAAGATGACGGGACAGCCTTTATCGCCGCAAGGCAAAACGATACCCGCAAAAAATAAGGACAGAGCCCGCCGGTTCCCTTGCCCATGCCAAGCACCAGCGCCGAGAAAGGGCATGTACAGGATCAGTTGGACAGCAAGAATTTTTATGCCTTTAATCCCAGCTTTCGCCCGCAATAACCCCGGCGAAAGGGGGGGATTCTCCGCCCTCTCCATAACCCATGCCAACAAAGAAAAGCCGCAAGGCAGCTTTTGCTATCGGCGGGGAAACCGCCGGCATATAGGCCGAAGCCGCCTTGCGGCGGCTTTGTTTGGTTTTGCTTTCTTTTGAGGAAAACGGAATTTATTTCTTGTGGATATTGATGATTTTCACCTTATCGCCGTTTTTCAGCGAAGCCGCATTGGCTTCGTCGAGATCGACGTGCATTTCCAGGTGAAATTTGTCGCCGACGCGCACGAGAACTTCCAAAAAGATCAGGCCCCGTTTTGTACAGGCTTTGACATCGACCAAGTCTTTGTCTTTCAAGCCCAGGCGCGCCGCGTCCGTCGTGTGCATATGGATATGCTTGGCGGCAATGATGCAGCCTTCCGTTAAGGTAACGGCGCCTTTCGGCCCCACAATGGTGATCGGCGCCGAATCGCCGAGATCGCCGGAATCACGTATTGGAGCTTTGACGCCGAGTTTAAAACAATCGGAAACGGAAACCTCCAACTGGGTTTGTTTTCGGGCGGGCCCCAAAATTCGCACACGCTCAATGGCGCCGGCGGGGCCGGCGACGGTGACCATTTCCTTGCAGGCAAACTGCCCCGGCTGGGACAAGTCTTTAAAGCGCGTCATCTCCGCGTCGGGCCCGAAAAGGGTATAAAAATCCGCCGCCGATACATGCAAATGCCGGTTGGAAACGCCGACTGGAATCAAGTCCCCCTCATCCGGGCAAACGCAATTTTTTTGCTTTTCCAGCTGCGCGCGTACCGCGGCGGTGACAGCGGCCACCAGTTGTTCCTGGTTCATCATGTCACCACCCATTCACGAAGGCTGCTGCAACTGGGCCAGCACTTCTTTCACCAATCTTGCCACCTGGTCGGAGGTCAGATCGGCACAGGAAATGGCCGGAGCAGGCGGACTTTTTTCATCCAAATCGACGTTTTTGGTGCCATAGGCCAGTTTTTTCGTATTGATCAGGTGCAGCGGCGTCAGATTGTCCGACAGGCTGCTGCCGCCCCAAGTGCCGCACCCCAAGGTCAGAGACGGAGATAAGCCGGTGGAATAACCGATCCCGCCCAAAGCCGAGGGGGTATTGACCAGAATGCGGAAAACCGGCTTGCGGATAAACTCCCGGATGATCTCATCGTTCTGGGAGTGAATGGAGAAGGAATGGCCGATGCCGCCAAGTTTCAGCAATTCGATGCTGAGGGCGCAGCCGTCGAGCCAGTCTTTCACCACATAAAAACCTAAAACCGTGGTCAGTTTTTCATAGGACAGCGGATATTCCGGCCCATAGCCTTCCAATGGCGCAATCAACACCTTTGTGCCTTCCGGCACGCTGAAACCGGCCCGTTCGGCGATATATGCGGCGGGCTTGCCGACAAAAGCGGCGTTCATCCCACATTTCGCGGTCATGACCAGGCGGGCAACGCTTTGGGCCTCTTCCCCACTCATGATATAGCCGCCCTGGGCTTTCAATTCCGTCAAAACCTGGTCTTTAACGGGCTGGTCGGCAATGATCGATTGCTCCGAGGCACAAATCATGCCATTGTCAAAGCTTTTGCTGGTGATGATGTCCTTAACGTCCTGTTTCACATTGGCGCTGCGCTCGATAAAGGCCGGGACATTGCCGGGGCCGACGCCCAAAGCCGGTTTACCGGCGCTATAGGCCGATTTTACCATCGCGGAACCGCCGGTGGCAACGATGACGGAAACGGCGTCGTGATGCATCAGCTCGTCCACCGCTTTCATGCTTACCTTGGACAAGCAGGCGACAATGCCGTCGGGCGCGCCGCATTTCGAAGCGGCTTCCTGCAAAACTTGAGCGGCGGCGCAGCTGCATTTGATGGCGCTGGGATGCGGTGAAAAGATGATGGCATTGCCGCCTTTCACCGCGCAAAGGGCATTGTGGATCAAGGTGTGAAGTGGGATTGCGGTGGAATGATCCCCATGACGACGCCGACCGGCACCGCCACTTCCACAACCCTTTTTTCCTTGTCTTCCTTGATGATGCCCACGGTTTTCATGTCCTTGATGAAATGATAGACCGCATCGCTGGCAAACAGGTTTTTTATGACCTTATGCTCATATATGCCATATTTTGTTTCATCCACCGCTATCCTGGCCAGCCATTCCGCATTTGCGGTGGCGGCTTCGGCCATGGCTTTGACGATGGCGTCCAATTTCGCTTGGTCAAAGGTCATGAGGATGTCTTGGGCGTCTTTCGCTTTGCGCGCCGCGTCCCTGGCGTCCTGAATGATCCTTAAATCATAATCTATTGGCAAGTAGGCTCCCCCTTTCTTTGAAAAATAAAAAGACTCATCTTTATGCCAGTGCCCGCGCAATCGCTCGATCTCACGCAGCAGAATTTCCTTATTCGCGACGTGAGATTTCCCGGCCGGCAATGGCGATCCCTTCTATCTTTCGTAGCCAATTTTCTTAAATCCCGTACCGTCATGCTTTCGAGGTCATCCAAAACCTATCGTCCCCGGCTTCCACCGCAACAGTGGAAGCCGGAGCCGCTTCACCTTGTCCTCGCCTTTGTCCGCGCCGCTTTTTTCCGGCGCATTCTTTTCGCCGGAGCCGCCGCCGTCAGGGGTGGGTTCCGGCGGAGCCGGAGTCGGCGGCGGGCTGGCGGGTGGCAGCGAAGGCAAAAATTTTCTCAACATCGGGATGGGGCCCGGAATCATGAACCGAGATCAGTTCACCGACTCCGCTGCGCAGCGGCGGCGCCGGCATCGGTGGCGGCCTTCACGGCGCCAACGTCGCCGGCGTACCATCACGGTCACAAGACCGCTTCCTCCACGCCAACCTTGCCAATCAGCGTCACATTGGCCGCTTTGATCATGGCATCGGCGGCTTCAACGGCACTGACGGTGCCCTTGGTCTCAATCATGCCGAGAGCTGTGTTTTCTTTCATAATCCCAACCCCTTTGCAGGAAGTTTATTCACCCAATTTGGGAAGGATGTATTCCACTTCTTGATGGGGTCTCGGGATAACGTGGACGGAAATCAATTCGCCCGACTTTGGGCGGCGGCGTTGGCATCGGTGGCGGCCTTCACCGCACCGACATTCCACGTACTAACGGTGACGAAAGCCCGCCGCCGACATGCACTTTGGCCGATCAGGGTAACATTGGCGGCCTTTACCATGGCATCGGCGGCTTCAACAGCGCCGACAAGACCTTTCGTTTCAATCATACCTAACGCGATATTCGTCATGTAATAACCCTCCTAAGATTTTTTAATTTGTGAATGGTTTCACTTGCATTTTATTTTAACTTAACCCGCTCAATTCTTGCCAATTGGCGGGATAGGTAACGAAGAAGAACTTCGTCCGATTGGGTGTGCTGAAGGTTACGGTGGTATGGGCGGAATATAGAAACATCTCCCGGCTGCCCCGTATACTTCTTGCCGTTAACGATAAACCCAGGGTGCCTTCGATCACATAATCGAATTCATCGTATGTCAGCGTCCAGGGTAAGATCGGAGTTTTCAAAGGTCATGAAACCCGCGGTCATGTTTTTACTTTCCTTAATTTCCGTCACTTCCTTGATGCCGACGCCGGCGCGGTCGGTCTTGCCATATCATTGAACGGCTCCATTTTACTATTGCCTTTGATAAGCATGAACCCTGTGGGATCCATCACCAGGAACGGGGCAAAACGCCGCCCATCGAACCCATAACCTCCCGGACACCTCCCCGCCACCAGGGCGGGGTCGATCCCTTCCGGCCTGCTGCGCACCGCCGCCGGCGTGCAGCAATCCGCAACCCGATCGCCTCGGCCTTTATTAGGCGGATGCCCTGTTCCTTTGCGGCATCATGGGCCGCCGGGGTGATGATGGTATCGTCGTCCAAGTAGATTTCCTTGGCGCCCGTGGCCAGTTTTTCCTTGATGTCCATGGTGGTAATCAGTTTTTTCAATGTTTTTCACCTCCTTTGGAACGAAAATGGGAACCATATATCTATGGTAAACATAGAGAACTTGATCTACTTATAAAACCGTTGCTTTCAGATCCTTATGGGGCGACGGAATGACCACCGCTTCAACAAGCATACCTTTTTCCATCGTCGTCTGCTGCCCGGCGGCCACCGCCGCTTTAACGGAACCGACGTCCCCCGTTAAAGTCACAAATGACTTGCCGCCGATGCCCATGCCGATGCGGATCTCGATCAGTTCCACCTCTCCGGCTTTCACCGCCGCATCCGCCGCAACAATCAGCGATGCCACGGCAAAGGCCTCGATCACGCCGAGGGCCCGCATCTCCGTTACCGAAGAAGAATTGGCGATGGAGGTGATGACGGCGGGGTGTACATTGGGTATGACGAAATCATCAAAAATCTGGGATCCGGCCAAGGTCTTTCCGGCCCGAACCGAATTTTCCACAGCGGAAACATCGCCGCTGACCATCACGATATATTTCCCCGGGCAGATGGTTCTAGCCTCCAGCAAAGTCACCTGGGAAGCCTTGAGCATCGCGTCGGCTACTTCAATTCCCTTGGCGATGCTGGCCATTTCCACCAAACCGATTGCTTTGATCACGATGTGGCGCCTCCTTCCGAAATGATGATGCGGTCGCTTTCCACCGCTGCCACCGTTCCCGCGATGCTGGCATGCATGGGAACCCCCAATGCCTTTTCAGGAATGGCGGCGATCAAGTCGCCTTTGGTCACCTGCTGGCCGACCTTCACCGTGGGTACCGACGCCGCGCCTACATGCTGCTTTAAGAGGATGCCGACGGTTTTAAAGTTCCCATCCACGTTTTGCAGCGGCGCTTTTTTATCATAAGGTGTTAAGCCCAACCGGGCGATCAGCCGTTTCACCGGCACCTTTCTTTCCGGCTGCCGGGAATTGACGGCCTGGTCTTGCGGCGGCGGCAAAGGCTTGAACCCTTTTTCGCCCAGGCTTTTTTTCAGATAGGCATTGACCGTTCGGGGCGACAAATCCATAATACAGGCATATTGTTCGCACATGCCGCATTCCGAACAGATAAAGGCCATGCGCAGCGTATCCTCGCTGCCTTCCATATATTTGAGGGCCCGCATGATTTTGTGGGGCTCCAACTCGTGGCCGAGCAGGAAGCGGGGGCAAAGGTCGGTGCAATAACGGCATTGGATGCAAGCCGTCTGGGACAGCCGGGTGATCCGATCCATCGATAGTTTGCGTTTGCGGATCAACGCATGATCTTCCGGCAGCAGGATCAGCCCCTTTGTCGTTTTTGTCACCGGTTCGTCCAAATTTTCCACCAGTTTTCCCATCATCGGCCCGCCGTCGATCACGCCCATTCCGGCGGTATCCGCCGCCCCCGCGAGGGCGATGGCTTCCCGCAGCCGGATCCCCACCGGAACCTTCACGGTGACGGGGTTCGGCACCTGTCCCGTAACGGTCAGATATGTTTCGGTAACGGGTATCCCCTCCAACGCATTGGCAACATTGACCAGGGTTTCCACATTGGTGACGACGGATTCAACCTGAATTGGGATGCCGCCTTGGGGTACCAACCGTCCGGTGCTTTCATACAATGTCAAATGTTCGTCCCCGGCGGGATAAAAATCGTCCAAAATATAGATAGAAAAGGGCTTCCCCTGCAAGCGCGGGGTCAATGTGGCGATGGCTTCCCGGTATTTTCCCTTTAAGGCGATCACGCCTTCTTTGGCGCCGGTCGCCTCCACCGCCGCCGTTAAACCCGCCAGCATTTTTTCGGCTTCCAATACCCTCAACTGTTGGTCTACGCGAAGAAGCGGCTCGCATTCGGCGCCATTGACCACCACGACTTCCGCCTGGGCGGAAAATTTCACATGGCTGGGGAAACCGGCGCCGCCGGCGCCGACAATGCCCGCGTCTCTAATTTTCCGTATGATTGCTTCTGCCATCATTCACTCCCTCTTTATCCAATCCCCATTCATTCTCGTCGATGATGCCGACGATCATTGCGTCGATGGCGACATTCTTTTCCAGGCCGCCAAGACGCCGGGCGGAGCTGCCTTCTACAACGATGACCTTTTCACCGATGCCCGCGCCGATCACATAGGCGGCGACGATGACCCGGCCCCCGTCTTCGGTGGGGTTCCGCAAAATCACGGGGTTTTCCAACAACTGTACAATCATCAGTTTTGAACTGCGAAGGCTCTCATCTTTTCTGGTTGCCCAGATATTGTCGATCACTCTGCCGATTTTCACGCGCAACACATCCTCTTAACCATTTTTCCGCTCGGACAAAGCCGCGCCCAGCGCAATGCCGAGAGGCGTGACCAGCATCGGATGATCCGGCTTTGCCACCGGCAGATCAATTCCTTGCCGACCACCGTCTCAATACCATGAAAACAGCAGGTACCACCGACAAGATAGACGGTATCCACAGGATAAGCGGCAATGGAATTCCCGATGATACCGGCAACCTTCTCCATCACCGGGCGAACGATGGGCAGCAGTTCCTGATGGCGGCCCCCGTCCTTTTTGAGCTTCTCCGCTTCCAGGAAGGGGATGCCCTTGGCGCCGGCGATCACGAGGCTTAAATGGGTGCCGCCGCTCGGTTCGTCCTGCACATCGATGACTTTGCCTTCGGAAAACACGGCGATGCCGGTGGTGCCGCCGCCGATATCCGCCACGGCGCCATTTTGAATGCCCAATACATGGTTGGCCGCGGTGGGCTCATCGGTGGCATAGGCGACGCGAAATCCGGCGGCTTCCGCCACATAGTGGATGGCCCGGCAATCGCTGGGATTCGTTCCCGGCGGATAGGCCACGCCGGCAAGCTCCAGCTCCGCGCCGATGGCAGTTTCCAGCCGCTGTTTTAAGCGCTTGACGATGGCCACAGCCCCGGCATAATCCACCACCAGACCGTCCCGGACAACCTCGGCAAACTCCATTCCGCCGGCGATGGGGTTCAGATCCTCATCCACAACCGCGAGAACGATATAGGCGGTGCCCAGGTCAATGCCGGTATAGAGCCTTTTCCCTTTTTCCGCCGCTTTTGGCTTCGCGATATGTTCGGCGAAAACGCCGGTCAGGCGGTTGCCACGTTCTAAATTCTCCACAAGATCCCCCATTATATGCCGTATTTGTATTCCCCGGCCAGCAACTGCACCATAAAAACATAGACCAGGCTGCTGAACCGGTTGACCGCTTCCAATATATCATCCCGGCTGGTAGCTGCCATCCTGATAGAAAGCCCGCACCGCCGTCAATTCCAGCTCCCGCGCTTGGGTTCTGAGAAAATTGAGCCGCGCCATCACCTTGCCGTGGATCGGCTGCGGCGTAAAGTGATTGACGCCATAGAACTTCTTCGGATAATGGGAGCGTTCCCGAATCTCTTGCGGCGACCAACCACGAACGGCCAGCGGCGCCAAGGGCTCCTGCCGCACTTCGGCGCGCATCATCTGCCGCGCATATTCCAAAAGATCCGTCAGATCCTTCGCAAGCCCCGTCAGGCCCATGCTTTCCGTCTCCACCGCCAAATCCAGTAAAACCGCCTCAAAGGTATCTAGTTTGCCGCGAAAGGCGATCACCGGGTGGGTTTTCGGCACCAGATCGGCGCCGTGGATATGGGTCATATGCTCGGCCTTTCCGGGGTTGACATATTTTGTGGGCAGATTGGAATCGCCGGCCTCCTCCTTCGCCTTTTGATCATCGGCGATGGGCAGCGGCGCGGGGGCCCTTTCGGGGAGGGCCGGTGTCGGGGCGGATACATGGTATCTTTTATCCTCTCTCGCCAAATCCTTCTCCGGCACACCGTCCCGCAACACCTGAATTTTCCGTTCGCTTAAAAACTGGGAGGCGGCAGGGGTCAATTTTGTTCCGGTCGGCAAATCAAAGGAGGTAAACGGCGTTTTCTTAAAGATGTCCCGCAATTCTGTTTCCGTTATAACTTTCATACATTTGCCTCCTTCACCATTCCTCAGCCTTCGTAATCAAGGGGGCTTCTGGCAACGCTTAAAACCGCGTCGCGGAAGGCTTCCGTCGCCGCTTTACAGGCGCTTTGGGAACCGGTGAGGAGCGCGCCGCCAAAGTTTGTTTCGCCGGGAGGGCCATACCATACCGACATCTTTACATCGGCGGCTTTCAGCGCCGCATCGACCCCGTAGCCCGATTCGCTGGGCGGGGCGATCAGATAAGCGAGGGCCTCCCCTTCGGGAATGCCCGCCATGGCCGACAGATAACTGCCGGTTCTGGAGATGGTATGGGCAAAGAAAGCGATGGAATCGTCTTCATTGGCGGAATAAAACCAGGCATCTTCCTCCATACATTGAACCGCCGCATTCAAGCCCGCTTTCGTTTCCGCGGGATTGGGGCCGGCCAAGATGCCGATAAATTCACCGGACAATGGGCCCGACGCATGGGCGGCGCCGGCATAGAAGGATTTGGCGTACACCACCTGTACTTCCGCTTTTTTCGTTGCTTCGTCGACGGCGGTATAGCCGCTATCATCGATGTCGCAGGTGAACATCGCGACGCTCTGCTGTTCCGGTGTTAAGCCCATATCCTTCTTTAAGTCCTCGGAGACATTGGGAATGAATTTTACCGCCAAAATCTTCGGCTTAATCGGGTCTAAAATGCCCATGTTTCTACCTCCTTTATTGATTGGACCGATCGAAAACCAAGGTTTTGACGACGACGGGGACGACCCGGCCCCCCATGATCGGATTGCCAAGGTCGATATAATCGCCTTCGTCCACCCGGATCTGATCGATGCAAACGAGTTCTATATTCTTATCGGTGACGATCTCTAAGGCTTGGCCCAAGGCCTTGCCGCAGTCCTCTTCCACGATGACGATCATCACACCGCGATAAGACAGATAATCTTTCATGCCTTCATAAAGGCCCGCCGCCAAATCCCGGATGGCCCGGTATGTCATTTCCGCCGGTGAGGTCAGGGAAATGGCGAGGTATTGCTCTTTGTCCTCCCTGGCGATCCGGCCCACATGCTCCCGCACCATAGCGGCGATCTCTTTCGGATCCGCCGGCATCTCGGGGGGAAAGGGAGACAGCACCGCAACATTGCGGAGAGGCAGCGTTGCCTCGTTGACATGGATCGTGCTGCCACTGATATTGAGGGCGTGGATACCGGCGCCGATTACGGTGGCCCGGATGGTTTCCAAAGGCGCGACCAAGGCGATGTTTCGCTCCCGAAACGCGTTTCGGATCGCCCAGCCCAGAACGGGGCCGATGTCGCCGTAGGCGGTGCTTTCGGCCAGGGAAACCGGTTCAAAATCATTATACACATAATCTGCCACACCGCCGGAAATCATCACATAGTCGATGGCATAATCGCATTTTAGCGGATTCGTCATCAAAAGCCGCTCCAAAACCGGGCCGGGATGGCGATCGACGATGGCTTCTACAATCGTGTCGGCCATCACCCGGGCGACGGAGATCACTTCCTTTTGGGTCATCCGGTCGCCGACCTGAAGTGGCAGGGAAAGCTCGCGCAGAATCTCCTTGGCCGGTTCCGCGATAAAGGCCACCCGGTCGCCGCCTTTTTCCAGTTCCAATAGGTGGCCGCCCACATTGACACAGGCGGTGTCGATGACGCGGCCTTCCTTGAACACGCCGATATTCGATGTGCCGCCGCCAACGTCGACATTGGCGACAAAGCGATGCTGTTCAAGAGAATATTTCGATGCTCCCGAGCCTTTTCCTGCTAAAATCGACTCTAAGTTTACCCCCGCCGTGGCGACGACGAAATCTCCCGCATATTGCGCCACAGCGTTTAATATATTGGAAGCGTTTTCCTTTTTTGCCGTTTCACCGGTGATGATCACAGCGCCGGTTTCCACCCCGGCGGCGTCGATGGCCGCCAGCCTGTACTCTTCGCCGATGATGCCGGCGATGGCCTCGGCGTCGATCAGCAAATGGTCGTCGATGGGGGTAAAATGAATCTTGCTCCGATAAAGTATTTCCTTTTCCGCAATCTCCATCCGCGGGATCACGGCGCCGGGAGCGGCATTGCGAACCGTCAAACGGCTGAGAACCAACTGGGTGGTGGTGGTGCCAATGTCGATGCCGACGCTGATCATCTTTTGTTCCTTCACTTCACCTATGACGCCCCCCACCCTTCTTTTGGGTCAATCGCTGTCTGGAATCAAACATGTCCCGACCGCCCCCGTTTATTTCAGTGCCTGGTTCAATTTTACGCCGGTGGCGCCGACCTTGATGATCTGCTTGATCAGTTCCACCAACTGGGCGCCGGCTTCCACCGGAGGCGTGCCACCTTTGTGGATATTGGAAAGCATCGTTCTATCGGCTTCTACGGTTTTCTCTGTCGGCCGATAGATCAAATACGCGCTCATGCTGCTGGCGGTGCCAAGCCCCGGCCTTTCGCCGATCAACTCTATAACGACATCGGCCTTGAGGGCCATGCCGATATGGTCCATAACCCGAACCCGGCCATTTTTAACAAAAACCGGCTTGCCCACGCTGATTCCGGCAGCCTTTAGCCCGTCGACCAGCACCGGCAAAATTTCCGGGATATTCCTTTCAATGGCGGTGGAGCTTAAACCGTCGGCGACGACAATCTGCACCTGGATATTTTGGGAGCATTCCCGCAAAAGGGTATTGAGGCTTTCATCCGACAGTTTCGTGCCGAGAAAAGGTTTGGTCAAAAAGGTTTCCTTATCCTGGGCCCGGCTTTGCAGCGGCAGAAGCTGATTGATCCGCAAAAAATCTTCCGCTACATCGAGGAATACGGCGTCCTGGGCGATGGCATGGTCGGCGAGAAAGCGGATGAAGGCATCGGTTCTCTGCCGGGTGCCGCTGCGGCCCAAGCCGATCCGGGCGATGGTGGATTTCTTCATCGCCGCCAATGCTTCGGGATTGTTCGCATTTTCGACCTGCGGCTTGGAAATATCGGGCATGTCGATGGCTTCGTCGGAGATAACCAGTGCCTCGCCGCTTTCACCGATCGGCGCGCCGATCGGCGCTTTCGAGGTTCCCTGTACCGAATGGAGCACCGTCGCGTCCGCTGTTTCCGGTTTCGTTTGGGGCATCCCATGCCCCTGTTTTTGCAGTTCCTGCAGAACCGTCTCTATAATCAATTTTTCCATATCATTGGACATCGTTTCACCCCCCATTATTTCTCAAAGATCGACGGGTCGCCGGCTTTTTCCGTCAAAAGGCCGTTTTCCATGATGCCGTTCTTCTCCAGCCACTTTTCAAATTCCGGCAGGGGTCTGAGGCCCAGGATTTCCCGGACGGAAGCATCATCATGGAAACTGGTATCCTGATAGCTGAGCATCACATCGTCGCCGCCGGGAACCCCCATAAAGTAGAAGGAACCGGCCATGGCGCAGAGCATGGTGCCAATTTCCTGATCGTTCTGGTCGGCCTTCATATGGTTGGTATAACAAGGAGCGATGCCCATTGGCAGACCATGGAATTTGCCCATGAAAAGATCCTCCAGGTCGGCGCGAACCACTTCCCGGCCGTCATAAATCGTTTCCGGGCCGATAAAGCCGGAAACATTGTTGACCATAAAGGGGGCGAAAGCCCGGCCAAAGCCGTAGGTTCTCGCTTCCAGCGTCATTTCATCGACGCCCTCGTGGGCATCAAGGGAAACCTCGGATCCTTGTCCCGTTTCAAAATACATGAAATTCGGCCCCAGGCTGGTGCCGTTTAAGCGGGCGGCTTCATGGGCCTCCCGGATCAAGGCGGCGTCGATGCCAAAGGCTTCATTGGTTTTCTGGGTACCGGCGATGCTCTGGAAGAACATGTCGATGGGGGCGCCCAATTCCTGGGCTTTCATCTGGGTGGTCACATGGGCCAAGATGCAGACTTGGGTGGGAATTTCCCATTTGGCCCGGAATTCCTGAACCGTTTTCAACAGATAGGCGGTATTCTCCGCATTGTCTTCCACCGGGTTGATGCCGATCACCGCGTCGCCGGAGCCATAGGACAGCCCTTCCTTAATGGAAGCCATGATCCCCTCCACATCGTCGGTGGGATGGTTCGGCTGCAAGCGGAAAGCGAGGGTGCCGGGAACGCCGATGGTGGTATTGCAACGGGCCGGCTGGCGCAGCTTCTTCGCCGCCGCCACCAGGTCGAGATTGGACATCAGTTTGGCAACGCTGGAGATCATTTCGCTGGTCATGCCGCGGCCCAGATGGATGATATCATCGCCGGAAACCTTATGATCCAAAACGTATTCCCGGATTTCACCGATGGTGTAATTTTTAAATTCGCGATAGACGGATTGGTTCAAATTATCATAGATAATCCTCGTCACCTCATCGTCCTCATAGGGAATCACGGGGTTTTCATAAATCTCCTCAAGCGTTAAGCGGCTCAACACGAGTTTCGCCGCCACCCTTTCCGTTTGAGATGTGGCGCCAACGCCAATCAAAGTATCCCCGGATTTCGCTTCGTTTGCTTTTGCCAAAACTTCTTTCACGGAACCGAAAGAGAATACCCGATTGTAGATATTGGCCTTCAGCTTCATATCTTTACCTCCTTATTGTAGTAACATGTCCAAGCGGTGTTGAATGTACTCCCGCAATGCTTCGATCCCTGCGCCGGTGACGGCGGAGACCGAAAATATTTCTTTCAGATGGATGCCCGCCCGCGCCAAGATGTCCTGCGCGAGGGACGGATCGGCTTTGGCGGCATCGGTTTTTGTAATGATACCGATGCCGGGCCTTGGAAAGCCGCCGGCGAAACCGGGCGGGAAGCGCATGTCCTCTTCGGTAGCATCCTGCACGAAGAGAACCAGCTCCGCTTCAAGGGCCGTGGCAAAGAGGGCCCGGTGATACAGCGGATTGTCGATGTATTCCCCCGGGGTATCGATGGCATGGACGGAGAAATCAAGGGTTTGCGTTTTTGGCGATCGCGTCGGGCCGAAACAAGGCATTGATCAAAGTTGACTTGCCCGCGCCGACGGAACCCACACACCATAATCCGGTTTGCCCTCATGACTTGGTAACCGGCGCCGGCGTATACCCCAACTGCGTCTGCAAAAACTGATTGATTGCCGTCAGCGACGTTGTTGCGCTGGCCACATCGCCGGTAATGACCAAAGCGCCGGTAAAACGGTCAATCCGATCACCACCTCCGCGGCTTTCGTGGCGATGTCGCAGCGGCAATGATCGTCGTTTCCCCCGGCGTTAAAGTCAGGATGCCGATGGCACCGGCGGGCTGCGACCCAGTTTGTGATAGATATCCCCAATGGGTTGGGCGATCACATGGGCCAAAGTAACCTGCCTGCCGGGAACAAATTCTTGGATGATGCGTTGCTTCTCTTCAGCTGCCATAAATGGCTCTTGCCCCTTTCTTTTGCCCCAATGGGCGCACACGGTCACAATATTCTATCTATGCAAAAACGATGCCACTCTTTCCAATCCCACCCCATACTGGATGTATGGCCGCGGCATTTTTGCATCTTCGTTTAAGTCGGTTTCGACTTGCCAAAATGACTTCTTTTTCCCCCTCGCTCTTTTTACCCGTTCTTCGGCGAAAGACAAAACAATCCGTCGAATCCGCCGCTCGTCTCTCAGACGCCTAAAAGGCGGAACGCCGTTTGGCGCGTTGCATCCCGCCCCGAAAAACATCCCGGAGCACGGCAGCGGGGGCCGCCAAGAAAGCAAAAAAGTTGCCGAACTCCCTTTTCCGCCCTTCTTTCCCCCGCAAAAGCGGCGGCAGCGCCAGGGCGATGGTGGCACCGGCCCGACGTCTGTCCGCGGCGAACCGCTCCGGCGTCGCCGGGCGTCCAAACCCCTATAATTATAGACCGGCGCCGCTTTCAGAAAAAATAAGCGCATTTTGTCTCAATCAAAAAATGCGGCCTATTGGGCGAATTGCGGCGTTTGCAGCGCTTGCCGCCCCAATCTTTTGAAGCGATTCCCGGAGATCGGCCAGGCACCCCGCCGTTCCCGCTGCAAAATCAAAGCAATGGGGCCGCCGAAACCACCGTGAGCAGCTGTTATTATCTTACCATAGGGGGATGCCAAAAGCAAGAACCGGCATCCATCCTATTCCTTCCACCTGCCGCCATGCCGATGCCACCTTTCCCATTTTCTTAGGCTTGCCGCCAAACGGCCTGCCACGGAATGACACCGCGCACCGAAAATGCAAAGGCAAACGGGGCGCCAAACCCCGGAAATCCGCACACCGAGGCGCATTGGGAATCCGGGGTTTTGGGCAGCGGAGCCACCGATTTTAGCGGGGCAAACCGCTTTTATTTCGCCCAATCCTATCTGTTGCTTTTTACCACTTCGCGTCACCGGCGACAATACCGGGGAAGTGATCCTTGATCCGCTTGTCCAGATCTTCACTGAAACGGGCGGGATTTTCTTTGCCCAAAGCCTGCCGGCTTTTTCCATCGCCCGGGTATGGATGTCTTTTCTTGCCTTCGTCTTCCCATTGGATGCGGGATTCGCGGGAAGCAAGGTCGGAAAGGAAGATTTTTGCGCATATGCATAACCGTGTGCTCGGATTCGATATAATGGGGGTCATGTGCCATCTGGTGAATCATATCGACACAGAGGTCCTCATCGCTATCAAATTCAAGGCCGCGCTGCATCCGCTTGAGGCTCATCGCCACTTCATTGTCGATGATGGCGCCTTCGCGAAATCAAGGTGGTCAAGCTGTCCAAAAAGACCGCCCATATTGAAGAGGGAGGCGCCGGCCAGCAAAAACCGGTGGTATTGATCCCGACTTCATAACCGCTTTGGGCGTCATTGCTGTGGGCATTGGTTAGGCCGATATAGCCGCCGGACGGAACATTGTAAAAATTCCCCATTTCCGACATGGCCATTTCCAGCATACCGGTTTCCACGGCGCCGGGGGTATAGTTGCCGGTGCGCATATCGGCCACGGTGGGCAGATAAGCGTAGATGATTTCCATGCCTTCACGGATCATCTGATAGTACACATTGATGGCGAGGAATTCCGCATTGCCAACCACAACGGTGCCGGCCATCGTCATCGGCGAAGTGATGCCGGCATTGGGGACGATGGTGGTGTAGACGGGCAAACCGAGTTCCGCCAGATAGGTAACGGCTTCGGAGGATTTCACGTCCATCACCAGCGGCTGAGTTTTACGACGGGGCAATGGTGGTGGTTGATGAAGGGCCGTTCCATATAAGCTTCCTTGCTGCCGGCGATGGTATAGCCCAAATCGAGAACGGTCAACAGATCTTCCATATTTAATGTATTGCGCTGCGAACCGGTTTTGTACAATTCTTGAGAGCGGGGTAAAAACGGGAAAGGCTGAACTGCCCTTTCGGCGCATCGTCCGCCAAGGTCGAAATGGAAAAAACGTCAAAACCGGGCAATTCATTGATCAAATACGCGATATTGGCAATATCGGCGGAGGTGGCAAATCTTTTTCCTCCCCGGTTTTGGGATCCACAATGTTCGGTGCGGAACTGCCCGTCACCACCAATGGCCTGTCCTTGGGAATTTCACGGTCAAAGGCCGGGTCTTGCGCAGTAAACTTGTAGGTCGGCACAAAGTATTTGATATACTCTTCTACCACCACCTTTGCCGGAATTTTTACGACGCCGGTATTGTGGTCCACGACACAACCGTGTTTTTCAAAATATCCCTGGCTTTTTCATAATGAACCAACAGGCCCGTGTTTTCCAAAACATCCAGTGAAGCGTCGTGAATCTTCTGCCTTTGTTCATCGGTCATAAACTGAAACAATTGCATACCGTACACTCCTTTCTCTAGGCAAGCGCTGATCACAGAGGATGGTTGTCCACATGCCGGCGGTGCGGCGGCCAAATCGGCCCGATGCCGACCAAGGCTCAATATGGCCGCTTTGAAAGGCATTGGCCCAATATGGGCCCGCCCTGGCTGTTCATTGCCGCATCCATTGAACCAGCGATTGCCCGAAACCCTTTTTTTCTTTATTATCTAACGCTGCTGAAGCTGCCCGAAGGCAGCTTCAACCAGGCCAAAGACAAACACCCGCCGGCCTTGTCCGCCCCAAAACCGCAGGCCCTTGCCTAAATACCGCTTGGGCCCGCGGTTTTGTTACCTTCAAGCTCCGGGTCATCTTCGAAGCCTGCCAGTCGTCAGGTCATTCATATGCCGCCGGGTTGAGGCCGATTGTGCCTTTCGGCGGAACGGAAAACCGTTTTTCGGTTATTTATTGCCATTCCTTTGGCAAATATACGAGCCGCGATTTACCATAATCGGTAATCTGGTAGGTAATCAACAAGTCGCCTTGTTCATTTTCCAACTGCACATCCACTTCCTCGATCATGCCAACGGCTCTGAGGGAGTCCATATGGAGCACCATCATTTTTTCTTTTAAACTGGCCGTCGGTTCCATATTCTTCCTTCAGATCCCGCATCAGGTCGAGGTAGCTGAATTTATCAACGGTAGACGCATATTGCAAAACCCGAAACCGCAAGGGCAATACTTGCTTCGCCATATTTTCCCCTCCTTTTAATCAAACGTCTCTCATATGCAGCAATTCTTTTGGATTGACCACAACGAGAATGGTTCCAATGGTGATGATCACAACCCCGATCAGGATGGTTCCCGAAGCGGTATAGCCGTTTTCCCAACCGTACAGCCTGGTGATGAAGTTGGCCAAATAACCAAAGGGAACAGACCAGAGCGCATAGGTCACATTGAAAGCCATGCAGCGGCCGGTGCCGATCATGTTGAGGCCCCTGTACCAGAATACATAAGAGAAGCCGCCGGAGCAGGCCGCGATGGCAACCCACAAAATAGCATTGAAATCGGTGAAGGTGCTGAACAGCATTTTCCAGCCGGTCAGGGCGGTGATCGTCATCGTCACCTCTTTGCCGGTATCATCCAATAGGGGCAACAGATTGCCAAGGGCATCGGTTTCCCAGGAAGTCATAATTTCCACGCCGCCGGTGGCGATGGTGGCGAAAATGGAAACACCCAAAACGGTGGTGAAAAACGCGATGGCGCCGGAGAAGAATTCACGGATCCAGATTGCGATGTCAGGGTCGATCATATCCATACCGTAGGTGGAGATAACACCTTCCATACCCCAGCCGATAGCGGGGCAGAAAAAAACGCGATCCCAAGATAGAAATAGGGGCTGGCGACCGCCGGAGCGCCCAGCCGACAAAAACGGCGCCGACCAAGCAAGCGGCAATGCCGAGCCATACGCGGGGAACGATTCTTTCTTTCAGAATAACGCGGCCCAAAGAGGCGCCGATGGCGGGATAGATCGCGGAAATCGCCAAAGCATAGGTTACGCCGGCGAGGTACATCCCGATCACATAACCGCCCATGCCGGGGGCCGCCAAAGATGGAGGCGATGATCGCCAAACGGCCCAGCATCGTTTTCAGCGCCCGGGAATTTCTCTCTCAGACGGCCGGTTATACCGTCCATCAGTGCAATCAGGCGGAAGCAATGAAGTCATGGAGACATGCGATGGTAACGGCGGCAATTAAGCCCCCAGAGGGAGATGAAGAATAGGGCAGGCCGAAAGGGCCAAAATAAAAGCGCAGACTCCACAGCAGAACCCCTGCAAACCCCAGGTCATCCCCGACAAAATACCGAAGACCAGACCACGCTTTACATAACTTAACTGGTGCGCCTCCAGCGCCTGTTGTAAAGCTGCGTCCTTAGTACCACTTGCCATACTAATCCCTTCTTTCATAAAATATTTGAAATGAGTCCTTGACGAATCTCGCCGTTAAAAACATGCGGGCCAATTCGTCAATGCATGCGAAAGGCACGCAAATATTTCAACCAAATTACGCCCCTCGCCTTCAAAGTTCAGCATCAACAGAAACACCCACTCCCCCGGCGCAGGGGGCGCATTTGGTTAAAATCGGGTTTAAAGCATCTTCATCAGTTCGCTCAAATCGTCGCGATGCTGGTCGATATAACGCATCAGCCGCAGGGTATGGACGAGATAGAAGAGGTATTCATATTCACTGAGGTCGTCAATTTCCTCATAATAGGTGGAATTCCAATTGAGGAGATAGAGAACCGCGGCGATCATCATATCCGGGAAGGCCTTCTTCTCCGCTTCGGTGAAAGGCTTCAGCCCTTTGATTTCCTTCAGGTATTCATTATAGGCGGTAAGGTAATAACCGCAGCGGTCAAACCAGAGGCGGCCGTCGGTCTGCGGGTTCAGGAGCTGCAGGTATAAACGAGAGCGAAAGCCACGTCAAAAAGACGGTACTCCAACTTGGACCAGTCAAAGTCGAACATACCCACGGCCCCGCCTGTCGATCCATTTCACATTGCCGGGATGAATGTCGCGGTGGCAATAGCAGTAGGGCATATCGCCCAAGAGTTCCTTTTTTGTTCAGATTGTCGTAGGTCACCTTGCACATTTCCGAGATTTCATCCAAAGATTCCATCAAAGGCCATGAACCCGGTCATTCCCGATGCAAAGATCGGTATAAGGCGTATACTGCGCTGATATATTCCTTGAAATCTTTGCATTTTTCCAAATACGTGACATCCTGCTTGACCAAAGCCGCGAATTTAATCGGGAAAATATTGAGGAAGTCCATGATTTTCGGTTCCAGTTTGACGAGGTCGCCGGGATCAAAGTCCCTGGCCGCATTGTGGAACTCGGCATGAAGCCTGGCGAAGCTGGCATCTTCTTCCGGCAGAAGATCCGTTTCGATCCAGGTATACTTGTCTTCGCCTTCCAAATAATCGTAAATGGCGAAGGCGCGGCTGGTCAACTGGCCTTCTTTCTCTTCTTCTATGCGAATGAAAGTAGAGCCATCTTTAGCGGGAATCACGCCGGCGGCGCTTTCCATGCCATTTTCCTTGGCAAAGGTAACCAGCTTATGTTCGAGCAAAATGTCCTGGTCGGTAATGCCTTTTTTATATTTCCGCACAAAATAATCCTTCTGCACGCCGTCCTTTTCAACAACGATGCCGAAGCTCCGGTTGACATAACCACCGAAGATTTCATAAGCCTCCACCAATGATCCAAGGTCATAGTGCTGTTCGAGGAGAGACTGAAGCTGCGTGCGGGACATGGAAATTTGCGCGATTTCATTCAATTCGTCGATGACATGTTTCATCTCGCTGAACTTCGAGCGCATCTTTCCAAAATCTTCCGCACAGAACTTTTTCAGATGTAGCATTAATTCTGTGTTCATTTAGGTGCCCCCTTAATCGTTTAAGATAGTGTTTCATTTTGTCAAATCGATCCAACCCGCCCGTATCCTTACGGGCCTACTTCCCCCCTTCCATGGTTTGGGTACATTCACCAAATGGTCCATATCATATTATGGGATAAGAAGGACAAAATATTGCGGAATATCGAATACATCTATTGCAAATATCATACCAAAAAACAAAATATTCCAATCCCCCTTATCAAAATGGGCGCAAGCGGGGATAGTATAGAAAAACGGAGCCGCGTTTAAGTCTATTTTGACTTGTTTGCCAATAATGACTTACCTTTTTCCGCACTCCGTGTCGTTCCATCGAATTAACGCGCAATCAGACAAACAAATGTACATTTTCGTCATCATTGTCCCACCGAAAAGGGGGCCTTTGCCTTTTCATTGGCACCAAATTTGCGTGATAATTCTCTATATAGCCGCTTGTGTTTTTAGTCTAACATAAAAACCCAAGAAAAGCAAAACATTTCAGAAAGAAGAGAGGGAAGAAACAAAAACATGAAAGACGAAATCAAAGTATGCGGAGGCACAAAACCGGAGGAAGTGCCGGAGATCCAACAGTTGGCGAAGGATTCCGGGCTTTTTAACGGCGCGGTCATTACCGAAATTACCTATATGCCCGGCGGCCTTACCAACCGGAACTTCAAGGTCATCGTCGGCGGCAAGCCCTATGCTTTCCGCCTGGCTGGCGCCGGTACCGCCGAGTATCTGAACCGCCCCGGGGAAAGGCAGGCGGTGGATGCGATCGCGGGCCTGAAAATCAGCCCCGAATTCTACTATTATGATGAAAGCACCGGCTCCAATGTGGCCCGTTTCGTACATGGTTCCACAATGAAGAGGGAAGATTTTCAAACCAGACAAGACGTGCTCTCCAAAGCCGCCGACATTCTCAAAACCTACCACAACAGCGGCATCCGCTTCGACGCGGTTTTTGATCCCGTCGCCGAAATCAACTCCTATCAGAAGTACCTGAAAGACAACAATTGGACGAAATTCTATGACGGCATGGACAATCTGAACCGGAAGTTTGGGGAGGTACAGGACGCTTTTAAAGCCAACCCCCAACCAATTATATGCTCGCACAATGACGTTCTTTCAGAGAATTTCATCTATGACGGCGAAAAAATGGAGCTGATCGACTGGGAATACTGCGGCATGAACATCTATAGCTTCGACGTGGCCGCCATCATCGTGGAAAACCGCCTGTCCGCTGAAAAGGAACAGGAATTCCTCCTACAGTATTATGGCGCCGAACCCACGGAACGGCAGCTGGCCGACGTTCTGATCGGTAAATTCCTGATGGACGGACTTTGGTGCCCATGGGCGCTGGTACAGATGGCGACAAAACCGGGAGAAGAGGAATTTTACTGGAATTACGGCCTTGACCGCATCACCCGCTGCAACCAGTATATGGCGGATCCGAACTTCGACCGCTATGTAAAAATGATCGCCACGAAATAAATAAAAAACCGGCGACGGCTACGTTCTAGCGATGAAGCGGTGTTTTGCGAAAAAATATTTTTTGGCGAAATACCGCCGATTCCTTTTTACACGGTTTTCTGGCATGTAATTTGCTTGTTTATTTGATGTATGATTTGTTCGATATCATGGGCTACAAGGTGCGCCAAGAGAAATTCTTATGAAATTTGAAAAGGAGCGAATGAGAACATGAAAGCTGAGATCAAAATCTGCGACAAGACGAGACCGGAAGAGATCGAACAGTTGCAGGAACTGGCACAACAGTCCGGGCTTTTCAATGGGGAAGTGATTACGGAAATCACCTATATGCCCGGGGGACTCACCAACCGCAACTTTAAGGTGGTGATCGGCGGAAAAGTGTATGCATTTCGTCTGGCCGGCCCCGGCACCGCCGAATATCTGAACCGCCCCGCGGAAAAACAGGCGGTTGCCGCCATTAAAGTGCTGGGAATCAGCCCCGAGTTCTACTATTATGATGAAAGCACCGGCTCCAATGTGGCTCGTTTCGTTGAAGGGGCGACGATGACACGCAAAGATTTCCAGAACCGATCCGAGGTTCTCAAGGAAGCGGCGCAAATCGTCAGAAAATACCACGACAGCGGCATCACCTTCGAAGGCCGTTTCGATCCTTTCTCGGAGATCGCTTCCTACCGCAACTTTTTAAAGGAAAACAACTGGACCAAGTTCTACGATGAAATGCCGCTTTTGTCCGAAATTTATGACCGGATCGCCGCGGCCTATGAAAAGAATCCGCCGAAGCTTGTCTGTTCTCACAATGATTGGCCTCTCGGAAAACTTCCTCTATGACGGCAAAAAGATGGAATTGATCGACTGGGAATATTGCGGCATGAACATTTATAATTTTGACATCGCCGCCGTTATCAGTGAAAACGAACTCACCGAAGAGAGAGAAGAAGAATTCATGCGCTATTATTTCGACGGGGAACCGACGGAACGGCAAAGGGCCGATGTTTTGATCGGCAAATTTATCATGGACGGCCTCTGGGTGCCCTGGGCTTTCGTTCAGGCCGCCACAAAGCCCGGCGAAGAGGACTTTTATTGGGATTGGGGCTATGTCCGCGTACAGCGCTGCCTGCGCGTCTACAATAACCCTAATTTTGAACACTATCTCGAAATCTTGGGCACCCCGGAATAAAACGGGGTCTCCCTATTATAAAGCAATTAGCGAGTAACCCAACTCATCCTCACTTTGGCTCCGCTTAAACCGTTAAGCGGAGCTTTTTTATCCCAAAATGCGTTCCCGGCGCCCATCTTCGCCCCGGGAGCGGCGCCGGCCCCGCCTCTGCATCCCCCGCCGGCTAGAAGGCGCGAAAAACCCGGAAACCTCCCCCTCCTTGGGCTTGGCTTCCGGGGTCCATTCAGTCCATTGCTTTCGGGCTATTATTTGCCGGCTTTTCTCTTTTCCGCATAGGAAGCTTCCTCTTCCGCCACGATGTCTCTCAATCCCTTTTTGATATTGTCGGGCAGGGGATTTTTGACCTTCATATTTTCCAGCATATCGATGGCCACTTCATAGGAGCGTTCCACGATATCCTTGCCGCCCGCGGCAGACCAGGCGTCAAAGTTGAATCTGTCGATGATCTTGGGATTCGGGGCCGACAGGCTCTTGAAATTCTGGAAGGTATGCATATGGCTGACGAATTCTCCGCCGGGTCCTACCTCGGAGATCACGTCGACGGCCAAATGCTCGTCGTCCACGGGGACGCCCTGACAGGTTTTCAGGATCATCTTTACGAATTCATGCTGCATAACAAGCTGGGCATAGATGCCGTGATGCCGTTTTCCAACATGCCGATGCCGTAAATCATATTGGCGCCTGCCAATGCGGGCACTAAGGCTGTCAGAGTCGCTTCATGGGCGGATTGGGCATCAACACATTTGCTGTCGCACTAGCCGCCCGCTACCCAACTGGGCACTTTGTAGAACTGCGCCATTTTGGCGACGAAGGCACTAAAGAGAGCCAGTTCCGGGCTGCCCACGGAGGAAGCGGTGGTACGGAGGTCCATCATCGCGGTGGAAGAACCGTATACCATCGGAACGCCTCTCTTGATGGCCTGTCCCAAAACAAACATGCTCAAAACTTCCGCATTGTGGGTGACCATGGTGGCGGCAAGGTGCACGCAGGTGGTGCCACCGGCCATGCCGAGGGGATTGATTTTGACGGGAATGCCCATTTCCGTCGCGAAGATCAGCGCGTCGGTGGCGCCTTGGGATTGTACCAATGGGCTGATCGGGTCGGTGCTGGTGCCAAAGAAGGGTCTTGCCTTGAAGGCTTCTTCGCTGCCGGCGACGAGGCAACCCATTTTATAGGCGGCCTTGATGTTTTCCGGGTCATGCATACCGATATAGCCGGGTTTCGTCGTATTGTTCAGGAAGGCTTCGATCACATATAGCTGGCCTACATAGGGGTCGACGCTTTCCGGAACAATGTTTCTTTCATAAACAACAATTTCATCCAAATGGTCGATCATGGTAACGGAGTTCCAAAGGTCGTCCATGGTGGGGGGCGCCGTTTTCTCGTATATGGGTCGATGACGTTCAAAGCTTCCCCAAAGTTTACAAAACCGGTACGCCCGGCCTCCGAATACCAATCCTGCTGCGGATCTCTGCCGCAGGCCCTGCTAATTGGGAGGGGAGACCCTCATGGCGTCCTCCACAACATAGGCGGGGAATTTTACGATACGGGTTTCTTCGTTCACTTCGCATCCAATACCGGCAAAAATTTCTCTTGCCCGGGCGCTTTCCACCTTGACACCTACGTTCCACATCACGTCCAATGTCGCAAGGTGGACTTCCCACAGTTCGTCCTCGGTAAACATATTTAAACCGAGAGCAGTCGTACGCTTTGCGTTTGCAAGCAATCCTCTAGCCAAGATAACACCTCCAATTTTCGATTTGCATTTCATACTTCAGCATGTTTGATATTATGTGCAATAACTATGCCAAATTAAACCATTCCGCAACATTTCCGCCTTCTCCCACCGTTTCAGCGCCAAGGAAAAATTTCTGTAGGCTTATGACAAATTTTCTCCCTGCTCATAAGTCGACTTTGACTTGCCTTTTTGTTCGCCGCAATATTTGCGGATCAAACGGCTCGCTTTGCTCTGGCTCATCTTCAAGGCCCGGGCCACCTCATAGGAGCTGCCGTATTTGTCATAAGCCTGTAGGATGATTTTCCGCTCCACTTCGCTTAAAGCTTCGTCAAGGGAACCTTTATGCAATAGCGGCAAAATTTCCGCCGCCGATTGATAGCGGATCGAATCCGGCAGATGATAGACGTCGATCAAATCGTCGGGGGCCATCACCACCAATCTTTCAATGGTATTTTCCATTTCCCGAACATTGCCGGGCCAAGGATATTTGATTAAAATATCCAAAGCTCCCTGGGTGATGCGGCGCTGCAAGCCATAGCGGTCATTGAAACGCTGCACCAGAAAATGAACCAGGGGGGTGATGTCTTCCGGGCGATCCCGCAAAGGCGGTATTTTAATCTCAAAGACATTGATCCGGTAATAGAGGTCATCGCGAAATTCGCCCCGGGTCACCATCGTCTGAAGATCCCGGTTGGTGGCGGCGATGATGCGGCAGTTGACCTTCCGTTCCTTTCGGCCCCCCACCGGAAAATACACCTTCTCCTGGAGGGCGTGGAGCAGTTTCGCCTGCAATCTCAATGGAATTTCCGCGATTTCATCGAGGAACAGGGTGCCTTCATTGGCCAGCTCGATCAGGCCGATCTTCCCTTTGCCGCTGGCGCCGGTGAAGGAGCCGGAAGAATAACCGAACAGTTCCGATTCCATCAGTTCCGAAGGGATGGCGGCACAGTTGATGGCGATGAAAGCGCCGTTCTTCTGGTTGCTGTTCTTATGAATGTGCTTGGCGAGGATGCCCTTGCCGGTGCCGCTTTCACCCAAAAGCAAAACGGTGGAATTGATCTTCGCGATCCTGGCGGCCAGATCCATGATAGTCGCCATCAATTTGCTTTTATAAATAATCTCCGTTTTGTCGAGTTCTTTTTTTCTCAGTTCTTCCACTTCAAGTTTATATTTATTTAAAAGCTTTTTGCTGAGCTCCAATTCATGGCGGATCCCTTCCGACTCGGTGATGTCGCGGGAATTTTCGATAATCATCGTTATTTTGCCATTGTCGTCATAAAGGGGCGTCGCCGTCGTCAACAGCGTTTTGCCCAGGCAGGTCTTTTGCTCCAATGTAATGCTGCGGTTTTTATTGAAAACGATCGGGCTCACCCGGGGGGTCCAATATTTCTTTTCCGAAAGCTCCAGCGATGTTTTGCCGATGATGTCCTCAGGCTTAACGCCGCAATGCTTCTCGCTTGCCTTGTTGACATAGAGAACAAGGCCGTTGGGATCCGTCACATAGATCTCATCATAGGAATTGTCAAGGATTTTTTTAATGTTTCATAATCCAGTTTGATCTCTTTTTTCTCTTTTTTATTTTTCTCCTGCGCCATGAATACCTCCCGCTCAACCAAACCATCCAAACCCCGCGAAAAAGGGAAGGAAAACAGCGCCGCAACGCCGGAAACCGGACGCCAGCGGCTCCGTTTATAAAGGATAAACCCAGGTACACCGCAAAAATTACGATCCCCCTCCTATCGCAAGGTTGCCCATTTCTTTCTCACCATATGCAATTGCCGGCAGCGGCCGGTACTGCCTTTTTTCAAAATATCCCAGTTCCAGACCGAATTCTTCCGCCAGTTTAACGCCATAATCAAAATTTCCCGCCAAATCCGCGCCGGCATGGGCGTCGGAACCCAAAACCAGCCGCGCGCCGCCGGCCCGCTGATAGAGGGACAAAATGCGGCGGTCGGCAGGCCGACTCCGGATACCCCCGCCGCAAGGAGGAGGTATTGATCTCCAAAACCCCGCCATTTTTCAGCAAAGCCGCCAGACTTTCGGCGATCAGTTCCGCCTCTTCCCCTCTTCCAGCAAATAACGTTTCGGATTGTCAAAATGGCCCAGCACATCGAAACCGCCCAATTTGGTCAATGCCGCAAGGTCTTCATAATAGCGGCGCCAAATTCGCTTCACGCCATAAACGAATAGATTTTTGCCGCCATTGCCCGTCCAATGAAAGCCGAGGTCGATATTGATATAATGAATCGAAGCGATCACCATATCATAATCGTTCCGCAATACCCTTTCATATTCCCGCGGATAACGGTGGGGTTCGCCGATTTCCACCCCTTTAAAATCCTCAGCCGATGGCCGTAACGTTCCCGCATCTGTTCGATGGCGGCATCATACCGTTTGGGATCAAAGGGAATCGAATCGTCATAATGGGGGCTAAAATCGACATGATCGGTGAAACAGATCATCTTCAGGCCCCGTTTCGTCGCGCTCTTGCACATTTCTTCCATCGTATCCGTCGCGTCGCCGGAGAAATCAACGGAATGGACGTGCAGGTCGGCATAGAATGGCATGGACTTCACTCCAAATCTGTCAAAAATCTTCCTACCGAATTGGTTCTATTATAGAACAGGTTTTCAGGGATTGCAATGCGCAATGCGCCCGCCGCCGACGCCGGCGGCCTCCCCGCCGTTTGCGATGAATTTGCCGCCGCGAAAGAAGCCGATCTCCCACTTGGCATCCAAGTCCCTGGCGGCGCGGTCAAAATCCGCCGCCACCCGCTCGGCCCTGTGGGCGTCGGAGCCGACGGTCAAGCGGCGGCCACCGGCCTGCCAATACAGATCGAGCAGATCCGGGGACGGATAGGCGCTTTCAAAATCCAGCCCATAGGCCGAGGTATTGACCTCGAGCATCGCGCCGTTTTTCAAAAGAGCGCTAAAAATTCCCCGGCAGGCATCTTCCTCAACCCGGAAGGGGAAGCCGATGCGCTTGGGCCAATCAAAATGGGCCAGTACGTGAAAGCCGCCATAAGCGGCGATGTCGGCCATTTCCCGATAATAACATTGAAAAAAATAATCCTCCACTTCTTTTCGCACGGTGGCCCGGGGCGACCAAAACCAATGAATGCCAAAATCCATCGGCAGAAAATGCACGCTGGCAATGATCATGTCAAAATCTTTTTCCCGGATCCGGTCAAATTCCCGGGGATGACGGTGGGGCGCGCCAAATTCAACGCCCATCAAAATTTCCAGCCGGTCGCCGAAGCGATCCCTGGCCCGCTCCACCTCATCACGGTATGCGTCATAGGAAAAAAGGAAATCCGCGGGGGTCGGATCACCGGGGAAAACTTCATAATGATTGGTAAAGCAAATACGGGACAAGCCCTTTTCAACCGCCGCCTGACAATAGGCGGCAATTTCATCGGTGGCGTCTGGAGACGTATTGCTGTGCACATGGCAATCGGCTGTGAAACGCATGTCAATCCTCCCGATCCTTTCATACTGTCTTTCCTCTATTATACTGCAAAACAAGATTATTGCAAAATGTGGGCCAGCGAAACACCTTTGCAGCGTTTTATTCGTTTTGTTTTTACAGAAAAAATGGCGGGGCTTTATTTGGCCCGGTTTTATCACGGCGCCGGCGCGAAAACTCTTCCCCGGCCCATGCCGACGCCGCAAATTTCCCCGACGGGAAAGCAAAACCCTTGTGTTTTTTTTCAATTCCATGTAAAATGAAGAGATAAAAACAGCCCTTACCGGATTTTTGCCAAAGGAGAGAGGATTTTGGATAAAGAAACCGTCGTTCTACTGGATTTCGGCGCCCAGTACAATTTATTGATCGCCCGCCGCGTGCGGGAAGCGGGGGTCTATTGCGAGGTACTTCCTTTTGATACCGACGCGGAGACGATTCGGGCCAAAAACCCCCGGGGCATCGTTTTCACCGGGGGGCCCCATAGCGTTTACGAGGAAGGGGCGCCGCTGCCGGATCCGGCCATTCTCGATTTGGGCATTCCGATACTGGGCATATGTTATGGCTTGCAGGCTTTGGCCCATATCGTCGGCGGCAAGGTCGGCCCCGCCGAAAAGCGGGAATATGGGGAGCAGGAAATTCATCTCGGCGATGTGCCGCTGTTTCAGGATATAGAGAAGGAGAACCGCTGTTGGATGAGCCACACCGACATCGTTCGCACCCTGCCCCCGGGCTTCGTTGCGGTGGCGCAGACGGCGACCTGCCCCAATGCCGCCGTAATGGAAAGTCGGCGGCGGCTCTTCGGCGTGCAATTCCACCCGGAGGTGGCCCATACCCCTTTCGGCCCGGATATGATGAAAAATTTTCTCCACACAATTTGCGGCTGCCACGGCAACTGGCAAATGGACGCCTTCGCCCGGCAAAGCGTCAGCGAATTAAAGAAGCGGCTGGCGGGGAAAAAGGCGATCTGCGCCCTATCCGGCGGCGTCGATTCCTCGGTGGCGGCGGTTTTGGCCCATAAGGCAATCGGTTCCGATTTAACCTGTATTTTCGTGGACCACGGCCTGCTTAGGAAAGACGAAGGCGACGAGGTGGAGCGGATTTTCCGCCGGGAATTCGCCATGAATCTGATCCGGGTCGACGCTAAAAAGCGCTTCCTCAACAAATTGGCGGGCGTCACCGATCCGGAACAGAAACGGAAAATCATTGGCAATGAATTCATCAAGGTTTTTGAGGACGAAGCAAAACACCTGGGTTGCGACATTCTGATCCAAGGCACCATCTACCCCGACGTGATCGAAAGCGGCGCAAACAATGCCCAGGTGATCAAAAGCCATCACAATGTCGGCGGTTTGCCGGAGGTGATGGACTTTACCGACATCGTTGAACCGCTGCGGGAATTGTTCAAGGACGAAGTGCGAAAACTCGGGCTGGAACTGGGGATTCCCCGCCGGCTCGTCTTTCGGCAGCCCTTCCCCGGCCCCGGCCTCGCCGTCCGCTTCATCGGTTAAATCACCGAAGAGAATCTGGAAATATTTAAAGAGGCCGACGCGGTCTTTAGAGAAGAACGGGAAGCGGCGGGGCGGGACGCGGAAATCAGCCAATACTTTGCTGTTTTGACCGGGATGCGCAGCGTCGGCGTGATGGGCGATGGCCGCACCTATGATTATACTCTGGCCTTGCGGGCCGTCATCACCAATGACTTCATGACGGCGGATTGGGCCAAAATCCCCTACCCCATCCTGGTGAAAGTTTCCAACCGCATCACCAATGAAGTGCGCCATATCAACCGCGTCGTCTACGACATCACCCAAAAACCCCCTTCCACCATTGAGTGGGAATGAGAATTAAACCATAATTTGTTTTCAGGCTGATTGGCGTGGGGACAGTAAATAAAATAGGAGGCATTACATGTTTAACACTCTTGAACAGGCAAAAAAGTTTTGTGATGACAATGAAATTAAAATGGTCGATTTTATGATGGTGGATCTGGATGGGCGTTGGCGGCATCTCACCATGCCGGTTGACAGATTTACGGCGGATACGCTGAAGCACGGCGTAGGCTTTGACGGCTCCAATTATGGCTTCGCGCCGGTCGAGAAGAGCGATATGGTTTTTGTGCCGGATTTAAAAAGCGCTTATGTGGACACCTTTGCCGAGGTTCCGACCCTGACCATGATCGGCGATGTGTTTGTTATTGAGCTGCCGGAAAATCGCCGTTTCGACCAGGACCCCAGAAATGTCGCACTCCATGCCCAAGAATATATGAAAAAACTTGGCATTGCCGATGAAATGCGCATCGGGCCGGAATTTGAATTTAATGTATTCGAACATGTAAGTTATCGGGTGGAACCGAATCAATCCAAATACAGCATCGATACGGAACAGGCGGAATGGAATACCGGCAATGAAGGCGACAATTTGGGATATAAAATGCCTTACAAGGGCGGTTACCACATGGCGCCGCCGCTGGATAGAGCTCAGCGGTTTCCGTTCCCGGGTTACCATGCTGATGGAAAAGCAAGGGATCCTTGTCAAATACCATCACCATGAGGTGGGCGGCCC
Source organism: Clostridiales bacterium (assembly GCA_040766505.1). Lineage (GTDB taxonomy): Bacteria > Bacillota > Dehalobacteriia > UBA7702 > UBA7702 > JAXGQJ01. Next base: position 114,479 of record JAXGQJ010000004.1, read on the forward strand.
GGGCCAACTGGAAATCGAGGTTGAGATGGGGCCGATGCTGGAAATGGCCGATAAAACCATGATGACCAAATACTTGATCAAAAACTCGGCGATCGCGGAAAACAAGACGGCCACCTTTATGCCAAAACCCATCTATGCCGAAGCGGGCAATGGCATGCACGTCCATATGCATTTGTTTAAAGAAGGGAAACCGCTTTTTTACGATGCAAACGGTTATGCGCAGTTAAGCGACACGGCGCTTTATTTTATCGGCGGTCTTTTGACCCATGCCCGGGCTTTGTGCGCTTTTACCAATCCGAGCACAAACTCTTATAAACGGCTGGTTCCGGGCTATGAAGCACCGGTTACGATCGGCTATGCGACTTCCAATCGCAGCAGTGTGGTGCGCATCCCGGCCTATGCCAAAACGCCGGATACGAAACGCTTTGAACTCCGCAGCCCCGACGGCACCTGCAACCCCTACTATGCTTATGCGGCCATCTTAATGGCGGGCCTTGACGGCATTCAGAAAAAAATCGATCCGAGCAAAGAAGGATACGGCCCCTATGACTACAATCTGTTCCGGCTTTCCGCCGAGGAACAAAAGAAAATCAAACAATTGCCCCGCACACTTGACCAGGCACTGGATGCATTGGAAGCGGATTATGAATTCCTCACCGCCGGCGGCGTTTTCCCGCAAAGATTGATTGAGATATGGGTTGAAAAAAGGCGGCAGGACGCCGCAAGGTATAATCTACTCCCCCAACCGGTGGAATTTGAAATGTATTATGATCTATAATGTGCGAAAAAATCTGAGAATGCCGTCTTGATGGCCCAATTTCAAGGTTTGGGGCCTTTGGCAGGCCGGGGGAACAACGGGGCCGGAACCCCGTCACGGGCCCCTTGGCCACGGCGCTCCAGGCGACCGCCCCGCCCGCAACAATAAAAATGGCGGCGGCAAGGTTGGAACCGATCGACGCCCTTGAATGAACGTACACGGCCCGCCCAATCCGGCGGGCCGTTTCGCTTATCATTCGCTATGTGATTGCTTTAAATTTTTCTGTTTGCGATCCGGGCATACCCCGTTAAAAGTCGCGCAGCGTCTTTTAAAGGCATATTGAATTTGAAAGGGTCGCCCGGGTCAATCCGCTGTGGTCCAGTTTGGCAAGCTCCTTGACCTTCGCCATGTCCAGTTCGGCGGCCTTGGCAAAGCGTTCCCCGTATTCCGGATCCGCCAGATAACAGTGGGCGGCGTGGCGATACTTGATGTTTTCGGTTACGGAAGCCATATCTTCGGCGGTGTTTTTGATCAAAATTTCCTTCTTCTCTTCCGTCAG
>JAXGQJ010000040.1:0-7700 GCA_040766505.1 Clostridiales bacterium
GCTCCATCCTTGCGTCTTTCAAGGCTTTGCGGATAAAAGAGATATAGTTGGTGGCCCGGCATTGGCCGCCGGTTTGGGTCATCATCACCGAAACATTGTCAAGGTCATAATGCCCGCTCTTCAACGCCTGCATCAGCTGGCCCGTCGTCAAAATACAGGGATAACAGGCGTCATTGTGGACATACTTCAAACCTTCCTCCACCGCGTCTTTGTCCACTTCCCCCAAAATTACAAGTTGATAACCGGAGGCGCGCATCGCGGTTTCCAGCAAATTGAAGTGGATCGGCGACATCTGGGGCGCGATGATCGTATGTTTCACCTTCATCTCTTCGGTGAAAAGGGGCGTTTGATAGGGGGCGATGGCGGCGGGGAGCGTCTTTTGCCCCTGCTTCGCTTTCTCTTCCATCGTTACCCGCAGCGAACGGATGCGGATCCGGGCGGCGCCGAGATTGTCCCCTTCGTCGATTTTGATCGTGGTATAAATCTTATTGCCCTGCTGCAAAATCTCGGCCACCTGGTCGCTGGTGACGGCGTCCAGACCGCAGCCGAAGGACGTCAGTTGGATCAATTCCAGATTTTCCCGGCCTACGGTAAAGGCGGCGGCATTGTAAAGCCGGGAATGGTAGGACCACTGGTCCCGAACCCGCAGCGGGCGCCGGGCATCGCCCAAGTGGGCGATGCTGTCCTCCGTTAAAACCGCCATTCCCTCGCCGGTGATCAAATTCGTGATGCCATGGTTTACTTCCGGATCCGCATGGTAGGGGCGGCCGCAGAGGACGATGCCTTTTAAGCCCCGCGCCTCGATATAGGCCAAAGCTTCTTCGCCCTTGTGGCGCAGATCGGCACGGAAACGCTGCTGCTCCTCGGCGGCGGCGGCAAGGGCGGCCCGAATTTCCCTTTTCGGAATGGCGAATTCCGCCAGAGACGCCGTTAAGGTTGCGGCGGCTTTCTCCGGATCGTCGAGATTGACAAAAGGATGCTTATAATAGATGCGCCGCAGGCGCAGTTCGTCGGTATTGTTTTTGATCACTTCCGGATAGCCGCTGACCACCGGACAGTTAAAATGGTTATCGGCGCCGTCATACTGCCGGTTTTCATAGACGACGCTGGGATAAAAGATAAAATGCAGGCCTTTTTCCACCAAAGCCATGATATGTCCGTGGGCCAGCTTCGCCGGATAGCAAACGGCTTCCGACGGAATGGAGTCCATCCCTTTTTCAAAGATCTTTTTATTGGATTTTGGCGATAAAACAACGGAGAACCCCAATTCACTGAAAAAGCGATGCCAAGAGGATAATTCTCATACATATTTAGCACCCGGGGAATGCCCACCGTACCCCGGCAGGCCTCCTCCGGCTTGAGGGACTTCATCTCAAAACAGCGGCTGTATTTATAATCGTAAAGGTTGGGCAGGGTATTCTTTCCTTTTTCAGCCCCGCCCCCAGTTCGCAGCGATTGCCGGAGATATAGCTGCGCCCGTTGGGATAGGCAATTTTCGTTAACAAACAGTGGTTGTTGCATTTTTGGCAATTGTGAAAGGATTTTTCATAATGGAAATCCGCCAGCTGCTGCCGGGAGATCACGGTGCTGACCTGGCCCTCTTCCCAGCGTTCCTTACCGATCAGCGCGGCGCCATAAGCGCCCATCAGGCCCGCGATATCCGGCCGCACCACTTCCCGACCGGTTTCCAGCTCGAAGGCGCGCAAAATCGCCTGGTTGTAGAAGGTGCCGCCCTGGGCCAGAATTTTCTTGCCAAACTCTTCCGGCCTGCGAATCTTAATCACCTTGTAAAGGGCATTCTTGATCACGGAATAGGACAGGCCGGCGGAAATATCCGCCACCGCGGCCCCTTCCTTTTGGGCCTGCTTCACCTTGGAATTCATGAAAACGGTGCAGCGATTGCCAAGATCCATCGGCTGCCGGGAAGAGATCGCCGCTTCGGCGAAAGCGCCAATTTCCAGCGACAGCGAACGGGCGAAGGTATCGATAAAAGAACCGCAACCGGAAGAGCAGGCCTCGTTCAGAATGATATTTTCGATCACCCCATCGCGGATGCGAATGGCTTTCATGTCCTGGCCGCCGATGTCGAGAATGAATTCAACGCCGGGCAGAAAGTGATTGGCGGCTTTATAATGGGCCATCGTTTCCACTTCGCCGATATCGGCGTTTACGGCGGCCTTCACCAGTTCTTCCCCATAACCCGTCACCACGGTTTTGGCGATGGTGATGTCCGGCGTCAACCGTTCCCACAGATCCTGAAGAATGCGAACGCAAAGGTCGATGGGTTCCCCCTCATTGCCGCCATAAAAGGAATAGAGGATCGCCCCGTCGGTGTCGATCAGCACCGCTTTTGAGGTGGTGGATCCGGCGTCAATGCCGAGAAAAGCCTGTCCTTTATAGGTGGCGATGTCGTTTCGCTTCGCTTCCGCCTGCCGGTGCCGATCCAAAAACGCCGCCAATTCTTCCCCGTCACGGAAAAGGGGCCTGAGGGTGCCGCCGGAACCGGTTTCTTCCCGGGAAAGATTGTCCAGAGCGACAATGATCTCATTCAAACAGCGGGGGGCATTGTCCTTCTGCTCCCTTTCGGTATATGCCGCGCCCCAAGCGGCGTAATACTGCGCGTTTTCCGGCAGTATCGCTTCTTCTTCATTAAGGCGCAAGGTTTCGATGAAACGGCGGCGCAACTGGGGCAAAAAGGCAAGGGGGCCGCCCAAAAAGGCGACTCTGCCACGAATCGGCTTGCCACAGGCCAAACCGCTGATGGTTTGGTTCACCACCGCCTGGAAGATCGAGGCGGCGATGTCCTCCTTGGCGGCGCCCTGGTTTAAAAGCGGCTGAATATCGGTTTTCGCAAATACGCCGCAACGGGAAGCGATGGGATAGATCACCCTATGGTTTTTCGCCATACGGTCAAGGCCCAACCCGTCGGTTTTCAGCAAAAGGGCCATTTGGTCAATAAAAGCGCCTGTACCACCGGCACAAGCGCCGTTCATCCGCTGTTCGACATCTTTGCCAAGATAGGTGATTTTCGCGTCCTCGCCACCCAATTCGATCACGACGTCGGTCTGGGGAATAAAGAATTCCACCGCCTTTGTACAGGCCATCACTTCCTGAATGAAAGGCAGCCCCAAACGGTCGGCCAAGCTCAAACCGCCGGAACCGGTGATGGCCATTTTCACCGCGATGGCTCCCAAGCCATCTTTCGCCTGGCTTAAAATGTCTTTCACCGCGATTTTTATATCCGAATAATGGCGCTGATAGCGATGAAAGAGGATTTTGCCCCTTTCATCCAGCACAACAATTTTTACCGTAGTGGAGCCGATGTCCAAACCTAAAAAATAGTGCGTTCGCGTACTTTCCATCATAGGCATCCTCTCCCCATAAAATTGCACCATGTAACAATTCTTTATATGATTCTATATTATTATATACGAAGAAACAGAGATTTTCAATCGTTCCTATGGAGTAATATTATCCAAATATTCTGCTTTTTCCCGGCCGCCCGCCGATGCCGGCCTATGGCCGTCCCCAAAACAAGCGCCCGCCGCCTTGGCTTTCGGGGAATTTTACCGGCCACACCCCCGGGCGTTTACGGTTTTTAACACCGTCGCGGCGAAAGAACGTTCATGAAAGCTCCCCCGGATTTTCCGTCATTGGGCGGCGGCCGGACGTTGGCGGCCATTGTAATCTACATAATAATTGTCCCGCAGCACCATTTCGCCAATGGGCAGGATGGCATAGCCTTTGCTTTTTAGCTGGGGCAGGATGGTTTTCAGGGCCTCGGCGGTGTTTTCCCCATTATTATGGAAAAGGACGATCGCCCCATTGTCGACTTGGTTGAGAACCCGCTGGTTGATCTCGCCCGCCGACAACCCCTTCCAATCCATGCTATCGACGGACCATTGGATCGGGATATAGCCCATTTCCTCGCAAACCTGGATCACGGTATCATTATAATCGCCATACGGGGGGCGAAACAAGGTCGCCGTCTCTCCCGTCACTTCCCGGATTTTTTCGGCATTGCCCCGGATTTCCTCCGCATCTGCTCGACGTTCAAGGTGCTGAACTCCGGATGGCTGACGGAATGCAGGCCGATCTCATGGCCGTGGGCGACGATCGTCTTTGCCATCTCCGGATTGTTTTCGATCCAGATGTTTACGAGGAAAAAGGTGGTTTTGATCTCATATTGATCCAGAAGCGCCAAAATTTCCTCGGTATGTTCCGCGCCCCAAGTCGCGTCGAAGCTGATGGCGATTTCTTTTTGCGCCGTTTCCACCGAATACACCGGCTTTAAACCGATGGTTTGGCTTATCACACTGACGGCATAATTGAAGGGCGCAGCCTGCAATAGCAGATAACCGCCGACAAAAAAAGCGGCGAAGCCAATAAACAGCAGCAAAAAGCGGCGGTGTTTTTTTAAGCAAGGTAGCATCATACCATCACCCACATTTATATGTTTCTATAAAAGTATGATTCCACTTGGCTTTCTATCCCTGTTTTCCCATCGAATCCGCGCCACGTCAAAAAAAGAGGGCGAAAGCCCCCCATGGCCCCGTCCGCCTGTGCGCCCATGTTTGTGACATGATGCGGAACGAAGCCCACCCCGATGGACGGATCCGGGCCGACGGTAAACGGCCGACGGCACCGTCGCCCATAAAAGGGCAGGCCCTTCTGTATGTTTCTATACCTGCGGGTCTGCCCTTTTGATCGCGCCTTGCGCTGGGCTATTTCGCGAAGCCTGTCGGCCTATAGTGCAAAACCGCCCTGCGGCGGCTTGGTTTTCGTTTGCTTTTGCCGGCCTCGGTTAGGCCGCTTCCTTTTGTGGGAAAATTCTTTTTGGCGGTTTGCTTAAAAGGGCCAAAGCCGCCAATACGAGGACGATGCCGATGATAGAGAGCAGCGACGGAATTTCCCTGTAAAGCAGCAGGCCAAGTATGGTTGCCATCACGGCCTCACTGGAAACCAAGATAGACGCCCGCCCAATGTCCATATAATTCAAAGAGAATGTAAACAGAATATAGGGCGCCGTAGAGGCGATCAAAGCGTGAAAAAACAAAAAAGCGCCAAGAGAGAGAGGGGCTTTGGCCAACTCCGCGCCAATCATAGGAAAATCACAGAAAAAGGCGCCGACAAGCGTGGCGAAAATAAAACTGTAGAGGTTGATGGTCAGTGAATGGTAGCCCTTATTGATGGCGAAGCGGGAAAACACACTGTATAGCGCATAGAAAAAGCCGGCGGCGAGGCCGATGGCGAGGCCCAGGAAGGAGAAGGCGCTGCCACTGTTGAAAATACCGCTGACCAGCACGCAACCTCCAAAAGCCACGGAAAACGCGACGATCTTGAGGCGGGTGATTTTTTCGCCAAAGATCAACCGGGCAAGAAAAATAACGAAGATCGGGGCGGTGGCCAATAAAATGGCCGCCAGCGAAAGCGACGTCATACGAATTGCCGCATTATAGAAAAAATTAAGCATAACCATACCGACGACGCCGGTTCCAATAAAGCACCAACTGTCTTTCGGTTTTATTTTCAGCAACTTTTTATCATAAAGAAGCAAAAAGATTCCCATCATAATCGCCGCGCCGCCCAGGCGGCATTCCACAATGGTCATATTGCTGAAACCTAAGGCACCCAGGCTTCGGACAAAGAAACCCACCGACCCCCACATGCAGCCTGCCAGAATCGCCAGAACCGGGGCGACCGTTTTCAGTGCTGTTTTTTCCATTCCTTGTTTCCCTCCAAAACTCCCAGTATTTTAGGCTTTGGCTTTAAGCGCCGCAAAAGGAAAAGGCGGCATTCCCAAACGAGGTGGATACCGCCTTTCACCTGGTACAATACGGGACATGCCGGGCGCTTCTCGGCAGAGCCTAAACTCTTCGCAAACATCCCGTTCTTAACCTTCGCGAAAGATTATACCCATGCCGCCCCGGGGATAATGCCAAGTGAGCACGCCGGGGGGCGCCACCGCCAAACAGGTGCCGCATTCCAGGCAGGCGGCATACAAAACGCCGATCGTGCCGTCGGCCTGCTGCGAGTAGACATGGGCGGGACAAATCCGCACCAGCAAAGGCCCGGCGTCCGCCGCCTTGGCGGCCTGCTGGTCGATCTGGATGTGAGACTGGTCTACATCCGTTTCATAGCGGTTCCTGTCAAGCCGCTCGGGAACCGTTCCTAAGGCAATCTTGCACATATTCATAAGGCCCTCACCCCGCCATACATATCTTTGATGATTTGAAAGAGACCCAGGGGGCTCTGCTTCAACGCCTTCATGGCGTCGGGAAGCAGATGCCGCCGCGGCGTTGTGTCCATATTATAGACACCGTACATGATGTCGCTCAAAAGCTGCCCATAGTCTCCGTACATACGCGGATTTTCCAAAAACTTAGGCGCCCGCGCATAGGTCTGCATATCCTTGCCCACAAAGGTTTTGGCCATCTCCGCAAGGTAAGCGTCCAAAGACGATTTTGAGAAATCCTCTCTCTGCAACGCGGCGTCTATCGCCTTGGCCGCCGCCAAGCCCGAGCCTGCGGCCAGATCCATGCCGCGGACGGTGAAGCCTGTGTTCAGCGTCAGCCCGGTGGCATCGCCCACCACCACCAAACCGGGCCTGGTCAGGTCATGCACCATCGCCTGGCCGCCTTCGGCCACCAGATGGCAGCCGTATTCCAACAATTCCCCACCCCTGAGAAACGGTTCGATGGCCGGATGGGACAAAAATCTATCGTGCAGTTCCGACGAGGCCTCCCCCTTGGCGACGAGATCGTCAAGGCGGAGCACCACGCCGATCGACAGGGATGTAAGATTCGTATAGAGGAAACCGCCGCCGCCGACGCCTTTGGTGCAATCGCCGACGATGGCATAGGCGGCGCCTTCGTCGCCGGTTAAATGAAAGCGCTCCTCAATGACCTCCCGGGGCAGGCCGATCACGGACTTTACCCCCACCGCCAGGTGTTTGGCCGGTTCCTTCCCCCGAATCCCCGCCTGTTGGCAGAGAAAGGAATTGACCCCGTCGGCAACCACCACCACATGGGCCCGCAACTCATCATCCCCCGCGCGGATCCCCACGAAGCGATCCCCTTCCTTAATCAAAGCTTCTACTTTGACGCCGGACATGAGCATAACATCGGCTTCTTCGCACTTAGCGGCCAACCAAGCATCCAATCTCGCCCTTAGTACGGACACGGCGGTTACCGACTGTTTCAGCCGTTCATCGCCATAATCCACATTTACAAAGGAGGACGGTGAAAGAAAACTCAGGCAATTGCGGGTTATGCGCCGCTCTATGGGAGCTTCATCCAGAAAACCCGGCATAATCTCTTCCATAATGCGGCAGTAGAACACCCCGCCGGACAAGTTCTTTTCGCCGGGATTCCGTCCCCGTTCCACCAGCAAAACGGAATGTCCCTTGACCGCCAGCTGATGCGCCGCGACGCAACCGGCCACGCCGGCGCCGATGACGATCACATCAAAATCAACCTCTGTAGTTGCCACTTGTACCGTAACCTCCTTTGCGACATAGAACATTTCTCAAATGGGGGGCATGAAAAGTCCATGCCACCCGATCTTTGCTTTTCACTCGGCAGGCGGCGCCGGGCCAAAGATTTTAGGGGCCATCTCATTGGTAGCGGTACCGATCAGCATGCCGCACATCATCAGGAAAGAGATCTGCACAACCCCCATAAAGCCGGCGGCTACCGTAC
>JAXGQJ010000041.1:0-6174 GCA_040766505.1 Clostridiales bacterium
ATGAAAGGAAGGCGGCGGCGCTATACCGTCGCGGCCATTGCATCGCCATGCGCCCCAACCCGGGCCGTTTCTCCGAGCCTGGCGGCTGGCGGCGCAAGGCCCCGTCGCGGCGGCACTGCCCGCGGCCGAAAAGCGGAAAGGGCGAGTACAAAAATGAAATTTAAAGCCAAGGTTGAAGTGATCCCAAAGGAGGAGTATAGCCGCATTCATGACGGTTCCATCCGCCTTTTGGAGGAGATGGGCATCGTTTTTGAATGGGACGAAGCGGTGGACATCTGCAAAAAGGCCGGTTTGAAAACCGACGGAAACACCGTTTTTTTCACCCGGAAAGTAGTGGAGGACGCATTGGCGGCGCTGCCGAAACGCTATGAATGGAAGGCCCAAAACCCGGAACAGAATGTCACCGTGGGAGACGGTTTCATCCTGCACCCGCCCTTTGGCGCCGTTTATGTGCAGGAACCCGGCGGGCGGCGGCGCAACGGAACCATGGCGGATTTTGACAATTTTCAGAAGCTAAGCCAGGCCTTGCCGCTGGTGAAGGCCACCGGTTCGCTGCCGATCACCCCCGGCGACACCGGGCCGGAAGAACGGTATCTGCGGATGATGCACAGCGCCTTAAAGCATACCGATAAGCCGGTCATCGGGGCCATCACCACCTATGAACGGGCCAATCAGGTTTTGGATCTGGTGGAACTGGCCGCCGGAGAAAAACTGGGGGAAAACAAAGCCTATTGTGCCACCGCCATCAATCCTTTAAGCCCGATGAAATGGTCGCCGGAATCCTGCCAGACGATGGTGGCCTATGCGAAGCGCTGGCAGCCGATGTTCTATATTCCCTGTACGATGACGGGAACCACCGCGCCCATCGGCTTAATGGGCGCCGCGGTGCAGCAGAACGCCGAAATCCTGTCGGGGCTTACCTTCGGCCAACTGATTAGCCCCGGTATGCCCGGCGTTTATTCCCCCGGCTCCTCCACCGCCTATATGCGGAATGCCGCTTATGTAACGGGCACGCCGGAGATGATGCTGTTAAACAATATCAATCTGCAAATGGGCCGGGAATTTTACCAGCTGCCGACCCGGACGATGTGCGGCATGTGCAGCGCGAAAACCGTCGACGCCTGCGGCGGACTAAACGATGCAGAACTTACTCATGGGGATGCTGGGGGCGCCCAGATCCTCAACGAATGCATCGGCATCCTCGATGAGACTGGGCGACTCGCTTCCTTCCCCCAAGATCCTGATCGATTGGCGAGATGGTGAAACGGGTGATCCGCATCTGGAACGGCATCTATGAACAGGACTTCGATACGGATCTTTCCGTCGACCTGATCAAAGAGGTGGGCCACAACGGCACCTATCTGACCCATGAAAGCACCTTCCAGCACTACCGGAACCGCTGGGATCGATCTCCTATTGGAACACCTATAGCGCCTGGGAAAAAGAAGGTTCGGAAGACATCGTGACCCGGGCCGCGAAAAAGGTAGACGAATGTTGGCGGCGGCGCGCTAACATCTGCGACCCCGCCCTGGACCAAGAAATGCAATCCTTCATCCAAAAACCCTGGGGAGATAATCCCCCGGGCCGCAACCAAAAACTGCCCCGTCTTGCCGCCACGCACGGAACGAAGTGTCGGCCCTGATATGCCCCAGAAATTGTACATGTGATATACTATACACGTACAAAGAAAGGGGTGGCAATATTACCGAGGTTCGGCGTCAATATACGGGAGAATTTAAGAAAAAGTAGTCAAAGACATAGAAGAGAACGGCCTTTCTCTGCGAAATGCGGCAAAGAAATATGGCATATCAAAACATTCCGTTGTTCAGCAATGGTATAACTTCTATAAGCGCCGAAGGCGCTGCCGTCTTTTATCTTACCCCTCAGAAAAGGCAGCTAAAAAGCCGCGGAAGCCCAAACCTCCAGTAAAAGATCATAAGGATCTACTTGCGGGAAAATGAGTATTTGCGCATGGAGAAATGCTCATTTAAAAAAATTGAAGGCCTTAATTCAGGAGAGGGGACAGCAAAGAAAGCTAAAAATCCAGGTTGTTCATGAATTAAGGCAAGACTTCTCACTCTCCAATTTACTCACCTTCGCCAACATTCCCCGCAGCACCTACTATTACCAACCTCCTCAATTCAAGATAAGAGAAGCTACATGACAAATACAAAGGATGTAAAGGAAAGGATCCGCTTCTTCCAAGAAAAACATAAAGGACGCTGCGGCTATAGAAGAATTGACTGGAATTGAAAAAAGAGATGACGATCAACCATAAAACCGTCGCCAAACTTATGAAGGAAATGGGCCTCTCCTGCCAAGTGCGGAAGAAGAAATATTCCGCTTTTAAGGCCCATATGGCCGCTACAAAAGGCGCCCAATATCTTAAACCGACGTATGCAGAGTACCCCGATCGCAAATGGGTCACCGATGTCACCGAATTCAATATCCAGGGGAAAAAGATCTTTTTATCTGTGCTCCTTGACCTCTTTAACCGTGAGGTCCGCGCTTATTCCATTGATAATAGACCCTTTTTCAAGCTCGTACAAGATATGATGAAAGATGCTTTGAACACTTTCGATGACTGCCGGGGATTATTGATCCATTCCTGGATCAGGCTGGCAATACCATCACAAGGAATATGTCAAGCTTTTACGCAATAGAGGCCTTACACAAAGCATGTCAAGAAAGGCCACGTGCCTGGATAACGCCGTGATCGAAAGCTTTTTGCCATCTTAAAAAATCTGGAATTCTATTACCTTCAGGAGTTTACCTCGGTAGAAGAGTTTATAAACGAACTCGATCATATTTATTACTACAATCAAGGTTGATTAGATTTCGAAAGGCTTAATGGATTGACACCTGTACTTTTTAGAGCACTTCACACATATCTGCCGATGCTTTGTCCAACTTTGGGGCAGTTCAGCCTGCCGCGTACTTCAGGTACGCAAGGGATCGGACAAACGCATTTTCCGACGCTATCAGCTGCGATAGCCGAAGCCTGGCAGGCTTTCGAGAGATGCCCGAGAGCTAGGCGCGCAAGCGAAAGGCCAGGCCCGAACAATACTTTGGGGTATGTGGGGGTCTGCCGTTTTGGGTGGCTCAACGACGCTATCAAAAAACCCCAGAGAGAACAACAACCTTCCCAGGCTTCCGAGAGATGCTGGAGAGCTAGGCGGGTTTTCAAAAAGGCCAGGCCCGAACAATACTCTGAGGTATGTGGAGGGTCTGGCCTTCGGCGACAACGACGCTATCGGGTATCTATCGGAAGCCTGGGGGTTACATGAAGGATTTTTGGGCGAAGGCGGCCCTCTCTTCTCCACCACAATAAACCGCTCGTCCCAGTCGCCGCTGACCAGGGCCTGAAAGAATTGAGGTTGCCTTTCAACTCCACGGTTGATCTTTAGAAAATTCGCGACCCGTTTTCGTGGTTGAAACTTGCATCGGGGCCAAATAGGCTTCTTCCAGGGTATGGACATAGGCGATGCGCTGGTAATTGTTGTACATCATGGCCGTGGCCTCTTTTGGCCATTTCCTCGCCGAACATCTCCCGATATTTTAAATAGGAGGAATAGGGATCCCCTTTTGGCTTGATCCAGCTCTTTGCTCAGATAATAGGTGGCGGGATAGGCGGAAAATTCGGTCGTACCGGCTTCGGGGAGCCGAGGAGCAGGCCGATGCAATCGTGTACCCGGGGATCACCAGCCGGTGCCGGTCGGACTTCACGCCGATAACCATTGAACAAAGATGCTCATAACCCACAAAATCGTGTCGGCCCCCGTCCCGATCGAATTCTGCAGCTCGGTGCGGATGTCCGGCGTGTCGTGGAGCTATTCCAGAAACACCATCTCCAGCCTGGGCGGCGCCACCTGTCGCATCTTCTTCCAAGGTACGGCAGGCGATCAACACCGATCTGATATGTCAATGTTCTCTCCTTTCTCAGCGGTTTTTAGGCCCATTGGGGGCGTCCGACGGCGATCAGCGAATTGATTCAATGCGCCTTGCAAACTCTCGGCGGAATTGCGCCCGGTGCGGGCATCCTCCTGCTCCACCAAAATTCCCCAAAAATCGACGATGCCCCGCCGCTCCATCTCCGCCATCAGCTTTTTCCTGCCGACGGCAAGGGCCACCACTGCCTGGTCCATGCGGTCTTTTTGGGTGAGGCCATCCTCGTCGCCATAGGGGGAAACGCCATGGGGATAATGTTTCCGGCCCCAGGGGGCATAAACGGAGATGCCTTCGCTTTCATGGTTTTGCACGAGAATGCGGTAAACCGTCATCACCTTGCCGGCGGCGGCGCCGACGGCATTGGCGACGTCATAATGGGGTGGCAAAAGCAGATCGGTGTGGAATTTTTCCGCTACCGCCGGCAACCAGGCCGCAACGGGCGCGCCGATGCCGACGATGGGCATTTTCAGCGTGAAGCCATGGGCCAGTAGACTCTCCTCCCGTTCCCAAAGGGCGCTTTGCTCATAATAGGAAGCGAGAGGATCCCCCTCGGATTGGGGGCGCGGTCATAGGATAAAACGCTGGACAGCACCGCCCGGCAGAGGCTCTCGGTAATCGCCTCCCTGGTTTTTTGAAGGAAAAGGGGTTCCGCTATACCCCAGCGGCGCGCCATCAGTTCCGTCGCCAGCAGCGCCTCGCCCTGCAAAGCCGCGTCGTAAACCCCTTCGGCCCGCAACAGGTCGGTGGGGGTATAGCCGATGGGGCCGAGGATGCCCTGGTGAACCAAGGGTTCAAAGACGATTAAATTGGGATCGATCCCCATTGCGGCGGCAAGGGCGAGGACGGTGCGGGGCCCCGCCGCCAAAATTTCGACGATCTGCCTTTGCTGCGGATCCAAATCCATCCCAGGCGGCGCCGTTTTCAACAGGCGGTAGCCTTCCACCATTTCATGGGTGACCATCGCCCCATGGGAGAAGCGCATTTCTTCCAGTTCCCGGCGATATGCGGGGTATGCGGCGGCGATGGCCGAAACGGGCCATACCCGCCGGGGGCCGACCCGCAAGGCATTTTTCACCGTATCGTAGAAAACGCGGCTGTCGCCCCCGAGGCCGAAGGTATTGGCGTCGGCGGCGGCGACCCGGGTGCGCCAACCCCCCCCCTTCGCCCCGTCCGCCGCCAGGCGCGGGCGGCCTCCCTGCAAAACGGCGATGTCGGTGGTGGTGCCGCCCAGATCGAGGACGAGGCCCCGGTCGATCCCGTCAAGAAAAGTGGCGCCAATGATGCTGGCGGCGGGGCCGGAAAGAATGGTTTCGATGGGCCGTTCCCGGGCGGTGGATTCGCTCATCAGGCTGCCGTCGCCCTTAACGATCATGATGGGGACATCGAGGCCCCGCCCGGCCAGCGCCGCTTTGGCCGCCACCAGGAGCCGGTCGATCACCGCGAGCAAACCGGCATTGAGGATCGCCGTTACCGTTCTTTCCCGCAAACCCAAGGCGGTGGTCAGCTCATGGGCCGCCACCACCGGCAGCCCCAGGGCCTCTCGGATCCAGCCGCGCACTTCCTCCACGTGTTCGGGATTGCGGACGCTAAAGATACCGGAAACCGCCACCGCGTCGACGCGGCCCTGAAAAGCGGCGATGGCCGCCTTCGTCGCGGCTTTGTCCAGCGGTTCCGCTTCCCGGCCCAGCAAATCCATCGCGCCGGGCAAAAAAACCGGCAAGCAGGGGGGCAAATCCCCTTCGATCCGGTGGCCCAGAATGAAGGCCCCCACCCGGCAGCCCTTGTCCTCCACGATGGCATTCGTCGCCAAAGTGGTGGAAAGAGCGGCATAGTCGACGGGCCGATCGATGATAATTTCCGCGAGCACCTTTTCGATGCCGAGGAAAAGGTTTTCATGGGTTGTCGCGGCCTTTGCCGACGCCAAAATCTCCTTTTTTTCCAAATCCATGATGATGCCGTCGGTAAAGGTGCCGCCGGTATCGATGCCCAATACAATCGTCATATCCTATCTCCTTTTATTAAGGGATCATTCCCCGGCGGGATAGTCTCCCCGCGGGCCGGTGAGGCTCGGCGCCCGAAAGCGAAAACCGGAAACGCTTTTTACCGGGTGCATGATACAACCGTCGGACAGGGTGACGCCGATTTGGAGCGCCGCATCGTCAAACAGGGAAAAAAGCTTCTTTTGCTCGGTCAGCGCCCAATCCGGCAGCGAGCCGGGCTGCACCG
>JAXGQJ010000042.1:0-4771 GCA_040766505.1 Clostridiales bacterium
TCACGCCGCAATTCTTCAATGCCACCCGCTCCTGGCCACGAAAGACGGAAAGCCGGTCGATGGAGGCATTGTCCAATAGCTTGGGATCGGCATAGAGGAGATCGGGGATGATATGGCCACCGATGATATGCTCGTCGATGATGCGGCGAATGCTGTCGGCATCGGTATGGGCATAGCTGACCCCCTCGGGATAAACCACCACTGTGGGGCCGCCGGCGGCGGCGTCGCTGTCGTCGGCATAGAGCACATTGACCTCGTGGTCGAGGTCGCGGCGGCGAATTTCCTCCAAAAAGGTTTCATATACCTGTTTTGCGGCCTCTTCCCGGCCTTCCAGGCCGCTGCCGCAAACCAAAATATGGTTTTTATAAAAAATCATAGCGGCACCCCTTTATTTTGCTCCGCATGCAAAACGGTATACTCCTCCACCGGCGCGCCGTTGACGATATGTTCCAAAATGATTCTTTGGGCCTTTTCCGTATTGACATTCACATAGGTGATGCGCTTTTGTTCGCCGGAATAGACTTCGACGATGGGCTCGAAACGGCAAAGGCCGATACAGCCGGTGGCGGCAATTTCCACATTGTGGAGGGAACGCTTTTCCGCCTCGTTCCTGAGGGCTCTGAGCACCGGTTCGGCACCGGCGGCCTGGCCGCAGGTGGCCATGCCCACGAGAATACGGTAAGCGTCGGGCTTGCCTTTCATTTCGATTTTCTCTTTGGTGCGGCGGCGAATCTCGGCCAATTCCGCCCTGGTTTTCATCGCTCTCCCTCCCCTTTGTCGCGCTCGCGGTATCTGTCGACAATATCGGGAATCATCTCCGGCTTTACATCACCGTAGACGTCCCGATCCACCGTAATCGCCGGAGAGAGGCCGCAGCAACCGAGGCAGCGGGTGGCCTCCAAGGTGATCAAGCCATCCTCGGTGGTCTTGCCGATCTCGACATTCAACTCCGCTTTCAGCATATCCAGCACCTTCTGCGCATTCTTCACATAGCAGGCGGTACCCATGCAGACGCTGATCACATGTTTGCCTTTGGGTTGCAGTGAAAACTGCGCATAGAAAGTCGCGATGCCATAAATTTCCCGAATGGGAACGCCCATTTCTTCCGCCATGAACTTCTGCACCTCCAGTGGCAAATAGCCGAAGATGCTTTGGGCTTCCTGCATGACGGGAATCAGGGCCCCTTCGCCGTCTTTTTTCCGTCGATAAACGCCTTAGCCGGGCAAATTTTTCTGAATTGAGTCCTCTAAAACCTTCCCTTCATAGAACTCGGCTCCCTTTCTATATAAATAAATGGATTCCAATCGGATGCTTTCCTCTCTCCTCGGCCCTACCCGTCAGCAGTACGAAGGCGAAAACCGCCGTATGAAGAAGGCATACACCCGCCAACGGCACTGCTGCCATGCCGGGCTTTTCCGATTGTTTCGCTGTCGCATCATTCGCCTTTTTGTAAGGCTTCTTTGAGAAGGGCATTGAGCGCGGCGGGATCACTTTGCCCTTCAAGGCCTTCATCGCCTGGCCCACCAGGAAACCAAAGACCTTCTCTTTCCCGCCGCGGTATTCCTCGACGCTTTTGGGATTTTCCGCCAAAACCCGGGCCACCGTGGCTGCCACCAAACCTTCGTCATTGACCATCGCAAGATTGTGGCTTTCCACATAGGAAACGGGGTCGAATCCTCTTCCCAAATGGCGGCGAACACTTTTTTCGCCGTATTGCGGTTGATGACCTGTTTCGTCACGAGACGGATCAGCTCCGCCATATGGGACGAGAAGGAGATGGCCACACCTCTTCCTCCGCTGACTTGGCAAGGCGCATAAAATCCCCCATAGCCAGTTGGCCACTTCTTTGGGCTGATCGACCTGTTCATGACAGTATCAAAATAATCGGACAATTCCTTATGGCCGACCAGCTGGCCGGCATCATGGGCTTAAACCATAATCCTCGCTGTAGCGCCGCTCCCGGGCGGCGGGCAGTTCCGGCAGATGCGCCGCAATGGCGGCGAGCCATTCTTCGTCGACAACCACCGGCGGCAAGTCCGGCTCGGGGAAATAGCGGTAATCCTGGGCGTCCTCTTTATTGCGCATGGCGAAACTCATGCCCTTTTCATCGTCCCAACGGCGGGTTTCCTGCACCACCGCTCACCGCTGTCTAAGAGGGCCGCCTGCCTTTGGCTTTCCCTGCGATTGCCCGGACGATGGCCTTAAAGGAATTCATGTTTTTCATTTCGGTGCGGACGCCCAATTCCTCCCGGCCCACCGGCCTGAAAGGTTGATGTCGGCCCTGAGGGAACCTTCCTCCATTTTGCAATCGGACACCCCCAGGTATTGGAGGGTCGAACGCAATGTGGTGAGATAGGCGATCACTTCCTCGGCGCTTCTGAGGTCGGGATGGGAGACGATTTCAATCAAAGGCACGCCGCCGCGATTGTAATCCGCCAAGGTGGCGCCGAATTGGTGTATCAATTTGCCGGCGTCTTCCTCCATATGGATTTGCCGGATGCCGATCTCCTTTTTCACCCCGTTTGCCTCGATGGGCAGTTTCCCTTCCCGGCAGATCGGGAAATAGAGCTGGGAAACCTGATAGGCCTTGGGCAGATCGGGATAGAAATAATTTTTACGGTCGAATTGCCCGTGGCGGGTGATTTCGCATTGGGTGGCAAGGCCGACGGCGATGGCATATTCCACCACCTTGCGGTTGAGAACCGGCAAGGTTCCCGGCAGGCCCATACAGATCGGGCAGCAATTCCTGTTGGGGTCGGCGCCAAAAGCGGTGGTACAACCGCAAAAGATCTTTGTGGCCGTCGCCAGTTCCACATGAACCTCCAAACCGATGACCATTTCATACCGCATCAGTCTTTCCCCCCTTCCTTGGCAATGGCGGGCCATTGCCGGTGAAAATCCGTCGCCATCTGGTAGGCATGGGCGGTTTTTAGCAGCCTCGCCTCCTGGAAGGCGGGGCCGATCAGTTGCATACCGATGGGCAGCCCCCGGCTGTCGAAGCCGCAAGGGGCGGAAAGCCCGGGCAGACCCGCCAAATTGGCGGCCACGGTATAGACATCGCTTAAATACATCTTTAAAGGGTCCGCCAAATTCTTGCCGATTTCCGGGGCGGTGGTGGGGGCGCAGGGCCCCAAAATCAGATCGTACCGCTCGAAGGCCTTGTCGAACTCTCTCTTTATCAAAGCCTTTACCTGCAAGGCCTTATTATAATAGGCATCATAATAACCGGAGCTTAGGGCGAAGGCCCCCAACATGATCCTGAGCTTCACCTGGCTGCCAAAGCCCTCGCTTCTGGATTTCAGATACAGATCCCGCAGGGAATCGGCTTCGGCCCGGTAGCCGTATTGAACGCCGTCATAACGGGACATATTGGAGCTGGCCTCGGCACAGGAGATGATGTAATAAGCGGGAACGGCGTATTCCGCCATGCCGAGATCGAATTCCTCCACCTCGGCCCCCAACTCCGCCAGCAATTTGCCGGCGGCGGGAACCTTGTCCTTTACCTCGGGATCAAGGCCTTCGCCAAAATAAGATTTGGGAATGCCGATCCGCAAACCTTGAACGCCGCCGTCGATCTCCGCCAAACAGGCGAGGAAGGTTGGCATCGAAGTGGCGTCCATCTCATCCTTGCCGGCGATCACATCCAGCACCGCGGCGCAATCGGCCGCGGTTTTCGCCAGCGGGCCGATCTGGTCTAAGGAAGAACCCAGCGCAATCAGCCCATAGCGGGAAACCGCGCCATATGTGGGCTTTAAACCGGTAACACCGCAAAAAGCGGCGGGTTGGCGGATGGAGCCGCCGGTATCGGAACCGATGGCAAAGGGGGCCAGGCCCGCGGCGACGGCGGCGGCGACGCCACCGCTGGAGCCGCCGGGAACATGCCGAACATTCCAGGGATTCCTTGTCAATTGCAATGCCGAAGTTTCATTGGTATTGCCCATGCCGAATTCATCCATATTGCCCTTACCCAGGATCACATTGCCGGCCCGACGCAGTTTGATGGCGACGGTAGCATCATAGGGCGGCTTGAACCCGGCGAGGGCCTTGGAGGCGCAGGTGGTTTCCTGGCCTTTTGTACAGATATTATCCTTTAATAACAAAGGCACGCCTGCCAGCGGGCCGACGCTTTTCGCCGCGGCCTCCCTTCTGGCATCGCCGGGATAGAGGTGTACAATGGCATGGACGCCGGGATCCAAAGTCCCGATCCGTTCCAGGTAGTAGTCTGTCAGCTCCAGCGCGCTGATCTCGCCCTTTTTTATCATTTCGGCCTGTTCCAAACAGGTCATCTTAAACATTTCCATTTCCGGCTCCTATTCTACGGTTTTGGGCACCCGAAAGGCGCCGCCGTCCTCTTCCGGCGCATTGGACAAAAGCGCCTCCCTGGGATAGGAAGGCCGCACCTCGTCCTCGCGAAACACATTGTACAAGGGCAGAACGTGGGACATCGGTTCGATGCCGTCGGTATCGAGGCGGTTCAGGATGTCCATATAATTCAAGATGCTGCCCAACTCCTTCTTGATCCGCTCCTTTTCCTCTTCAACCAAAGAAAGCCGAACCAAAGAAGCCACATAAGCGATCAGTTCATCGGTAATTTGCATGGCGAATTCACTCTCCTATCGGTGACGGGCCCGCTCTCAGCGGATAAAGGGCCGCACCGGAATATTAAGCCCGATCAGGTAGGATTTAATTTCCTCCACCGGGTAATTGCGGGGCAAACGCGGCGAATACAGCATCGAGCTGATGATCGCCGCCGAAGCGCCGGTATTCATAA
>JAXGQJ010000043.1:0-3298 GCA_040766505.1 Clostridiales bacterium
CTCGTCGCAGATATAAACCCCGGGACCGGCCACCAGTTTTCTGACCTGTTCCTGGGTTTTTCCGCAAAAGGAACACCGAACCCGTTCCCTGCCTTCCGCTTTACTCATCGTTCCTCCCTGGTTTACGTCTTATCGGGCGTAAATCACCTGGTCGATAAGACCGTATGCCTTTGCCTCTTCGGCATTCATAAAGTGATCCCTTTCCGTGTCCAATGTAATCCGATCCAAAGTTTTCCCTGTCCGCGCCGCTAAAATGCGGTTGAGGTTTTCCTTCATGCGCAAAATCCGCTTGGCCTGGATCTCAATATCGGTGGCCTGCCCCTGGGTACCGCCGGAGGGCTGGTGAATCATAATTTCGCTATTGGGCAGCGCCAACCGCTTGCCTTCCGCGCCGGCGGCCAATAAGAACGCCCCCATGCTGGCGGCAAGCCCCACGCAAATGGTGCTGACGGCGCATTTGATATAGTTCATGGTATCATAAATCGCCATGCCGGCGGTAATGGAACCGCCGGGGCTGTTGATATAGAAACTGATGTCTTTTTTGGGGTCATCGGCTTCCAAAAAAAGCATTTGCGCGATGATCAGATTGGCCACCGTATCGTCGACGGCACTGCCCAAAAAGATGATGCGATCCTTTAAAAGGCGGGAATAAATATCATAGGATCGCTCCCCTCTGCTGCTTTGTTCGATCACATATGGGATCGTGTAATTGTTTGGCATATTGAACCTCCAATGCATACTATGCTCATGCTGCCCTTAACATGTATCGTTTATGCCGGGTTCAGCGATTATGCTTTATCTTCCTCGGTTTCCACCGCTTTCTCTTCGCTTTTTGATTTTTCCGCGGCTTCTTGGCCATCGCCGGTTTTTTCGATCTTTTCAGCCTTTTCCGCGTTTTCAACCTCCGCCGTTTTGCCGGGGAAATCGGCGTGTTCCACCAGGAAATCAATGGCCTTTTTCACCAGGATCGTGAAAACAAGCACATTAAATTGGCCCGTTTTGATCAACCGTTCCCGAATCGTTTCCAACTCGGAATTGGTCATCAGCGCCACCTTGGCGATTTCGGAATCGATGTCTTCATCGGAGGCCTCAAGATTTTCCCGCTTCGCCAGTTCCATCAAAGCCACCTCGGTTTTGACGGCCCGCTCCGCATTGGGCCTCGTCTCCTCCCGCACTTCCGACATGGCGCGGCCGGTATATTGGAGATAGCGCTCAATGTCCAGGCCCTGTTGGCTCAAACGCCCGTTCATCTCTTCAATGAAACTGTCGATCTTGTCCTCGATCATAATGGCGGGAATGTCCACCTCGGTAATGCCGAGCAGGGCTTCCACCGCCTGGTTGCGAAGTTCATCTTCGGCATTCTTTTGGGCGACGTTTTGCAGCCGATTTCTCGTCTCTTCCCGCAATTCCGCCAATGTGCCGCTTTGGGAGATGTCCTTCGCGAATTCATCGTCCAATGGGCGCAATTCTTTACGGCGTACCTCCAGGACGGTAACGGCAAACACCGCTTCCTTCCCTCTCAGCTCTTCCTTCTGATATTCTTCCGGGAATGTCACCTTAACATCCACCTGGTCGCCGGCCTGGTGGCCGATCAATTGGTCTTCAAAACCGGGGATAAAGGTGCCGGAACCGATGCCCAGGGTATACCGTTCGGCGCTGCCCCCTTCGAATTCCACCCCATCGATGCAGCCTTTATAATCGATAACGGCCATATCTTCCATGGCGATGGGCCCTTCCACCGTCACGATCTTCGCATGCCGCTCCCGCAGGCGTTCCAATTCCCGATCCAGGTCATCCTCACTGACGACGGCCTCTTTTTTCTCCAGCTTGAGGCCTTTATATTCGCCAAGAACGACTTCGGGATGCAAAGTAACCGTCGCTTTGAAAACGAATTCCTGCCCTTCGGCGATGGAAACGATCTCCACCTTAGGCCGATCCACCGGTTCTAAGCCTTCGCCGGAAACAACCTCGGCATAGGCGGGGGCCATCATGATTTCCGCCGCCTCCTCCAAAAACGGTTCGATGCCGATTTTCTGTTCCAACACGAAACGGGGCGCTTTGCCCTTGCGGAAACCCGGGATATTGACCTGCTTGACCAAGCGTCCATAGGCCTGTTGGATCGCTTTCGCCACCTTTTCCTCCGCTACCGTAATGGTAATGACGGCCTGGTTCTTCTCTTCCCGATTGATTTCATACTTCATTGAATGCTTTCTCCCCTTTTTACCTTATAAACTCTCACTACAATCGGCCCGCAATTGGGGCCGTTCCGCTTGTTATAGAAGGCGGTTGGTGCGGGAGAAGGGACTTGAACCCCCACGGTTTCCCGCCAGATCCTAAGTCTGGTGCGTCTGCCATTCCGCCACTCCCGCATTTATCTGATTATATTATATAATAACAAGTGCGCATACGCAAGCATTGTCGGATAAAATATGCCCCGCTGGTATTTATTGCCTGATATATTAGGAAAGGAAGGCGATCGCCGCCTGGTGCCGCATCGGCAATGCCGCGGCGGCGGCGCTTTGAGCGGAAGGTGTTTGACCGGCCTTTCGCCCCGCCGCCATGGCGCAAAAATAGAATACCCTTCCGCCGGTACCGCCAACGGTCAACGGCGAAAAGGTATGTTTGGGCTGCAAGGCGGCGTCCCGGCCAGGCGGCCCCGAAACACAATGCCGACGGCATAGCCTTTCGGCATAAAAACTCCACAGCTCGCCATTTCTTTTCGATTTCAAATCCGTCCCTTTTTAAGGGGCCCGCCACACCGGTTCCTTTTCCGTTGCTCCATTATGTATGGGCCAATTTGGCATATAGATGGGGTTGACGGCGACCCATGCTCTCTTTATGGCGCAGGGCGGCATGGTCGTCCGCCGCATTGATGGCGACCGTGAGCTGTTCGGCGCCGTTCCCGTCGGCAATCCGCTCCCTACGGTCGGGAAACGATGGCGCGAATACGCCGCTATAACCCATATACGGCGCCCCCAGATTGGCGGCGGCGATGAAGGTATCCGTCTCATTGGCCTTTATACGCCAAAGATGCCAGAACCAGGGACTTTCGATGCCGAAGGCATACTGCTTTTTTCCCGGCATCGGCTTTGGCCCCATCAAGGCGGCGGAGATGGCGATCAGATCCGCCCCCTGTGAGGCAAGCACCAAAGGCGCCTCCGGAAAGAGGGCATCGGCGCCGGACAATAGGCCAAGCCGGCCCCAGGGGAGATCATAGCAGGAGAACCGATCGCCAGCGCTGGCCCAGCGGGATTCCTGCCGGGTCAGGTGAACTTTGCGCTGGCGGTGCAGAATTCCT
>JAXGQJ010000044.1:0-3146 GCA_040766505.1 Clostridiales bacterium
AAGCATCGTCCTCAAGGTGGATTTGGACAAAGGGCGCATGGAGGTTAAGGTGCCGGCGGGTCTTTTGGAGGCGACATGATGCGGATTGATATACTGACGCTCTTTCCTGAAATGTTTCTGCCGCTGGGCGAAAGCATGATGAAGCGGGCGGTGCAAAAGGGTTTGGCCCATTTTCAAATCACCAATATTCGCGATTATGCGAAACCTCCCCATTGGATGGTGGACGATCTGGTTTATGGCGGCGGCGCCGGCATGGTGATGAAGCCGGAACCGATTTTGGCGGCCCTGGAAGCCCTGGGGTATCGCCCCGGCGATACGGTGGTGCTTCCCAGCCCCGCCGGGAAACCCTTTAACCAGCAAACCGCTTTGCGCCTCAGCCGGGAAGAGCGCCTGTTCATCCTCTGCGGCCATTATGAGGGCATCGACCAGCGGGTGGCGGATTTCACACGGGCCGAGGAAATCTCCATCGGCGACTATGTGCTCACCGGCGGCGAATTGCCGGCAATGGTGCTGGTCGACGCAACGGTGCGCTTGCTCCCCGGCGTGCTGGGCGACAGTGCCTCCCTCGACGAAGAATCCTTCTCCGCCGGGCTTCTGGAGCATCCGCAATATACGCGGCCCGCCAGTTTTCGCGGCCTTGACGTGCCCGAAGTTCTCTTTAGCGGCGACCATCGGCGGATCGAAGCCTGGCGCAAAGAACAAGCCATTGCAAGAACCTGGGCCAATCGGCCGGATCTGTTGGAAAAGTTTTCCGCCGGGGCTTTGGGCCTCCCGATGGCGGCGGCGGCCCCGCCGCGCACCGCCGTGTATCCGGTACTGGTGCATTATCCGGTTTTGGATCCGAGAGGTAAGGTGATCCATACATCGTTGACGAACCTCGATATCCACGACATCGCCCGCCTGGCCACCACCTATGATCTGCCCCGCTACTATATCGTCCAGCCCGGCAAGGAGCAGCGGGAGCTGGCGCAATCCCTGTTGGATTACTGGGTTTTGGGGCATGGCGGCGCCGTCAATCCCGACCGCCGGGCGGCTTTGTCCCGGGTTGTCCTCGTCGATTCGCTGGAAGAAGCGGCGGCCGATGTCGCCGGGCGGCGCCGGCGGCGTCCCACCATCGTCGCCACTTCCGCCAAGATGCGGCCCAATGCCATTTCCTTTGCGGATTTGCGCCGAAAAATATGGCGGGAAGACGGCGATTGTCTATTGGTTTTCGGCACCGGACACGGCCTCGCCGAAGAAGTGCTGGAATCCTCGGATCATGTGCTGAAGCCGGTAGAGGGCCGCGGCGTTTACAATCATCTTTCGGTACGCAGCGCCGTCGCCATCATCGTCGACCGGCTTTTAGGCGAATAGGGCTGAAACGGGCCTATAACAGGGTGAAAAATCAGCGAAATGATGAAAGAACCCGCGCCTTCCGCTTGGGGGCTTGCATTCTTTTGGTATGTATGCTAAAATACTTTTGTTTTGAATTGAGGTGGTCCTCTGGCGTTTTTGCGCATACGAACGCCTTTTAGGAAGGAGAATAAAAATGAGCGTAGTCGATTTGGTGGAACAGTCCTATTTGAGAAGCGATATTCCCCCGTTCAGAGTTGGGGATACGGTAAAGGTTCCGTCAAGATCAAAGAAGGGGAAAAGGAACGGGTTCAGATTTATGAAGGCGTCGTCATCGCGAGAAAAGGCGGCGGCTTACGGGAAACCTTCAAGGTGCGCCGCGTTGCCTACAATGTCGGTGTGGAGCGGACATTTCCCGTGCATTCCCGCGTTTGGACAAGATCGAAATCGTCAAAAAAGGGAAGGTTCGCCGGGCGAAGCTATATTATCTGCGGCAGAGAACCGGGAAAGCCGCCAGAATCAAGGAATTGCGCTGATTTCTTGTCTGCACTGCCCTTTCGGGACGGAAAGCAAGGAAGAACATACAGAAATGAAAGGGACTTCTCAACGGAGACGTGCCCTTGTCTGTCACACCGGGGCTTACAGCGGGATGTCAAAACCTGGTATAAATATTAGGAAACATCTCGTTTTGAAAATCAACAATTCGCAATTATTTGCCCTTGTTTTGCAAAATGCCTGTTATAAAATAATATTAGTAGCCTTTTATCCTTTTGCATAAGGGAGGATCGGTTACACGGAGTACAGCATGACGGTTGTAAATTGGTATCCCGGCCATATGGCCAAGGCGCGAAAAGGCCTGAAAGAACAGATTGCCATTGCGGATCTCGTGATCGAGACGGCGGATGCCCGCCTGCCGATAGCTTCCAGAAATCCGGAGCTGGGCGCGCTGTTGGGCAAAAAACCTTCGGTTCTGATCTTAAATAAAGCGGATCTGGTGGAAAAAGCCGATGCGAAGGCTTGGCTGGATTGGTATCGGAACCGGGGCGAAACGGCGCTTTTTGTTTCCGCCATCGAAAAAAATGGGTTAAGGGATTTGAAGGCGCTGCTGGCGGAAAAGGCCGAGATCCTCAACGAAGAGATGGCGGCCAGGGGGCGGCGGCCGCGGCCGCTGCGGCTGGTGGTTGCCGGCATTCCCAATAGCGGCAAAAGCGCGGTTTTGAACGCCCTTATTGGCCAGCGCAAAGTAAAAACCGGCGATCGCCCGGGCTTGACCAGGGCTTTGCAATGGGTTCGTTCCGGAGAAAATTGGGAAATCCTCGATTCGCCGGGCCTGCTCTGGCCGAGGCTGGAGGACCAGGATGCCGCCATTAAATTGGCGGTGGTGGGTTCCATCAGCAAAGACGCTTATGGCGAAGAGCAAAGCGGTTGGTATCTGTTAAATTGGCTGCGCCAGAATAAGCCGGGGGTTTTTAAAAACCGCTACCAGATCGAGACATTGCCGGAACATAGCGAGGATCTATTGGCGGAAATCGGCAAAAGGCGCGGGCTTTTAAGCGGCGGCGGTAAAATCCGCGAACGGGACGCCTATATTCTCCTTTTGAAGGAATTCCGTTCGGGCGTTTTAGGGAAGATTTGCTTGGAAAAACCGCCGCGATAGGAGGGAACCCATGGGGGCGAAGTCGGCAGCACCGGATATGTACCGCTATGAAGAGCAGCTCTTTCGGCTTGGGAAGAGATCTCCTGCCGGTTTGGACGAGGCGGGCCGGGGCCCATTGGCCGGTCCCGTTGTAGCCGCCGCCGTCATTTTGCCCCGG
>JAXGQJ010000045.1:0-2284 GCA_040766505.1 Clostridiales bacterium
GGTGTTCAGCACCGTTTTTAATCTGTCATACGGCGCCACGGTGGTGATTTTCTCCGTCATCGTCGTCCTGTACACATTCTTAGGCGGCTTCCTCGCCGTCTGCTGGACCGACTTTGTGCAGGGTATGCTGATGCTGGCGGCGATCCTGATCGCCCCGATCGCCGCCTTCTTCGCCATGGGCGGCGTTGACGCCTCTTTCTATGCGGCGGTTGATCCGAATTTCCTGCGCCTTTTGCCCTCCGGCACCCTGGATTATGCTTCCGTCGCCGCGATTCTATCGGGCTTGGGCTGGGGTTTCGGTTATTTCGGTATGCCCCATATCCTGGTGCGCTTCATGGCCATCAAGGAGCCGTCGGGCATCCGCCGTTCCCGCCGCATCGCCGTTACCTGGGTTTTGCTGGCGCTGGCCGGCGCCGTCGCCGTTGGCATCCTGGGCCGCTCCTTTGTTCCGGATCTGGCCAATAGCGAATATGTCTTTATCGAGATGGTGCGCAATGTATTCCCGCCCTTTATCGCCGGCCTCTTGCTTTCCGCCATCATCGCCGCGGCGATGAGCACCGCCGATTCCCAGCTGCTGGTGGCGGCCTCGGCGCTGACCAGCGATGTGTACCAGCCGATGCTGAGAAAAGACGCCAAAGACAAGGAGCTGCTCTGGGTCAGCCGCGCCGTGGTGATCGCCATCGCCATCGTCGCCTTCCTGATGGCGATTAACCCCAATAGCGGCAGCATCATGAATTTGGTGGAAAATGCCTGGGCCGGATTTGGCGCTGCCTTCGGCCCGGTGATCATCCTTTCCCTTTATTGGAAACGCCTGACCTATCAGGGCGCCATCGCCGGCATCGTCCTCGGCGGTCTCACCGTCTTTCTCTGGATCGTGCTGGGACTTTCGGCGGCTACGCAGATCTATGAAATTTTGCCCGGCATCGTGATGGGCTTCGCCGGCGCCGTCGGCGGTTCCCTCCTCGGCAAGGAACCCAGTGCCGAAGTGGTGGCCCTCTTTGAGAGCGCGATGGAGAAAAAATAACCGGTTTCCGATCCGCTTCCTGCGGCATACAAGGTAGGCCCTATGGGAATAGGGCCCGCCCCGGGCCATCGACAAACGGCCGATGGCGTCTTTGCTCAGAAAAGGCGGGCCCTTACGTATCTCTCTATACGTCGCGGGCCCGGCCTTTTTTCGCGCCCGGCGTCGGGCCGTTTTCGAAGCCTGTCAGGCTGTGGCCCAAAGCCGCCCCGCCGGGATCATTTTGCGTTTTCGCAATAATAGCGCATCGCCTCCCGCATATAATGGGCGAGGCCGGGGCGGACATTTTCAAAATAGACGGTGAAGCGCCCGTCGTTCACATAGAGTTCGGCCAAGCCGGCGAAAATTTCCA
This sequence comes from Clostridiales bacterium, assembly GCA_040766505.1. Lineage (GTDB taxonomy): Bacteria > Bacillota > Dehalobacteriia > UBA7702 > UBA7702 > JAXGQJ01. The sequence goes on from JAXGQJ010000045.1 coordinate 1,374, forward strand.
GGGTGCAATCATAATAGTTCGCGGTGATGGTGGCCCGGTATTCCCCCACCAGCTTCTGCACCCGTGGATCGTCGGCGGGTCCCGCCATCAGCGCCGCCAGGGCCGTTAAAATTTCTTGGTTGCGCATTTGCACCGCCGCCCATTTCCCGTCGTCATAGTCCTTGACCCGGGCTTCGCTGGCGGCGACGGCTTTGGCCCCGTAATTTTCCACCGCTTCGGCGCGGTATTGATCGTGAAAGGCCTCGATTTCCTTTTTGCTCAGCGCTTCGAATTTCTTTTCATCTGCCATGGTTTTTTCTCCTTTCTCCATTTCCCAAAGGGTGAGTTCGATGGTTTCGATCATCCGCCGGATGCGCTTCTCTTCCAGCCGCAGCATTTCCCTTTGGGCCAGGAAGGTCTTTTTACGGTCAAACCCTTCGTCTTTTAGGGCCTCCCCGCATTCCTTGAGGGAAAAGCCCAGTTCCCGAAAGAAGAGAAGCTGCTGCAATTTCAAGATCTCTTCCTCGCCATAGGTGCGGTAACCGTTTTCGTTCCGCGGCGGGGCAATCAGGCCGATCTCGTCATAATGGCGCAGCATACGGACGGAAAGCCCCGTCAACGCCGCGATTTGTTTGATGCGATATGCCATAAATACCTCCCTGTTCCGGTAAGCCCCGGGCGCTTTAGGCCCGGTATCGCTTTGAGTATAAACCCTGCCATGATGTGAATGTCAAGCCGAACGGCACTTTTTTTTCGGGCAAAGGTTTTTTGTTTGTGGGATGGTGTTTTGCGTCTCCATGCGATATAATATAGAAAACGAAGTATAATGAAAAGGGGTGAACCGAAATGATTTGGGCCATCGTGGTACTTTTGGTTGTTCTGGTTCTCGGGGGTTGGATCGTCGGCATGTACAATGGCTTCGTCAAATTGCG
>JAXGQJ010000046.1:0-1776 GCA_040766505.1 Clostridiales bacterium
GGCGGTACTCTTCACATTCGCTCTGCCGATCCTCTTTCTCTCCCAATTCCTTATTGATGGCTTTGATCTGTTCCCTAAGATAGTATTCCTTCTGATTTTTCTCCATTTGGCGGCGCACTTCGGTGCCGATCTTCCGATCCAGGCCGAGAATTTCCGTTTCCTTTGTGATCAGAAACAGCAACCGTTCCAGCCGCTCCCGCACCGAAACGGTTTCCAGGATTTCCTGTTTTTCCGTTAGCTTCAAAACCAGATGGGAGGCGACGGAATCGGCGAATTGGGAAGGGTCTTCCAAAGCGACGACGCTGGCCATAATTTCCGGCGGCACCCGCTTCGACAGCCTGGCATAGCCTTCAAATTCCGTCAATAAGCGGCGATACAGCACCTCCACCACGAGCTCTTCCTCTTCCTCCACATCCTTTAAAGCGACGGCTTCCACCTTAATGAAGGGTTCCGTCTCCACATAATCGACGATTTCCACCCGGTGAAGCCCCTCCACAACGATGCGCAAAGTGCCGCCGGTGGGCCGGTATACCTGCCGCACCTCGACGACAACGCCAATATCGTGGATGTCTTCAAAGGTGGGATCGTCCACATGAATGTCCCGCTGCATGGAAAGAGCGATCTTCTTATCGTGGGACAGGGCTTCGTTGATGGCGCGGATGCTCTTGTCACGGCCTACCTCCAACTGCATAACCGTATGGGGCAAAACGAGGACGCCGCGCAAGGGCAAAAGGGGTATTTCAAACGGTGTGTTTTCCGAATTGGCTTCTTGTTTATCCAATGAAAATAACCTCCGATTTCAGCTTTTCCCGATGAACTTATGGTATAATGGGCCGTTTTTCTTCTTATCATATCGCATTGCCGTTACTTTTTCAATATGACAGCAAAATTTCACTTGTTTTTTACATACAATATGATATACTGGTCATATTATGTGACCTATTCTTCACAATGGAGGGCATGATGAGAAGCAACCAGGTAAAAAAATTTCGTGTTTTGCAGAATTTATCCCAGGATGAATTGGCCCGGCGGGTCGGTGTGAGCCGCGAAAGCATCTGCCGATTGGAACGGGGCCGGACGAATCCTTCCCTCGACCTGGCCCTGCGCATCGCCAAAGCGCTCCGCTGCTCTGTGGAAGAGCTTTTTTTGCCGGAAACCGAAAGTTTTTTGCAATAAGTACTTTGAATTGGAACCCGGTCTATGCTATTATTATGTTATTCGGCAAGGGAAAGATATGCACACCGGAGTAGAAAGAAGAAAATCCGGGCCAAGCCGATTTATGGGAGGATGTTTATGAAAAATCGCGTGAAAATCACCGCAGACAGCACGGCGGATCTTTCGCCGGATCTGATAGAAACCCTGGGCATCGCCATCACCGGCCTCTATATCAATCTTGGGGATCAAACACTGAAAGACGGGGAGGAGATCGACCCACAGCAGGTGATCGAGCACTTTAATGAAACCGGCCAACTGGCCAAAACCTCCGCCGTTTCCACCGGCGACTATTTGTCGGCCTTCGCAAAAGCCAAAGAAGAAGCCGAGGCGGTCGTTCATGTCAATATCGGCAGCGGCTTCTCCGCTTGCCATCAAAACGCCCGTTTGGCCGCGGCGGAGATCGGCGGTGTTACCGTGTTTGATTCCGGCAACCTTTCCAGCGGCCAGGGACAGCTTGCGGTTCTCGCCGCGGTTTTGGCGAAGGAGGGCCGTTCCGCCGAGGAAATCGCCGCCATTTTAGAGGCAACCAAGGATCGGGTGGACGCCAGCTTTCTCATCGAC
>JAXGQJ010000005.1:0-109360 GCA_040766505.1 Clostridiales bacterium
AGAGCGGGAAGACTTTTGCCCGACCAACACCGGAATAAGTCGAAGCCCAGGCGATATATTGATTTGCATTACCTTCTTGCTGAATATCGCTGCGGATATAGTCATAGTACCGGCTTCGTAGCGCATCGTCGGTTTCTTCATCCTCACCCAGGATCAATATATCGGTCAGGGTCGCAGAGCCAAGCCCGTCAATATGCGTGATTGGCGACAGCGGCCCGGTGTAATCGTTCGCGGCGGCCCCGGCCTCCTCTGCCTCAAGCCGATATTGGCCGGCACTGATTTCCTCTGTGACAACATAATTCTGGCTCATTGCGCCGTCCAGGGACGAAAACCGCGCCCCAATCGGCACTGCCATAGGCTGACCTTCGCTGTCTGTAAACACGCCCCTACGGGCAGATTTGGACGCTTCCAGCCGTGCTAAACCCATCTGGCCTACAAGGAGGTCAAGCGCCGTCCCCACGGCGGTTTCGATCCACGCTTCGCTGTACGCCTGGAGCAAAAACCGGTATGTGGTGGACTGTTCCCATGCCGCCGCTGCCAGGGTATCGTAGATAACGCTTCCTTCGCGCTTATCCAGATCGTCAGGAACACGGGAAAGCATTCGTGCCAGGATCGCCGGAGCTGTCATTTCCTCTTCGGTTAAAATCACAAACTATACCCCCTTTCGACCGCAACTTCACCGTAAACTGTTGTGACGGTGAAGGTTAGCAGCATTTCATCCCCCGCCGCGGTAGCGGAAAAATCGGATATTCCTGTTATCCGGTCATCCCGCAAAAGCGTCTCGGTGACGCGGCGCTCTAATTCCGACCGAACAATGCCGGGGCTTAAACCGATCAGATCATTGACCGCCAGACCGTAGTCATCAGCGTAAATCTCATGCACATTTGCATCTGTCATCAGCCGCTTGAGAATCGCTTGCCGGACTGCTTCGGCCCCGTCAACCGTGCCGGAGATTGTTAGGGCGTCAAAGTCCAATTTATAGGACTTATCTACGCTGGTGATTTCCTCTTCCGGCAAATCAATTACCGGCACAAGACCGGTCATATCATCATGCAATTATTCCACCGCCTTTCCAATGATGATATAGAGCTGCCCGCGTAATACCTTCAACATGACAACCTTATCTCCTGATGCCAGTTCCGGCGTCTCAGAGGTACAAAGCAGGTTAACCGGATTGAGGGTAAGTTGTTCGTTGATATATACATACATGGGACTTACAGACAATACCGTTCCGGGTACATAATCTGTCAGGCCCCAGTTGTTTAGTACATTCTGAACAAGCTGCTTAATCAGCGTAACCATGTCGGCCATGCGGCAACCTCCTTATTTCAAACTCGCCTGGATGAAGGCGTTCGGGTCGATTCGCGGGTTCGGCGGATAGCGGTAAGCCCCTTTGTGCAATTCAAGGTGTAAATGGGAACTGGTGGAATTGCCGGTACTGCCCTCGACACCGATTTGCGTATTGACCGTTACCCCCTGGCCGACAAAGACATCAATCCGGCTGAGATGCGCATACTGGCTGATATATCCGTCAGGGTGTTGTATGCGCACATAATTACCATAGCTTTTGTCGCCTCGAACCGTGCGGGTCACCGTGCCACGAGAAATTGCGTAAATCCGCTTATTCGATCCGACGTAGTCTACGCCCGTATGCCAGCCTGCTTTCCACAAGCTACCTTTCTTGCCAAAAACCGAGCTAATTCTACCTTTCGGGTGGTGCGGCCAGTAGTATTTGTATCCCGGGACAGGCTGCGCCGGTGTTGTTACGGCAAGACCGCCGCCTGTGTCCTTCTTCTGACCGGCGCTGCCCGTGGTTTTCGCCGGTTGAAGTGTGCCGCCAGAAATAAGATCGGCAACGGTACTCGCCGTGCCGGTATCCTCTTTCTTCTCCACGGCGGCGTATTCAGATCCAGACGATTGCTGCACCGTAAACCTGGTGTCAGAAGCCAAATAGACCGTAAACTGTAGGTCCATCGTGTACTCGTTTGCGGTGATACGGTGAGAAGCGGATTCGACAAGGAGCTTCATCGAAAGATCGATGTCCCCCAGCCCTGCAATGCTCAACAAAACGATGTTACCGGCGCGAATGTCGGGAACACCCAAACAGGACAGTTTCAGCGTCCGCCGCTTCTGTGCATAGTATTTGAGCATATTTTGGCACAGCTCTTTGATTTGCGCTGGCGTATAGCCTTCATCGACGCGCTGATAATATTGCAGAAAGCCCCATTCCTTGATAAGATTAGACGCCGACGCGACATATACGTCGCCCTTGCCGGTATCGGAGTTGGGGCGCACGAGTTTCACATAATTATACACATCATCGTCGATACTGGTTTTGTAATTATAGCCGCTGACAAGGCTGTCATCGCCGAGAATGTATTTGCTTTGCATGTCGCCAGCAGCTTTAAGGGTGAGCTTCCCGGCGTCATCGTAAAATACATAGACGATCTTGTTTTCCACCGCCGTCATTTCCAGCGCCTTCGTGATTGTGTCAAAGCAACTTTTATCATCCATGACCAGGGACGGGATTTTGTACTTTGTGTCTACCAAGGAGCCGGTTACCAGTTTGAAATCTGCCGCGATCTTCTTGATGATCGCCGTCGCCGTCATGCCTGAAAAGTTGTATGATTGCTTCGCTTTCAGGTAGCGCAGTTGGTCATAAGCCCGAACCTTGATTTCTTCCTTCTCGTTCTTGTCCTTTGAGAAGACATAGCCGTAAAAGCGAACGACGCCGTCGATAAAAAGCTGAACAGCGTCGCCCTCGTAAAAGCCGATATTCGTCACACCGGGGAATTTTAGCAAAGTAAAGTCGAGGCTGCCGGGAGATTCCGTGCGCTCGGTGTTCCATTTAATCTCCGTAATTACCTCGGTGACGTCCCTTGTCTTGCCACCCGCGCGGTCAAGGAGATATAGTTTGTAATCATGAACAGCATTGTAATCACTCATAGCTTTTTCACCGTAACCGCTCTATACTCGATCAGCTTCATTTCGACCCACATATCGCCGATGCTTCCGGCTTTTTCTGTGACCTTATACTGGTCGATGACAACGTCAATATTTGTTATAGATAAGACTCCCGCCCATGGAGCTGGGAGAATCAGATCGCGCGATCACAAGGCGAATATTGCGCCTCGATTCTGCTACGCCGCGAAGCCAGTTGAGGTAGTGAATCGGTCGCTGCGGGCCGTCATGGGGCAGGATGAACTCAAATTCGTAGCTTCGGAGAGCGGGCTTGCCGGGGACTATAACCTCCCCGACCGTAAGGATAGAGTGCTTTTCATTGTCCATCTTCAACGACATTTTAATCTCGTCCGGGTGCGCGGCGGCGGGGATGGATATAGTTGTGCCTGCTTTTTCATCGACCAGCGCGATTTCGTACATACCATCCCCTCCTTATCCGTTATACGCTAAATCCGTGCTGGACTGCATCTTTTCCATTGCCTCGGCAATAATCCGCTCCGAGATGCCGTTCACGTCTGCGGTCTCTTTGATTGGGCCGGAGAATTCAACGGATATATTCGGCTGCACGGTTTGCAGGTTGATTTTGTTTACATATTGCCGCGTTACGCCATCCACAAGGTATTTTAAACTTTCGTCGGCGATGTTGATGTCGGTATTGATCTTGTCGACCTGGGCGACGGTACCGACATCTGGGACATCGGGGATGCCGGAGATACCGGTATCGAAGTTATCTATATCGCGTTGCAACTTCGCAGCCCGGACAATCTCTATGAGGCTTCCTTTATCTGCATCGGCGAGGCCCCAGCTTTTCAGGTCAACGGGGCCTTTTGTGGACTTCCCGCTAACATATGACAACATGCTTTTAAGCGCAGCGTCGTCAGCACTTTGCAGCCAGTCTGCCATTGCATTTTTGCCTTTTTCCAAACCTGAAATAGCGGTCATGGATTCCCGGTAATGTGTATTCGTCCTCTTGCCTGCCCCCCGCAAAGCGGGAAGCCCGCCCAGCGTTTTAGACGCGTTTTTCTCAAGCGATGAGATTTTTGCGTCCTGGGGCAATCCGTTCACAATTCCCAGGGACTGGAAATATAAAAGATTTGCGTTTGCCGCCTCTGTCGCAGCCTGCGCCGCTGTCCGGTACGCCAAGGCAGACGCCCCAATGATACCAACCAAAGCGGAGAGAGCCATTGCAACCATGCCGATGGGGTTTGCCGCCATCGCCGCGTTGAGGCTATGCACGGCCCCCGATAGGCCAGTCGTTGCACCGGTAGCCCCTATTGCGGATCCGGAGTAACCAACCAGTGCGGCCCCCATCCCTCCTGTTTTGGCAATTCCCAGTTGCGCTGCGCCGGAAAACAGCGTTAGCGCAACAGTCGCCACGCCCGTTCCGATTTTGTACGCCGCCCAGAAACTTAGACCAGTTCCGAGAGCGGTACTGATCCCCCGAATATGACGGATCACCCATCCGAGTACACCGACAACCTTATTTGCCGCCTGCACGGCACTTGTCGCAAGGGCGGCGAAGCTATCGCTGTCGGCAATCGCCGCAAGCTGATTGACGATGCCCTGGGAACCCATCAGCATCTGGTTTTTCATGCTTTGCATAACCGACCCGAAGGTCTGCGGCAGGCTCTCAAACTGCTCATTGATTTCATCTGACATCGCAAACAAGGCACCTTTGATGATGTCCGCCGTGATAAGACCCTCCGATGACAGTTCCTTTAACTCGCCCTTACTTTTACCGGTAAAGTCGGCGATAGCCTGCGCTAGGAGCGGCGCGTTTTCCATGATGCTCCGGAACTCATCCCCTTGGAGCTTTCCGGCGGCCATCGCCTGGGTGAGCTGGTACATACCAGATTGTTGCTCCGCGGTGGACGCACCGCCCAACATGAAGGATTTTTGCATCAATTCGGTAAATTTGGTAGTTTCAACGTTACTTGCAAAAGCATCACCGGCCAACATGCCGAGCTTAGACACCGCTGCCGCCATGTCGGTATAAGACCCACGGGAAGCCTGCGCTGCTCTAAAGATATTTGTCTGGAGTTGGGCGGTGGTTTGCAGGCCATCATTGATAAGGTTGAGTTTGGCCGTTGTCAGGGTGTATTCGTCAACGATATTCGTTATAGAGCCAGCCGCAGAGAGCGCCGACCGAATGGTATAAATCGAACCTGCCAGCCCCGCCATCGTTGCCCGCCATCCCTGAAATCCGCTTTTGATCTGCTGTTGTGCCTGATTTGTTTTGTAGATCTTCGTTGAATTCTTGCAAGGCGGCTCCGGCATGGTCAATATCACGATGAGCCGATCGCAAAGATTTGGCGACATCGGCATTACCGGCACCATCGAGGCTGCTCCATCGCTCCGATCAAGGTATTAACCGAATTGATGCTTGATTGCAAAACACCTGACATGCGATCCTGCATAATGATTGAGTTTTTGAGGTCTGCCACGGCCCCACCTCCTTTCGGGCATGAAAAAATCACTTACCAATTTCATTTTTCTATCGTCCGGCGCATCTCTTCTTCGCGCTTTGCCCTGTCATCAATCATAGCAATAACAGCAGCTTTTTCACGTATAGGCAGGTCGAGAAACTCAGATGGTTTCCAACTAAAATTGTGGAGGGCGTAGAGAGCATACATTGTCTCTCCGTCGCCCTCCTGAATCAGTTTTTTACCTCTTGTACCTGTGCCTCAAGGCCGTCGAACCCGGAAAGTATAGAGATTGCCATATAGAGCTTGTTCTGTTCGCCGACCAAAAGCACCTTGTCAAGGAGTTCCTGCGGCGTTTTACACCCGGCGGCCTTGATTATTTCCGCGTCTCGGAAGTCGGGATCAACGCAATAGTCGAGGATGAACTCCGTTTCAGCCTTGCGATCTCGCAAAGTTTTATCCTTCTTCGCGCGTGCGGTAAACTCATCATATTCCACCGGGGAGATCGCTTTGATCGTAAACGGCTGACCTTTCAACCGATCCGAAACGATGACTTGCTCGGTCACCTCCTCAACTGCATTCGCAAGCAGGAAATCCATCAATTTGCCCATTTTTTTACTCCCTCCCAATGTTGGCCGGGTCAGAGAAATCATCGCCCGGCACATACTCGTTATATTTGAAGCTGATGTCGATGGTCAGCGGATCATCGCTGGACGCTTCCAGCGAAGCCAGCGGCACGTCGCCGGTGAGAATGCAGCCGTTGAACCCCGCAGACCGGCGGCCTATGCTAGTGCCGGGATCATCGTTGATGATCGTCAAGTCGAACCGGGGCATTTTCCCGGTCTGTCGGTATGTCTTGACCATCTCCGCAAAAATCTTGATTGCCCAGTAGTTGATCGTCAACGTACCGCTTCCCTCCACACCGGATGGGGCGGACTGCGTTTTCACCGTGCCCACATTATTCATCGTGCGCTCTTTGATCGTGTCGTGGGCCTCAATTTTAACCAGGCCGACCAGTTCGCGCATAATGCCGTTAAGCGTGATATAAGCCTCGCCCTGTTTCCCGTTCACCGAATCCTCGATTTTAAGATACACGCTCATTATCCGTTCACCTCCACCGTCATGTACAATTTTTCCTGCGCGTCGACCGGCTGAATGCCGAGACTGACAACGACGCTGTCTGTGCCTGCACCTTGAGCAACCGTGATCTCGGCGTCATCAAAGGTTTCAATCGCGCCGGTACCCTGGATCGTGTCCAGATATTTCACAAGCGCCTGCCGGAAGAGATCACGGCCAGCGGCATTATTCTGCACTTTGCCGATAAACTGATTTTCAAAAAGTCGGGTGATCGAGTTGCCGATCTCATCAGACAGCCGCACAAAGATATTTTTCTTGAAGATCGCGCTTTTATCGGTTCCCAGATTAACAAGGGTGTTGATGTCCTGTTCAACGACGATCACGCCGTCTGTGCGCCGGGAGATCACCATATACCCCTGCGATAGGGCCGCTTCGATCTCCGTCGCCGTCATGGGACAGATGATGCCGGTAGCGCCGTCGATCTCCTTATAGGTAATAGCCTCACCGATCCCCACGCCGGCGGAAGCACCGGTCACCCAGGCAATGAAATCCGTCGCGCTGATGGTTTCCGTAGCCGTGATATAGCCCTGCTTCGTGCTGATAATGCCCTCGTAGTCAGCGGCATAATTGCTGACCACCGCCTGCACCTTTTTGCCGAGGTCTTCCCGCATCTCTTGAATATAAGTTTTCACCTTTGCAGGCAATTCAGCCACTTCGGCGGGGATCCCCATCACCTGCCAATCGTAGGTTTTGAGGGCTTCCAGGTAGGCCTCGTATGCCGCCAGGTTCGCGGTGCCATTCGTGCCGCCGATCAAGGTCGTGGCCGCTGTCGCCGTCAAAGTACCGGTGCCACCGAAGACCACCCAATCATTGACACAAGGGCATCAATAGAGGCCACCCGCTGCCGGTTGACTTCCTGGCTGGACAGATAAGTCACAACATCAAATCCGCCGCTTGCTTCCAGCACGGCCACGCTGATGCCGTTTCCTTTAATGCCAGGATATTGCGCCTCTACTGTGAGATCGCCCAGGACTGCCGTAGCTTCTTCGCCACCGCTGTTGACACGGTAGGCCAAGAGCTTATAGCAGTTTTTCAGGCACTCACGAAAAAGGAGCGCCTGGGGGGCCGTAGGATCATAGCCGATCTGTGCCAAGGACTTTCCCGCGGCGAAGTCCGCTGAGAGAATTTCGATGACCTCACCTTCCCGCCCCCAGTCCATTACCAGCGGCATCGTGGCCACGCCTCGGGAGGCGATGCCGGTGTCGGTGGGGCTGACCGCTTTAAAATTGATATAGGCCCCTGGCCGGGTCTTGTTTTGTACTATCCAGGTTCCACCTGCCATTCTTTTATCACTCCATTTCCATTTTTTCCATGAGGGAGGCGGCTTCGACCGGACGGGCCAGTATTCGGCGCACCGTCAGATCAAACATCAACACCCCATCCTCGACATGGTAACTCATTTTATAGCCGCAAATGCGGTCGCCGTTGTACTCCATGACCTCCAGCACGACGGTTAATTTGTCGGCCACCGCCTGGATGTCATCGCCGAAATAATGTACCACCATCGGGTATTCTCGGCGGTACCGGTTCCCGAGCTGCTGTTCATGGCTGACCTCCAGCGGCAGCACAAAAAAGCAGGGTTTCGCAAGATTCTGCGGTACCTGCTCGGTGTAAATTGTGTGATTTTCAAAGGCCGTGCCCAAGGCATAGCCGATAATGGATTCAACTGATTCCATAGGCACCTCCTTTATATTCCTGCTACCCAGGCTTTAAAAGCAGCCTGAAAACGGGCTGGCATTTCGCGTTCGATTTGCTCCATCGAGAGGCGGAGCATGAAGCGGCCCGGTACCCAGCTATTGCGTCCTACGGTCACGTGACCGCTTTCGACATAAGAAGCATAATCAGCTCCGTTGTAAATGTCGATTGCCAGGTTATTGCCTTCTCGCCGGATACTGTTGATCGTGGCCTTTTGGTTAAATGCGGATGTTTTGTTATAAAATTTGACCTTATACCGCTTCCGCTGTCCCTTCGGCGCGATATTCACCTGTCGGGAGGCGATGACCGTCTGACCGTCGCCTATCTGCCAATTCAACCGCAAATACCCGCTGTCTACCGGTGTCCCTTTTTTTACTAACGCCAGTACCCGCAGCCCCATTTGAAGCAAAAACTTCCGGCAAAAATCGTCGAGCTCCTTATCCATTGTCACCAACTGCCGCCGAAGCTCCAGAAGGCCGCTCATGTCCACCTTAATGCCCATCACGCTTCCCCCTTGTACTCCAAAGGCACCTGCTGATGAGATGCCGGGTATTTGTGTGACAACCCCGCCAGACAGGACAGCCCCCGCACGATGATTTCGTCCCCGGCGCGAATGTCAGTGGCGGGATCGCAAAGCAAGATGTAGTCCGTCTTGATGTCATTCGCTGCTTCGGCAGGGCCGCCGGTCTTGTCGGCAGAGGAAAGGGAGAGCTGCCCAGGGACGCCGGACTGCACGGGGGAGCGGCTCTGTCGGGTGATCTTATCAGCGCCGACAGCATCAACCATGCGGTAAATATCGAATTTATCGCTGTACATGCGGCCCAACATCGTTTTGAGCATCTCAGAACATCCCCTTCCTATAGCGATTCAACACTTTAAAATAGCCACGGGCGATAGCGTTATAGCGATCTGCCGCCGTCTGCCGGTCAGCAAAACGGTATGTCACGTCGCCCATGGTCACACCGGAAAGAGGGCCGGCTACTCCCTCCGGCGTAGCGGCATCCTCCGTTGCGGCGAATGCATCTATCGCCATGTTGGCCCATGTGTAAAACAGCTGGATTGGGACCTCGTCAAGGTGGCAGTAGCTTTTGATGTATTCCTCGGCCTCGGCTACCGCCACCTCCTGCGCCGGGGTCAGCTCCGCCAACCCGGTTTTGGCCTTGATGATTTCAAGTACTGTCATAAGGAGATCGCCTCCTTATCCCAGCACCCGAACCGCCAATTCAGGGTAGACGGTTTTATAGCCGTACAGCACGTCCATGGAGAGTTTTTCCTTTTTGTATGTCATGTCATAGCCCTTGACTACCCGGAGGCTCAAGCCGTTATAGCTGGTGACATAGCTGTCAACGCCAGAGGGTTTGACAAGGGGCCGGGTGACGTAGGCAAAGGCGAAGGGATTAAATGCCAGGTTTGCGGTGTGGTTGGCTGTGATCGTGATCGCCTCGGTAGTGGCCACCGCCTCGCTAATAGCGGGATAAACCGTAACCGCCAACTCATTTTCATCTGCGGTGCCACCGACCATAACGGTATAGACCTTGCCCTTAATGGTCAAGAGGTCGCCGTGAACCAAAGTCCCCGTTAAGGTTGCGGCGGAGGTTTTTGTGAGAGTAATGTTAGCGGCGGGCGTACCTGCGGCCACGGCGGTTTTCAGCACGATATTGCCCGTGGACGCCGCCAAGGTGCCTTTTGTATGAACTTTGATCGCCTGAGACATGTAGTTGTCCAGGCCGAAGATACGACCGATGGAACCATTCCGCAGGGCCTCCGTGGTACCGGATTTCTCGGCATTGACAATCGCAGGGATCGTGGTGAATTTGGCGTCGGCTTCCGGATCCCAAATCGCTTTGCGGTCATTGACCGGCACTTTGTTGACATTCAGGGCCTTGCGCACATTGGCAAGCGCCGTCAGGTCAGCGGGGGTCGTACCGGCAGCGCCGGACACATAGGGAATGTCCTTGTAGAGCGCCAAGCCGTCGCTGTTGATCTTCTGCGCCAGGGCCACGGCGGCAGGCTCAATGAAGATGCGGTTGTAATCACTCACATTTACCGCACCCTCAAGCGCACCGATGGACACATCGACGGTGGCGATCTTATCCAGGGTCACGGTCACGGAACCTTCTTTGATATCCTGGTCGCTGGTGCCTACGGTGGCATCAAATTCCTGTGCCTCCAAAAGGACCGGCTTGCGCACCTGGATGGTGTCGCCCAAGTCTTTGAAATCTCCCGAAAAGTCCTTGTAGATCAGGTTGGGGAAAACAAGGTTTTCAATCAGCCGGGGCAGCGCCCGGCGCGCAATTTCTTGCAAAGTAATAAAAGTGTTAGACATGTTTTATATCATTCCTTTCATTTTTTCGCTGTAGCGGCGTAATACTCCGCATCAGACATTTTTGAGTAGTCCGGTTCCGGCCCACCACCGGCAGGCTTGTACTGATAGCTTCCGGGCGGATCGCCTTCCGGGGGTTTGGCGGCCTCGAACAGAAAATCATTGTCCGCTTTTAGCTTTTCGAGCTGCTCGGAAAGGCCAATGATCTCGCCGTCCTTGAGCTTTAGCGCATCGGCGTCAATAAGAGCTTTTACCGCCTTGGCGTTTTTGGCCCGAGCGCCAAGCAGCGCAGATTCTAGGGCGTGGTCGAATTGCAGGGTTTCAATGCGGGTTTTCGCTTCTGCCTCTGCCTTTTCGGCCTTTGTTTTCCACTCCTCGGCTGCTTTCTTGACCCCTTCGATGTCCAGGCCCTTAAAGCCCTCGATCTGTTTATTCGCGGCTTCAAGCTGCTCTTTCAGCGTCTTGTTCACATCATTGATTTCGTCGAACTTCGCTTTAGGGAAAAAGCTGCCATCGTTAGCAATGGCAAGAGCAATATCCTTGCCGTCTTTGCCTTTGCCCTTCAAGGTCGCCTCTACCTGCCTGAAAAGCTCTTCTCCTAAAATATCCTTTAAACCCATTGTTTTGCCTCCTGCTTAGTTTTTTTAAGGTGTAACCCGCCACCCCTGCGGTCTTTTTGCTTTGCCCGCAAAAATGCCAAAAAAGGGCATATTAAAAGCACTCTGCAAGCGCAAAGTGCTTTGGGAGCGTGTATTCATCTGAAACCGTTACTGCTGGGAAATGATTTTCTCCAGTTGATTCAGGCTATCTTTATCCGGGCAATAAAGCTCTGTTCCTTCTTCTGTATCCAATATAAGCCGTATTTCAACACCATTGTATTCGCCCCATAGCTCATCGCTGTATGGAAACAACTGTTCTTCCCCGAACTTAATCCCAGGTGTTTTCGACAAAATGCCTGTAACGTTGTCAAAAATAACCCGTTCATCTATTCGGCTTAAATTTTTGAAATATAAATGATTTTCGACACCCGAAAGTCTAAAAACTTCCATCGTCAATCCTCCTTGAAGCCCAGCTCCTTGTCAATATCCTTGTTTGACGTCGACGCCGAGCGGATTATGTCCCTATATGCGGATTCGCCAGTCAATCCATATCTTTTTTTCTTGCGCTCAAGTAACTGCTCAAAAGTTAAATTCGGACGATTAGATTGCAGCTTTTCGGCTATTTCCCTGTCCTTCATCATGCTTCTTGCCTGTGTGCGGTACTGGTTTCTTAGATTAAAAGCCTTTTTAGCTTGTTCTCTCAATGCCTCGGCCTTATTCAATAAATCGGGTATCCCCGCAATATGGCCCTTATACCAGCTTCTTACCTCAACTTTTCCGAGTAAACCATCAAGGCTTTCAGAATAATCCAGGCCATTCAAAACGGATTGTTTCCGCCGAACATATGAGGCCCATTCCTCATTCCTATTATACTTCATTTCCTGGAAGGCTGCAAACGTTTTCGGGAAATCTTTGCCTTTAAAAATGGCCTTATATTTGGAGAATTGCTCCTGGTCAGCCCTCATGTTCTTGGCCGTCTTCTGATTGAAAACCATCTTTCCTTTTTCATCTGGAGAAAGACCGGCTTTCCACTCTTCATATCTCATATCCCCCGGCACCGTATAACTCGACCCATCCGCCGCCCTGGCGGCACGAAAACCGCCGAGATCGGCGAAATACGGAATTGTCGTGCATCGGCAAAACGGATGCAGCGGCGGGTAATTGACGCCAGGATTCTCCTTCTCGACGGGATAATGCTTGCCGTCCAGGTCGCCGCAATGCTCACATGTCCGGCTGTCGAGGGTGCCGAGGAATTCATATTCTTCGACTTCGGCCTCCCGGTACATGTCGGAGGTCGCTTGATTCAAGATGAAACTCGTTTCTGTGCGGATCACCCGCTGCGCCCGATACAGTTCACCGCCTTTCTTGCCCTGCTTGCCGAGAGCAGCGTCACGCAGCGCCCGGCTCATCTCGTTGACCGATTGCCCCCGAATAAGCCCCGTGGTCAGGATGCGATCAAGGCCAGACACAAAACCGCGCTCCAAATCCCATATGCTGGCGCTGTAGCTCTGTCCATTCCACGGGTATTCCATCAGTTTTTTGATCGCGCCGGCACTCGGGGCCGCGAAGCTCTGCCCGACGCCCAGCTGGCCAAAAACCTGATGCGCCGTGCGGTAATAGGCCTCGTCGTAGACTTTGCCGTATAGGTTAACGCTATCGGTCTCGATAGAGTTATAGAGTTTTTCGGCCTCGATCATAATTGCGGCCTTCATCGCCTCGATGCGCCGGACACGGGCGCGGACGGAAAGCGCCTGCAATTCCTGCTTATGCACCTGCCGTAATTCAGGATCGGAAGCGGTTTCAATGTAGTATTCAAGGTCTCGCTGGAATTCCCGCCGGTCATCGTTGGACAGATAATCCAGGGCATCGGCGTATTTCATGCTATTATCGGCAGCGTATTTCGTGTAGATTTTCGTAATGTCGGCATCCAGGGCTTTGACGGCTTCCCGGAATTTCTGTTTCATCCGCTGCTCATAGTCTAAGGCCATCCGTTCAGCGGAAAGGACCTTTTCCTCGGCCCGTTTGACCCAGTAATCATTCGCCATCGTCCTCTCCTACCTTCTGGCCGTAAGGATCGGGCTTTTCGGCTCGATCTTCCTCGATCTGCTCCTGCTCCATTTCGGCATCTTCAACCCATGGGTGATTTAGCAATATGGATTTTTGACTGATAATTGCAGCACTATCACGGGCGATCTGCGCCGTTTCGAGATCGTTCTGAATTTGATTGCGAATAAAGGTCTGCGTGACCTTCGTATCTTCCGCTACACCCAGATAATGGAAAATCAGCCGCAGGAATTGACCGAATCCAGCGCGGAATTCTGTTTCCAGCAGCCCTGCCTTGATTTCCAATAGGCTGTAGAGGTATTTTAAGGCTACGCCGGAAGCGTTGCCGAAGTTTTGCGGGTCCGGGTCCACCCCTTGGCCGGAGATGAAAATCTGCCGTTTAAGAATTTCCAGAAATTTCACCCTGGCTTCGACGGGGATCTCTATGCGCATGGTTTCCACCCCGCCCGCCGCAGTATCACCGTCTACCTTGATGGCTTTATATTGCTTTAGGTCCGTCAGGAAGGTATTCAGATCCTCACCGCCGTAATTGCGGATAACAAAAATGATCTCTTGGATATCCTGGAGATCATTGGCATAGCCGGACACGACGAGATCATATTGATCGATCAGTTCCTTGTACATCGGGAGATCACCGCGCCTGGAACCATTGTTGTAGAACGGGATGAAGGGCACATAGCCCATATCGTGAGTGATGACGTTGGTGCCGCTATCGGCCAGAAGCATCACATCAACGTCATGCTCCCCGCGCTTTTGGTAGAACGCCGCCTCTCGGTCCGTCCAAATCTCGTATTTTGTAATTTCTTCGGCGTCATCGTCCCGGTCTTTGTACACTCGCAACACCGCCTCAAGCTCTTCGGCGATACCGCCGGAGTAGACCGGCACGATCTGCGCCGCCGGCACATCGGCATAGCGAAATTGGCCCTTGTCATCCACCCAACAATGCAACCATGCCACGCCGGTATTGGAGGCCTCGGCACACAAATCTTTGCACTCACGTTGAAAGGATTCGCCTAATACCTCGGTGATGCGCTCATTCAGGGCATCATCGGCGGCATCGAAGGTCGGGGGGAATGTGAACAGGTACGCCGCTTTCTGATTGACAAGAAGCTGATGCCAATTATGCGGGATGCGGAAATCGGCATTCCGTAGCGGGTTAGCCTGCTGAGCCGCCTTATTGCGCAGCTCATCCATGCCTGGCCAGCGCTTGATCGTATTGTCGTTAAGATAATACGCCTGCCCGGCTTGAGCCTGGGCCACAAAATCGTGGTGACCGTCAGTATGCTTTTTGATAAACTTCTTGGCCTGTTCAAGGTTCATTTCAATACCTCCATGCCGCCGCGAGTGACTTCTTCCGCGCCGTACCGCAGCGCGTCCATCAGGTGGTTGTAATCGTCGATCGGCTTGTTCAACGTCCGACCTTCTCGGTCCTTATCCCAGATATAGTTTGACAACTCCATGATCGTGTTATTGCAACGGGGATGCACGTACATCCGATAGCCCTGCAAAGTCTGGACACCGTGCCGGATGCTGTCGGGGCCTTTCCGCGCCGAACGTATGCGGGGGACCCCTGCCCGGCGAAGTTCTTCGATGCTCTTCGGCTCGGCGGCATCGGCGGTGATGCGCTCTTTTGCATAGCCCATCTTCGCGATCAAGGTTGCGATCTCAGCGTTAACCAGGCCCGATTTGTAAAACTCATCAAAGATAAAAATTTCCTTGGCCTTCTGGTCAAGCAAAAAGGCAATGAAGGCGCTGGGGTCATTGGTATAGCCAAAATCCAGGCCAAACAGGGACTTGATGTGCGGCCTGGATTTGATGATCTCATCCTTGTCGAACTCTTTTTCCCGCCAATTCTCAAAAACAAGGCCTTCCGCGATCCCCCAGTTGCCCATCCCCTCAATGGAGTATCGGCGAGGAAAACGGGCCTTCATATCTTCAAAAATTGCCCGATCATCATCCCCCAGGAATTCATTGCAAAGGTAATTTGTCGTTTGCGCGAGAATATCTGAACTCTGGGCATCAAAAAACCTGGCCTTAAGCCAATGCTTATCTGACCAGGGGTTGAAGGTTAATGTCAGCTGTTTGAAATACCCCTCCGGCACCTCGCCGCGGATGGACATATCGAGTTTGTTAAAATCATCCTCGTTCATGATCTGGAACGCTTCCTCGATCCAGACCCAGCAGAGGACGCCTTTTTCCACGGTGATAGATGTAATGCTCATGGGATCGTCGAGGCCGCGAAAGAGGATTTTTTGGCCCGTCGGCTTGTATGCGAGTTCCATCGGTGACTTGCTACATTGCCACAGATGGGCGACTCCAAGCCGCTGCATTGCCCATTTCAGCTGCGCATAGGTGCTATCCTTATGCCCATTAAAATAGCGCCGGATGACCAGCGCGTTGGCAAGAGGATATTTCATCAGGTTGTAGATCAGCCACAGGGCAGCGGTACAGCTTTTTTTCGATCCCCTGCAGCCCTTCACCACCCGGTAACGGCGGCGGCTGTGCCAGAAAGTGGCGTAACCTTTGCCGATGATGGCGGGAAGGTTCATGCGTTCTTCAGTCTTCAAGGCTCTGTTCTCCCTCGAAAATGACCGGCACATTAAGGTCAATTTGGGATTTGTCCGTAAACAACGCATACCGCTTGCCTATCAGCTCAGCGGCTTTTAGCTTCTCCTTCTCATCCGGGGCCTTCGACATGCGTCGAGCGGAGGAACAACCATCACCGTCACCCTCAACCACAACAATTTCGGATAAGGTTTCACCTCGCATAACAGCCGTGAGGTATTTCATGACCTCTTCCCCGTCAGCGATTCGTTTTGCTTCCATGGCAGTTAAACGCTCATCGAGATAGGACCGCACTCCAACATTCTCTAACAATTTGCAGGCCCGAGCATTCGCATAGTTTTCACTGTAGCCGGCTTTTAAAGCTGCTTGAACAATATTCCCAAGCTCAATATAAAAATCTGCAAATCGCTTTTGCCTTTCGGTCAACGCCATGCGGCTCACCACCTCTCAATCATTTCTTTTTCAGCGCACACAAAAGCCCTGATTTCGGCGCTCCCCGATGCTGGGGTGCTTATTCCGCAGGGGCGGATTAAACAACTGATACCCTCATGCCCAGTGGACCGCCTCAAGCAAGAAAGGAGGATGCATCTTACAGCTTTTGCAATCTTATCATACCACAGATCAATGTCCCATGTTGTCCCAAAAGGTCCCAACTTTACGAAATTTTAATATTTTTCAATGCAGCATCATGAATACGAAAAACACTACTCTTCCCACACCCCATTTCAAACGTGATTCTCCGCCATGTCATCCCGCAAAGATACCGCAATTCAAGAAGGGCCCGCTGTTTTTGACTGGAAACTGTCTTGATAACGGCGGCTATCTCACGTTTAAGGGCAATAAGATCGGCGGCCCGACAGCGATTTCATTTTGCAAGTCTATAATTTTACAAATAGCTTCACTCATTGCCTGGTGTGTCTGACTGTGATTAAACGGCATGTCCGTGATAGCTGCCGTGATTTTCGCAGCCAAGGCCCGTAAATTCTCGATCTGCTCTATTTTAGCATCAATACGCTGATCAAGATAATAGGCTTGGCTAAGATATTTTTTTGCGTCCACGATTCTCTCCTTCCGCAGATTTTCAATCAGCACTTCGGGATCGATATTCGTCAAGACGCCGAACAATTCCGACCGAAAGAATTTTTCGATTTACCCTGGCTCCTGGGGATTGCACTTGGCGGTAATCTCTGACGGCCTTCTAAAACGATAGCGTTTGCGAGGTTTTCATAGTTGCGCTTATTCAATCCTCCGCCTCCATTCTCGCAGGAATATCCTGCATTTCCGGCATCTTCTCCTCGGTCTCCATCGCGCATATCAGGTTCCAGGCGGCGGCACAAAGATGATCTTCGTCGGCTTCACCAGCCAGGTACCGCAGGATATGCCGGATAGCGCTGTCTAAAAAACTGTGTATCGGGATGCCCTGTTCCCAATTACGATCTCCGTATTTGACGGCCCCGGCTTCAAAGTGCCGCGCCAGCCGCAATAACGCCCTTGGCGGCAGGAGATCGCAGCGGCCTTTCCCAGCCCCCATGTCCCGGACTGCGCCGGTAGAAAACTCTGTGCGGTTTCCGCTGTCATGAATCATTCTAACTCCTCCCAAATTACAGGATCGGCTAAGTACCCACAAGCAAAACCGACAAGCCTGCCGGAATCAAAGACAGAGTACAATCCCTCTTTATCTCCGCTAAACAGGATGTCTGTATTTAATATTTCAATAAAATCCTTTCGACACAGCCTGCGCCCCTGCAACACACAATATGCCGTTTTTCCGCGGAACCATTTGAAATTAGTGACCAGTATCTCTCCTGTACTTTCCCTCGCCCGGTTTACGATGCTCTCCAGGCCTAAGCGCACCTCTACCCCCTCGAGGTTAAAAGGCAGATCTCTTACCGGGTAAAGCACGGCCAGATGCTCGCTCGCTACCCACACGTAATCTTTTTCCGGGGACCATTTCACCATATAAAGTCCTTTGTCCAGCATCTTTTTAAAATAGGCATCAGCTTTTTTGTAATTTATCATAATTTATCAAATCCTCGCTTTCACCGCATCCATCAACGCATCTTGCCCCGTCGCCTTACGCCCCAAGGCGGCAACCGCATCCTCGTCCATCGTGCCCTCGGCCACCAGCCGGGCGACTGTGATTTTCCGCGTCTGCCCCTGCCGGTAAACTCGGGCATTGAACTGCAAATACTCTTCTAAACTCCAAATCTGATCGAACCATACGACCGTTTGGCAGCTCGATTCCTGGAGATTGAGGCCATGCCCAGCGCTCTTGGGGTGTAACAGCAGCAGGGGGATTTCGTCATTGTTCCAGGCGGCAATATCACCTTTTCCAAGTGTTCGGGCTTGGGGGAATCGCTCTTGCAGCCGGGCCAAGGAGTGCTTGTAGTTGTATGCCACCAACACCGGTCTGCCGCAAGCGGCGTCGATGATGTCCTCCAGGGCGTCCAACTTAGCATCGTGGATATGCTTGATGCCCTTGTCCTCGTCGTATACGGCCCCGGATGCCATCTGCAGCAATTTGTTGGACAATACCGCCGCCGTTTGTGCCACCACGTCGGCATCCCTGTACGGGATCAGCAATTCACGCTCTAACTGCTTGTATAACGCCCAGGCCTTGGCATCCATCTTGACCGGGACGGTGATATCCACCCTCTCAGGCAATTCCAGCCAGTCCTTGGCCTGCATGCTGACAACAATGTCTGATATGGCTTCGTAAATCCGCTGTTCGGCCTCTTCTTTCTCCCGCCAGTTATAAACGACGTAGCCGCTCCGGGCCCCGGGGGTGAAATACCGATCGCGGAAGCTCGTGACGGTCTTGCCAAGGCGGCTCCCCTGATCAAGCAAATATATCTCCGGCCAGAGGTCCATCAAACTATTCGGCGCCGGCGTACCGGTTAACCCTACGACGCGATCGATTAGGGGCCTCACCTTCCGCAGGGCCTTGAATCGCCGGGCCTGGGGGGATTTAAAGCTGCTCAGCTCATCGATCACCACCATATCGAACGGCCATTTGCTGCCGTAATAGGTGACCAGCCACTCCACGTTCTCCCGGTTGATGATGTAGATGTCCGCGTCGGCCCGAAGGGCCCGGATGCGATTCTCCCGACTGCCCAATACTTTGCTGATCGTAAGATGCCGCAGGTGCTCCCACTTCTGAATTTCCCGAGGCCAGGTGTCATCGGCAACCCGTAAAGGGGCGATAACCAGCACTTTATCAACGCCGTAATGGTCATAAAGCAGACGGTCGATGGCGGTCAGGGTTGACACTGTTTTGCCAAGGCCCATCTCCAAAAATAGTCCTATAGCTGGAGTTTCAATAATCTGCTCCGTGGCAAAGTCCTGGTATTGGTGCGCTGTGTAAACGGTCATGTTCTCACCTCAGCGATAAATTCGGCGACGCCGGCGGCAGAATCGATCTTGTAAACCTTAAACCCTAAAACCCGGAGTTTGTCCCGCCACCACCGCTGCAAAGGTCCGTAAGGCCTCCCGGGGGCTTTTAACTCGACAAAATACACCCGTCCGGGGGGAAGTAGCACAATGCGATCAGGCACCCCCCGATTGCCGGGGGATATGAATTTCAGCGCCAGCCCGCCAAGGTCTTTGACGGCGCGAACCAGATCCTTTTCAATGTCTTTTTCAAGCATGTTTTATTCCTCGCTTTCTAGGGTTGCCGTAGTTGCCGCTTCGTGCGCGTACTCCTGATATGCGCGTTAGCATATGCGGGCGTTTTCGCGTACGTATGCTATTTTATATTTCATTTATATATATAAGATTTACGGCAACTACGGCAACCTTTTATTATAAAGCCTGATAGTAGTGTTGTTTTTTGGTTGCCGTAATCTTGCTTTTACGGCAACTTTACGGCAACCACGGCAACTTTTACGGCAACCACGGCAACCTCACGGCAACCGTTCAAAAACCCTTTGGACCCCGTAACCGGGAACCTTTGTTTTGCCGTCGCGCTCTCGCCACCCGGGAAGCCGCCGGAGAATATCGCATATCTCCTTGGCTTCCCAGGGCTTGATCTGACCTTTGCGATTGCCAAGACACTCGACCCAGATTTGCGCCGCGCATGTGCGGTCCCGTATCTCCTCGGTAGGGCGGCCCATCACATCCTCCATGGGGGTGTCCAGCCACTCCGCGATGATCCCCTCCCTGGAGTCGGCCTCCATGTGCCGGGCTTGTTGCTCCTCCGCTGCTGCGGCGGCATCCCGATCCAGTTGCAAAGATTCGCCCGCCTTAAACCAGCACAACACCTCCGCCCATATTTGCCCTACCCGCTCGTCCGTGAGGTGCTCCCAATGGCTGTATTTGGCCTTTTCCGGGGCAATTTCGACAGGCCAGAACCGCCGATTCCCGGAAGCGTCCTTGAGAAATTCCCGGGTATTCGTGCTGCCGAAAAAAACACATTTACGGGGAAAATCCGACACAATGCGGTCATATGCTACCCGGTACCGATCTTCTGTTTTTGATAAAAATGCCTTGACCTCCTCGATTGCTGCTTTCTTCATCGCAGATAATTCGCTGATCTCGAAAATCCACCCGGATTGTAGGTGCTCCCCGGCCTCCTTGTTTTCGAAAGTCTTCAAACTGTCCGAAAACCACTCCCGGCCCAATATGGCCAGGAGGCTGCTTTTGCCCGCCCCCTGGGGCCCGATACGCACCAGCATCTCATCAAATTTGCACCCGGGCTTGTACAGCCTCATAACCGCCGCCAGGAGCATTTTTCGCGTCACCTGGCGCGTGTAAGGGGTATCTTCGGCGCCGAGGTAGTCGACAAAAATCCTCTCGGCACGGGCCTCTCCGTCCCATTCCGTTGCTTCCAGGTAGGCCTTGATATGTTGGAAGGTGCGGGAGTAAGCGACCTCTGTAAATGCATTACTGATCATATCCACCCCCTTGATGTCGTATATTTTGGCGAACCAGTGCCGCAGCCGCTTATCGTCGGCGGCCAACCACGGTTCATAGGATTTCCACGGTCGCTCTTGCCGACGCCAGGGAAGGGGTCCCTTGATAACCTCCGTATTGCCGAAAGCATCATAGGCCAGTATGTCCCGCCAGTCCCCATGGGTCAATATCAGCTCTGTGTTTTTTGCTGTTGGGAGCACATCGCCGGTTTTGTGGTGCAGCTCTAGGTTCTCCTGCCAGGTATCTCCCTCCTCATCGGCGGCGAAATCTGCGAAGTCCTCCTGGAGCTCCGACATCCGGCCCCGTTTGACCTTGGGCTGCTGCACGGCGAATTGCTCCATGGCCACGTGGCTGGGTAGCTTTGTGATATTGGTCTTTTCGTGGGCGTTGGCATCTAGATGGCCGAATTTGTGCAATCGTACCAGGTCAAAAGCGTTGACCTCTCTGCCGCTGCAAGGGTCACTCTCATGATGAGAGTACGCAAAGGTGTCATCGTCATAGACGATCATTCCGCCTACGCTGCTGCCGCCGGTGAAGGTGTATCGGTTATCGTCCACCTGGGTATAGGCTTCCGGCAAAAATTCGTCGATTGCATCGCTGATGGAGTAGGCCCGGCAAAACATTCCGACAGTGCCGGTCTTTTCACGGGGGTCTTCCATCTTGCTTTTGCCGGTCCGATCCGGTGTCGCGTCCTCGTGCCGTGGCCATTCCAGAGGATCTCGCCAGTCGTGGTACAGTCCCAGCACCTCATCGACACATACCGGATCGCCGCCGTACACCTCAAGTACCGGCTCTGCGTCCAGGGAATGGCTGGGGAAGTACATCAGACGGTGAACCTCGAAGGTGGTTTTGTCGAAGAAATTAAGTCCGATCTGCTCCGCGAGTTTGCGACTGACTGCGCCATACTCATCCGGTGTCATTTGTCTATCCACCGGAGCCACGAGGCGATATTTCTGCCGTTTTTGTCGGTGGGAGTGAGTGGAGTAAAGGGCGTATGCCGAACCCCCTAAAACAAGCTCACAGGCGAAAATAAAGTCATCCTCGCCGATATGATCGGCGTCCAGGGTGATGAGACTGCGGCTCTCGACGTTCTGCTTTAACCGCCGGCCACTGCGGACAAACCCACCGACGAAAGCCGGGCCGTCCTTGACCTTGCCCTTGTCGGCCACGCACATCTTGTCGTACTGCGCCATGGATTCCGCCGTCCGGCGCGGCTTAAGGCGCTGGACGAACTCATCCCAAGTGAGGTATTCGGGCCTCCAGTTTTTTTCTGATCGGCTCCTGCCGATTGATATTTCCAACTCCACATTACACCCCCTCACTCCATCAATCCTTCTGATAAAAATCACATTCAAACGCCGCCGCCGTCAACGGCAATCCCGGCGCCCAAGGCACAGGCTGCCCCATGATCGCCGTCACATTCTCTAAGGAGCCGGTACCCCTGGGGGCCTCAATAACGACCTCATCATGTACATGCATAACGATCTTATACCCTTCTTTATTCAGCCTCATCATCGACTCCGCCAGGCAGTCCCTGGCGATGGCCTGCACAAGGTTTTCCACCAGCTTACCGCCGTAGGTATACTCTTCAACGAATCCGCCCTTTTTCGGTGAGTTGAAAACGAGGCTTTGCTTATTGAATTTATTGCTTGCTTTAATTCGGGGAATCATATAAGCCAAGCTCCTGCCACTCGGCAGATCAGCGAAGAGAACACCGGGAGCATAGCGGTAACGGACACCATGAGCGACATCGACGGTGGTCTTGTCTTGGACAGCTTGAAGCGCTGCTTCCTCGACGGCATACCAGAGGCGCACAATTCGCTTGTTTGCGGCCCGCCATTGATCGATCAGCCCTTGCAACTCGTCCTCTTCGATGCCGTTTTTGAGGGCTCCCATGGCCTCCAGCGCCTTGACGCCGCCTTGATATCCACAGGCCAAGGTGGCAACTTTGCCGCGGGCCCGGAGCTCATAATTGACGTGCCCGCGGGTGATGGTCTCGATGGGCACTTTAAACATCTGCGCCGCCGTGGCTTCGTAGATTTTGCCGTGGCCGCGGAATACGTCGAGCACCCAATCCTCATCAGCCAGCCAGGCGATTACTCGGGCTTCGATAGCGCTAAAGTCTGACACGATGAACCGGCTGCCCTCCTGGGGGATGAGTGCTGTCCTGACAAGCTGTGAGAGGACAAACGGCGGCGGGCCGTAGAGCATTTCTAGTAGGTCAAACCCTCCATCTTGCAGTAAGCCCCGCGCAAGCTCCAGGTCGGGGATTTTGTTTTGCGGGAGGTTCTGCGGCTGAAAAATCTGCCCGGACCAGCGTCCGGTGCCAGCGCCGTAAAACTTGAAAACACCACGGATACAGCTATCATCGCAAACACTCCGCAGCATCGCCTCATACTTGTCTACGCTAGTTTTGCCTGTCTGCTGTCGGATCTCCAGCACCCGCCGGGTGTCATCGTCCGGGGCCGCCTGGATCAGCTCCGGCAGGCTATCTTTTGTGACGCCGTCGGGGGTGACCATCCCCTGATCCGCCAACCACCCTTTAAGCTGGGTCAGGCTATTGGGGTTCTCTAAGCCGGTGATCTCCCGGGCCTCGGCAAGCGCGGTTTTGACAAAATCCTCATTACACTTGACCGCCTGCTCTGCTACAACGCGATCCAGCCGCACCCCAGCATCATTGATGCGTTGATCGAGCGCCCACAGCTCCCACTCCTGGTCAGGGACGGGGAAGCGGGACAGCGCCCGGCGAATTTCACGCTCAACCACCACATCCTGCCGGTTATATTCGATGTATTCCGCCCACTTGTCAGGGGCATGATGAGGCAGATTGCGGGTGCGGCCACCGTTGACCTTAGTAGGCTTACAGGGCACCGAAAAATATTTGATGAGCGCATCGCCGCGCTTGTCCTTCTGCGCCGCAACGCCGAGGGCCTCCGCTGCCTTGGCCAGGCTGCCTGGGAGACCGAGGGTGCGGGCCCACACTGAGGTACAGCGCCATTGGCTGGGGTCGAGATAAATCCCGAATTGACGATGCAGGCAGACGCGCTCAAAGTTGGCATTGTGGGCTTCTTTTGTGACTTGGGGATCGACGAGCGCGGATATAACGTCGTCGGGTATCTCCTCGTAAGCGGTCAGGTCGATAACCTGGACAGGGTCATCGTCAAAAGCAAAGGCAAATAGCAGGATCTCAAAATCGGGAGAATCGGCGTAGCGATACGCGCCGCAGGTTTTTATGTCGATGTCGGAATAGGTCTCAATATCTATTTGTAAGATTGACATGTCTCCTCCTTTCTTAGATGAATAAGGGGCCCCGGAGGGCCCCAAACCCCTGTGATCAGCTTAGAAATCGTCATCATCAACGTCGATATCAACGTCGAAATCTTCATCCGCAAAGTCATCTTCGACCGAGGCTCGGCCCTCCTAAGAATTCGCCGTCTTGAATCTTAACGACATTGTTGAGGCCGGCGGCGATCCAGTGATTGCCCTTGACGCTGAACAGGTACATGTTGATGCTCACCTGGGCATAGCAACCGCTGTACACTTCCGTACTGTCGGTGATCTCCTGAATTTCATCTTGCCGTCGGCGCCGCGCCC
The DNA here is from genome assembly GCA_040766505.1 of Clostridiales bacterium. Lineage (GTDB taxonomy): Bacteria > Bacillota > Dehalobacteriia > UBA7702 > UBA7702 > JAXGQJ01. The sequence continues at coordinate 24,273 of JAXGQJ010000005.1, forward strand.
TATGGGCTTAGCGATCCCGGGCTTGGTCTTGCTGGTCGCGTTGAGAAAATAGTGGCCGGCATAAACCTCATCATCTGGGCGCTCTTCGTCGCCATCCCGCAGCGGGGTTTGAACTTTGCGGGGAGTTTATTGCCATATTTACTTTTCCAGGCTTCTTTGGCGGCGTCCGTGGCCGCTTTGATTTTGCGCAGGGTTTCCTTGTCGTCTTTGGGGATTAGGATCGCCGTGCTGTATTTTTCGTCTCCGTCGTCGATGGCTTGGGGGTGAAGACATGGGCGTAAGAGAGCCGGACCTTGCCGGTGATCACTTTAGTGCTTTGATTGTCAGTAGTCATATTTTTATATCCTCCATATTTTCAAAATCCGTACCTCAAGGCTGCGCCATTCGGGGCGGTTATCGGTCTCCGGTACAAGCGCAGGTTTCCCCGGCGGCTTAACAACAAAATCTTTGAGCAGGATTCCAAACTGCTTCTTGCCAACGATTTTTTTCTCCAGATCTCCCAAGGTCACGAGTTCCTGAGGTCTCAAGATGTCGGCCTCTTTGTATCCCTCCGCCAGCAGCTTGTCCTTAACCGCGTCGGCGTCGGTAAACTTACGGTTACTGCGCCCCTCTACTAGCTTGTATCCGGGGATTTTGTTACCCGCCAGGGCAGAGTCGAGGCAATAGCCTTGCATCTTTGCCCCACACAAGCAGCTCTTCGATGATTGCGAGGATGGGACCCAGTTCCTCAAAAGAGAGCAACGCGGGGTCTTGAAACTCATATACAAGCGCTTTCATATTTTCATCCGCCCGAGCCCGGCAGTTGCCTTTGACCCGGCACCAGCGACATTGCTTTTCGCCGGGGCAAAAATAGCCTCTTCCCTCAAAAGCCAGCTTTGCCGCAGGGCGGACTACGGTATCACCCCAAGCGAGGAGATCCTCCGCCGTCATCGTCTCGTCGCTGATACTATCCAATCGGGGCTGGATGATCGTCATGCAGACCTCGGAGATGTCATACAGGTAGCTGTAGGCACTTAAGGCCCCCAGGGCGTAAAGCCGCATCTGTGAGTTGCCCGCGGCGCTGGGCCGTGCCGTATTTAAAGTCGATCACATCCATCAAGCCATCGGCGATAATGATAACATCGCAAGATCCAAAGCCATCTGGCGCCCACTCGGAATAATCAACCTTCTCTTCCAGCAACAGTATAGCGTCCGCAGATCGTGCCTTGGCTGTTAGGAGTTTAGCTTCGATCTCTTCGACGTAGGACTCTATAGCAAGCTCCATTTCCCGATCGCAGCGGTCATCTGTGAGTCGGGTATCTTCAAATTGCGCGTCGAGCGCTCTCCGGGTCTCTGAATCACACACAGTGAGCCGCCGCCGTAAACGGTTTTCGGCAAGCTCATGGGCCAAGGTGCCCAGGGCGGCATCAGCGCCGCCCTTATCCTTCACGGTGTCATTAAGCCGGGCGCTTGGAGGGCAGGCAAGCCACATCGCAGAGCCGGATGCGCTCAATAGGGCATGTTCCCTCTCCGCATGCTTCATAGCGCTCCAGCTCGGCGAGGAATTCGATGCGCCGGTCCTCCGGCACCTTGGAGATCGCCGGGCTGTCATATTTGGTCAGCAACGCCTTGATCGCAGCTTTGCCCCCGTCAGCTTTGCCCTTTTCAGCGGCGATGGCCCGGAGTTCGACATCGGTCGGGATAGGGGCGCTGTCGCAAACAGGTTCGGGCTTTTCATTCGCTTCATTTGCCGGTTCTTCCGCCGGGGGTGTTTCTTTGGCTTTTTTCTTCTCGGTGCTTTTAGCGGTTTTGGGGATCTCCGGCGCTCCCGCCAGGGCCTTGAGGATGCTTTGAAGCTCCTCCGGGTGATCGGCTCTTATGTTTACACTGATTTCCATTTGACAATTTACCTCCGTTTTTGATATAGTCTAGTTGAGTGATTTTTTATTTGGCTGCTTCGGCAGCTTTTTTCTTTCTCTGTACAGCTTGCGCTTCTCGGCGTTCGTCGCCCCCGTGGGGTATTTTAACTTGCGCGGCGGTTTCGTCCCTCCTTCCTGGTACAGCTTTTTTGCTTGGTGATGATATTGTTAACAGTGCGTAACGGGATGCCGGTTACTGTCGCAATCTCCCGTTCTAACGCGCCGTGGGATCTGCTGCATCACCCGGCGATCTCTGTCTGACATGTTGAGGACCAGGGTCTCTAAGATAAGGTTGGCTATTGCCTCGGCGGCGGTGTCATGTGATCCTGGGATGATATGGGATAGGGTGAGATCCTCGTCATCTTGCATCAGACATCAAGGAGCAAGCGGGTGGCTCTTTCAACCTACGCCGCGTCTCATCGCACATCTCATGGTATATGCACTTATGCGCCATGCCCTGCCAGCTACCCTCTGCGCGGGGTCGTGGTAACGTATTGCTTTGATGAGGCCTATGCACCCGGCCTGTATGAGGTCGTCGTAATCCGGGACCTGTCCGAAGTACCGCCGCGCGATGTAATGTACCAGCGGTATATGCTGTGCGGGATCAATCTGCACTTTTTTCAGCTCCTTCCCTCCATTCCGCCGCCTGGGGCATATCCCCCGGCAGCAATTGTAATACCAGCAGACCTCCTTTGTCCTGCCAACAGGCCGAAAGCCTGCCAACTGATACGTGCGCCCCCATGTTGGACAGCCGCGCACCATCGTCGGGCGCACCTTGCGCTGATCGATAAAGGTCACCATTCCAAGCTCTGGTGGGTCGCCGTAGTTGGCCTTGTTGCGGCCACAGCATCCCGGATCATGTGACTGGCGATACCCGCCCCTCGTTGCGGAAGGCTGAACATATCCAGGCACCAGCCCAGGCGTCCTGACATATTGCGCATATGGCCAGGAGGTTACCCACAGCGCCTTACCCGTTTCGGTGGCCGCGTACAAAACCAGACATCGTCCCGGCGGTACAAATTGCGGCGTACCGGGTTTTGGCGGCTATAGTGCCGGTCTGCGATCTCCCTCGCCTTTGGGTCGGCCCTATTGGACTTTTGCCAAATCATGATCGCCTCCACATATTCCGCCGCCGCCACCAACCGCCCGGGCGACATTTTATCGTCGTTGATCTTAATTATTCGCACCTGCGGCAGGATTTTGAGCGGCCTGGGCTTGGGCATTTCACGGGCTTTTTCTTGCGTCGGGGCATCCTCATCGCTCCTTTCTTGGCGGCGGTTCCAGGCGTCGATGGCTTGGAAAACAGTCTGTCCGTTACTCGTTTCGCAGCCGCACCCGTCGCAAAAGACCCTAAAGAAATCATCATTGCTAATCAAATCTTTGTATCCCCTGATTCTCGGCTGCTCCCCGCCGCAAAACGGACAGTTTAAGGTTATCCATCACCCCACCCCCAGCATCACCAGCATCATCACAATGGCACCCGCCGCAACCCCTATCGCGAATCCCTTCGCAAGCGTCCGCAGATGGTCAATGTCGACGGTGAGGCGCATGATGCGCGGCTTGGTCGGGGGAGTGTTACTGTCTTTGTTTGCATAACTTGTCCTCCTTTCACGCATAAGCGGTAATATCAACCCATTTGCCGCTGTCAAGATCAAGCACAAGCGGCACGATGTCGTCCAGTTCAATCTCCAGGTTGTCGTTGATCCAGTCATCCAGGTCACTCGTCGATATATTGATCATAGTCATCCGTTTCAATCAGCCTCGGGGCGGGTTTTATGCAATCGTTGCTTCTACCTTTCCGTTGTCGTGGTAGCGGGATTCAATATACATTCTTTTTTCCTCCGTTTCTTTTGGGGGGCAAAGTTCAGGGTTTTAGCCGCTGATCCGGCGGATTTTTCCGTACTCAGGCGCTTCCTCTGCGGGATTCGCCAGGTAGTCCAGCAGGGCGTCGTAATTGATAAGCCTGCGCCGCCCGCACGCACCACGGGGATCTTTCCGCTGGCGGCCAGAGCACGGATATAGTGAAGAGATACCGGCGTTTCCGGGTCTTCTTTGCGTAGCTCTTCAAGGGCCTGGGCTGCGAATCTCATTCGTATGGGCATGATGGGGTCCTCCTTTCTTAGTTGGTGGGGGTTCGGGGTTGTGTTTGCGTTACATTTTCGGCAAAAAAATGAGGTCAGCGAGGCGTTTGCCGAAGAGTTTTGCGATTTTAGAATTTCTTTTCGATCAAAATCACTTTCTCCGGATAGCTTTCGGTATAACGTAACAGGGCTAATTCCAAGATAGACAGCGTAGTCCTTGATTCTCATATTCAGACTGTCCAGTTCAGCCCTTAACAACTGCTCGTTTAGTGTCATAATGTCACCTCCTTGATTGTTTCGTTTACGTTACAAGCATATCATGTCTGGATTTTCCTGTCAATACATCTACGAAACTTTTGTTTCGTTTGCGTTACATGCGTATGCGGAACTTTTGTTGCATTTTCGATACTTGTATGGTATCGTTTAGAGAAAGGAGTTGAATGTCGTGGAATTTAAAGACTTGGTCAAAAGCCGCCGGCTTGAAATAGGGGCTACATTAGAGGAAATAGGACAAAAGGTCGGAGCAAGGCTACTGTCCAAAGATGGGAAAGCGGCGAAATCGAAAATATCCGACGGGATAAAATAGCGAATCTTGCCAAAGCCTTACAGACAACGCCGGCATATCTCATGGGATGGGAAAACGAGAATGAAACGATTTTGACGTCTTTTCCATCCCCGGTATCATGCCTATGCCTAAAATGAAAAGGGTTCCCGGCTCGGCACAATAGCCTGCGGAGAACCAATCCTTGCAGAAGAAAACATAGAGACTTATGATTTTGTGAGCGCAGAAACGCGCTGCGATTTTCCCTTCGATGCAAGGAGACAGTATGGTAAACGCCCGCATCTTGGACGGCGATATTGTATTCGTACACCAGCAACCTATTGTGGAAAACGGCGAGATAGCGGCGGTGCTCATCGAGAACGAGCTACCTTGAAGCGGTTTTACAGGTATGGCGATACGATTGTTCTCCGAGCAGAAAATCCGGAATTTAAAGACCTGGAGTACAAGAACGGGGATTTAGACGGTATCCGCATTATAGGGAAAGCAGTTGCGTTTAAAAGTATCGTTAGGTAGTACATCTAAAAAGGACTTGATCTTTTTTATCGAAACTGAGTCCAAATAATATATCTAGGAGAGGCAGGCATGGGCTGCTTAATTGGTTTTTGTTATGTCACAATCGCTGCATGCGTTATCTCGGGATTTGTCGCAGTAATTCGAAATGTTTGCCCCCGCAATAATCTTTTTTATAGTTGCCATCTTCTCTTTTATCATAATAAGATTAGCCGCCCCATCCAGGATACCAGCCGAAACGTTGACGAATGCCATCAACCCCCGCCCATGGGATGACCTTGAAAGCAAATACGTCTTCGACGGAGGGACGTATTGCGCGCCGACGGAAAACCATTAACAAAGAGGATCACCCCTTTTTGATGGAACTGGATTATAGAAGGCTCAAAAAGGAAGCAGAAAATAGCACCAACCCAAAATGGCACAGGACGATGCGGGAGGAGGATTTATCTTTTGCCTTTCAAGAGAAGCACGGCGATAGGGTGGGTGAGCTTGAGGACGAGATGTGGAAAGCACGATCAGGCACAGGGCCGAATGCCTATCGAGAAATTTATCACTTGGAACGGGCACACAAGGCCGCAATGCGTTTAAAAAATTTCTGTTATCGCACAAAGGAGGTCAAATTTACTGCGAGGACATGTGGGAGCATTGTCACAATTCCCGCAATCCAGATTGGAGTGAATTCGATAAAATACATAACGAACTCCAAGGCCTAAAAGAGAATTACGAAGAATGCTGCCTTGAATACGAAAAAGAATTAGAATGGAAAGCCTTTTATGATGATGCCCCCAGCATTCTTACAGATTTTGTCCGCGACCACCCCGGTATATTGCAAAAAAATGTCTATCAACATTTGACCCCGACTATAAGGGAATTATTGGGAGTGTCATTAAAACGTTAGCAGATGAAGGCGCCATCGTCAGGGACAAAAAAGGAAACACTTACGAATTAAACATTAAATAAAAATCCCGCCCAGTGCTGCAACACCGGACGGGACACGCAAAGCGCCCCCAGTCAAAGGGATTAGTCTGCCCTTTTATTGTACCAAAAAAGAAAGGAGGGCGCAATATGGCAACAGTAACAAGACGAGGCACCGCATATAAAATCACCGTTTCTTGTGGCTATGACATTAACGGAAAGCAGCTCCGCAAACACCTGACATGGGAACCGTCGCCGGGCATGACGGAAAGACAGATCGAAAAATTGGATCGGCAAAAGGTTCTCTTTGAAGAGAAATGCCGCTCCGGCCAGGTTCTGGACGACAATATCCGCTTTGTGGACTTCGCCGACAAATGGTTCAAGGACTATGCCGAAAAACAGCTGCGGCCCCGGACCATCAACCGCTATCGCTCCCTCATGTCACGGATAAACGCCGCCATCGGCCATCCGGCGGGGAAAGCTGCGCCTCACCACCTTATGGCCTTCTATGACAATCTGGCCGAGCAAGGCGTCCGGGAAGATATAAAGTACAAGGCCAAGACGGACTTGCAAAAGCTCATGAAGGATAAAAAAATAACCCGGGAACAACTGTCCCGGGAAACCGGCATATCAAAGGGAACCATCACCAACGCCTATAATGGTCGCAATGTCTCCATGTCCACCGTCGGACGCATGGCAAAATATTTAGACATGGAACCAACTGCCTTGTTTGAAGAGCAGGAGGGGAAGAAGACACTGGATCCCCGGACCATTCTTCACCATCACCGGGTAATCTCGTCCATTCTTTCCACGGCGGTTCATTGGCAGGTGTTGAATGCCAATCCCTGCGACAGGGTAAAGCCCCCTAAAGTGGGGCAAAAAGAAGCCCGTTATCTCGACGAAGAAGAAGCAGGCCGCCTTCTGGAGGCCCTGGAAGGCGAACCTACCCAATATAGGGTGATCGTCCTTTTACTGCTTCATATGGGCTTAAGACGAGGGGAATTGTGCGGCTTGGAATGGGAGGACATCGACTTACAGCGGGAAATCGTCACCGTCCGGCGCTCTTCTCTCTATCTACCGGAAAAAGGCATCTTCGACGATGAAACGAAAAATGATTCTTCCATTCGGAATATCAGCATCGCCGGACCCGGCGCCGAACTGCTACGGGAATATAGGGCATGGCAAAATGAGGAACGGCTGAAGATCGGCGACCAATGGCAGGATCATGACCGGCTTTTCACCCAATGGAACGGCAAGCCGATCCACCCCGACACGATCACCGGCTGGTTCCATAAATTTGTGGAAAATAAAGGCCTGCCGCCGATCAGCATTCACAGCTTACGCCATACCAATGCTACCTTACAGATCGCCGCGGGGATCCCAATCCCCACCGTGGCCGATCGCCTTGGCCACGCCCGGCCATATATCACCATGACCACCTATGCCCATGCCATTAGATCGGCCAATGAAGCGGCAGCGGAAGCCTTGGGAAAAATGCTTAAACATACAAACGGCAAAAAGGGGTTTTAAACGCAATAAGCACCAAATAAACACCAAACCACATAAAAAAGCGAACCTGATCAGGTTCGCTTTCGTATTTGCACCCACATCTTGCAGGCGGTTTTGTGGCGCGCCCGAGACGACTCGAACGTCCGACCTGCGGTTTAGGAAACCGTTGCTCTATCCTGCTGAGCTACGGGCGCTTATATAAAAAATTGGCGTGCCCGGCGAGATTCGAACTCACGACCTTCTGATTCGTAGTCAGACACTCTATCCAGCTGAGCTACGGGCACCCATGGCGGAGAGCAAGGGATTCGAACCCTCGATACAGGTTTTAGCCCGTATACCCGCTTAGCAGGCGGGCGCCTTCGACCGACTCGGCCAACTCTCCATAGACAAACGATGAAATTTTTGCTGGCGGAGAAGGTGGGATTCGAACCCACGGAACCCGCAAAGGCTCAACGGTTTTCAAGACCGCCTCCTTAAACCGCTCGGACACCTCTCCAAAAACCCTCCAGAGCCACTTTCATACTATAGCAAATCTCCTTTTACTTGTCAACCGAAAAAGCCAAATTTACGGCGGCTACGCTGCAGGGTGTGAAGGGCGAAACGGCGGCGGCGCTCAGCCGATCACCTCGACGCCGCCCATATAGTGAACGAGGGCCTCGGGAACCCGAACCCGCCCGTCGGCCAGTTGGTAATTCTCCAAAATCGCCGCCACAGTCCGGCCGATGGCGACGCCGGAACCGTTTAAAGTATGAACGAATTCCGGTTTCGATTTCGCGTCGCGCCGGAAGCGGATATTGGCCCGGCGGGCCTGGAAATCCTCAAAATTGCTACAGGAGGATATTTCCCGGTAACAGCCGAAGCTGGGCAGCCAAACCTCAAGGTCATAGGTTTTTGCCGAAGAGAAGCCGAGATCGCCGCTGGAGAGGGCCACCACCCGATAGGGCAGCCCCAAAAGCTGCAAAACCCGCTCGGCATTGGCGGTCAGCTTTTCCAATTCTTCATAGGATTCTTCGGGGCGGGTGAATTTGACCAGCTCCACCTTGTTAAACTGGTGTTGGCGAATGATGCCCCGGGTGTCCCGGCCCGCCGACCCGGCCTCCGCCCGGAAGCAAGCGCTGTAAGCGGTCATATATTTCGGCAGCATACCGCCGTCCAGAATTTCCTGGCGGAAAATATTCGTCACCGGCACTTCCGCCGTAGGGATCAGATAATAATCGGTATTTTCTATCTTGAACATATCCTCGGCGAATTTCGGCAGTTGGCCGGTGCCGGTCATGCTGGCGCTATTGGCCATAAAGGGCGGAAAAATCTCTTCATAGCCATGGTCCGCCGTATGGGTATTGAGGAAAAAATTGATCAGCGCCCGCTCCAGCCTGGCCCCTAAACCGCGATAGAACGTAAACCGCGCGCCGGTGACCTTCGCCCCCCGCTCAAAATCGAGGATGCCCAGAGTTTCGCCGATGTCCCAGTGGGCCTTTGGCTCGAAATCGAAGGCGGGAATTTCTCCCCAGCGGCGGATTTCCAGATTGTCGGCCTCGCTGTCGCCGACGGGCACCGACGGATGGGGGATATTGGGAATATACAGCAATTCCCTTTCCAGTCCGGCTTCGATCCGCCGCACCTCTTCCTCGACGCTTTTGATGCTCTCTTTGAGGACGCGCATCTCCTCGACGGCGGCAGGATCGTCCCGGCCCTCCCGTTTCAGCTTGCCGATCTGTTGGGAAACCCGGTTGCTTTTGGCCTTCATCTCTTCCATCCGGCCCAAAGCTTCCCTCCTTTGGGCGTCCAGGGCCAAAAAGGCGTCGAGATTCAGCTCGACTTTCCGCTTGGCCAGCGCTTCCTCCACTTTTTCCCTGTTTTGTCTGACGAATTTTATGTCCAGCATAGGCTGCCTCCTATTTTTTCAGCAGGGCCTCCTCGATCGCTTTTACCCCCGAACCCAGGGTGACGGGAACCCCCAGCTCTTTTAAAACCATTTCCAATCCGGCGATGGCGACGATCAGATCCAGCGGCTGCACGGCGCCGAGATGCCCCACCCGGAAGCTGTTCTCGGCAAATTTCCCCTGGCCGACGGCGACGACGATGTTATACGTATCCAGCAATTTCTTCCGGAGAACGGCGGGATCGATCCCCTGGGGGCAGGCGACGGCGGTCACCGCCGGAGAGGCGATTTCATCCGCCGCCAATAGTCTGAGGCCCAAGGCCCGCAAACCGGCGCGAACCAAATCCCGGTGGAAAAAATGCTCGGCGATGATCCGGTCGACCCCGGCTTCGGCGATCAGGGTCAAGGCCTTTTGCACCGCATAGAAAACGGGAATCGCCGGGGTAAACGGGGTTTGCCCCTTATCGTACCACTTTTTCGCCTCCAGCAGGCTAAAATAGTAACGGGTGTTCTTGCATATTTTCGCCTTTTCCATCGCCCGCTCGCTGACGGCGAGGAAAGCGAGGCCCGGCGGAGACATAAACGCCTTTTGTGAACCGGCCACCACCACGTCAAGGCCCCAAGCGTCGGTTTCCAGATTGGCGGCGCAAAGACCGCTGACGGCGTCGACAATGAAGAGGGCCGGATGGCCGCCGCGGGCGGCGGCGATTTCCCGCACCGGATTTAAAACCGCGGTGGAGGTTTCGTTCTGCTGAAAGAGAACGGCCTTGATCTCGCGGTTTTTATCCGCCGCCAATTTGTCGGCAATCACCTTGGGGTCGATGGCATTGCCCCAGCCAAAGTCGATAAAATCCACCTCGGCGCCATAGGCGGCGGCGATATCGTAAAAGCGTTCGCCAAAATTGCCGATGGAAGCGACGATCACCTTGTCTCCCGGGTCAATAAAATTGGACACCGCCGCTTCCAGGCCGCCGGTGCCGGAAGTGGTCAATATATAGACATCGTTTTTCGTTTTAAAAACGGTTTTTACCTTTTCCGTAATATCCGTTAGGATCTCTTTAAATTCCGGGCCGCGATGGTTGATCATCGGCGCGTTCATCGCCGCCAGCACCGGCTGGGGCACATCGGTGGGGCCGGGCAAAAGAAGATATTGGCGCGTTTTCATATCGATTCCTCCAAAACTTTATATCTGCCCTTTATAGTAGCGGACTTTTAGGAGAAATACAAGAATTTCGCCGCTTGTATATTGTATACCTGATGCGCTTTAGCTTCTCCGGTCCGCCGGGCTTTATACGCCCCGGCCGAAGCAAGGGAAAGCCGGGCTTACCTTGCGGCGAGGCGCTTTTGCACCGCTTCGCCGAGCAGTTTTCCCGTCACGGCAGCGACGGGCACCGCCACCAGCATACCGAGAATGCCGAAGAAACCGCCGCCGATCAAGATGGCGAACAGCACCCAAAAGCCCGACAGGCCGACGCTGCCCCCCACCACCTTGGGATAGATCAGATTCCCTTCGACCTGCTGCAAGACGATGATAAAGACGATGAAGCCCAAAGCCTGCATCGGGCTGATCAAAAACAGCAGGAAGGCGCTGGGCACCGTGCCGATGATCGCCCCGACAATCGGCACCAGGCTGGAAACGCCGATGATGACGGCGATCACCGGCGCATAGGGCATTCTAAACAGCGTCATGCCAAGATAGGTCAGGCTACCGATGATCAGCGCCTCCAGCAATTGGCCGCCGACAAAGCTGCGGAAAGACGCATTGGTGACGGTTCCGACATAAAACAGCCCGTCGGCCCATTTCTTCGGCAGGAAGGCCCGGAGAAGGTCGGCGGCTTGCCCCGTCAGCTTTTCCTTCTGCAATAGCATATAGATGGCAAAAACCAGCCCCAAAAAGAAGGAGGTGACGGCGATGCCGATGCCGACGGTGACGCCAAATAAAGCGGGCAGCGCCGTTTCGATGGCCTTTAAGGCCCCGGACAGAATCTGCTGGCCGTATTCGGCGATTTGATCCCAGAGGCTGCCGCTGAGATACAGATGCCCCAAAAACCGATCGACGGCGGCGGAAAACCGTTCCATATAGCCGGGGAAAGCCGTGGCCAGCGACGAAAATTCCCGGATGAATTGGGGCAGCACAAAGCCGAAAAGGCCGTATAGCAGCGCCGCCACCAGCAGCAAGGTGGAGAGCAGCGCAAGGGGGCGCCGGGCGGCTTTGGCCCATTTGCCCCGTTTTTTCGCCCAAGGGTCGAAGAGGCGCCTTTCCAGCAGCGCCATCGGCACATTGAGGACGAAGGCGATGGCGATGGCGATGAACAGCGGCCGCAAAACGCCGAGCACCGCCCCAAAGCCCCGCCAAATGGCGGGCATATAGAGCACCAGGGCCAAAAGGAGGGCGCCAAAGCCAATCAGGCATAAGAGCCGCTTCGTTTCTTTACCCATCTGCCTTTTCCTCCCTTAGGACGGGCTCTTCGCGATCTCGTCTTCGTCCTCATCGTTGACCACCGTCGCCACGGACATCACCATATCGTCCCTGTCGAGGCGCATGATGGTGACCCCTTGGGTGTTCCGGCCGATGACGGGAATTTCCGCCACCCGGGTGCGGATGATGATCCCTTCGCGGCTGATCAGCATGATCTGCTGTTCCTCGTCGACGACGCGGATATTGGAGACGAGGCCGGTTTTCTCCGTCACCTTCAAGGTGAGAATGCCCTTGCCGCCGCGGTGGACAAGGCTGTATTCATCGAGCTTCGTCCGTTTGCCGAAGCCCTTTTCCGATACGACGAGCAGGTGTTGTTCCCTCGTTTCCTGGGGATCGATCACCGCCATGCTGACAAGTTCGTCGACCAGCCCCAGCCGCATACCGATCACGCCCTTGGAAGCCCGGCTGACGGTGCGAACCTCTCCCTCATTGAAGCGGATGGAAAGCCCGGTTTTCGAGCTGAGCAAAACCTGGTCGCCCTTTTTGATCAGCCGCACCCCCAGCAATTTGTCGCCTTCGTTCAGCGTGATGCCGATGATGCCGCCGGCCCGGTTGGAATCGTATTCCTTCAGCGGCGTTTTTTTGATCATTCCCTTGACCGTCGACATCAACAGATAGCGATCCTCCCCATAGGAGCGAACCGGGAACAAGGTGGTGACCTTGTCCTCACCGGAAAGCTGGATCAAATTGACGATGGCGGTGCCTTTCGAGGTGCGGCTCGATTCCGGAATCTCGTGAACCTTGATGCGGAATACCCGCCCCGCCTCGGTAAAGACCATCAGATAATCGTGGGTCGAGGCGATGAAAAGGTTCTCCAGGAAATCCTCGGTGCGGGTGGTCATGGCGGTGATGCCCTTGCCTCCCCGGCGCTGGCTGCGGTAAACATTGGGATTGAGCCGCTTGACATAGCCGCTGTGGGTGATGGTGATGACCATTTCCTCGTCGGCGATCAAATCCTCCACCTCCAATTCCTGGGCATCCCGGAGGATGGCGGTGCGCCGGGGATCGCCGTATTTCGCCTTGATGCGGGTCAGATCGTCCCGGACGATGGCGACGACGAGGCGATCGTCCGCCAAAATCGCCTTTAGGCCTTCGATGGTTTTGTGCAGTTCCAATCGCTCATTGGCGATCTTTTCCCGTTCCAGGCCGGTGAGGCGGCGAAGCTGCATTTCGAGGATATGCTGGGCCTGCCGATCCGTCAATGCAAAGCTTTCCATCAGCGTGGCCTTCGCCGTTTGGTTGTCCCGGGAGGCCCGGATGATGCGGATCACCTCGTCGATATTGTCGAGGGCAATCTGCAAGCCTTCGACGATTTCCAGGCGCTCCTCGGCCTTGGCCAGCTCAAAGCCGGTGCGGCGGAGGATGACCTCCTTCTGGTGGCGGATATAATGCTCCAATACCTCCTTCAGGTTGAGGATCTTGGGCTCGCCGTCGACGAGGGCCAGCATGATGATGCCGAAGCTGTCCTGAAGTTGGGTATGCTTATACAGGTGGTTCAAAATGATCTGGGGCATCACGTCCCGCCGCAGCTCCAGAACGACCCGGATGCCTTCCCGGTCGCTCTCGTCCCGCAGGTCGGTAATGCCGTCGACCTTTTTTTCCCGTACCAGATTGGCGATGCTTTCGATCAGATTGGCTTTATTGACCTGGTAGGGGATTTCGCTGATGATGATCTGGTGCTTGCCATTGGCCATTTCCTCGATATGGGCCTTGCCCCGCACCCGGACGGTGCCGCGGCCGGTGGTATAGGCCCGAACGATGCCCTGGCGGCCCATGATGTGGGCGGCGGTGGGAAAGTCCGGCCCTTTGATATATTGCATCAGGCCCGGTATGTCGATCTCCGGATCGTCCAGCAGCGCCTGCAAACCGTCGACCACTTCGACGAGATTGTGGGGCGGAATATTGGTGGCCATGCCCACGGCGATGCCGGAGGAACCGTTCACCAGCAGCGAAGGGATCCCGCCGGCAATACCGCCGGTTCCTGCTGGCTTTCATCGTAGTTGGGAACGAAATCGACGGTATCCTTCTGGATATCCTCCATCATTTCCAGGCTGATTTTTTCCAGCCGTACCTCGGTATACCGCATGGCGGCGGCGGAATCCCCGTCGATGGAGCCGAAATTGCCGTGTCCGTCGATGAAAGGATAGCGGATCGAAAAATCCTGGGCCATGCGAACCAAGGCGTCATAAACGGAGCTGTCGCCATGGGGATGGTATTGGCCCAAAACGTCCCCGACGATGCGGGCGGATTTTTTATGGGGCTTATCCGGCGTCATCCCCTTTTCATACATGGCATAGAGGATGCGGCGGTGCACCGGCTTCAAGCCGTCCCGCACATCCGGCAGGGCCCGGCCGATGATGACGCTCATCGCATAGTCGATGTACGACTTTTTCATTTCCTCTTCGATATTGACGGCAACGATCTGGTTTTGATCCTCAAAAGCGGACATCTTTTAACCTCTCTTCATCCGGTATCGGCTTATTTAAACGTCAAGATTCTGTACATAGCGGGCGTTTTCATTGATGAAATCACGCCGGGGATCCACCTTTTCTCCCATCAGGATCGTAAACACCTCATCGGCGAGAAGGCTGTTCTCATCTTCCAAACGCACCACCAACATGCTGCGGTTTTTGGGATTCATCGTCGTCTCCCACAGTTCCTCGGCGTTCATTTCCCCGAGACCTTTGAAGCGCTGCACCGAAATGTCCCCTTTGCCGATGGTTTGGAGAAGCTCTTCCAGCGCCTTGTCGTCGTAGACATATTGGGAGGTTTTGCCCTTGCGCACCCGGTAGAGGGGGGGCTGGGCGATATAGACATAGCCCGCTTCGATCAGCTGGCGCATATGCCGGAAAAAGAAGGTCAGAAGCAGGGTGCGGATATGGGAACCGTCAACGTCGGCGTCGGTCATGATGATCAGCTTGTGGTAGCGGGCTTTGGAGAGGTCGAAATCCTCGCCGATGCCGGTGCCCATCGCCGTAATCATCGAGCGGATTTCCTCATTGTTCAGCACCCGGTCGAGGCGGGCCTTCTCCACATTGATGATCTTGCCCCGCAAGGGCAGGATCGCCTGGGTTTTCCGGTTCCGCCCCTGTTTCGCGGAACCGCCGGCGCTGTCCCCTTCGACGATGAACAGTTCGCTCAAAGCCGGATCCTTCTCGGAGCAATCCGCCAGCTTGCCGGGGAGGGCGCTCTTTTCCAGCGCATTGGTTTTCCGGGTCAGTTCCCGGGCCTTCCGCGCCGCTTCCCTGGCCCGAAAGGCCTGGGCCGCCTTTTCGATGATTCTTTTCCCCACCGCCGGGTTCTCCTCTAAGAATTGGCCGAGGCTTTCCGACACCATCGTTTCGACATAGCCCTTCATCTCGGAATTTCCCAGCTTGGTTTTGGTTTGGCCCTCAAACTGCGGGCTCACTCAATTTGACGCTGATGACGGCGGTCATGCCTTCCCGCACGTCTTCGCCGCTGAGATTGACTTTTCCTTCAGGATATTGTATTTGCGGGCATAATCGTTGATGGTGCGGGTGAGCGCCGATTTAAAGCCGGTTTCATGGGAGCCCCCTCCTGGGTGTGGATATTATTGGCATAGGAAAACAGGTTTTCCGCATAGCCGGTATTGTATTGGATCGCGAATTCCGCCTGGCTGCCTTCGCGTTCCACGGCAAAATAGATCGGTTTATGGAGCACGTCTTTATTGCGGTTCACATAGGAAACGAAATCTTTGATGCCCCCCTGATAGTGAAAGGTCTGGGCGCTGCCGTCCCGCTCGTCTTTAAGGACAATCTCGATGCAGCTGTTTAAATAGGCCAGTTCCCGCAAGCGCTGGGTCAAAACCTCGGCGTGGAACTCGGTCTCCTCAAAGATTTCCCGATCCGGCAGGAAGGAAATTTCCGTTCCCGGCTCCGCGGCCTCGCCGGTGACCTTCAAATCCGCCACGGGGATGCCGCGGCGGTATTCCTGGAAATAAAGCTTGCCGTTCCGGCGCACTTTGACGGTGAGCCATTCCGACAGCGCATTCACCACCGACATGCCGACGCCGTGGAGGCCGCCGGACACCTTATAGCCGCCGCCGCCGAATTTGCCGCCGGCGTGGAGGATCGTCAAGGCCACTTCCACCCCGGAACGGCCGGTCTTTTCGTGAAGATCGACGGGGATTCCTCGCCCGTCGTCGTTCACGGTGATGCTATTGTCCTCTTGGATCGTCACTTGAATCTTTTGGCAATACCCCGCCAAAGCCTCGTCGATGCTATTGTCGACGATTTCATAGACCAGATGGTGAAGCCCTTTCCCGTCGGTGCTGCCGATATACATGCTGGGCCTGACTCTGACGGCTTCCAGTCCCTCTAAAACCTGGATTTGGCTGGCATCATATTGTTCAATGGGTCGGCTGTTCATTCTCTCTCCTTATGATCTGGAAACTGTTTCAATCTCAACATTCTTCAATAGATAAAGTATACAGTATTTTCCACCAAAAAGCAATGGAAAACTGGTCTATACCTGCTTTTTTCATTTCCCGGCGCCAATATTTGGCGGCGATGGGGCGAAAATAAAATTCCAGGCCCGCTTCGGTTTTAAAACCGCTCAAGGTTGCAGGCCCTCGCCCGCTTTTTGTTCGTCCTCCGCCACAATATGGCCCTGCCGCACGGCGAAAACCGCCCTTCCACCGGGAAATATTGCTTTTCCGTACCGGTGATGAAGGTTTGCACCCGTTTATTGACGAGGGAAAAAAGCTCCTCCCGCCGGGAATGATCCAGCTCCGACAAAACATCGTCGAGCAGAAAGAGCGGGTATTCCCCCCGCTGCCCCTTCATCAGCTCCAGCTCGGCGATTTTTAAGGCCAATACCGCGGTGCGCTGCTGCCCCTGGGAACCATAGACCCGGACATCGTCGCCGCCGATCTCCACGGCAATGTCGTCCCTTTGGGGGCCGAAGCCGGTGCTGCCCCGGGCGATGTCCCGTTCCCTCTCCTCTGTTAGTATTGCCAAAATCTGGTTTTCTATAGCCCCGTTTTCCTCTCGGCGCATCGTTTTGGCGTCGAGGCCCCCTTCATAGCGCAAGGCCAGCTCTTCGCCGCCGCCGGTGAGCCGGCGATGGGCGAGCCTTGCCAATGGCGCCAAACGGTCGAGAATCTCCTGGCGTTTGGCGAGGATCAAAGCGCCATTGGCCGCCAGCTGCCTATCGAAAACCGAGAGCAGCTCCCGGTCCTTGCCCCGGTCCCGAATCTGCTTCAACAGCGTATTTCGCTGGGAAAGGGCCTTTTGATAGGACTGAAAATAGTAAAAATAGGCCGGCGCCATCTGGACGATTTCCGTCTAAAACTTTCTTCTCCCCTGGGGGCCGCCTTTGACCAAAAGCAGATCCTCCGGGGAGAAGATTACGACATTGAGGTGGCCGATCATCTGGCCGATCTTGCGTTTGCCATTGCCGTCCAGCTTCAACAACCGTTTTTTATCGAGGGAAAAGGCGGCTTTGATCTGGTGGGCGCCGCTCTGGCGCTGAAAATTCCCCTCCAGAAAAAAGTAATCGGCGCCCTTGCGCACCATATCCTCATGGCCGCCATTGCGAAAGGAGGAAAAAACGCTCAAAAAATAGATCGCTTCCAGCACATTCGATTTTCCCTGGGCGTTCAAGCCATAAAGCAGGTTCAAATGGGGATGCCATGTCACGGTTTCCCGCTGGTAATTTCTGAAATTTTGCAGTTTTAAGCTTTCAAGCCGCAAAAAGACCCATCCCTTTCCTTTACATCTTGATCGGCAGCGCCAGGTAAAGATAGGAGCCGTCGTCCTTGCGCCGCAGCACCAATGGGCTGGCATTGCCGGTGAAGTCCATCACCACGTCGGCGTCGTCGATCACCTTCAAAATGGCGAGCAGATACTGGGCGTTCAAAAACAGGGACATCGGTTCCCCTTCAAAGTAGACCGGCAGCACTTCATGGATGCGGCCGACCTCCGGCGAGGCGGCGTCCACCACCATCTTTCCGTCGGAAACCTCAAGGCGCACCTTCCCCACCCTGGCGCCGGTGCCTTCCCGGCTCATCACCGTGGCCCGTTCGAGAATGGAAAACAGCCGGTTGCCGTCGACGATGGCCTTGGCCAAAATCCGATCCTCTCCCGGGATCACCTGGCGGTAATTGGGAAATTTCCCTTCGATCAGCCGGGAAATAAAGAGGCTGTCCTCCACCGCGAAGCTGACCTGCCGCTCATCGGCTTCGATGCGGACGGCGGGATTGTTTTCGGCGGGGATTTTTAAAATTTCCAGCAGGATCTTGCCGGGGATAACCAGCAGGGCGCTGCCATCGTTCTCACTCTCCCAGGCGCTTTTTTTCAGCGCCAGACGGTGGGTGTCGGTGGCGATAAAATTGACCCGTTCCGGTTCTATTTCCATCAGAACCCCCGTAAAGATAGGACGAGACTCATCGACGGAGATGGCGACGATCACTTCCCGGAGGTTCCGCTTCAAGGTTTCCAGATTGAAAACGCCGCTGATTTTAGGGTTCACCTGGGGCAAAAGCGGAAATTCCTCCGGATCGAAACCATTGATTTCGATCTTCGCTTCGTCGTATCGGATCGTCATCGTTTGCTCTTCCGTATCGAGGGCAAGCTCCGTATCCGGCAGCTTTTTGGCGATCTCATAAAAGGTTCGCCCCGGCAAAACCAGGCTGCCTTCCTCTTCCAAGCTGAAATCGTTTTCCTGATAGCGGATGGCGATTTCAAAATCCGTCGCCTGAAAGGTCAGGCAATCCCGGTTCGCCGTCAGCAAGATGCCGCCGGCGGCGGGGATGGCGTTTTTGGTGGAAACGGCGCGGAAAACGGTTTGCAAACCCTTCAACAAAACATTCCGCTGGCATTTGATTTTCATGGCCGGCACTCCTTTATTTTTATTCTTATAATCTCTTTATAACGGTCATCTTCATAAGGGCTGTGAAGATGTGGATTTCCGCCATCCCGCCAGGTTAAGGCCGTTCAAAACGCCGGGACAACCCGTGTAAAAGTTGAGGATGGCCATGAGGATAAACGGCGGGGAAGGAAAGGCCGAAAATTCGTTTCCACAGTCTCCCACAAAGGTTCACAAAATTGCGCACAAACGATCCACAGCATGAACCTTACATCTTTTTGATCTGCTTCACGATGTCGTCCACGGACTTCTTTGTTTTTGGATCGGATTTTATCTTCTGGCCGATCTCTTCGCAGGCGTGGATAACGGTGGAATAGTGGCGGCCGCCGAATTCTTCGCCGATTTTCTCGAATGTGGTATCTGTTAATTCCCGGCATAAGTACATGGCGATCTGCCGCGGGAAGGAGATATTGCTGGTTCTTTTCTTCGCGACCATATCCTCAGACTTTAAGTGGAAATATTGTGCGGTGGTCTGCCGCACCAATTCCACGGTGATGACCTTTACCTTGTTTTCCGGCAGAATATTTTTCAGCGCCTGGATGGCCAATTCGCGGCTGATCTGGGCTTTGTTCAGCTTGGCATAGGCCGCCACCCGGTTTAAAGCGCCCTCCAGCTCCCGGATATTCGATTCGATCTGATTGGCGATATAAAAAAGCGCATCGTCATTGGGGATATAAATTTTTTCCATATCCGCCTTTTTTTTCAAGATCGCGATCCGGGTTTCAAGATCCGGGGCGGAAATGTCGGTGGTTAAGCCCCAGAGCAGGCGGGTGATCAGGCGTTCTTCCAAGGTGGGAATCTGCTGCGGCGGCCGGTCGCTGCTGATGATGATCTGGCTTCCCTGTTCATAAAGGGTATTGAAGGTATGGAAAAATTCCTCCTGGGTGCGGATCTTATCGGAAATAAACTGGATATCGTCGATCAGGATCACATCATTGTTCCGGTATTTGCTGCGAAAGCCTTCGGTGCGATTGTCCTTGATCGCGTCGATCCATTCATTGGTAAACTTTTCCGCGGAAAAGTAAGAGACCCGGGCATCGGGCTTGTTTTCGAGGATAAACTGGCCGACGGCGTGCATCAAATGGGTTTTCCCGAGGCCGACGCCGCCCATAATGAAGAGCGGATTATACGATTTTCCCGGCTGTTCCGCCACGGCCAGCGCCGCCGCGTGGGCAAAGCGGTTGCTGGAACCGATCACGAAGGTGTCGAAGGTATATTTGGGGTTAAAGAAATGATACTCGTGATGGCCGGGCTTTTCCGGGCCGTTTTTCGGTTCGCCCATGCCCGGCCTGCCGATGGCAGCGTTTGTTTGTAGGGAATCCGGGCTTTTTTTCGGCTTCTTGCGCTGGTAAACGCCGCCGGGGCCCAATAGCACAATCTGGGCTTGGTTGATCTGGTTCTGGGAAATGGTGGCAAGATGGCTGGAGATGATCTCCCGATAATTGGTTTCCACCCATTCCTTAACAAAATCATTGGCGGCGCCGAGAAATAAAATATTTTCCTCCACGTCGACCACTTTCAGCGGCAAAAACCAGGATTCAAAACTGGTGCGGGGGATCTTGTCCAGCTTTCCGATATGCTCGAGGGTTTCCTGCCATAAGGCGATAAAAGGCTTTAAAACGGTATCCATTCTAATTCTCCTAGCTATCTATACATGAATGATCGGGCCTTGGGCCAAAAAAAGGGAAAGAAAAGTTCGGGGCGGCCAAAGACAGCTACCCATAGAAAATAGTAACAAAAGTAGGGAGAAAATACAATAAGGCCGCTGGGCAGGTTATGAACATCCGCTGATGGAGAAAATATTTTTTTAGGACTTTTGTTTGGGGAGGAGAGTTGATAACTTTATTGAATTCTATGTATTAAATATAGGAAAGAAAAATATCGGCGCTTTATGGGTATTTTGTGGATAAGATTTTTTCCCCGCCTTTCTTTCCGGCGGCGCCACCATTGACAGCGGGCAATGCATCATATATAATATCCATACCATTGTTTCGCTGCGTGAAGGAGGGTAAAAGATGACGAAACGAACCTATCAACCCAAGAGGAAAAAGCATAAAAAGATCCACGGCTTTTTAAAGAGAATGAGCGAAGCCGGCGGCAGAAAAATCATCAGCAGCCGCAGGGCCAAGGGAAGAAAGAGATTGAGTGCTTAAAGGGGCCGAACAGGTCTTTTTTCATGTTGGTATCGTATGGCTAGGGTTTTGAAAGACAAAAACAAAATACGTATGCGCCGTGATTTCACAAGGACGTACAAGAAGGGACGGTCCCACATCGCCCCTTCCGCCGTGCTTTGTTATCATAAAAACCATTTGGATGTTTTCCGCGTCGGCTTTACCGTTTCCAAAAAGGTGGGGAAAGCGGTGGAAAGGAATAAAGTGCGGCGGCGCATGAAGGAGATCGTCCGGAACCGGCTCGATCTCTTTGCCCCCGGAATCGACTATGTTTTTGTCGCCAGAAAGAAAGCGGGCTATGTCTCTTTTTCCCGTCTGGAACAGGAGATGGCGGAGCTTGTGAAAAGGACGAAAAAACCATGAAGATAGGAAAAAATCTCTTTATCGGTTTGATCCGCTTGTATCAAAAATTCCTCGCCGCTGTTTCCGCCCAGTTGCCGGTACGTTCCCACCTGCTCTCAATATGCGGTGGAAGCCTTAGAGAAATATGGCGTTTGGAGAGGCGCGGCCATGGCGGCCTGGCGCGTTTTGCGCTGTAACCCTTGGAGCAAAGGCGGGTATGACCCGGTAAAATAAGGTATGGGAGGTGAACTATAAATCGGATGGAGATTTATAGGTTCTATGACGGAGATTGTCGCTAAAATTAGTGAGGGATTGTTCAGTACTCACCCAGATGATCAATATGCCGAGCTACGCTTTGGCCATCTTGTTTTTGACCATCATCATCAAGATACTGCTGCATCCCACCACCATCAAGCAGCAAAAAGCTGCCAAAACCATGCAAACCCTGCAACCCAAAATCAAGGCCCTGGAAAAAAAGTATGGCAATAACCCGCAAAAAAAGCAGGAAGCGACGATGGCGCTGTACAAGGAAGAGAATTTCAGCCCGTTTTCCAGCTGCCTTCCTTTGCTGTTCCAGATGCCGATTCTGCTGATCCTTTTTTATGGGCTGCGGAATTTTACCCCGGATTATCTGCAATATTACAAATTCTTTTGGATTCCCGACCTGCGCAATCCCGATACCACGATGGTATTGCCGATCCTCTGCGGCCTTTTGACCTTTTTGCAGCAATACGTTTCAATGGTCAACCGGCAGGACCGAACCCAGAAGATGATGCTGTTCATCATGCCGGTGATGTTTCTCTTCATCGCCAAAAGTTTCCCGGCGGCTTTGGCCCTCTATTGGGTATTTTACACCTTTCTCTCGACGGTGCAAAGCCTCTATATCAACTATAAGCTCGGCATCGGCCTTTTCGCGCCGCCGGAATTGAAAGAAAAAAGCCTGATTACCCAAGCTGCGGAACATTATGACAAGCAGCAGGAGGAAAAGAAGCGCAAGGAAAGTCCCGATGAATTCAAAAAAGAAGAGGAAAAGAAGCGCAAGGAAAAGGAAAAGGAGAGAAAGCTGCCGGATAAACCGTGGCAGGTGAAATAGATGCCGGCAAGAATGAAGTAAGGGGTGTCGATTCAGATGAAATCAGTGGAAAAAACAGCAAAAACCACCGACGAAGCCATAGAAGAGGCATTAAAAGAGTTGGACGTCTCTCGTGAATACGTGGATATAGAAATCTTGTCGCTGCCGGCGAAGCGGCTTTTCGGCTTCGCCACGAAGGACGCCAAGGTGCGGGTGTCTTTGAAGGAGAATCCCACCGGCGTCGCCATGGCCTTTTTGGAAGGCATTTTTGAGAAGTTCGCGCTGCCGGTGCGCATCGACGCCAAGGAGGAAGAGGACTTCACCGTGATCGACCTTTCCGGAAGCGACCTCGGCATCCTGATCGGCCGCCGCGGTGAAACATTGGACGCTTTGCAGTATCTGACCAATCTTGTGGTTTCCAGAACCTTCCAGGACAAGCATAAATTCGTTCTCGATGTGGAAGGCTATCGGAAAAAACGGGAACAAACCTTGGAAAAGCTGGCCAGGAAGCTGGCGGCCAAGGTGAAGGAGACCGGCAGAAATTTGTCTCTTGAACCGATGAGCCCCTATGAAAGAAGGATTATCCACACGGTTTTGCAAAACGATCCCTATATACGCACCTTCAGCGAAGGGGAAGAGCCATACCGCAAGGTGGTAATCACCAGAAAAAGATGATCGCAAAACCCGGCGCGCCAAGACGTCGGGTTTTTTCAACCATGGCGGCGATGGCCTGCCGATGGTTGACGATGGAATGCCAACCGTTTTATAGGAACGGCTTGATGAGAAGGGACGGGTAGAGATGAAAGAGCAGACCATTGCCGCCATTGCCACCGGCAAAGGGCTGGGGGGCGTCGCCATCATCCGCGTCAGCGGGGAAGGGGCGAAAGCTCTGGCCAAAAAGATTTTTGTCCCTGCCTTGCCGATGGCGGCGCGGGATTGGGACAAAGGATATAGGCTGCATTATGGCCATATCCGCTATGGGAATGAAACCTATGACGAGGTTCTGCTGGTTCTGATGAACAGCGGCGGTTCCTATACCCGGGAAGAGATGGTGGAAATCCAATGCCATGGCGGCGTTTTGGTGGCCCGGCGCATTTTGGAACTGCTTTTTGCTTTGGGGGTGCGGGAGGCCAAGCCGGGGGAATTTACGAAGCGGGCTTTTCTAAACGGCCGCCTTGACCTTTCCCAGGCGGAAGCGGTGCTGGAAACCGTCGCCGCCGTTTCCCCCCGGGATCTCTCCCATACCCTGACCCGGCTGGAAGGCCGGGGCAAAGGGCCCCTCGACGAGGTGGAAGCGGCGCTCTTGGGCATTTTGGCCCGGGCCGAGGTGGCCATCGACTTTCCCGAAGACGGCATCGACGAAATCACCGCCGACGAAATGGTGAAGCTGGTGCGGGAAACCATCGCGCGGCTGGATCTTGAGATTGAAAAGGCCAGGATCGGCGCGATTTACCGGGAGGGCATCCCCACCGCGATTTTGGGCCGGCCCAATGTGGGGAAATCCAGCCTCTTAAATGCCCTCCTCGCCGAGGATCGGGCCATCGTTACCGACATTCCCGGCACCACCCGGGATGTGATCGAAGCCGCCGTCCTATTGGGGGATGTGCCGCTCCTGATCATGGACACCGCCGGGCTGCGGCAGGCCCAGGATCCGGTGGAGCGGCTGGGGCTTGCCAAGACCCATGAGGCGGCGGCGAAAAGCGCGCTGATTTTGCTGGTCATTGCCGAAACCTTCGGCGAGGCGGAGCGGGACGTCGTCGCCGCCTATGGCACGAAAGAGATCATCGTGCTGGTGAACAAAGACGATTTGCCGCTGGAGGAAGCCCGGCGTCAAGAGCTGATCGACGCGATTTCCCCGCTGCCCCATCTCTTTATCTCCGCCAAAGAGCGCCAAAACCTGGAGGCCATCGGCGGCCTCGTCGCCCAAGCCTTTCAACTGGGGAAGCTGAAGGATGAGACGGGCTGGATCGGCAACCGCCGCCACGCCGAGGCATTTTTGCGCTGCCGCCACCATTTGGAAGAGGTTTTGGCGGCGAAGGAAAACCAATTGCCGCTGGATTTTTTAACCATCGATCTGCGCTTCGCCATCGAGGCGCTGGGAGAAATCAGCGGCAAAGGCGTCGGCGAGGCATTGCTGGATCGGATTTTTCAGGATTTTTGTATCGGAAAGTGAGTTTGACCTATGGAATACTTGGCGGGAACCTATGACCTTGTCGTTGTCGGCGCGGGCCATGCCGGGGTGGAAGCGGCGCTGGCCGCCGCCAGGCTCGGCGCGCGGACGCTGCTTTTGACTTTAAGCCCGATCATATCGCTTTGATGCCCTGCAATCCCTCGGTGGGGGCCGGCCAAGGGCCACCTCGTCCGGGAGATCGACGCCCTCGGCGGCCAGATGGGGATCAATGCCGACGCTTCCCAGATTCAGATGCGGCTGTTGAATACCTCCAAAGGCCCGGCGGTCAGGCCCTGCGGGCGCAGATCGACAAAAGCAATACCAGGAAAATAGCACATGGGTCGGAAAACCAGCGGAACCTCACAGTCAAACAGGGGGCGTTGTGCCGCATCCTCACCGTCGGCGGCAGGGCCGGCGGCGTGCTGCTGGAAGACGGCGCCAAATTCATGGCCCGGGCGGTGATCCTCACCACCGGCACCTATCTGAAAAGCCGCATCATCATCGGCGAATTGCTGCGGGAAGCGGGGCCCAATAACCAGCCGGCGGCGCTGTCCCTCAGCGACAGTCTGGCCGATTTGGGGCTGCGGCTGTTCCGCTTTAAAACCGGCACCCCCGCCCGGGTCGATAAGCGCAGCATCGATTTTTCCCGTACGGTGGAGCAGCCCGGTTCCCGGGAAAATTTGGCCTTTTCCTTCCTGACGGAGCGGTTCGACCGCCCCTCGGTGCCCTGCCACCTCAGCTATACCAATGCGCAAACCCATCAGGTGATCCGGGACAATATCCATCTGGCGCCGATGTACAGCGGCGTCATCGAAGGGGTCGGCGCCCGCTATTGCCCTTCCATTGAGGACAAGGTGGTGCGCTTTGCCGACCGCGACGCCCACCAGCTTTTCTTAGAGCCGGAGGGCTTGAAAACCAATGAAATCTATGTGCAGGGCATGTCCACCAGCCTGCCTGTGGCGGTGCAGGAACGGTTTTTGCGCACCATTGCCGGTTTGGAGCGGGTCGAGATCATGCGCCCGGCCTATGCCATCGAATACGATGGCGTCGTCCCCACCCAACTTAGCCTGACCCTGGAATATAAGGATCTGCCGGGGCTTTATGGCGCCGGCCAGATCAATGGCACTTCCGGCTATGAGGAAGCGGCGGGCCAGGGGCTTTACGCCGGTATCAATGCGGCGCTGGCCTTGAAGGGGGAAGCCCCCTTTCTGCTGAAGCGTTCCGAAGCCTATCTCGGCGTTCTCGTCGACGATCTTGTCAATAAGGGCACCAATGAGCCTTACCGGCTTTTCACCTCCCGGGCCGAATACCGGCTTTTCCTCCGGAACGACAATGGCGACCTCAGGCTGACGGAAAAAGGGCGTAAGATCGGCCTCGTCGGCGATGAACGCTGGCGGGTTTTTCAGGATAAGGTGCGGGACATGGAGGAGCTGCGCCAATGGCTGCGGCGCAGCCGTTTCAGCGGCAATGAGGAAGCGGTGGCGAACCGCCTTGCCGCCGACGGCGTGGCGCCATTCGCCGATACCCTCAAAGGGGAAGAGCTGCTGAAGCGTCCCAATGTCTCCCTTGGGGCGCTGCTGTCTCTGGACGAAGCGGCGGGCCCCTGGCGGGAGCAGGCGGTGGCCCAAGTGGAGCTGGAACTGAAATATGAGGGCTATCTGAAAAAGCAAAGGGAGCAGATCGCCCGGTTTGAGAAGCTGGAAGCGAAGGTGTTGCCGCCGGATCTCGACTATCGGCATGTGCTGGGCCTGCGGATCGAGGCGGCGCAGAAGCTCGCCGAGATGCGGCCTCTCTCCATCGGCCAGGCCTCCCGGATTTCCGGCGTTTCCCCCGCCGATGTCAATGTGCTGCTCATCCATTTGGAACAGCAGCGAAGGAAATATAGCGACCGTAGAAATGAGGAAAATGAGGGATATGCAGGCAATAAAGGATGAGGATTTTGCCGCCATCCTCGGCGGTTTTGACGGAAGCGGAAATCCCCCACGACGGCCCGGCCTGGCAAAGGCGGCGGCATTCCAGGCGATGCTGGTAAAGGCCAATCAAAGCACAAATTTAACAAAGATCACCGCGGCGGAGGACAGTGCCGTCAAGCATTTTGCCGACAGTTTGGCCCTATTGGCGCTGGCGCCGCCGCCGGAGGGGGCCACGCTGGTGGACATCGGCGCTGGCGCCGGTTTCCCCGGCCTGGCCCTCGGGATGTTCCGCCCCGATCTTAGGGTGACGCTGCTGGAAAGTGTTGGAAAGAAATGCCGCTTCCTGGCGGAGGCCGCCGCCGCCCTTTCCCTCTCCGCCGAGGTATACTGTGGCCGGGCCGAGGAAATGGGGCGGGAAGCCCGCCACCGGGGCCGCTTTCAAGCCGCCACCGCCCGGGCCGTGGCGGATTTTCGCGTCCTCTTGGGAATATGCGCTGCCCCTATTGGAAATCGGGGGCCGCTTCTACTGTTATAAGGGGCCGGAAGCCAAGGACGAAATCGCCGCCGCCGGCGCGGCTTTGGAGCTGCTGGGCGGCGCTCTGGTGGCTGAAAAGGCCTATGGGCTGCCGCGAAAGGCCGGGGAACGCCGCCTCTATATCATTGAAAAGGTCGCCCCCGGCAGCGAAAAATATCCGCGTCGTGTGGGTATGCCCCAAAAGCGGCCCCTTTAAACCCCGGCTTCGCCATGCCGGTTGCGTCGGCAAAGGCGTTCGCCCGGCGGCGGCGCGGCTTTGGAGCTGCTGGGCGGCGCTCTGGTGGCTGAAAAGGCCTATGCGCTGCCGCGAAAGGCCGGGGAACGCCGCCTCTATATCATTGAAAAGGCCGCCCCCGGCAGCGAAAAATATCCGCGGCGTGTGGGCATGCCCCAAAAGCGGCCCCTTTAAAACCCCGGCTTCGCCATGCTGGTTGCGTCGGCAAAGGCGTCTGCCCGGCGGCGGCGCGGCTTTGCAGGCGGCGGTTCCGGCCAAGCGCCTTTTTTGGCGGCAAAGCACAGGGCGCTGTGCCGCCGCCGCGGGCCGCGCCGCGCGTATCTTAGGCGCCCTTTCCCCGCGGATTTCCGGTGCGCGCCTTTGGGGCCGGGATCGGCGCCAAGGCCCCAAAGGCCGCTCAAAAGCGCGCCAATGGGGCCGGGCTTTCGCCGCCGCCGCTCCCCCGCCCCTGCTGCCGTCCGTCCCGGTTTGGCCCGCCGCCGCCGGGGCCGCGTTTTTATGGCCGGGCGAAACCGGCAAATAGCATGAACAAATGTTCCCGGGCGATAAAATAGGGCCCGGGGCTTTTTTCTGTGGCGATCCTATGCTATAATGAAACGGTATATGGGAGGAAGTGGAAATGGGAAAAGCGATCGCCATTGCGAATCAGAAGGGCGGCGTGGGAAAGACCACCACGGCGGTAAATTTGGCCGCGTTTTTAAGCCTGGAAAAGCAGCGGGTGCTGCTGATCGACATCGATCCGCAGGCCAATGCCACCAGCGGCCTGGGGATCGACCGGGAAAAGGTGCCCCACTCGGTGTACGATGTTCTAATCAATGAGGTGCCGCTGGGCGCCATTTTGCAGCCTCGCCGCTGCCGGGGTTGTTGGTGGCGCCGGCGGCAATGCCTTTGGCCGGGGCGGAGATCGAGCTTGTCAATCTGCTGGAGCGGGAAAAAGGCTGAAACACCAGCTGGATGCCGTGAAGGACGATTATGATTATATCGTCATCGATTGCCCGCCGACTTTGGGGCTTTTGACAATCAATGCCTTGAACGCGGCGGACAGCCTTTTGGCGCCGATCCAGTGCGAATATTATGCTTTGAGGGTTTAAGCCAGTTGATGAACACCTTTCAACTGGTAAAAAAACATCTGAACCGTGATCTCGCCATCGAAGGGATTCTCCTCACGATGTTTGACGGCAGGACAAACCTTTCGATCCAGGTGGTGGATGAAGTGAAGCGCCATTTCAAGGGCCAGGTGTTCTCCACGATCATCCCGAGAAATGTGCGGCTGTCGGAGGCTGCCGAGCCACGGCTTGCCGGTCTATCTGTACGATCCGAAATCCAGGGGGGCGGAAGCCTATCAAGAATTGGCCAGGGAGGTAATGGAGCATGGCGAAGCGCGGATTGGGTAAAGGTCTTGGAGCACTGCTGCCCGCGGCGGAGCAGGAACCGGCGGCGGAACGGGAAGGTGGCATCACCGAAATATCCGTCGCCGCCATCGAAGTCGGCCGCCACCAGCCGAGGCGGCGCTTTGACGAAGAGAAAATCGCGGAATTGGCGGCCTCCATCAAGGCCCACGGTGTTTTGCAGCCTTTGGTGGTGCGGGCCCTTAGAGAAGGGCGCTATCAGCTGATCGTCGGCGAAAGGCGGCTGCGCGCCGCCAAGGCGGCGGGGCTGGAAACGGTGCCTTGCCTGCTGAAGGTCAGCGACGATTTGGAAGCCTCGGAATTGGCGCTGATTGAAAACTTGCAGCGGGAGGATCTTTCCCCCGTCGAAGAGGCTGGCCTTCCGGCGCATGATCGACGAATATCGGTATACCCAGGAAGCCTTGGCCCGGGGATTGGGGAAAAGCCGCAGCCATATCGCGAACAGCATACGCCTGCTTTCCCTTAACGACGAAGCCTTGAAATGCTGGCGGCGGGCCAGATCAGCGCCGGTCATGGCCGGGCCATCCTCGCCGTGGAGGAAGCGGCGGGCCAAAGCTATCTTTTGCAGGAGATTGCCAAAAAGGGCCTTTCGGTGCGGCAAGCGGAGGAAATGGCAAAAAAGATCAACCGGGCGGCCCGGGCCGAAACGCCGCGCACCAGGGAAGCGCCGCCGGTGCCGGTTTTCGTGCGGCAAATGGAAGATAAATTAAGGGGCCAACTGGGAACCAAGGTGAAAATCAGGAATACGGAACGGGGCGGATGCATAGAAATAGATTATTACAGCAACGAAGATCTGGAAAGGATTTTGCAATGCCTGATTCCCGAAGAGGAGGCCTGAAACGGCTCGGCGGGATCAAGGCGGCGCCGATGAAACGGATGCGGCGGTAAGCGCCGGCGGCCCTTGTTGACCCCCTTCATTGGCGCGCGCCCGGGGCTTGCGAAAGAACCGCTTCAATCAAAGCGGCTGGTAAAACCGGCCGTTTTTTTGTTTCACGTGAAACGGTGCGGGGACAAAAGCGCCAACAAAGGTACAGGGGAAGGACATTGTTTCACGTGAAACAGGGAGGGAGAAGATGATCTATTTTGACAATGCCGCCACGAGCTTTCCCAAGCCCGCCGCCATCCGGGAGGAGATGCTCCGGGTCTGCAAGCACTATGGAGGGAATCCCGGCCGGGGGGACTATGGGCTGAGCAGGGATACCTCCCGCTATCTTTTTGAGGCGAGAAAGGCCGCCGCCGCTTTCTTTGGCGTGCCACGGGCGGGGCATATCGTCTTTACCCTGAATGCCACCGAGGCTGCCAATGTGGCGCTGAAGGGCGTTTTGCGGCCGGGTATGCATGTTGTGCATAGCCCGGTGGAGCACAATGCCCTTTGGCGTCCGCTGAAGGCGCTGGAGAAAGCCGGCGTCTCCGTTGCGATGGCCGC
This sequence comes from Clostridiales bacterium, assembly GCA_040766505.1. Classification (GTDB taxonomy): domain Bacteria; phylum Bacillota; class Dehalobacteriia; order UBA7702; family UBA7702; genus JAXGQJ01. The sequence goes on from JAXGQJ010000005.1 coordinate 54,270, forward strand.
CGGCGGGGAGACGGAGGCCGCCTATCTCGCTTCTTGGGAGGCGGCCATTCAAAAAAATACCCGCCTTTTCGTCGTCAACCACGGCTCCAATGTCACCGGAGAGATTCAGCCATTGGAAAAATTGGCGGCTTTGGCCCACCGCCACCGGATCCTGGTGTTGGCGGATATGGCGCAAACCGCCGGTTTCCTGCCGATCGATCTGATCGCCATGGACGTCGATCTCGCCGCCTTCGCCGGGCATAAGGGTTTGCTGGGCCCTGGTGGCGTCGGCCTGCTCTATGTGCGGGAGGACGGCCTGGTGGCACCGCTGAAAGAAGGTGGCACCGGCTCCCATTCCCAATCGCCGGAGCAGCCCCCGATTTTGCCGGAAGCATTGGAGACGGGAACCCCAAATATGGTGGGCATCGGCGGTTTAAGGGCGGGTTTGCAGTGGATCGAAAAATGGGGCCTGACGCCTCTAAGGGAGCATGAAACGATGCTGACGAACCGGTTTTTAGAGGGCTTGAAAAGAATCCCGAATTTGTCGGTATACGGCCCCCGGCCGGGGCAGCCCCGGGTGCCGCTGGTTTCCCTGAATGTTAAGGATATGCCTTGTCAGGAGGTATCGGCCTATCTGGAACGCAAGGGAAAAATCGCCGTGCGCAGCGGCTTGCACTGCTGCCCGCTGGCCCATCGCCAGATCGGTACCTTGCAGCGGGGCACCGTTCGTTTCAGTTTCGGCCCCCAAAACAAAAAGGGGGAAGTGGATTTGGCGCTGCACTTGCTGGAGGCCCTGTCAAAAAAAGCAAAATAAAACCGCCATGGCCGATGGCGGATCAGATTGAAGAAAAACTCCCTGCGCAGCGGCCTGGGACGATCCGCAAGAGGATTTTGGGAAAGGATCGGCAACCGTTACGTGGAAGGTGGCGTCGAGAAATTTATTGGGTAGCAGAGGATCGTCAAAAGGCGGCCGGGCCCCGCTTTCAGGTATCTCAATCAATAGCGCCGCAGGCGCGTCGGCTTGTAGCCTTGTCTAAAGCTGAACCGCCATGGTCGATGGCGGTTTCCGTAGGGGGCGCAATGGCAAGCAAAAGCTGTGGCGCAGGGGAAAGGGGGCTGTTATGGTTGGATCAAGCGGTCAAAGGGAAAGGATCAAACGCCGCAGTTCCGCCACGGTGTCCACCGTATAGGTGGGCTTCGCCTGGCAAAGGCGCTCTTCGTCGTAATTGCCCCAGGTGACGGCAATGGTCGCCACCCGGGCGTCATTGCCCGCGGCGATGTCGAAGCAGGTGTCGCCCACCATCAAAGCCTCGGCGGCTCCGACCCCCAAACTTTCCAAGGCCAGCAAAACCGGCTCCGGATGGGGCTTGGGATTGGCTACGGATTCCGGCGTGATCACCGCGTCGAAATAAGATTCGATGGCCAGCAGCGCCAGATTGTCCCTGGTGCTGCGGATGCGCTTGGAGGTGATGACCGCCATCTTCGTCCCCCGCTCCCTTAAAAGCGCAAGCAGCTCGCCGATGCCGGGGAACAATTGCAGTCTGCCCTTGCAGCTGTCATTGTAACAGGAACGGTAGCCGTTCATAAATTCGTCGACCCGGTCCTCTCCCGCCATCTCCCGGGCGATGTCCACCAGCGGTATGCCGACGAGGGACAAGGCGTCCTCCAAAGGGAAGCTGAGGCCCATACGGCGGCTGATCTCCTCAAATGTGGCCCGGATGCTGGGGAGGGAATCGATCAGGGTACCGTCTAAATCAAAAAAAACCGCTTTGACCGTCATATCATTTTCCATTCTCTATTTTTCTAAAGGCCGCGAGGGCCTCCTGGTATACAGCGACGAAAGGCCGCCGTTCCCGGCCGGCGATGGCGCTGACGTCTTCATATTCCGGCGCGGCCTTGGCGCCGCCGGCATGTTTGACGCGAACGTCGCCGCCGGCGATGCGCACCGTGGTGGTGCTCCGGTTTAGAATGCGCCGGGTTTCCGGCCTTTCGATCAGCCCGAGGGTGCTTGTTTCCCGCAGCAGGAAGTCGCCGAGGCTTGCCGCTTTTTCCGGCGGCGCCAGCAGATTGATTTGAATGCCGGGGCGTCCCTTCTTCATTTGAATCGGAACATAGTACATGTCCAATGCTCCCAAACGGAAGGCCTCTTCCCATAAATAGCCAAAATGCTCCCCGCTCATATCGTCAAGCACCGCTTCCAAACGGACGACGGTGTCGCCGCCCCCTTCTTCCCGGTCGCCGATGAAAACCCGCAGCAGATTGGGCCAGGGCAGCTCGGCGCTGCCGCCGCCGCAGCCCACCGCCGCCACGCAAAAGGAAGGGAATTCCCCGAAACGGCAGCCCAGCCCTTTCAAAAGCGCCAGCCCCGTCGGGGTCACCAGTTCCCGTCCGGACGGCCTGCCGAAAACCGGCACGCCGAGCAGCAGCGATTGCAAGGCGGGAGCAGGCAGCGGCATCGTGCCGTGGCAGCCCTCGCTCTCTCCTTGGGCCAGGGGCAATGGCGAAGCGGCGATGGCGTCGATGCCGAGCTGTTCCAGGGCGATGAGCACGCCACAGACATCGAGGATCGAATCAACGGCCCCCACTTCATGGAAGTGCACTTCCCCTTCGGCGATGCCGTGGGCCGCCGCTTCCGCTTTGGCCAGGCATCGGAAAACCGCCGCCGCTTTTTCGGTAACAAAGGGGCTGAGGCCGCCACTGTCCACGATGGCCAGAATTTCCGCAAGGCGGCGGTGCTCCCTTTCCCGGGGGCAGCTAAAAACCACCCTCGCGCAGGCGAAACCGGCCTTCCTCTCCCGGCGAAATTCCATTTTCCAGTCGGGCAGCGGCAATTTTGCCAGCTCTTTTTCGATGCCGTCGGCAGCGGCGCCGGCATCCGCCAAGGCGGCGAGGAGCATATCGCCGCTGACGCCGCTCTGGCAATGAAGATAGGCGGTTCTCATTTTGTTTCCCCCTCTCTTTCCTCCGCCGCCTTTTGCCGTTCCCGGTCGAAGGAGCCGCTGGCAAAGGCCGCGAGATCGAGGGAAATGTGCCGGTAACCGAGGGCCGCAAGCTCCCGCACGATCTCATGGCGGTGGGCCATCACCCGCTCCATGTCCCATTCCGGCGCTTCGATGCGGGCGGATTCCAGCTCCAGCCCGTCTTGGCGTAGCCGATAATCGTTTACCAGGTATTGGGCCAATATCTCCTCCCCTTGGGCCACCCGGGCCAAGTGTTCTTTGCGGATGGGGAAAGGCAGATCATAAGGAAAACGCGTCAGCAAACAGGGATTGGCCGGGCGATCGGCATTGGACAAGCCTTCTTTCCGTGCCAGTTCCCGAACATTTGTTTTGGTCAGCCCCGCCTCCCGCAGCGGGCTAAAAACGCCGCATTCCGCGCTGGCTTTTTGTCCCGGCCGGTGGCCGTCGGCATCGTCGCGATTGGTGCCGTCCCAAACCTCGCTGAAACCGTTGGCCCGGGCCAGAGCGGCGGCGGCGGCAAAGAGCATCTTTTTACAGTGGTAGCAGCGGTTTTGCCGATTGTGGGCCACTTCCGGGTCGGAAAGGGGATCCAAATAGACCCTGTGCAGCGGCAGGTGGTGGCGGGCGGCCACAGCCTCGGCAATGGCCCGGTCTCGCGGCGCCAGCAGCGGGCTGTCCACAAAAATCCCCGCCGCGCCGGGGCGCCGGGAAACCGCCAGAAACAGCAGCAGGGTGCTGTCGACGCCGCCGGAATAGGCGACCAGCGGTCTTTCGGCCCGGTCGATCCGTTGGATTAAAAATTGTTCTTTGTAGTCTACCATGCCACGGCCTCCCTTCTTCGCCGCTCCCCGCCGCCCCTTGCCGAATTCATGTCCCGGCCGACGCCGCCGCCGCGGTGTTTGGCGGGCGGGAGCCTGCTCGCCTTTGCCGCCGCCTGGTGCGGCTTTAGCCGTTTTTCTTTTGAAATTCCGCCATAAAGCCCGCCAGGGCCTCGGCCGCCGCCGGTGGCAGCGCATTGTAGGTGGAAGCCCGCAGGCCGCCGACGGAGCGGGAGCCTGTTCGCTTTTGCCGCCGCCTGGTGCGGTTTCAGCCGTTTTTCTTTTGAAATTCCGCCATAAAGCCCGCCAGGGCCTCGGCCGCCGCCGGTGGCAGCGCATTGTAGGTGGAAGCCCGCAGGCCGCCGACGGAGCGGTGGCCCTTCAAGCCGATCAGGCCCTCCTTTTCCGCTTGGCTGTTGAAGGTTTTTTCCAAAGCGGCGTTTTGGATCGTAAAGGTGATGTTCATCAAAGAACGGCTGTTCGATGCCGCGTGGCCCCGATAGAAGCCGCCGCTGCCGTCGATGGCGTCATAAATCCATTTGGCTTTGGCGATATTCCTTTGTTCGATGGCGGCAAGGCCCCCCTCCCGTTTCAGCCAGCGGGTAACGAGGTTCACCAGGTAGATGGAGAAGGAGGGCGGCGTATTGTAGAGGGAAGCGGCCTCGGCATGGGTGGCATATGCCAGCATCGCATAGGGCACCGGCGCCGCCTTGGCCAGGAACTCCTTTTTGGCGATGACAATGGTGACGCCGGCGGGGCCGAGGTTCTTTTGGGCTCCGGCATAGATGAGGGAAAAGCGCCGGGCCGGAATTGGGCGGCACATAATGTCGGAAGACATATCGGCGCAGAGCGGAATCGCCCCAATGTCGGGAAATTCCCGCCATTGGGTGCCGAAAATCGTATTGTTGGAGGTAAGGTGGACATAAGCGGGGGCGTCGCTCCATTGAAAGGAGGAGGGGATCTCCCTATATTTACCGTCGGCGCCGCTGGCCGCCACATGGGTCGCGCCGATTTTGCGCGCCTCTTGGAGCGCTTTTTCCGACCAGCTGCCGGTCAGCACATAGTCGGCGGTTTCCCCTTCGCGCAGAAAGTTCAAAGGCAGCATGGAAAATTGCAGGCTCGCGCCTCCTTGCAGGAAGAGAACCCGGTGCTCCTCGCCCAAAGACAGCAGTTCCTTGATATTGGCTTCCGCTTCCTCGACAAGCGCCTCAAAAGGCTTGGCCCGGTGGCTGATTTCCAGCACCGACATACCGGTGCCGCCAAAGTTCAACAATTCGTCTCTCGCTTCCGCCAGCACTTCTTTGGGCAGCACCGCAGGCCCCGCATAAAAGTTATAGATTCCGTTCTCCATCTTTCCGCCTCCGTCTTCCTTAATTCCCCACATTATAGCACGGTTTTTCCGGCCCGTAAATATCGAACGGTCGACAAAGGCGGCGCCGCCGTAGTATAATAAAACGGAATCGAGGTGTGTCCAATGAAGCGTGATCTTCCCATCGGAATCCTGGATTCCGGCATTGGCGGCGTTGGCGTTTTAAGCCGCTGCCTCGCCCTTTTGCCCCGGGAACGCTTTTTGTATTATGGGGACAATGCCCATTTCCCCTATGGCGGGAAAACCGCCGCGTCGGTACGGGACGCTGTTTTCCGGGCAGTGGAGGCGATGGGCCCGCTGAAAGGCTTGGTTTTGGCCTGCAATACGGCGACGAGCGCCGCCGCCGTCGACCTGCGCGCCGCTTATCCGATGCCGGTTCTCGGCATGGAACCGGCCTTAAAACCGGCGGTGGAACGCGGCGGCCGCGTCGCCGTCCTCGCCACCGCCCTCACTTTAAAGGAAGAGAAATTCAAAAATCTGCTGGCCGAATTTCCCAATGCCGATATCCGGCTGCTCCCGGCGCCGGGCCTGGCGGATCTGGTGGAAGCGGGGAAATATGGCGGGGAGGAGGCGCGGGCCTATCTGGCCCGGCTCTTTTCCGGCTTGGGCCCGGTGGACGACATCGTGCTCGGCTGCACCCACTATGGTTTTGTACTGCCCCATATCCGCGCTTTTTATCCCGCCGCCGCCATTTTCGAGGGCAGCGGCGGCACCGTGCGCCATCTTCTGCGCCGCCTGGAAGAAACGGAGGCGCTTGGAACCGGCGGCGGCCTGGAAATTCGCTGTAGCGGCGACCCTGCTTTCGCCCGGCGCCTTCCCCAATTTTTAGACGATATTTCCGCAATATTTGCCGCCGAATCGCATAGACTGCTATAAGAATCAAATAAACGTCTGAGGTGAAGCGATTGGATTCGGGAAAGGAAATGTCCCTCGGGGATTTAAACGATCTATTTTGGCGGCATAAAGACACGCTGGGCGATGAAGAACAGCGGCTTTTCCAGGCCATCTTATTGGAACTGGCCAAAGGGCCCGGTATGGACGGGGCGGTTTTGGAGAAGCTGGTATCGGAATTGGGGCAAAAAGCGGGGCTTGCGGGTGGCCCATAAGGGGCGCGGCCAATGCCGCCGCCGCCGCACGCCCCCGTAAACGCGGCCGGAAATAAGATGAGGAGCTGTCACGGGACAGCTCCTTTGTCTTAGGGGGTATGGTTTGGAAGAGTTTTTTAGCTTAACAGCAGTTTCCGCATCCACAACAGGCGCCAAGACAACAGTTGCTACACCCGTTATTGCAGCACATACAATTTGTTAGACTGCCGAATAGGCAACATATGCTCCTCAAATACATCTGATAAGCGTAAATGCCGACTAAAGACTGGGCGTACCAGGCGGGCCCCCAGCCGCATGGGATGGCGCATCCGCATTCACCGCAAGAATTGAGACAACTAGGATTGGCGTTGCTCACCATATCCATCGTTTCACCTCATTTCTCTTTAGCTTGCGGCCTGTGCTACACAGGTGTTGCAGCCCGAGCCACAGCAGGGAGAAGGCAGGCAGCCGCAGGGAAAGCCGCAGCCCAGATAGCAATAGAGGATGGATGCCAGATATTGCAGCACATAGACATTATAGATCGAGCTTAATACGCAGCTGAAATCTCCACAACTAAAGCAGCCGGCGGCATTTCCGCAACCGCACCCACTGTCACAACCGCATCCACAACCGCACCCCATTTGGGATACACAATTCCCGCTACTTCTTCTACTCATTAAAGGGCCTCCTTTTATTTTTTATCATGGTATATGGTATGAAAGGAGGCGTTTTTTTGTTACGAAGAGGGGAAAATTATTTAAACGCCGGCCATGGCATTGGAATTACGCTAAGCCGGCGGCGGCCCGCCGCGAAAAAAACCGGCCCCGCCCGGCCAAAGATCGGCGGCGGGGCCGGGCCTTTTGGCGCCGCCACCGGCGGCGGGCCAAACGATGCCTAGCGCAGCTTGCGGAATCTGCCCAAAACCTCGGAAGTTTCGGAAATCGTCATAATCGCCTCGCTGTCGGTTTCGCTGAGAATTTCCTTTAAAGTCGCCAGTTCGAATTGGTTAACGACGCAAAAAATAACAGATTTTTCCGTTTGGGAAAAGCCCCCCTCGCCGTGAAGATAGGTAACGCCCCGGTGGATGCGGTTAAAGATTTCCTTGCGGATGGCTTCCGGCTCATTGGCGACGATCATCGCCGTATAATTTTTGCTTAAACCTTCAATAATTTTATCCATGGCCAGATTGGTGCTGGCGATGAAGATGATCGTATACAAGGCGATGTCGATGCCGAAAAGCAGCGCCGAGATGCTGACGATGACGCAGTTCACCACCAGGCTCGCGGTGCCCACGCTATAGCAGAAGCGCTTTTTGATCACAAGGCCGATGATATCGAGGCCGCCGGAGGAGCCCCGCTGCCGGATGATCAGGCCGCTGCCGACGCCGGCGATCACACCCCCGAAAATGCAGGCCAACAACAGATCCCCCTCATAGCCCGGGGCATTCTTCGTCAGGGCCAATAAAACCGTTTGCAGGGAAATGGCATAAATCGTATAGCAAAAAAATCGCTTGCTCAGTTCTTTCAAAGCCAGCAGAACCAGCGGGATATTGAGGGTGAAGATCACCAGCGGCAGGCTGATGAACGTGTATTTGTTGATGATGATGGCGATCCCGGTGATGCCGCCGGAAAGAAGGCCGTTGGGGATCAGGAAAACATTGATCGACAGCACCCAGACCAGGGAGCCGACGGCGATCATCAAAAAATCCAAAGCGATCCGTTTGTAGGAAAGATTCTTCCAGAAGTCCCGTTTGGTTTTTGGCGCTTTTGGCGCCGGTGGCGGCGGGGCCGGGCTTTCCGCCTCCGGCGGGGCATTTGTTACGGTGTCGCAAGCCTTTGTATCCATTTTGTCCTCTCTTTGTTTTTTCTATCTTTGTATTTTATGGCCGAATTTCGCCGGAATGCTTGTAAAATCCGGCGAAGCGCTTTAGAATGAGATGAAGCGCCGCCTCCGCCCGGCGCGTCCTTGGCCGAATCATGGCGGAAGCGGGAGGGAAAGCCGTGTTTCCATTGACCCATGTCGCCCTGGCCCGGGAGGTTCTGGGCTATGAAAACCAGCAAACCGTTTTAGGCGCCGTTTTCCCGGATTTTGCCGTCTATCTCGGCGTCGGCCGCAATATGGCCCATGAGATGGGGCCGGATTTCTTTGATTACTGCCTGCGTTATGCGGCGGATCACGCCGATTTCGCGCTGGGCGTTTTAAGCCATGGCACCAATCTGCCGGGGCTTGACGCCTATGCCGACGAAGCCTATGACGGCAAGGACACCGGCTACTGCTTCCAAAGGGCGGAAAAAATCGCCGACAAAGTGCGGCGGGTCTGCCGCCTGCCGGAAGATATGGCCCTTTGGAAAGCCCACAATTTCATCGAAATGTCCTTTGAGGCGCTGACGGCGGAACGCCACCCCGACATCGGGACAAGAACCGTCGCCTCCTTCCCCGGGGACGGCGGCGCATTTTGCGGCGAAGTTCTTTCGGCCTATCTGCGGCGGCCGCCGGAAGATGTGCGCCGCATGTTTCAGTTGGCGCCGAAAAACTTTTGTTTCGATGGCCGGAACACCCGCGCCTTGGCGGAAAAGTACCTGGAACAGTTGGCCCGCCGCCACGGCGTCGAAGCCGACGACGTAGAGGGGGCGATGGCCATCATCGAGGAAGGCCGCGATCTGGTACGGGAAGAGTATGAACCCTTCATGGGGTTTTGCCGCGAAGAAATCGTGAAGAGTTTGGCGCCATACCGGGCCCGGCTCACCCGATAAGGCTTTTCCATAAGGCCCCGGGCAGCACCTGCCGCAGCAGGATCTCCCCGTATCCGTTCCCCTGCCATTCCGGCAAAACGGGATAGTCCCGTTGCCGCCGGGGGAAGGGATTCCCCAGCCGCCGGGACATTTCCGGGCTGAGCAGCCAGCCGATCAGCGCATCCTCCCCCCGGTTGACAATGGCGGAGCGCAGGGCCAAGGCCCGTTCGCTCGAGGGCAGGCAAATATAGGTATGGCAAACGATGCCCCTTTGGCGGTAATGGAGGCACCTTTGGGCTTTCCGATCCAGGAAGAGGCAGGAAGCGTCCTCCCTTTGGCGAAGGCGAATGTCGAGGGCGGGGCCGTGGGACTGAAAATCGCAGCATTCCTCCACGAAAGCGGCGACGGCCCCCGCGTCCCGGCCGGCATAGCCATAGAGATCCGGCAGGGTCAGCGGAACCCGTTCATGGCAGCAACTGTCGCAGCCGAGGCAGGGGGTGACCCGTTCCTCCAAAAAATGGTCCATGGCGTCGATATAGTCGGCGACGGTGGCCTTTGGCGAAAACACCGCCGCATCCAGGCAAAATCCATCTTCCCTCGGCAGCAAATCGATGGCGACGGGGGCTGTGGGCATTTTCATCTGTTTCTCACTTCTTTCTCTCTTGCGCCCCTATCATAGCGGAAAAAGTTGGCGGAGGCAAGGGTGAAGAAAGCCGGAAAAAGGAAAATCCCCGGAACGGAACGCTCCGGGGAGGGTTTGCGGGCCAGGCCCGTAAAGCGCCGCACCGGCGGCGCTACGGATTTAGATGCTGAAAAGCGGGGCCGGCCCCACCATAAAGGAACCGCAGCTATGCGCAATGGTTCCGTTTTCATCCAAAGGTTTCCCGGGATTGGATGCCAGCGGGAACCGCCGCGTTTCGGGGTGCGCCGGGTTTAGCTTTTTTTGGCAAGTTTTACCACCAGCGAGGCAATGGTGCGCTTTTCCTTATTGTCGGCGACTTGCCACAATTCTTTCAGCGCGCGATTTTCCGGCAAATCCGGCTCCACCTTTTGGGCCAGGTATTCACCGGCGAAACTCGCCGCCCGTTCCATCAGATGGTGGCTGATTCCGGCGGCTTCACCGGCCTCCAAAGCCTGCTTTAAGGATTGTTTATATCCGTCCCAAGACGAATCGTCCACCGCCTGGAACATGTTTTGCAAATCATTTTGCATAGGGATGCCCTCCTTTTGTAAAGATTATCATATAGTATTGGTCATTTGGCGAATATCATTCGGAAAAGACCGGAAGAAACGGGAGTGAAAAACTTGATAAAAAAGAAAATTCTGGATCGAAAAGAGGTTCCCCAGCTTTACCGTTGGGATTTGACGAAAATCTATGCCGACCTCGACGGTTGGGAGAAGGATTTCAGCCTGGCGGCGGCGGAAATCGAACGGATGCGCAGCTTTCAAGGCCGCCTTGGCGCTTCCGGCGCGACGCTGCTGGCCGCCTTCCAATGCCAGGAATCCGTCAGCCGCAAGCTGGACAAACTTTTCGTCTATGCCAAGATGAAGCTGGACGAGGACAATCGGGTCAATCGCTACCAGGGCTTGCGGGATCGGGCCCAGAGCCTTGGCGTCAGCGCCGGCGAGGCCCTGGCCTTCTTCCAGCCGGAGCTGCTTGCCATTCCGGAAGAGCGGCTGGAAGAGATCGTCGCCTCCGAGCCGGGCCTCGACGTTTATCGCCGCGTATTGGCGGATGTCCGGCGCTTTAAGCCCCATACCCTCGAACGGAAGGAAGAGGAATTGCTGGCGATGACCGGCGAGATCGGCGACAGCCCACAGAACACCTTTTCCCTCCTTAACCATGCCGACCTGGTCTTTCCGGAGATCAGCGGCGCCGACGGGGAGCCGGTGCGCATCACCCACGGCAATTATATCCACCTGATGGAATCCGCCGACCGTGAAGTGCGCAAAGCCGCCTTCACCGGCCTATACGGCGTTTACCGTTCCTTTCGGAATACCGTCGGCGCAACCTTGGCCGGCAGCGTTAAAAAGGACGTATTTTATGCCAAAGCCCGGCGCTATCCTTCGGCACTGGCGGCGGCGCTGTTTGACGACAATATTCCCGAAAGCCTCTATGACCGCCTGATCGCCTCGGTGCGGGCCCATTTGCCGCTGTTCCAGCGCTATCTAAAGCTGAGAAAGCAGGTTTTGGGCTTGGAAGAGCTGCATATGTACGATCTCTATACGCCGCTGACCAAGCCGGCCTGGGAGAACATTTCCTATGAGGAAGCCTTCGGAATGGTGCGGGCGGCGCTTTCGCCCCTCGGCGAATCCTATCTGGCCGTTCTCGACAAAGCGAAGGCGGAGGGCTGGATCGATGTGATGGAAAATGAGGGTAAAACCTCCGGCGCCTATTCCTGGGGCACCTATGACACCGACCCCTATGTGCTGCTGAACCACCAAAACAATCTGCAAAGCGTTTTCACCATCGCCCATGAATTGGGCCATGCGCTGCACTCCTATTTCACTTGGAAAACCCAGCCCTATCCCTATGGCTACTATAAAATTTTCGTGGCGGAGGTGGCCTCCATCGTCAATGAATCGCTGCTGACCTTCAACCTTTTGGACCAGGCCACCGACAAAGAAGCCCGGATTTTCCTGCTTAACCAATATTTGGAGGAATTTCGCGGCACCATCTTCCGGCAAACGATGTTCGCCGAATTTGAAAAGATCATCCACCGCCGGGGCGAGGCGATGGAGCCTTTGACCGCCGACGATTTTAGCCGCATCTACCATGATCTGAACCGGGACTATTTCGGCGGGGATGTGGTGATCGACGAGGAAATCGCGCTGGAATGGGCGCGGATTCCCCATTTCTATCATAGCTTCTATGTCTATAAATACGCCACCGGCTTCGCCGCCGCCGCGGTGCTGAGCCGCCGCATCTACCGGCGGGAGCCCGGCGCCGTCGCCAGCTATTTGGACTTTCTCTCCTCCGGCTCCGCCGATTATCCCAATGAGCTGCTGAATAAGGCCGGCGTCGACCTGCTGGATCCGGCAACCCTCGACGGCGCTTTTCGCGATTTCGACGAAAGGCTGACGGAATTGGCGGCGCTTTTGGCGGAGTAAAAAATCCATTTGACAGAAAGGGAAAAATTTAATACTATATCCCTATCCATGAGTTTTAGCGGGGGACAGGCCATGGGACCGCGGCGGGATGGATAAAGATTTAGGAGGTCATAAAAATGGGTAAACAGAAATTTGAGCGGACAAAACCGCACGTAAATGTAGGCACGATCGGTCACGTTGACCACGGAAAGACGACGCTGACGGCGGCGATCACCACCTGTCTGGCGAAAGCCGGCGGTGCGGAGGTCAAGAGTTACGCTCAAATCGACGCTGCGCCGGAAGAGCGTGAGCGTGGCATCACGATCAATACGTCCCATGTGGAATACCAGACGGAAACGCGTCACTATGCCCACGTGGACTGCCCCGGCCACGCCGACTATGTGAAGAATATGATCACCGGCGCGGCGCAGATGGACGGTGCGATTTTGGTTGTTTCCGCCGCCGACGGCCCGATGCCGCAAACCCGCGAACACATTCTATTGGCCCGGCAGGTTGGGGTTCCCTATATCGTGGTTTTTCTGAACAAAGCGGATATGGTGGACGACGAGGAATTGATGGAATTGGTGGAAATGGAAGTTCGCGAACTGCTGAGCGAATATGAATTTCCCGGCGACGATATTCCGATCATCGCGGGTTCCGCTTTGAAAGCCGGCGAATGCGGCTGCGGCGAGCGTAGCTGCGAATGGTGCGGCAAGATCTGGGAACTGATGGACGCTGTGGATGCCTATGTGCCGACGCCGGAACGCGACGTCGACAAGCCGTTCCTGATGCCGATCGAGGACGTGTTCACGATCACGGGCCGCGGCACCGTGGTGACGGGCCGTGTCGAACGCGGTCAGGTGAAGGTCGGTGATACGATCCAGATCGTCGGTTTGAACGACGAACCGCGGCAGACGGTGGTCACCGGCGTGGAAATGTTCAGGAAATTGCTGGACTATGCCGAAGCCGGCGACAATGTGGGTTGTTTGCTCCGTGGCATAGAGCGCAAAGAGGTGGAGCGCGGCCAGGTTTTGGCGAAGCCGAACAGCATCAAGCCCCATACGAAATTTGAAGGCGAAGTCTATGTTTTGACGAAGGAAGAAGGCGGCCGCCATACGCCGTTTTTCAATGGCTACCGCCCGCAGTTTTATTTTAGAACGACGGACGTGACCGGCGTGGCCTATCTGCCGGAAGGCGTGGAAATGGTGATGCCCGGCGACAATATTCGCATGAACATTGAATTGATCACCCCGATCGCCATTGAGGAAGGCCTGCGCTTCGCGATCCGTGAAGGCGGCCGCACCGTCGGCGCCGGCGTCGTTTCCGGCGTGGCGGAATAAAGCCCTTCCGCCCGGATTGACCGGCGGGCCGCTGCCGTGGCGAAGGAACCAATCGGCCGGACTTGAAGGCGCCTTGGGGCGCGGTTCAAGTCCGGCCTTTGTTGCGGTTGCGGATACAAAACCGCCGATCGGCTGCGGCCGGCGGCTTCGTGTGGCCGGTAAAATGGGTTGTGTGACGGGGCCTGCAATTTTACAGGGCCTTACGGCGCACTTTTTTTCTTGACAGGGACATTCTAGTATGATAACCTATTGTAGGTAGTTTAGCCCCAAAAGGTTTTTAGGAGGTGCGGTATGCGGGTCGGTATCATTTTGGCTTGCACAGATTGCAAGAGACGGAACTATACTTCCGATAAGAACAAAAAGAACAATCCGGAACGGATTGAAATGAAAAAGTATTGCCCCCATTGCAAAACCCATACGCTTCACAAGGAAACGAAGTAAGCGCTCGGGGATTTCGATACGGTAAGGATGTGAAACGAGATGGGTGATAAGGCGGTAGCCAAAAAGGCGAAGCCCAAGGTATCGCTGCGGATCAAGTCCTTTTTCCGCGGGGTTTGGGCGGAGCTGAAGAAAGTCAACTGGCCCACTAGACGCCAGGTGTTGGTGTATACCGGCATCGTTCTGGCGGCTATTTTTTCCATTGCCGTTGCGATTTGGGCCGTCGATTCGGTGCTGACTTTCCTGATGAGCCTGCTGTTTAAGTAAGCCAAAGCGATCCTGCGGCCAAAGGAGGAAGGGGACGCGGGCCCCTTTTATATATGATGGAAAAAAACTGGTATGTCATTCACACCTATGCGGGATATGAAAATAGGGTCAAAATCAATTTGGAACGGCGCGTCGAATCGATGAATATGGGCGAAAATATCTTTCGCATCATCGTGCCGATGGAAGACGAGATCCAGATGAAAGACGGGAAGAAAAAAACGGTGAAGCGGAAAATCTTCCCCGGCTATGTTTTGGTGGAATTGATTTTGACGGACGATTCCTGGTATGTGGTGCGCAATACGCCGGGGGTCACAGGTTTCGTCGGTACCGGCAATAAGCCGGTGCCCTTGAAGGAAGAGGAAGCCAATGCCATCTTGGAACAGATGGGGGTTATCGAGGGAAAGATCAAAATCCAGTTCAGCGTCGGCGAAAGCGTGCGGGTGACCAGCGGCCCCTTCGAAAACTTCGTCGGCACGATCGAGCAAATCTATCCCGATAAAGGGAAGATGCGGGTGATGGTGTCGATGTTCGGCAGGGAAACCCCGGTGGAACTGGAATTCTATCAAGTGGAAAAACTGTAACGGTTTTTCCGGGGCCGCTTTGACGGGCCCCGCTTCTTTTGCTCCACAAGGCGGGCTTTTGCCCCCTTTGTTGGTGGGAGGGGCCTAAGCCCCGTTAAACCACATAGATAATGAGGAGGTGTATGAAAGGATGGCCAAAAAGATTATGGCGGTGGTCAAACTGCAAATCCCCGCCGGCAAGGCCAATCCGGCGCCCCCGGTCGGCCCTGCTTTGGGCCAGCATGGGGTCAATATCATGGGTTTTTGCAAGGAGTTTAATGAAAAGACCGCCCAGCAGAACGGTCTGATCATCCCTGCGGAAATTACGATTTTTGAGGACCGGTCTTTTACTTTTGTGCTGAAAACGCCGCCGGCGGCGGTATTGCTGAAGAAGGCCGCCGGCCTTGAAACGGCTTCCGGCGAGCCGAACCGGAAAAGGTTGCCAAGCTGGGCCGGGACAAGGAGTTCGAGAAATTGCCGGAACGAAGATGGTGGACTTAAACGCCGCCGATGTCGAAGCCGCGATGCGGATGGTGGAAGGCACCGCCCGCAGCATGGGCATCGAAATCGTCGACTGACCGGCGTTCCGGAATTTTGTGGGAGGAAAAATCCTAATACCACATAGGAGGTTATGACATGCCGAAACATGGCAAAAAATACCAGGATGCTTTAAAGGAGTTCTCTCCGGAGGAATTTTTATGATCCCAATGAAGCATTCGCGATCGTAAAAAAAATCGCCGCCGCCAAATTTGACGAAACCGTCAATTGGCCGTTCGTTAAACCTCGATCCCCGCCAGGCCGACCCAGCAGGTTCGCGGCGCTGTCGTGCTGCCCCATGGCACCGGCCGCACCCGCCCGTTCTCGTTTTCGCCAAAGGCGAAAAGGCGAAGAAGCGGAGGGGCCGCCGGCGCGGAATTCGTCGGCGCCGAAGAGATGGTGGAAAAGATCAAAGGCGGCTGGTTCGATTTTGACGTGGCCATTGCCACCCCGGATATGATCGGCATCGACGGTAAATTAGGGAAGCTGCTGGGGGCCGGGCCTGATGCCGAACCCCAAAACCGGCACCGTTTCCATGAATGTGGAACAGGCGGTCAAGGACGTGAAGGCCGGTAAGGTCGAATACCGTTTGGACAAGGCCGCCAATGTTCATCGTTCCCATCAGCAAGGTTCCTTCAGCGAAGAGCAGCTGCTGGACAATTATACCACGCTGGGTGGAAACGCTGATCAAAGCGAGCCCGCCGCCGCCAGGGGCCAATACATGAAGAACATCGTCGTCTCGACGACGATGGGGCCCGGGATCCGCATCGACACCTTAAAGCCCTTGGGCAAATAACTTGACAAGGGCCCTCCGCTGTGTTACACTCCAACCGAATGATTGAAACCTGGCCGTAGACCGCAGGCGCCCTTAGGGGTATAATGGGAAACCGCCTGCCGAGGTTGGGGTGGAAAGCGATGTTTGCCAATGTCGCCATCCCCCGCGGCCCGCGGGGGATGGTTTTTTTATCCGATCAAAGGATCGGGGGATTGAAGGAGGTGAAAAGATGGAACAAATGGACAAAAAGCCGCAGAGGATCGAGAAGGAAGCCATTGTGGAAGAACTGCGTCAGAAGATGCGGGAACACAGCTTCACCCTTCTCACCGACTATAAAGAGCCTCAGCGTAGAAGGGCAAGACACGGTCTTTCGCCGCAAGATGCGGGAAGCCGGTTTTGATTATGGCGTTTTCCCGGAATACGATGATCCGCCTCGCCGCCCATGAGGAGGGCTATGGCGCATTGGAGCCCTATTTGAACGGGACCACCGCCATCTCCTTTGGCAATGACCCCGTGGCCCTCGCCAAGGTCATCGTCGACTTCGCCAAGACCAATAAAAGCGTGAAGCTGAAAGCCGGGATTTTAGACGGCAAATTGGTTATGCCGGACGAGGTGAAAAGCCTTGCCAGCCTGCCGCCGCGGGAAGTTTTGCTGGCCCAGGTGGCCGGTGGGCTCCAAGCGCCGTTGGCGGGATTTGCCGGCGCGCTCCAAGGCCTGCTGCGTAACTTTGTATATTGCCTAAGCCAAATACAGGAACAAAAAGCCAACTAAACCCCAACTAAACCCCGGAAACAAATAGGATCCGTATGAATGAATAGGAGGAAATCAAATGTCCAAAGTGAATGAAATTCTCGAAGCCGTAAAAGGCCTCACCGTTTTAGAACTGGCCGAACTGGTCAAAGCTTTTTGAAGAAGGAATTCGGCGTCAGCGCCGCCGCCCCCGTCGCCGTCGCCGCCGCCGCCGCGCCCGCCGCCGCCGTCGAAGCCGCCGCCGACGAGCAAACGAATTCGACGTCGTTCTGGAAGCCGCCGGCGACAAGAAGATCGAAGTCATCAAAGTCGTGCGCGAAATCACCGGCCTTGGCCTGAAAGAAGCGAAAGCCGTCGTCGACGCCGCTCCTAAGGCGATCAAAGAAAAAGTCGCCAAGGACGAAGCCGATGCCGTCGCCGGAAAATTGAAAGATGCCGGAGCCAGCGTCACCGTAAAATAATCTCCGGGTTTTGATCGATATCCAATGGCGCCGTTGCAAACATAAGGCCCAGCCCCTCACCTACCGCGAAGTATGTTCGGGCTGGCCTTTTGGTTCTGTTCGGCTCCCGGGCATCCGGGATTTGCGGGCCGGCGCCCGCTTTTGGCGCGGTTCCCGGAAGGGTTTCTTTTCCGGTTGCGGTTTTTGGGCTTAGGCCATGAGGAAAGGAAGGGTTGCCATGAGAGAGAAAATGAAATTGCTGCTGGTATGTTTGCTTTTGCTTTGCTTCTGCTGTGGCTGCGGGGCGGGCGACGCCCTGGCAAGATGAGATGGTCGGCATCGCCGAGAGCTTTTCGCGATGCGATCACCGGCCGGGATTTCGCCGCCGCCAGGGAAATGTATACGCTTGAAAAACAGCAGACCGTCGAAGCTTCCTATATAGAAGCCGGTTGGGCCCGTACGGTGGCAAATTATGGCGATTATCTGGGCTGTGATTCCGTCTCCGTAAGGTCGGACGGGGATTATACGGTCGTCGACATGGTTTTACATTTCTCCGGCGACAATGGGTTGACGATGGAGAGTTTATCGAGCCCGGCGGCGGTGGACAGTTATGCCTATCTTGTTTCCTGACAAAAGGCAAAAATGCAAGGCAAAATGGAGCGAAACCCGGCGCGGAACCGGGGTTTTTTGGTAAAAAAAATATTGTAAATATTTGGTTAAAAAAGAAGGTTTTTTTAGTTATCACGCAGAAAACATTACCATCGGTTGTCCGAGAGACAGATAAAAAATAATTGTTTGGAGGATGAGTTATGAAAAAAAGAACAATGTGGTACTTCTCGCTGTGTTGCTCATTGGTATTTTTGCCTGTTCCGCAGCGACTGCCGGAATCCCCGCCGAAGGTTTTGATCTCAACGACGGCATCTGTATGTAAAGGCCGAAAAAGGCCTATTATCCCACAGGCGCCTATTCTGACGGCTACGGTTATGTGGATTATCTTTATCGATTTGACCAAGGCAAAAAGCCTGAACGATGTCGACAACTACCAGCTCAACTATGCAGTAGGCGGCGCGGGCAGGATATGCTGGAGGGTTATGGCGACGGCACAGGCTATCGCACCAACTGGTCCACCTGGCTCACCGGCTGGGGATTTACCGAACAGGTCGACCACTATCTCGACAAGGACTGCGTTGACAAAAAAATTGCCGATGCCGACAAAAAGCTGTTTATCGTCGACACCGGCGGCAATGACAGCTATGCGGCGGACGCCCTTGGTGTAGACGGTGCGGTGGCGATGTCCGTGGACTATACGAAGATATTCTTGACGACTTGATTGAAGCCGGGGCCAAGTATATCATTGTGAACGCCAATGCGGTAAAACCCACCTCCACCGCAAACCCCGCTTCCTTTACTTCCAAGCACCGTGTGGCGCTTGCCAGCATGATTGGAACTTATCAGCAGAGAGTTTGGCCGACGAGAATTCCGACGCTGAACTGATTCTCTTTGACCCGCAACCGCTTTTTTGACGATATGAAAGCCCCAGGGCCCGAAGCCTTTGGCATGAAGAGTTTCCTCTTCGCGCTGATCTCCGATTGGGTGCCGGCCTATGGCTATGCCTGGGTGAAGGACAATAATAGCAGCCTATTGCCCACAACGGCGGTTGAGGATATTTACGGTTATGGCTATACCTATAAATACGATGATGGCTATTATAGCAGACCTGCCGACGCCGCTTATACCCCCAAAGATTATCTGTTCTACGACAGAATACCATCTTTCCGGAGCCGGCCAGCAATGGCGCGCCGCCTATATGCTGGGTGAAGACGTTGGCGCCGCCGACTATAGCGCCTATAAAGGTACGGCTAAATCCAGCCTTGTAACGTCCGGCATTGTCGACCAAAACCTTTGACCAAATCGTCGTATTCGGCGCTTCCGGCTCCGATACCGGCCAGGCCAACAAAGTGACCAAAGCATTGGTGGATGCCCGTAAGGCCGACTATAAGAGCATTGCCGACATGAAGGATTGCGGCAACAAATGGTATGCAACCTATGTCAACTATGCGCTGCAAACGGAAATGATGAAGGGAACCTCCGAAACGGCCTTCTCCCCCAATTCCAATATGACCCGCGGCCAATTTGTTACCATTCTGGCCCGCACCTTTAACTTGAAGATTCCTCCGCCAAGGATCCCGCGGAACAGACGTTCTCGGATGTCGATGTCAAGAAATACTATGCCAATGCAGTGGCCTGGGCGGCGGAAGTCGGGATCCCAATGGCGTTTCGAAACGAAATTCGCGCCGGATGCCAATATTACGCGGCAGGATATGGCCAAAATGATGGTGAAATTCGCCGATGAGGCGGAGATCGATTTGCCGACGGGCAGCAAAGCGCTGACTTTCTTCGATGGCGACTTGATTTCCGATTATGCCAAAACCCCGGTTCAGCAGCTTGCCGAAGCCGGCATTCTGGTTGGCTACAATGGCAAATTCAACCCCAAGAACAATGCCACCCGGGCGGAAGCCACGAAGTTTTGGTTGAATTGGTAAATTACGAACTGCCCGAATGATCGCCACGGCATTAGAAGCGCCGGTCGACGGGGCATCGTGACCGTCCAATTGTAAATTTAAATGTAAATGCAAATGTAATTGCAAATGGTAAATGAAATGGCCGGTACCGTTGCGGGAAAACCCGCAGCGGTACCGGTTTGCAACAAAGCCGCCGGAGGCGGCTGTCTGCGGATCGACACCGCGAAAACGGCCGGGCCGGGCATGAACAAAAGGCCGGGCCCACGGCGTATCAGGGGCATATATCAGGATCCCGCCTTTCCGGAGCGGCGTCGCCACCGGCGTGGCCGGCGATCCCGGCACCGCTGTGGGAAAACCCGCGGCGGCGCCGATGCTGATAGGCCGGGCCGCCGCCGCTTATTTTTTAACACGGCTGGGGCAAAGATGAAAAATCTAAGCCCAAAAAGCGCAAAAAGCGCCAATTTATGGTTGACAAGTACCGTATTCGGTGTTAACATTATATAATGCCTGTATGATTAAAATGGAAGAATTATCGGCATTTGAGGGTGCGATTCCCAGCCTTTTGCTTTTTTTGGGCGGCTTATGCGCATAAAAAGGAAGAAATGGGGAAATGTCATGCTAAAGGGTAGTTCATAATGACTCTGCAAAGTGGGCTTGGTGTTAGGGAGAGGAAAAGTTTCTCCCGGATCGAAGAAGTCCTGGAGATGCCGAACCTGATCGAGGTCCAAAAAACCTCCTACCAATGGTTTTTGAAAGAGGGATTGAAGTCCATTTTTGAGGACATTTCCCCCATCCCAAGATTTCACCGGCAATCTGATTCTCGAATTCATCGATTATTCCCTCGGGGAAAGCAAGTATGAAGTGGAGGAATGCAAAGAACGGGCCACCTATTCGGCGCCGTTAAAAGTCAAAGTCCGGCTGATCAACAGAGACGGGGAAGTGAAGGAACAGGATGTGTTCCTTGGCGATTTCCATCTCATGACCGACAGGCACCTTTATCGTCAATGGAGCGGAGCGGGTCGTTGTCAGCCAGTTGGTTCGTTCTCCCGGCGTATACTACAGCCACACGAAAGATTCCAATAGCGGCGCCGATATTTATGGCGCCACCATTATCCCGAACCGGGGCGCCTGGCTCGAATTCGAGACCGACGCCGCCGGGCTCATTTATGTCAGAGTGGATCGAACGCGCAAACTGCCCGCCACAGTCATCGTGCGGGCCCTGGGCCACGGCGCCGACGATCGGATCATCGAAATGTTTGGCGAACACCCCGCAATTTTGGCCACTTTGGAGAAAGATAGCACCAAAACGGAAGAAGAAGCGCTTCTGGAAGTATATAAAAAGCTGCGGCCCGGCGAGCCTCCCACCGTCGATTCGGCCCGGAGCCTGCTGCATTCGCTGTTTTTTGATCCCAAACGGTATGATTTGGGGAATGTGGGCCGCTATAAGCTGAACAAGCGGCTGCAACACGGCATTTTAAAACGGATCGGCGCGGAAGGGCGCGTCTGGAATGACGATGCCCAGGCCTATGTCGTTCCCGATGCCGACCCCCAAGGTGCATGATGACTATATCAAGCACCTGACGAAGCCCGACGTGTTCTGTGCCTTGAAAGAACTGCTCGGCCTGATGGACGGCAGGATGGAGGCCGATGATATCGACCATCTCGGCAACCGCCGCCTGCGCTCCGTCGGCGAGCTTTTGCAAAACCAGTTCCGCATCGGCCTTTCCCGGATGGAACGGGTGGTGCGGGAACGGATGACGATTCAGGATGCCGAATCCATCGCCCCGCAGCTTTTAATCAATATCCGCCCGGTGGTGGCGGCGCTGAAAGAATTTTTTCGGCTCCAGCCAGACCACACGATTTATGGACCAGACAAACCCGCTGGCGGAATTGACCCATAAGCGGCGGCTCTCGGCCCTGGGCCCCGGCGGCCTTTCCCGGAACGGGCCGGTTTTGAGGCGTGACGTGCACCACTCCCACTATGGGCGCATGTGCCCCATCGAGACGCCGGAAGGCCCCAATATCGGCCTGATCGGATCCTTGAGCACCTATGCCAGAATCAATGCCTACGGCTTCATCGAGACCCCCTATTGCCGCATCGACAAGGAGCGGGGCATCGTAACGGAAGCCATCGACTATCTCACCGCCGACGAGGAGGATCGCTATGTCGTCGCCCAGGCCAATGAGCCTTTGGACGAAAATGGGCGCTTCCTGAACAGCCGGGTCAATGTCCGTTATGGCAGCAGCATCATGGCGATGCCTTCGGATCGGGTCGACTATATGGACGTTAGCCCCAAGCAGGTTGTTTCCGTCGCCGCGGCGCTGATCCCCTTCCTCGAGCACGACGATGCCAACCGCGCGCTGATGGGCGCCAATATGCAGCGGCAGGCGGTGCCTTTGCTTGTGACCGACGCCCCTTATGTCGGCACCGGCATGGAATCGAAAACCGCCACCGATTCCTGCGTAATGGAGATCGCCGGCGGCGATGGCGTCATCGCCAAATCCGAAGGCTCCCAGATCATCGTCAAACGGGACGACGGGGCGCTGGAAAGCCATAAATTGTTGAAATTCAAACGCTCCAATCAGGGAACCTGCATCAACCAGAAGCCCATCGTCCAGAAGGGGCAAAGGGTGCAAAAAAAGGGCAGGTGATCGCCGACGGCCCTCCACCGACAGTGGCGAGCTGGCCTTGGGCCGCAATGTGCTGGTGGCGTTTATGACCTGGGAAGGCTACAATTATGAGGACGCGATCCTGTTGAGCGAAAAACTCGTTCGCGACGATTTCTTTTACCTCGGTTCACATTGAGGAATATCGAATGCGATGCCCGCGATACGAAGCTGGGCCCGGAAGAGATCACCAGGGACATTCCCAATGTCGGCGACGATATTTTGAAGGATCTCGACGCCGGCGGCATCATCCGCATCGGCACGGAGGTGCGCTCCGGCGACATCCTGGTGGGGAAAGTGACCCCCAAGGGGGAAACGGAACTGACGGCGGAAGAGCGTTTGCTCCGGGCGATCTTCGGGGAAAAAGCCCGGGAAGTCCGGGACACCTCCCTCCGGGTGCCCCACGGCGAAAGCGGCAAGGTGGTGGACATCCGCGTATTTTCCCGCGAAAACGGCGACGAACTGTCGCCCGGCGTCAACAAACTGGTTCGTGTCTATGTGGCCCAGAAGCGGAAAATCTCCGTCGGCGACAAGATGGCGGGCCGCCACGGCAACAAAGGGGTCGTCTCCAGATTTTGCCGGAGGAAAATATGCCTTTCCTGCCCGACGGCACGCCGGTGGAGGTGTGCTGAATCCCTTGGGGTTCCTTCCCGCATGAACATCGGCCAGGTGCTGGAATGCCATCTCGGCTGGGCGGCGAAAATCCTTGACCTCTATGTGGCGACGCCGGTTTTCGACGGCGCCAATGAAGGGGATATCCTGCAATTGCTGGAGGAAGCGAATTTGCCCCGCAGCGGGAAAAGCGTGCTCTATGACGGCCGCACCGGCCGCCCCTTCGACAATCCCGTGACCGTCGGCTATCTCTATATGCTGAAGCTGGCCCACTTGGTGGACGATAAAATTCACGCCCGCTCCACCGGCCCCTATTCCCTCGTGACCCAGCAGCCTTTGGGGGGCAAGGCCCAATTTGGCGGCCAACGCTTCGGCGAGATGGAAGTTTGGGCTTTTGGAAGCCTATGGCGCTTCCTATACGCTGCAAGAGATCCTTACGGTGAAATCCGACGACGTGGTGGGCCGCACGTCAAAGCCTATGAGAGCATCGTCAAAGGCGAAAATGTCCGGAGCCGGGGGAATTCCCGAATCCTTCAAGGTGCTGATCAAGGAATTGCAAAGCTCTCTTGCTCGACGTAAAGGTGCTTTCGGAAGACGACAAAGAGATCGAAATCCGGGAAACCGACGACGACATCGTGGAAACCGTCAAAGAGCTTGGCGTCGATCTCGTCAATAAGGCGCCGGCCTATGCGGAAAGCGAAGAGGTGAGCGAACCCGTCGCCGATGCCGAGGAGGAAGCGGCGGATCCCGTCGACGATCTTGACCTCGACAGCTTGGAAGATTTGAAGAAGCTGAGCCTCGACACCGACGACCTGGATTTGGATGATTTTGAAATCGACGATGAAATAGATGACCTTTAATGCCGTCATCCACGTGTGACCGGAACGAAGGGAGAGATGATTAGTTGATCGATGTAAGCAATTTTGATCGTATGCGAATCGGTCTGGCCTCCAGTGAGCAAATTCTGCAATGGTCCTACGGTGAAGTAAAAAAACCGGAAACCATCAATTACCGAACCTTAAAACCGGAGCGGGACGGCCTCTTCTGTGAGAGGATTTTCGGCCCCACCCGGGACTGGGAATGCCATTGCGGCAAATATAAAAGGGTGCGCTATAAGGGCATGGTTTGCGACCGCTGCGGCGTGGAAGTCACCCGCGCCAAGGTGAGAAGGGAACGGATGGGCCACATCGAGCTGGCGGCCCCGGTTTCCCATATCTGGTATTTTAAAGGGATCCCCAGCCGGATGGGGCTGCTTTTGGATATGTCCCCCCGGTCATTGGAAAAGATTTTATATTTCGTCTCCTATGTGGTGCTGGACGCCGGCGAAACCCCTCTCTCGGAAAAGCAGCTTCTCACCGAAGCGGAATACCGGGAACAGCGGGAACAGTATGGCGACGTCTTTAAGGCCGGCATGGGGGCGGAAGCCGTCAAGGCGATGCTGCAAAAAATCGACCTGGTGAAGCTGGCCCAGGAATTGCGCCGGGAACTGCAGGAAGTCAGCGGCCAAAGGAAAATCCGGGCCATCCGCCGCTTGGAAGTGGTGGAAGCCTTTCTCCATTCCGGCAACCGGCCGGAGTGGATGGTGCTCGACGTGGTGCCGGTGATTCCGCCGGAAGTCCGCCCGATGGTGCAGTTGGATGGCGGCCGTTTCGCCACCTCGGACTTAAACGATCTTTACCGCCGGGTGATCAACCGCAACAACCGTTTAAAACGTCTATTGGATCTCGGCGCGCCGGACATCATCGTCCGCAATGAAAAGCGCATGTTGCAGGAAGCGGTGGACGCTTTGATCGACAATGGCCGCCGCGGGCGTCCGGTCACCGGCCCCGGCAACCGGCCCTTGAAATCCCTTAGCGATATGCTCAAGGGCAAGCAGGGGCGCTTCCGCCAGAATCTGCTCGGTAAGCGGGTGGACTATTCCGGCCGTTCCGTTATCGTCGTCGGCCCGGAACTGAAATTCCACCAATGCGGCCTGCCCAAGGAGATGGCGCTGGAACTTTTCAAGCCTTTCGTGATGAAGCGCCTGGTCAAAGATGGCCTCGCCCACAATATTAAGAGCGCCAAGCGCATGGTGGAACGGGTGCGGCCGGAAGTTTGGGACGTATTGGAGGATGTGATCCGCGAGCACCCGGTGTTGCTAAACCGGGCGCCGACCCTGCACCGCCTCGGCATCCAGGCCTTTGAGCCGGTGCTGGTGGAAGGCCGGGCCCTTCAGATCCACCCCCTCGTCTGCACCGCCTACAATGCCGACTTCGACGGCGACCAGATGGCGGTTCACGTGCCCCTTTCGGCGGAAGCCCAAGCGGAAGCGCGGCTTTTGATGCTTTCCGCCTACAATATCTTAAACCCCAAGGACGGACGGCCGGTGGCGGTTCCCACCCAGGATATGGTGTTGGGTTCCTACTATCTGACGGCTTTAAGGGAAGGGGCCTTGGGGGAAAACAAATACTTTTATGATTTCGACGAGGCCTATGTCGCCTATCTCAACGGCGACATCGATCTGCACGCCGAAATCGAGGTGACGAAGCCCCCGGAATGGGACTATATGATGGTGAAAAAGCAGCGCCAAGCCTTCGAAACCAAGGAGGGCGGCGCCTTTAAGCGGCTGCGCACCACCGTGGGACGCCTCATTTTCAACTACCATATCCCGGTTCCCGAGGAGCTGGGCTTCTATAATTGCGAAATCGACAAAAAAACCTTGGCCCATATCGTCGACCGCTGCTACCGCCGGATGGGGGTCAGCGCCGCTTCCCAACTGCTCGACGGCATCAAGGGCCTGGGCTTCGCCATTTCCACCCAGGCGGGGATCACCATCGGCCTGGAGGACATCAAGATTCCCGAAAGCAAAAAAGACGTGATGGCCGGCGCCGAAGAAAAGGTGGCGGTGGTGGAGGAACAGTTTCGCCGCGGCCTCGTGACGGAACAGGAACGCTACAGCAAGGTAATCGAAACCTGGAACCGGGCCACAGAGCAGGTGACCAGCGATTTGATGACCCATTTGGATAAATTTAACCCGATCTATATGATGGCCAATTCCGGCGCCCGCGGCAATGTGCAGCAGATCCGCCAGTTGGCGGGTACCCGCGGCCTGATGGCGGATCCTTCCGGGAAGATCATCGACTTGCCGATTAAAGCGAACTTCCGCGAGGGCCTGACGGTGCTGGAGTTCTTTATTTCCACCCACGGCGCGAGGAAGGGGCTTGCCGATACGGCCCTCAGAACCGCCGACTCCGGCTATCTCACCCGCCGCCTCGTCGACGTGGCCCAAGAGGTCATCGTTCGGGAGGACGATTGCGGCAATGACACCGGCATCTGGGTCGGCGAGATTAAAAACATCGAGCCGCTGACCGAAAGGATCGAAGGGCGGATCGCCGCCACCGACCTTGTCAATAAGCATACCGGCGAAGTCATCGTCGCCGCCGGCGATGAAATCGGCGACGACCAATTGCCGGTGATCGAGGCCTATATGGAAACATTGCCGGCGGAAGAGCGGAAGGTCAATATCCGTTCCGTCCTTACCTGTAAAAGCCGGTACGGCGTGTGCCGCAAATGCTATGGCCGCAATTTGGCCACCGGCGGTCTCGTCGACATCGGTGAAGCCGTCGGCACCATCGCCGCCCAGTCCATCGGCGAACCCGGCACCCAGCTGACGATGCGTACCTTCCACACCGGCGGCGTCGCCGGGGACGATATTACCCAGGGCCTCCCCAGGGTAGAGGAGCTTTTTGAAGCGAGAAAGCCTAAGTTCCAGGGGATCATCAGCGAATTTTCCGGCACGGTTCACATCGAGGAAAGCCGCCAGCAGAGAAAACTGATCGTGACGGACGAAGGGGAAGAGAAGGCCTCCTATCTGACGCCGTTCAATTCCCGGCTTAAAATCGCGGAAGGCCAGACGGTGGACGTCGGCGACGAGCTGACGGAAGGCTCCATCAATCCCCACGACATCTTGAAGGTCAAGGGCGTTAAAGGCGTCCACGCCTATCTGCTCAAGGAAGTGCAAAGCGTCTACCGCCTCCAAGGGGTGGACATCAACGATAAACATATCGAGATTATGATCCGGCAGATGCTGAAAAAGGTCAAAATCGACGATCCCGGCGACGGGGATATGCTTCCCGGCTCCCTGGTGGATATGAACGAATTCGACCGTAAGAATGAAGAGCTGCTGGGGCAGGGCTTGGCCCCGCCGTTGGCTCTCCGGTGCTGCTGGGGATCACCAAGGCATCCCTGGCCACCGATTCCTTCCTCTCCGCCGCTTCCTTCCAGGAAACAACGCGGGTGCTGACGGACGCCGCCATCAAGGGCAAGTCCGACCCGCTGATCGGCCTGAAGGAAAATGTCATCATTGGCAAGCTGATTCCCGCCGGTACCGGCATGTCCCGCTACCGCAATGTGCGATTGCTGGGCAACAATGAGGAATGGCAGCGGGCCATTCCGCTGCAGGAACCGGCAATGGAAGGAGAGGGCGTTTTGAGCGTTTCCGGCCTGGGATTGGATGTTTTGGATTCTATTGACAATGTCGAGCCGAGTGATATACTCTTCAATGCGTCTTTTTGATGGTGGGCATTTGGCCCTTCAAGGAGGGATGCGGATGGATTTAAACGCTGAGATGGCCAAAGACAAAGTCGTCGGCATCAAACAGACTTTGCAGGCCTTGGAAAAAGGCCAGGCCAAGAAGGTATTTATCGCGAAAGACGCGCAAAAGGAGCTGACGGGGCCACTGGTGGACGCTTGCTTCGAAAAGCGGGTGAAAATCATCTTGGTCGAGAATATGCGCCTTCTGGGCGAAAGCTGCGGCGTGGCGGTGAAGGCCGCCGCCGCCGCAACACTGGAATAATTTGTCTATATTTTTCTACAATTATATAAAATTCAAATCATTTTCATCAAGCGAAGAAAGGGGTGGAATTTTGCCTACAATCAGCCAATTGGTCAGAAACAGCAGAGCAACCCAGGAAAAAAAGTCCGACGCGCCCGCTTTAAAGGAATGCCCGCAAAAACGCGGTGTTTGCACCCGGGTGTATACGACGACGCCGAAAAAACCCAACTCTGCTTTGAGAAAAGTGGCCAGGGTGCGTTTGACCAACGCCATTGAAGTAACGGCTTATATCCCGGGCATCGGCCACAATCTCCAGGAGCACTCGGTGACCTTGATCCGTGGCGGCAGGGTAAAAGATATACCCGGCGTCCGTTATCATATCATCCGCGGCACCTTGGATACCGCCGGCGTTGCCAATCGCGGCCAGGCCCGTTCCAAATACGGCGCCAAAAGGCCGAAAGCCAAAGCCGCGGCGAAATAACATGGGGAATAACCCGTAAGGGGGGACGTAAATGCCCAGAAGGGGGTAATATCAGAAAAATTGAAGTTCTGCCGGACCCGGTGCACCACAGCGTCGTTTTGAGCAAGTTCATCAACCAAATCATGCTCGACGGCAAAAAGGGCCAGGCGGAAAAGATCGTATACGGCGCTTTTGACATCATCGAAGAAAAGACCGGCAAAGAACCTTTGGAAATCTTTGAAGAAGCGATGAAAAACGTCATGCCCGTATTGGAAGTGAAGGCCCGCCGGGTCGGCGGCGCCAACTATCAGGTTCCCATCGAAGTCAGGCCGGAACGTCGGCAGACTTTGGGCATCCGCTGGCTCGCCACGTATTCGAAGAAACGCGGCGGCAAAAGTATGCGGGAAAAAGTGGCGGGGGAACTGATGGACGCGGCGAACAATACCGGCGCCGCGGTAAAGAAAAGGGAAGACACCCACAAGATGGCCGAGGCCAACCGCGCCTTTGCCCACTACAGATGGTAAAATCGTTTTTCCCGTTTGGATCTGGAGGACACCATGAGACAGTTTAGCTTGGAACGGACGCGCAATATCGGCATTATGGCCCATATTGACGCCGGCAAAACCACGACGACAGAGAGAATACTGTATTATACCGGGCGAGTACACCGCATGGGCGAAGTGCACGATGGCGCCGCCACCATGGATTATATGGTGCAGGAGCAGGAGCGGGGCATCACGATCACATCGGCGGCCACCACCTGTATCTGGAAAGACCATCGCGTCAACATCATTGACACACCCGGGCATGTGGACTTTACCGTTGAGGTGGAGCGCTCTTTGCGGGTGCTCGACGGCGCGGTGGCGGTGTTCTGTTCTGTCGGCGGCGTGGAACCTCAGTCGGAAACCGTTTGGCGCCAGGCGGACCGTTACGGTGTGCCCCGCATTGCCTATATCAATAAGATGGACCGGGTCGGCGCCGATTTTCTGCGCGGCATCGCGATGATCCGGGAGCGCTTGGGGGCCAATCCCGTCGCCATTCAGCTCCCCGTCGGCAGCGAGGAAAATTTTAACGGCTTCATCGACCTGGTTTCGATGAAGATGACGACCTACCGTGACGAACAGCCCCAGGCGGAACAGGAAATCGAAGAAAGCCTGCGGCAATTGGCGGAAGAAAGCCGGGAAAAGATGCTGGAAGCCCTGGCGGAAACCGACGAAGGCATCATGGAGAAATTCCTGGAAGGGGACGAGATCGGCGAGGAAGAGATCGTCGCCGCCCTCCGCCGCGCCACCATCAATGTCGAGTTGATCCCGGTGCTCTGCGGTTCCTCCTTCAAGAACAAAGGGGTGCAGGCCCTATTGGACGCCATCGTCCGCTATCTGCCTTCCCCCGCCGACATTCCCGCCATCCGGGGCATCAGCCCCGATGAGGAAGAGGAGGTTCTCCGCCACCCTGACGACAGTGAACCCTTCGCGGCGCTGGCCTTTAAGATCGTTACCGATCCTTTCGTCGGCAGGCTGACCTTTTTCAGGGTCTATTCCGGCAGCATCAAAAGCGGCTCCTATGTCTACAATTCCACCAAAGACCGGAAGGAAAGGGTGGGGCGGCTGCTACAGATGCACGCCAACCATCGGGAGGACATTGAGGTGGCCTATGCCGGCGACATTTTGGCGGCGGTGGGGCTGAAATTCACCGCCACCGGCGACACCCTTTGCGACTATAATGATTCCGTTATTTTGGAATCGATGGATTTCCCGGAACCGGTGATCGACGTGGCCATTGAGCCGAGAACCACCGCGGACCAGGAGAAGATGAGCCTGGCCTTGCAAAAGCTGGCCGAGGAGGACCCGACCTTCCGCATCCGTTCCGACGCGGAAACGGGACAGACGATCATCTCCGGCATGGGGGAACTGCATTTGGACATCATTGTCGACCGTTTGCTGCGGGAGTTTCGCGTCGACGCCAATGTGGGGAAACCCCAAGTGGCCTATCGGGAGACGATCCGCAATGCGGTGAAGGGCCTGGGCCGCTTCGTGCGGCAGTCCGGCGGCCACGGCCAATATGGCCACTGCGTCGTCGAATTCGAACCGATGGAGCCCGGCGCCGGTTTCGCCTTTGAAAGCAAGATCATCGGCGGCATTGTCCCTAAAGAATATTTCGCCCCCGTCGAAGCGGGGATCAAGGAAGCGATGGCCAATGGCCTTTTGGCCGGTTTCCCGGTGGTGGACGTGAAGGCCACGCTGGTGGACGGTTCCTACCATGAAGTCGACTCTTCGGAGATGGCCTTTAAGTTCGCCGGTTCCATGGCCTTTAAGGACGTTGCGATGAAGGGCCGCCCGGTGATTCTGGAACCCGTTTTCAAATTGGAGGTTGTGGTGCCGGAGGAATATATGGGCGATGTGATCGGCGACATCAATTCCGCCGGGGTCGGCTGGAAGGGATGGAAGCCGTCAACAAAATGCAGACGATCCGGGGCTATGTTCCATTGTCGGAAATGTTCGGTTATGCCACGGATCTGCGATCGAAAACCCAGGGCCGCGGCACCTATGTGATGCAATTTGCCCACTATGAGGAGGTTCCCGCCGGCATCGCGGAAACCATTATCAATAAAGTAAGAATCTAAGAGGATTGTAAAGATTTAGGAGGTCATAAAAATGGGTAAACAGAAATTTGAGCGGACAAAACCGCACGTAAATGTAGGCACGATCGGTCACGTTGACCACGGAAAGACGACGCTGACGGCGGCGATCACCACCTGTCTGGCGAAAGCCGGCGGTGCGGAGGTCAAGAGTTACGCTCAAATCGACGCGGCGCCGGAAGAGCGTGAGCGTGGCATCACGATCAATACATCCCATGTGGAATACCAGACGGAAACGCGCCACTATGCCCACGTGGACTGCCCCGGCCACGCCGACTATGTGAAGAATATGATCACCGGCGCGGCGCAGATGGACGGTGCGATTTTGGTTGTTTCCGCCGCCGACGGCCCGATGCCGCAAACCCGCGAACACATTCTATTGGCCCGGCAGGTTGGGGTTCCCTATATCGTGGTTTTTCTGAACAAAGCGGATATGGTGGACGACGAGGAATTGATGGAATTGGTGGAAATGGAAGTTCGCGAACTGCTGAGCGAATATGAATTTCCCGGCGACGATATTCCGATCATCGCGGGTTCTGCTTTGAAAGCCGGCGAATGCGGCTGCGGCGAACGTAGCTGCGAATGGTGCGGCAAGATCTGGGAACTGATGGACGCTGTGGATGCCTATGTGCCGACGCCGGAACGCGACGTCGACAAGCCGTTCCTGATGCCGATCGAGGACGTGTTCACGATCACGGGCCGCGGCACCGTGGTGACGGGCCGTGTCGAACGCGGTCAGGTGAAGGTCGGTGATACGATCCAGATCGTCGGTTTGAACGACGAACCGCGGCAGACGGTGGTCACCGGCGTGGAAATGTTCAGGAAATTGCTGGACTATGCCGAAGCCGGCGACAATGTGGGTTGTTTGCTCCGTGGCATAGAGCGCAAAGAGGTGGAGCGCGGCCAGGTTTTGGCGAAGCCGAACAGCATCAAGCCCCATACGAAATTTGAAGGCGAAGTCTATGTTTTGACGAAGGAAGAAGGCGGCCGCCATACGCCGTTTTTCAATGGCTACCGCCCGCAGTTTTATTTTAGGACGACGGACGTGACCGGCGTGGCCTATCTGCCGGAAGGCGTGGAAATGGTGATGCCCGGCGACAATATTCGCATGAACATTGAATTGATCACCCCGATCGCCATTGAGGAAGGCCTGCGCTTCGCGATCCGTGAAGGCGGCCGCACCGTCGGCGCCGGCGTCGTTTCCGGCGTGGCGGAATAAGAACAACCGCCTGAGGCAGCCATGATGTGAGAGGTTGCGCCGGGGGATCCCGCGGCGGTAATTTTCACGGAGCAAGTCCGACAAACGGGCGATTTTAGGAGGTTTAACGATGAGCAAGCAAAAAATCAGAATTAAGCTGCGGGCCTTTGACCACAAGCTTTTAGACCAATCGTCGGAAAGAATTGTGGAAACGGCAAAGAAAACCGGGGCTTCGATCTCGGGCCGATTCCGTTGCCCACAGAGAAAAGCATCTATACGATTTTGCGTTCGCCGCATATCAATAAGGATTCCCGGGAGCAATTTGAAATGCGCACCCACAAACGGCTGATCGATATTTTGAATCCCTCTTCCAAAACGGTGGATTCTCTGATGCGTCTCGACCTCCCCACCGGGGTGGACATCGAAATCAAGCTGTGAACCGGCGCGCCGGTTTCGGCGCCGCCGCCCAATCTTGTTGGTTGACCGGTGGTTTTCACCGCAAAATAAAGGAGAGCAATGCCCTAAACTGGGCACCTACGAATGGAAAGAGAGGTGTAAACATGACCGAAGGTTATCATGGGCAAAAAGGTCGGTATGACCCAAATTTTCGCCGAAGACGGGAAGATCGTCCCGGTCACCGTGGTGGAAGCCGCCCCCGGTGTCATCGTACAGATTAAAACGGAAGCCAATGACGGCTATAATTCCATCCAGTTGGGATTTGACCCGATCAAAAACGCCAATAAGCCCCAAAAGAACCACGCGGCCAAAGCCGATACGGCGCCGGCCCGCTATCTAAAGGAGTTTCGCATCGCCGATCCGAAAACTACCAGTTGGGACAGGCATTCAGCATCGAGCAGTTCGTTCCCGGCGATAAGGTGGACGTCACCGGCGTCTCCAAGGGGAAGGGCTTCACCAGCACGATCAAACGGTGGGGTTTTGCCAGGGCCCGATGGGTCATGGTTCGAAAAATCACCGCCGCCTGGCTTCCGCCGGCGCCAAAGGCCCCGCCAGGGCTTTAAGGAAAAAATCCCCGGGCCGCCATGGCAACAAGCGGGTCACCATTCAAAACCTTGAAGTGGTCAAATTGATTCCCGAGAACACTTGGTGCTGATCAAGGGCGCGATCCCCGGCGCGAAAAAATCGCTGGTCATCGTCAAGAACGCAGTGAAGGCATAAGAGAAGCGCAAAGGGAAAGGAGGGTAAAAATGCCTAAAGTAGCGGTATACAATATGGAAGGCAAGCAGATCGAAGAGCTCGATCTGAATGAAAATATTTTTGGAACCGAAATCAACGTGCCTTTGATGCATTCCGCGGTTTTGGCCAACCGAAGCGCTCTGCCAGAAGAGGCACCCACGGCACCAAGACCCGCAGCGATGTATCGGGCGGCGGGAAAAAGCCCTGGCGCCAAAAGGGCACCGGCCGCGCCCGGGTCGGCTCCAGCCGGAACCCGGTGTGGACCGGCGGCGGTGTGGCCTTCGGCCCCCATCCCCGGAAATACGGTTTCAAAATGCCGAAGAAAATGCGGAAGGCCGCATTGAGATCGGCCCTCAGCGATAAAGTGCTGAACGGGGAATTGATCCTGTTGGACGCGATCACGATGGCGGAACCGAAGACGAAAGCCTTCGCCGAATTTCTCCATCGCTTTGAAGTGCGAAACGCCCTTGTGGTTTTGGATGCGGTCGATGAAAACATCGCCAAATCCGCCCGGAATATCCAAGGCGTCGAGCCGGTGGAGGCCACGGGCATCAATGTATACAATATCTTGGCCCACGGCAAGCTCATCATGACGAAGGACGCCGTCGCCAAGGTTGAGGAGGTGCTCGGCTGATGAGAGAAGCCTATGAGGTTTTGGTAAAGCCCGTTGTTACGGAAAAATCCATGATTTTAATGGAAGAAAACAAGTATTCGTTTGAAGTGGCGAAAGACGCCAATAAAATCGAAATCAAGCACGCTGTGGAAAAGATGTTCGACGTTAAGGTTTTGCGCGTTACCACCAGAACCATCCGTGGCAAGGTGAAGAAGCAGGGCCGTTTTGAGGGGAAACGCCCCGACCGGAAGAAGGCCATCGTCACCTTGCGTGCCGGCGACAAAATCCAGGTTTTTGAAGGCCTGTAATCGGTAAGGAGGAGGAAACATGGGAGTCAAAAAGTTTAGACCGACATCTCCGGGGCGCCGGGGCATGACGGTTTCCACTTTCGAAGAAATTACCAAAGCCGTTCCGGAAAAATCCCTTACTGCTCCGTTGAATCGGACTGGTGGCAGAAACAATAAAGGACGGATCACCACCCGCCACAAAGGGGGCGGGCATAAAAGAATGTACCGGATCATCGACTTTAAACGCAACAAAGACGGCGTTCCCGCCAAGGTGGCCGCCATCGAATACGATCCGAACCGCAGCGCCAATATCGCCCTTTTGCACTATGCCGACGGCGAAAAGAGATATATCCTTGCCCCCCAGGGCCTGAAGGTCGGCACCATGGTGGTGTCCGGCATCGGCGCCGACATCAAGGTGGGCAATGCCTTGCCGCTGTTGAACATTCCCGTCGGTACCTTTGTCCACAATGTGGAGCTGTATCCGAAAGGCGGCGGCAAAATGGTGCGCTCCGCCGGTTCCGGCGCCCAGTTGATGGCGAAGGAAGGGAATTATGCCACATTGCGGCTTCCCTCGGGGGAAATGCGCATGGTGCGGATCGAATGCAAGGCCACCATCGGCCAGGTGGGCAATGAGGACCAGGAAAACATCAATATCGGCAAAGCCGGCCGCTCCCGTTGGCTCGGCATCCGCCCCGGCAACCGCGGCGTTGTGATGAATCCCTGCGACCACCCCCACGGCGGTGGGGAAGGCCGTTCCCCGGTGGGCCGTACGCCGGTAACGCCTTGGGGCAAACCGGCCCTCGGCGCGAAAACCCGGAACAAGAAGAAAGCGTCGTCTAAACTGATCGTTAAGGCGCGCAGCTAAGGAGGAAGGAGGCAAAATATGGCCAGATCTCTGAAAAAAGGCCCCTATTGCGAAGAGAAGCTCTTGGCAAAGGTGGAGAAGATGAACGAAGACAACAATAAGCAGGTCATCAAAACCTGGTCTCGCCGGTCTACCATCTTCCCGCAAATGATCGGTCACACCATCGCGATTCACGATGGCCGGCGGCACGTTCCCATCTATATCACCGAAGATATGGTGGGCCATAAATTAGGAGAATTTGTATCTACCCGTCTTTTTAGGGGCCACGGTTCCCATACGGAACGGTCCAGCGCTTTGAAATAAGGCTTTCGGGTGAGAGGAGGTATTTTTGTTGGAAGTGAAAGCGATAGCTAAGCATGTACGGATTTCTCCCCGCAAAGTCAGGTATGTGGTGGATATGATACGGGGAAAAGATGTGACGGAAGCCCAGGCCATCTTGACATTGACGCCGAACCGGGCCACCGTTCCCGTCTTGAAGGTGTTAAATTCCGCGATCGCCAATGCGGAACACAATGCCGATATGAATAAAGACGATTTGATCGTCGCCAAGGCTTTTGTTGACGAAGGTGTCACCTGGAAGCGGATCAAGCCCAGGGCCATGGGCCGGGCGGATCGCATCAATAAGAGAACCAGCCACATTACCGTGGTCGTCAGCGAAAGGGAGGAGGTTTAAGCGTGGGTCAGAAGGTAAATCCAAAGGGTTTAAGGGTCGGCGTGATCAGAGGATGGGATTCGCGCTGGTATGCCAGAAAAGAATACCAGGACTATCTTTTAGAAGATCACCAGATCCGTTTATATTTGAAGAAAAAACTCTATGCTTCCGGCATTTCCCGCATCGAGATCGAGCGGGCCGCCAACCGTGTGAAGGTAAACATCTTCACGGCGAAGCCCGGCATCGTGATCGGCCGCGGCGGCCAGGAAGTGGAAAACCTAAAAAACCAGCTGGAAAAGATGACCGACAAGAAGGTCAATATCTATATCAATGAAGTGAAAAAACCGGAAACCGACGCCCAATTGGTGGCGGAAAGCGTTGCCGCCGCACTGGAAAAACGGATCGGTTTTCGGCGCGCCATCAAACAGGCGGTGGGCCGCAGCATGCGCATGGGCGTCGGCGGCATCAAGATGATGGTTTCCGGCCGTTTGGGCGGCGCGGAAATCGCCAGAACCGAATGGTACAGCGAAGGCAAGGTGCCCCTCCATACCCTGCGGGCCGACATCGATTACGGTTTCGCCGAAGCCAATACCACCTATGGCAAAATTGGCGTAAAATGCTGGATCTACAAGGGCGAAATTTTGCCGGAACGGGCGAAAAAAGCGCCGAAACGGTCCTTGGCGGAAGGGGGAGAAGCCTGATGTTGATACCTAAGAGGGTGAAGTTTCGCCGTCAGCACCGGGGCAGAATGAAAGGGAAAGCCTTAAAAGGCAATACCGTGGCCTATGGTGAATACGGTATGCAGGCCGTGGAATGCGGTTGGATCACCAGCCGGCAGATCGAAGCCGCCCGTATCGCCATGAACCGTTATATGAAGAGGGGCGGAAAGGTTTGGATCAAAATCTTCCCCCATAAACCGGTAACGGAAAAGCCCGCCGAAACCCGTATGGGCAGCGGGAAGGGCGCGCCGGAATACTGGGTGGCGGTGGTGAAGCCGGGCCGGGTGATGTTTGAAGTCAGCGGCGTTTCGGAAGAAGTCGCCCGGGAAGCGATCCGTTTGGCCCAGCATAAATTGCCCATCAAGAGCAAGTTTGTAAAACGTGGAGAAATGGGCGGTGATGAGTCATGAAAATGAAGGATATCAAGGAAATGACCGTGGAGGAGCTCAACAAAAAAGTGGACGATCTGAAGGGCGAGCTTTTTAACCTGCGTTTTCGCCTTGCCACCGGTCAACTGGACAATCCAATGGTCATCAAAGACGTAAGACGCAATATCGCACAGGTGAAAACCGTGATCAGAGAGCGGGAGCTCAAAGGAAGTAAATTCTAAATCGGAAGGAGGACGAGGCCGCGATGGAAAGAAATAGTAGGAAGGTGCGGATCGGCCATGTGGTTAGCGACAAGATGGATAAAACGATTGTCGTCAGCGTCGAAACGAGAATCCGGCATCCTCTTTACGGGAAGATCATCAAAACCAGCAAAAAATACAAGGCCCACGATGAGAACAATGAGGCCCGTATTGGCGATAAAGTAAAAATGATGGAAACGCGCCCGCTATCGAAAGATAAGAGATGGCGTTTGCTTGAGATTTTAGAAAAAGCCCCGATTGTCTAAGGGCGCGAAAGAAAGGGGGCATATCCAATGATTCAGCAGGAAACCAGGCTCAAAGTCGGCGACAATACCGGCGCGAAAGAGCTGTTGTGCATTAAAGTATTGGGCGGCGCCGGGCGGCGCTATGCCAGCGTCGGCGATATTATCGTCTGTAGCGTCAAACATGCGACACCCGGCGGCGTGGTGAAAAAAGGCGAGATCGTGAAGGCCGTCGTCGTGCGGACGAAAAAAGAGATCCGCCGGGTCGACGGTTCCTATATCCGCTTTGACCAGAATGCGGCGGTCATCATCAAAGACGATGGCCAACCCCGCGGCACCCGCATCTTTGGGCCCGTCGCGCGGGAATTGAGGGAAAAGAACTATATGAAAATCATTTCCCTTGCCCCGGAAGTGCTGTAAGGAAATAGGAGGTGGGCGATTTGGCTTTGCAAAAAGCGCATGTTCGCAAAGACGATAAAGTGAAAATCATCGCCGGCAAAAACAAGGGCGATGTCGGCAAAGTTTTACAGGTTTTGCCGAAGAAAGGCCGGGTCATCGTCGACGGCATCAATGTCGTCAAGCGGCACACCAAGCCGACCCAGGCCAATCCGCAGGGAGGCATCATGGAAAAACCGGCGCCGATCGATCTTTCCAATGTGATGCTCTACTGCGAAAAATGCAAGAAGGCTACGAGAATTTCGATGAAATCGCTGGACAATGGGAAATTGGCGCGCCAATGCAAACATTGCGGTGAAGTATTCGATAAGTAATTGGGAGAAAGGAGGCATTTTAAGTGGCGAGACTGAAAGAAAAGTATGCCAATGAGATCATCCCGGCTCTCAAAGAAAAGTTTCAATATGAGAATGTGATGGAAATTCCCAAATTGAGCAAAGTGGTGATCAATATGGGCCTTGGCGAAGCCATTGCCAATCCCAAAGCATTGGACGCCGCAATCGCGGATTTAAAAACGATCTCCGGCCAAAAGCCGGTGGTCACAAAAGCGAAGAAAAGCATCGCCGCCTTTAAGGTGCGGACCGGCATGTCCATCGGCTGCAAGGTCACGCTGAGAGGCGACCGGATGTATGAATTTGTCGACCGTTTGATCTCGGTGGCGCTGCCCCGGGTCAGAGACTTCAAGGGCGTGTCCCCGACGGCTTTCGACGGCCGCGGCAATTATTCCCTTGGCCTGAAAGACCAACTGGTTTTCCCTGAGATCGACTATGACAAAATCGACCGGCTGCGGGGTTTGGAGGTTTGCTTCACCACCACCGCAAAGACCGATGAAGAAGCAAAAGAACTGTTCAGGCTCATGGGTATGCCCTTTCAACAGAGCTAAGCCGGATCGTTCGATCATTCTAAGGAGGTAATACAGTGGCGAAAAAATCAATGATCGCGAAACAAAAGCGTACGCCTAAGTATACGGTGCGCGGCTACAATCGCTGCAGAATCTGTGGCCGCCCCCACGCATATATGCGGAAATTCGGAATATGCCGGGTTTGCTTCAGAGAATTGGCTTACAAGGGAGAAATCCCGGGCGTAACTAAGTCTAGCTGGTAAGCAACCGAAGGAGGTAGAGAAAATGGTCATGACAGATCCCATTGCCGATTTCCTTACCAGAATCCGCAATGCAAATACTGTTTATATGGAGAAGGTGGAGATCCCCGCCTCAAAAACCAAGTTGAATTTGGCCAAGATCCTGAAAGACGAAGGCTTCATTCGCGATGTGGAATATATCGAAGACGGCAAACAAGGCTTTGTCCGTTTGTACCTGAAATATGGCAGCAACCGGGAAAAGGTCATTTCGGGTTTGAAGCGGATCAGCCGCCCCGGCCTTAGGGTGTATGCGAGAAAAGACGAGATTCCCAAGGTCTTGGGTGGCCTTGGCGTCGCCGTCATCTCCACTTCCAAGGGGCTGATGACCGATAAGGATGCGCGCAAAGAAGGTATCGGCGGAGAAGTGCTCTGCTATATCTGGTAAGGGAAACTGAACGCAATTTGGGAGGTACAATATGTCTAGAATAGGCAGAATGCCGATAGATATTCCCGCCGGTGTCGAAGTCAAACAGGATGGCCCGACGATCACCGTCAAAGGCCCCAGAGGCGAGCTCCAAAGGGAATTGCATCCCGACATCACCATAACCGTCGAGAACAACCAGATCCTTGTCACCCGTCCCAGCGACGAAAAGGAACACCGTTCTCTCCATGGCTTGACCCGCTCTTTGGTCAACAATATGGTGGTCGGGGTAACGAAGGGCTTTGAAAAGAAGCTGGAATTGTCCGGCGTCGGTTACCGCGCCGCGAAACAGGGGAACCACCTTGTCTTAACCGTGGGCTATTCCCATCCGGTGGAAATGGATCCGGGGAAGGATCTCACCGTTGAGGTTCCCGCGCCGAACCGCATCACGGTTTCGGGGAACGACAAGGAAAAAGTCGGCGCCTTCGCCGCCAATGTGCGGGCCGTCAGAGAACCGGAACCCTATAAGGGCAAGGGAATCAAGTATGAAGGCGAAGTGATCAAACGGAAGGCCGGCAAGGCCGGCGTGAAGAAATAAGAAGGGAAGGAGTGGCTGATTTGTATAAAGTACAGGACCGTAAAAAAACGCGGCAGAGAAAACACGCCAGCGTGCGACTGAAAATTTCCGGTACCGCCCAACGGCCTCGCCTGGCGGTTTACCGTAGCGCCAAGCATATATCCGCCCAACTCATCGACGATGTGAACGGCGTCACCCTGGCCGCTGCCTCTACCCTGGAAGCCCCGCTGAAGGAAGCCTATGGCGGCAACAAAGAAGCCGCCGGCCGCGTTGGCAAATCTCTCGCCGAAAGGGCCCTCGAAAAAGGCATCAAAGAAGTGGTCTTTGACCGTGGCGGCATGATTTATCACGGCAGGGTTGCCGCCTTGGCGGCGGGCGCCAGAGAGGGTGGCCTCGAATTTTAAGAGGTATAAGGAGGGAAATAGATGTCCAGAATTGACGCCACAAATCTTGAATTAACGGAGAAAATCGTCCATATCAATCGCGT
Organism: Clostridiales bacterium; assembly: GCA_040766505.1. GTDB lineage: Bacteria > Bacillota > Dehalobacteriia > UBA7702 > UBA7702 > JAXGQJ01. The sequence goes on from JAXGQJ010000005.1 coordinate 94,538, forward strand.
GGCCAAGGTGGTCAAGGGCGGCCGTCGTTTCAGCTTCAGCGCCCTGGTTGTGGTCGGCGACGAAAACGGCCATGTTGGCGCTGGCCTCGGTAAAGCCGGGGAAGTGCCGGAAGCGATTCGCAAAGCCATTGAGGACGCGAAGAAAAATCTGATTCAGGTACCCATCGTAAACTATACGATTCCCCATGAAAGAATCGGCCGTTTCGGCGCCAGCAGGGTTTTGCTGAAGCCCGCCGCCCCCGGCACCGGCGTAATCGCCGGCGGCCCCGTCCGCGCCGTTTTGGAGCTTGCGGGAATCCGCGATATTTTAACGAAGTCCCTGGGCTCCAACAATGCCATCAATATGGTTTCGGCGACCTTGACGGCGCTGCAGGAAATGAAACCGGCGGAAGAGGTTGCCCGGCTGCGGGGCAAAACCGTCAAGGAAATCTTGGGTCAGGAGGAGTAAGCCATGGCTAAAATCAAGATTACCCTTGTGAAAAGCGTGATCGGTTACAATCGGAAACAGCGGGAAACCGTGAAATCCCTGGGGCTGGGCAAAATGAACAGCTCTGTGATACAAAACGACACCCCGGACATTTTAGGGAAGGTAAAAAGCATTGCCCACCTGGTCAAGGTGGAAGAGGTCGAGGCTTAATGCGCCGAGGGGAGGGAATGGAATGAAAATATGTGATTTGCAGCCGGCCCCGGGTTCGAGGCCCAAGGCCACCCGCAAAGGGCGGGGCATCGGTTCCGGCCTTGGCAAAACAGCCGGCAAAGGCCATAAAGGGCAAAAGGCCCGTTCCGGCGGCGGCGTTCGCCCCGGTTTCGAAGGCGGCCAGATGCCTTTGCAGAGAAGGATCCCGAAAAGGGGATTCACCAATATCAATAAGAAGGAATACGCGATCATCACCCTGGATGACCTGAACCAATTCGACGCCGATGCGGTGGTAACCGCGGAAGTGCTGCGGGCGGCGGGTTTGATTAAGGGCAGCGTCGATGGTGTGAAGGTTCTCGCCAACGGCACGATCGAAAAGGCTGTAACGGTGCAGGTGCAAAAATGCAGCAAAGCCGCATTGGAAAAAATCGAGGCAGCGGGTGGAAAAGTTGAGGTGATTTGACCGTGTTCTCCACTTTAAGAAATGCGTTTAAAATCGAGGAATTGCGGAGAAAGATCGTCTTTACCTTACTGATGTTTCTCGTCTTTCGCATCGGCGCCCACCTTCCGGCCCCCGGCATCGACCGGGCGGTGCTGGATTCCCTGTTCACCCAAAACATCTTTGGTTTTATCGACGTGATTTCCGGCGGCGCTTTAAAGAATGTGAGCGTTTTCGCCATGGGCATCATGCCCTATATCAATGCGTCGATCATCATCAACCTTTTGACCATCGTCGTTCCTTATTTTGAGCGGCTGTCGAAAGAGGGGCCGGAAGGCCGGAAAAAAATGGCCCAATTCACCCGCTACGGCTGCGTGCTGCTGGCCTTCATTCAAGGGCTGGGCCTGGCGTTTTACCTTAGAAAAGCCATCATTTCCGTCAACCCCTTCAGCATTTTGGTTTTGGCGGTCACGCTGACGGCGGGCACCGCCTTCCTGATGTGGATGGGGGAAATGATCACCGAAAAAGGGATCGGCAATGGGATTTCGCTGATCATCTTCGCCGGGATCGTTTCGAGGATTCCTTCGGGGCTGACCTATCTCGTGTCGGCGCTCCGCACCGGTGAAACCAATATCTTTGCCGTTTTGGGCTTCCTCATCATGGCGGTGCTGATCATTGCCGGTATCGTCTTTATCCAGGAAGGCCAAAGGCGCATTCCGATCCAATATGCGAAGCGGGTGGTCGGCCGCAAGGTTTATGGCGGCCAAACGTCCCATATTCCGCTTAAATTGAACCAAGCCGGGGTGATCCCGGTGATCTTCGCCATGTCGATCTGGATGCTTCCCGGCATGTTGGCTGGCTTTTTCCCCGGCAATGGCTTTGCGGATTTCGTTTCCAGAATCTTCGGCCAGGGGCATCCGTTCTATATGGTGATTTACGCGCTGTTCATCATTTTCTTCGCCTACTTTTATACGGCGGTTACCTTCAGCCCTGTGGAAGTGGCGGACAATGTTAAGAAGAACGGCGGCTTCATCCCCGGCATCCGGCCGGGCCGTCCCACCGCCGAGTTTATCGACCGCATTTTGACGCGGCTGACCTTTGCCGGCGCGATCTTTCTCGCCTCCATCGCCTTATTGCCGAATTTTATGATGGCGGCCACCGGTTTGAATATCAGCTTCGGCGGCACATCGCTGCTGATTGCCGTCGGCGTCGCATTGGATACGATGAAGCAGCTTGAATCCCAGTTGCTGATGCGCAATTATCAAGGGTTTATGGGTTAAGGAGGTTAAAGCGATGCGGCTGGTTTTATTGGGCGCCCCTGGAGCCGGTAAAGGCACCCAGGCACAGGTTATGATCTCGGAATATCACATCGCCCATATCTCCACCGGGGATATGCTTAGGGCGGCGGTCAAAGACGGCACGCCCTTGGGCTTGGAAGCGAAAAGTTATATGGATGCCGGCCAGTTGGTTCCTGACGATGTGATCATCGGCCTCGTGGCGGAACGGATTCAAAAGGAGGACTGCGAGCAGGGCTTCCTGCTGGACGGTTTCCCCCGGACGCCGGCCCAGGCCGACGCCTTGGGCGTGATGCTGGAAAAGGCGGGCCTCGCTTTGGACGGCGCCATCAATTTGGAAGTACCGAAAGAAAAACTTATTGCGAGACTCACCGGACGGCGGGTCTGCAAAGGTTGCGGCGCAACCTTCCATGTTTCTTTCCATCCTCCAAAGGAGGAAAATGTTTGCGACCGCTGCGGCGGCCCATTGATCCAGCGTTCCGACGACAATGCCGATACCGTCAATGCCCGTCTCGACGTCTATGAAAAGCAGACGGCGCCCCTGATCGCATACTATCGCGAACGGGGCATTCTCCACCAGGTCGACGGCAATCGGGATGTGGACGCGGTCATGGCAGACATCGGCCTTGCGCTGGGAGTGAAGCATGATTAACATAAAAACGAAGCAACAAATAGCTGCCATGCGGGATGCGGGTAGGGTCGTTGCGGAAGTTTTGGCGCTCATGGAGGAGATGGTAAAACCGGGTATCTCCACCTATGAGCTGGATCGGGCGGCGGAAAAGCAGATCAGAAACAGCCGGGCCGTTCCCACCTTTAAAGGGTATCAAGGTTTCCCCGCCAGCATCTGCGCTTCCATCGATGAGGAAGTCGTCCACGGGATCCCCAATAAACACCGGATCCTGCGGGAAGGCGAAATCATCAGCATCGACGTTGGCGCCACCTACCGTGGTTATGTCGGCGATGCCGCGAGAACTTTCGCCGTAGGCCGGATCAGCGACGAGAAGGCACGTCTCGTTCAGGTCACGGAAGCCTCCTTCTTTGAAGGAATGCGCCTGGCGGCGGCGGGGAACCGCATCGGCGATTTGGGCCATGCCATCCAAGCCTATGTGGAAAAACACGGTTATGGCGTGATCCGGGAATTGACGGGCCACGGCGTCGGCGAAGCGATGCACGAAGCGCCGAATGTGCCGAACTATGGCAACCGGGGCCGGGGTTTGCGCCTGGAGGCGGGGCTGACCATCGCCGTGGAACCGATGGTTTCGCTGGGCAGCCACCAGATTCGGATACTGGAGGACGGTTGGACCGTCGTAACGAAAGACGGCTCTCCCGCTTCCCATTATGAGAACACCATTGCCATCACCGCCGACGGTGCGCCCGAAATTTTGACAAGGCTTTAGCGAGGTGCCGGCATGAAGGAGTATCATGTGGGGCAAGTGGTCCTCTCCAAGCAGGGACGCGACAAGGGCAGCTTTTATCTGATCGCCGCCATCGACAAGGATTTTTGTTTTTTGGTGGACGGCAAAAAGAAGACCTTCGCGCGGCCGAAGAAGAAGAGCTTCAAACATTTACAGGGAACCAAGAAAGACGCCGGCCTTCCAGGCGAACAGCTGCGATCCGGCGCCATCCCCCAGGATTCGGATGTGAGAGGATTGATCAGAAGAATTTCTTTGGAAACCAGCGCTGAGGAGGTATAAGAATGTCCAAGCAAGACGCGATCGAGGTGGAGGGCACCGTCGTTGAGCCCTTGCCGAACGCCATGTTTACTGTGGAACTGGCCAATGGCCACCGGGTTTTGGCCCACGTTTCCGGTAAGATCAGGATGAATTTCATCCGCATCTTGCCGGGAGACAAGGTAACGGTGGAATTGAGTCCCTATGACTTAAAAAGAGGACGCATCGTCTATCGTTTCAAATAATCGGCCGAGGAAAACAAAGGAGGATGTATCGTGAAGGTTAGAGCGTCGGTGAAGCCGATTTGTGAAAAATGCAAGATCATCAAACGCAATGGGATTGTGATGGTGATCTGCAAGAATCCCAAACATAAACAAAAACAAGGATAAGAGACGATTTTGTATTGGAGGTGCATGTATTAAATGGCACGTATTGCTGGTGTAGACCTGCCCAGGGACAAAAGGGTGGAGATCGGCCTGACCTATATCTATGGCATCGGCGTATCCACTTCCCAAAAGATATTAAAGGAATGCGGCATCGACCCCAATATCCGCGTGAAAGATCTGACGGAAGAACAAGTCAATGCCATCCGTGACCTGATTACCAACCGCTATCCGGTGGAAGGCGACCTTCGCCGGGAAGTGGCCCTGAACATCAAGCGGCTGATGGAAATCGGCTGTTATCGGGGAATCCGCCACCGCCGCGGTATGCCGGTGCGGGGGCAAAAAACGAAGACGAATGCCCGCACCCGCAAAGGGCCTAAGCGCACCGTCGGCGTGAAGAGGAAGAAGTAAGAAAGGAGGGCATGAAAAATGGCACGTAGACAAACCCGGAGAAGAAGAGAAAAGAAGAACATTGAATTTGGTGTGGCGCACATCAATTCCACCTTCAACAATACGATCATCGTGATTACCGACCGAGCGGGCAACGCCATTTCCTGGTCCAGCGCCGGCAGTTCCGGCTTTAAGGGCTCCAGAAAGAGCACTCCTTTCGCCGCCCAGCTGGCAGCGGAAACCTGCGCGAAAGAAGCGATGGAACATGGGATGCGGCAGGTGGAATGCGTCGTCAAAGGCCCGGGCTCCGGCAGGGAAGCGGCGATCCGTTCTCTTCAGGCCAATGGTTTGGAGATCAGCATGATCAAAGATGTAACCCCCATTCCGCACAATGGCTGCCGCCCGCCGAAAAGAAGAAGAGTTTAGGAGGTGTCCTTTTTAGATGGCACGTTATACAGATTCCGTTTGTCGGCTTTGCCGGCGCGAAGGTGAGAAGCTTTACTTAAAAGGCGACCGCTGCTATAGCGATAAATGCGCCGTGGCGAAACGGTCTTATGCGCCGGGCCAGCATGGCCAATCGGCGGCGCGGAAGAAACGCTCGGAATACGGCTTGCAGCTGCGGGAAAAGCAAAAGGCCCGCCGCATCTACGGCGTTTTGGAAAAGCAGTTTAGGCTGTATTATGAAAAAGCGGCCCGTCAGGGCGGCGTTACCGGTGAAAACCTCCTCGTTCTTCTGGAACGGCGGCTGGACAATGTGGTGTACCGGGCCGGATTCGCGAATTCCCGGCCGGAAGCGCGGCAGCTGGTTCTCCACGGCCATTATCAGGTCAATGGCCGAAAGGTCAATATCGCCTCCTTCCTGGTAAAGCAAGGCGATGTGGTCACCGTCGCCGAAAAAAGCAAAAAGTCCGATAAATTTGCCTCCATCGGTGAATTGGCCGCGGTTAAAGTGGTTCCCGCCTGGCTGGAGCTGGATCGGGAAGCCCTTGCCGTCAAAATTGCCGACATGCCGAAACGTGAAGATATCGACATCCCGATCCAGGAGCATCTGATCGTCGAAGGATATTCCCGCTAATCCACCCGGAATATCTTTCAGACATCAATATATAAGGAGGCCAGAATATGCTGTCAGGAATGGAAAAACCCAAAATACAATGCTTGGATATGAATGAAACCAGGACATATGGCCGCTTTGTAGTTGAACCATTGGAAAGAGGATACGGGATTACCCTCGGCAATGCTTTACGGCGGGTGCTTCTGTCTTCTCTTCCCGGTGCTGCAGTGACTTCCGTTAAAATCGAAGGTGTGCTTCACGAATTTTCGACAATCCCCGGTGTCTTTGAAGATACCACCGATATAATCTTGAACCTGAAGGGTTTATCCGTAAAGCTCCACACCGATGAGGAGCGGTTTATGACCGTGGAAGCGGAAGGTGAAGGGGAAATTACGGGACGTGATATCAAATGCAGTTCCGAAGTGGAAATACTCAATCCGGAACACCACATCGCCACTTTAGACGCCGGCGGCCGCCTCTATATGGAAATTTCCGTTGAAAAAGGGCGCGGCTACAATACGGCGGAAAAAAATAAGAAGGAAAGCCAGAGCATCGGGGTGATCCCCATCGATTCCTTCTTCTCGCCGATCCGCAAGGTGGTCTTTCAGGTGGAGGACACCCGGGTTGGCCAACAGACCGACTTTGACAAATTGACCCTGGACGTCTGGTCCGACGGCAGCATCGCCCCGGACGAGGCGGTGGGCGCCAGCGCGAAAATTTTGGCGGAATACTTGAAGCTTTTTATCGGCCTCACCGAAACCGTCGGCGATGATGTGTTGCTTTCCGAAACCGAAGAGGACAATAAAGACAAATTGATGGACATGACCATCGAGGAATTGGATATGTCCGTTCGCTCCTATAATTGCCTCAAGCGGGCCGGAATCAATACGGTGCAGGAGCTGATCCAGCGCACCGAAGAGGATATGATGAAGGTTCGCAATCTGGGCCGCAAATCCTTGGAGGAGGTCATCGAAAAGCTGGACGAATTGGGCCTCAATTTGAAGAAGTCCGAAGAATAATCAGAAGGAGGTTATGGCATTGGCATACGGTAGACTGAGGAGGAACAGCAGCCATCGCCGGGCGATGCTGCGCAATATAACAACCTCTCTATTAGATAAGGAAGCCATCGTAACAACGGAACCAAAAGCCGCGGAGCTGAAGAGCATCGCGGAAAAAATGATCACCCTGGGCAAAAAAGGGGATCTGCACGCCAGAAGGCAGGCCCTCGCCTATCTTACCGATGAAGATGTGGTGACGAAGCTCTTCGCCACATTGGCCCCCCGCTATCAGGATAGGGCCGGCGGCTATGTGCGCGTCATCAAATTGGAACAGCGCCGGGGCGACGCCGCCCAGATGGTCAAAGTGGAATTGGTATAAGTTGAACATCGCGACATTGGGCCGCCGGAGCCGCCACGCCATTTGCGCTGGCCGGCCCCGAGCGGCCCATGCGCATATCGGGCCTTGGCCCTGTGCGTTTGGCAGGAAAAGGGCGGGAAAGCGATGATGGCAGCGGCGGCGGTTTCTTACCGCTATCGCCGGGATGACCGGCAGGCGGCGGTGGACGGCGTCGACCTCACGGTGCGGGAAGGCGAATGGCTGACGGTTCTGGGGGCCAATGGCTCCGGCAAAACCACGCTGGCCATGTTGCTGAACGGCCTTCTGCTGCCCGACAGCGGCGCTGTCACCGTCGACGGTTTCCAGGGCGCTTCCGGCGGGGACATTGTGGGAGATTCGCCGCCGGGTCGCCTATATCTTTCAAAACCCGGAAAATCAGCTGATCGCCACCACCGTCGAGGAGGATGTGGCCTTTGGCCCGGAAAACCTCGGCCTGCCCAGGGCGGAAATTCTCAACCGGGTCGACGCCGCTTTGGCCGCCGTCGGCATGGCGGAATACCGGCGACAGGCCCCCCATTTTGCTTTCCGGCGGCCAAAAGCAAGGTCGCCATCGCCGGCGCGCTGGCGATGGATCCCCGCTATCTGATTATGGACGAGGCCACCTCGATGCTGGATCCGGTCAGCCGGGGAAGAGGTTTTGGCCGTCGTCCGGGGCTTGCAACAGCGGCGGGGCCTTGCCGTGATACACATCAGCCATTTTGTCGAGGAGCGCTGCTGAGCGACCGGGTCGCCGTTCTCGCCAACGGCAAATTGGCACTGGAGAAACCATGGCGGTGCTGGCGGAACGGGAGGTTTTGGCCCGCTGCGGTCTTAGGCTGCCGGCCTTCGTCGAGTCTCGGCCTGGAACTGCAACGGCGGGGGCATTGGAAAGGGCCGCTGCCGAGAACGGCGGCGGAGATGGTGGCCGGATTATGCCGATTGAAATAAAGGGGCTGGGCTATATTTATCAAAAGGGAACCCCCCTATGAGCGGGAGGCCCTATGCGGGATCGACCTCACGGTGGCCGACGGCTCCTTTCTCGCCATCGCCGGTTCCACCGGTTCCGGCAAAAGCACGCTGGCCCAGCATATCAATGGCATCCTTCGGCCCCAGCGGGGGGACGTCACCGTAAATGGGCTGGCCCTGGCGAGCAAACGGACAAAGCTGCACCAGGTGGTGCGGCAGGTGGGGATGAGCTTTCAATATCCGGAGCATCAATTGTTTGCCGCCACCGTTTGGGAGGAAGTGCTGGCGGGCCCCGGCTATCTCGGCTATGACAAGGCCCGTGCCACCGGCCTGGCCGAATTTTATCTGGAGCATTTGGGGCTGTCCCGGTTTCGGGAAACCTCCCCCTTCGCCCTTTCCGGCGGCGAACAGCGCCGTCTGGCCCTGGCCTCGGTGCTGGCGATGGATACGCCAATCCTCGTCCTCGACGAACCGACGGCGGGAATCGATCCGCTGGGCCGGGCCGCGATCGGCGAACTTTTCAAAGGGTTGTGGCGGGAAAAGGGAAAGACCGTGATCTGGATCGGCCATGATTTGGAGGAAATTGCCGGTTTGGCCCAGCGGCTGGTGGTCATGGACAGGGGGCGCATCGTTTTGGATGGCGATGTCGGCGAGGTTTTTCTCCGTGGGGAGGAACTGCAAACCTATGGCCTAAGCCTGCCGCCGTTGGCGGCGGTGGGCGCGGCATTGCGGCGGCGGGGCAAGCCTGTCTCGGTTCCCTTCCTGACGGAAGCCGACGCTTTAAGCGCGGTGCTGTCCTGGCTGGAGGGGAAAGCATGAGACAGGGAATCGCCATCGGCCAATATTATCCCGGCGCTTCCGGCCTGCACCGGCTGGATCCCCGGGCCAAATTGACCGCCTTGCTGTTCTATATGGCCGCGCTTTTTCTTGCCGACGGGCTTTGGGCCTATGGCCTTCTCGCCGCTGTGGGCCTCGCTTTGCTGCTGTTTTCCCGGGTGCCGCCGTCGGTTTTTTTTCGTTCGCTGCGATTGCTCTTTTTGCTGATCGCTTTCGCCGCGCTGTTCCATATTTTTTTCACCCCGGGGGAAACGGTTGGGGCCTGGGGGCCGATCAAGATCAGCCGGGAAGGGTTGTGGCAAGCGGGTTTTATGGCCGCCCGGCTGCTGCTTTTGGTCGGCGCCGCCTCGCTGCTGACCTTTACGACGACGCCGGTGGCCCTCACCGACGGGATCGAACGTATGCTGCGGCCCCTGCAAGCCCTGGGATTCCCCGGCCATGAACTGGCGATGATGATGTCGATCGCCCTCCGCTTCATCCCCACGATCATGGAGGAAGCGGAAAAAGTGCGCAAAGCCCAGATGGCCCGCGGCATCGTCCTCGGCATAGGTTCGCTAAAAGAAACGGCGAAGGCGGCGCTTCCCTTTATGGTTCCGCTCTTCGCCGCCGCCTTTCGCCGCGCCGATGAACTGGCCTATGCGATGGAAGCCCGGGCCTACCGGGGCGGCGTGGGGCGCACCACGATGAAGGCCCTTCGCCTCGCGGCCCCGGATGTCGCCGCCATGGCGCTGATGGCGCTGCTGGCCCTGGCGATGGCCTATCTCCGCTGGTTTTCCTAAAAGGAAGGAGTGCGGTAGCGTATGAAACGGATCAAACTGACCATAGCTTATGACGGCAGCCGCTATGCCGGTTTCCAGGTGCAGGACAATGCCAATACCGTCGGCGCCGAATTGGATCGGGCCTTAACGAAACTGGCGGGGCATCCCGTCCACAGCGTCGGCGCCAGCCGCACCGATGCCGGCGTCCACGCCGAGGGCCAGGTGGCCGCTTTCGACCTGGCGGGAACGATCGCCCCGGCCCGGATTCCCCGGGCGGCCCAGGGCATTCTGCCGCCGGATATCCGCATCCTCAAAGCGGAAGAGGCGGCGGCCAATTTCCATTGCCGCTATGAAGCACAGGGAAAATGGTACCGCTACACCGTCGCCACCGCCGCCATCAGCGACCCCTTTCGCTACCGCTATCAGTGGCATTGTGCCCGGCCGCTGGAACCGGCGGCGATGGAGGCCGCCGCCGCCCCCCTCCTTGGCGAGCATGACTTTCGCGCCTTTTGCGCCAGCGGCAGCGGGCGGACGAACTTTGTCCGCCGCATCGACGCCATCGCCATCGCGCCGTTTCCCGGCGGCTTCACCTTTGATTTTTACGGCAATGGCTTCCTTTATAAAATGGTGCGCAGCCTCACCGGCTACCTTGTCGACGTCGGCCGGGGCTTTCTTTCCCCGGATTTGGGCCGGGAACTGCTGGTAAGCGGCGCAAGGGATAGGCTGGGGCTGACGGCGCCGCCCCAAGGCCTTTGCCTGATGAAAATTTATTATGCGGGGGATGCGCGTCATTGACAAAAAGGGTGAACTGCGATATACTACTCTAGTATCGGTATCTATGCGGTTTCCGCCCCGTTACCGTATAAATGCCCGTTTCTTTGCGTTAATGAGAAAGTGAACGCTCTCAAGGAGGAAAAAGAATGCAAACCACTTATATGGCCAAACCGAGTGAAGTGGAAAAAAAGTGGTATGTGTTGGACGCGGAAGGCAAAAGCCTCGGTCGTGTGGCGACGGAAGCCGCCCGGCTGCTGCGTGGCAAGCACAAGCCCATTTTCACCCCTCATTTAGATACCGGTGATTATGTCATCATCATCAATGCGGAAAAAACCGTCTTGACCGGTGATAAATTGAACAAAAAGATGTACCACCGTCATTCGGGTTATCCCGGCGGTTTAAAGTCCATTCCCTACAGCAAGTTGATGGAAACCAGGCCGGAGCTGGCGATGGAAAAAGCGATTCGCGGCATGATTCCCCACAATCGGCTCGGCCGTCAGCTGATGAAAAAGGTGCGGATCTATAAGGGCGCCGAACATTCTCAGCAGGCCCAGCAACCGGAAGTTTGGACTTTTTAAGCATAGGGAGGTTATGAAATGGCCGAGGTTAAATTTTACGGCACCGGCAGGCGGAAAAACGCCATCGCGAAAGTATGGATTATGCCCGGTGAAGGCAATATTGAAGTAAACAAAAAGCCCCTCAGCGAGTATTTCGGCAAAAAGACCCTGGTTATGGTGGTAAAGCAGCCGCTAGAGCTGACGGATTCGGCAAGCCGCTTTGACATCGTAGCCCGCGTGAAGGGCGGCGGCACGTCGGGCCAAGCCGGCGCTTTCCGTCTTGGCCTGGCCAAGGCATTGGTGGAAGCCGATCCGGAACTGAGATCGGCGCTGAAAGCCGCGGGTTTCGTCACGAGAGATCCGAGAATGAAAGAACGGCGCAAATATGGCTTGAAGAAGGCGCGTAAGGCGAGTCAGTTCTCCAAGCGCTAAAACGCCGCAGGCTTCCGATAGACGCCCGATAGCGTTGTTGCAATCAAAAGGCCAGACCCTCACATACCCCAAAGTATTGTTCGGGCCTGGCCTTTTGCTTGCGCCTAGCTCTCGGGCATCTCTCGAAACCCTGGGGGTTGTGTGTTCTCTCTGGGGTTCTTTGATAGTTGCGGAAAATGCGTTTGGCCGATCCCTTGCGTACCTGGAGTACGCGGCGGGCTGAACTGCCCCCCAAAAGTTGGACAAAAGCATCAGCTTGAATATGTGTGAAGTGCTCTAAAAAGTACAGGTGTCAATCCATTAAGCCTTTCAGAAATCCTAATGTGATTGTAGTAATAAATATAGTCGTTGAGTTCGTTTATAAACTCTTCTACCGAGGTAAACTCCTGAAGGTAATAGAATTCAGATTTTAAGATGGCAAAGAAGCTTTCGATCACGGCGTTATCGAGGCACGTGGCCTTTCTTGACATGCTTTGTGTGAAGCCTCTATTGCGTAAAAGCTTGACATATTCCTTGTGATGGTATTGCCAGCCCTGATCCGAATGGATCAATAATCCCCGGCAGTCATCGAAAGTGTTCAAAGCATCTTTCATCATATCTTGTACGAGCTTGAAAGAGGGTCTATTATCAATGGAATAAGCGCGGACCTCACGGTTAAAGAGGTCAAGGAGCACAGATAAAAAGATCTTTTTCCCCTGGATATTGAATTCGGTGACATCGGTGACCCATTTGCGATCGGGAGCCTCTGCATGGAAATCCCGGTTTAAGATATTGGGCGCCTTTGTAGCGGCCATATGGGCCTTAAAAGCGGAATATTTCTTCTTCCGCACTTGGCAGGAGAGGCCCATTTCCTTCATAAGTTTGGCGACGGTTTTATGGTTGATCGTCATCTCTTTTTTCAATTCCAGGGTAATTCTTCTATAGCCGCAGCGTCCTTTATGTTTTTCTTGGAAGAGGAAGCGGATCCTTTCCTTTACATCCTTGTATTTGTCATGTAGCTTCCTCTTATCTTGAATTGAGGTTTGGTAATAGTAGGTGCTGCGGGGAATGTTGGCGAAGGTGAGTAAATTGGAGAGTGAGAAGTCTTGCCTTAATTCATGAACAACCTGGATTTTTAGCTTTCTTTGCTGTCCCTCTCCTGAATTAAGGCCTTCAATTTTTTTAAATAGGCATTCTCCATGCGCAAATACTCATTTTCCGCAAGTAGATCCTTATGATCTTTTACTGGAGGTTTGGGCTTCCGCGGCTTTTTAGCTGCCTTTTCCTGAGGGGTAAGATAAAAGACGGCAGCGCCTTCGCGCTTATAGAGATTATACCATTGCTGAACAACGGAATGTTTTGATATGCCATATTTCTTTGCCGCATTTCGCAGAGAAAGGCCGTTCTCTTCTATGTCTTTGACTACTTTTTCCTTAAATTCTCCCGTATATTGACGCCGAACCTCTGACAATATTGCCACCCCTTTCTTTGTACGTGTATAGTATATCACATGTACAATTTCTGGGGGGCATATCACCGCCGCCGCCGTTCCCATCGCCCATTCCTCATCCGTTCTTTGGGCCATTGGCTCCGCGGCGTGTGGCCGGTGCATTCCCTAAGCCTCTTTGGGTCATCAGTGATTGGCCTAAAGGGCGGCAAATCCCGCCTGCGAAGGCCCGCCCCTCCTTATGCCTTACCCGTTTAGAGAATATCAAGATTCGCCTTTTCTCCATTTTTCGTCGCATACGCCTTTAACAGCGTGCGGATGGATCTGGCGATGCGCCCCTGCTTGCCGATGACCTTGCCCATATCGCCGGGGGCGACGCTCAATTCCAAAAGCGTATTCTTGTCCCGTATGTTTTCTTTAACGACAACGGCTTCCTTATCTTCCACAAGGGCCTTGGCAATATATTCCACTAAATCTTTCATCTCAGCCTCCGTTATTTAATGCCGGCTTTTTTGAAAAGGTTCTTCACCGTGGTGGTGGGGATGGCGCCCTGGGACAGCCATTCTTTCGCTCTCTCCTCATTGATCTTAATTTCCGCCGGTTCCGTTAAAGGATTGTAATAGCCCAATTCCTCAACGAAGCGGCCGTCTCTGGGATAGCGGGCGTCGGCCACCACAACCCTGTAAAAGGGAGATTTTTTCGCACCCATTCTTTTTAAACGAATCTTTGTTGCCAATGTTTCTTCCTCCTTCATCGTCTTGTCTGGTTTTCCATCTCTCTTTATGATGGTTTTTATTAAAAGGGCAAATTCAATTTCCCCTTCTTTTTTCCCATGCCGGCAAATTGCTTTATCAGTTTGCGGCTCTGGTCAAACTGTTTTAACAGACGGTTGATGTCCTGCACCGTCGTGCCGCTGCCCTTGGCGATCCGCTGCTTGCGGCTGCCATTGATGATTTGGGGATTGCGGCGTTCGTGGGGGGTCATCGATTGGATGATCGCCTCCACCTTTTTCATTTCCTTTTCGTCCAGCCGGGCGTTTTTCAATTGTTTGGACACGCCGACGCCGGGAATCATATTAAGCAGCTCCTGCATTGAACCCATCTTTTTCATACCCTGCCACTGCTCATAGAAGTCCTCCAAGGTAAATTCGGCCTTTAACAGGCGCTCCTCCATCTCCTTGGCTTGTTTTTCATCATAGGCGCTTTGGGCTTTTTCGATCAGGGTCAACATATCCCCCATGCCCAAAATCCGGGAAGCCATCCGATCGGGATGAAAAATTTCCAGCGCGTCGGTCTTTTCCCCCATTCCCACAAACTTGATCGGGCAACCGGTGACGGCCTTCACCGAAAGGGCCGCCCCGCCCCGGGCATCGCCGTCCAGCTTCGTTAAGATCAGGCCGGTGACACCGAGCATGTCGTGGAAAGACCGGGCCACATTGACGGCATCTTGGCCGGTCATGGCGTCCACCACCAGAAGGATTTACTGGGGCGCTGTGGCTTCCTTCATCTTTGCAAGTTCGTCCATCAGTTCATCATTGATGTGCAGCCGCCCCGCGGTATCGAGCAGGACGATGTCGTTGCCATTGGCGCGGGCATGGGCCAAAGCCCCGCCGGCGACCTCCAAAGGGCTTGCGCCGCCGGGCTCCCGGGCAAAGACCGGCAATTCCAATCCTTCTCCCAACACCTGCAACTGTTTCACCGCCGCAGGCCGCTGTAAATCGCAGGCCGCCAAAAGCGGGCGGCGGCCCTGCTTTTTGAAATGGGCCCCCAGCTTTCCCACGGTGGTGGTTTTTCCGGCCCCCTGTAGCCCCACCAGCATGATCACGGTGGGG
>JAXGQJ010000006.1:0-106218 GCA_040766505.1 Clostridiales bacterium
TTGTGAAGGGTTCTTAAAGGATCATGGCTTTCCTTCGCGGCGACGACCGCTTCTTCCACCTTCTGCTCCAAAGCCCAGCGCATCGCCGCCACCTCCTCCTTGGGATAGGTATAGAAAAAGCGGGCCGAAACGAGGGTGCTTTCATCGTCGCCCCCATATACCTGGCAGCGGGAAGAGAGCCAAAAAAGCTCCGGTTTATCCCAGCGGATATATTCCCAGATTTTGAAAAACAGTTCCCTGTCGACGCCGGTTCCGAGGGCGATTCGATCCTCCCGGGCTTCGATCACCGCCAGAACTTGCTGGTATAACTTTTGTTCCCCCTGGTTTAAGGTCAAATACCCCGGCGGCCCCTCCCGCTTCGGGGCGGCGGCTTCCTGTAGTGGCGTTGGTGAAAAGACGATAAAAGCTGCGTAAAAAAGAAAAAAGACGGCCAGCAACCGTAGCAACCACTTCACGCCCATGCTCCTTTTTGCTTTAAGTCTAGCATGGGGGCTTTGGGCATTGCCATCAGACAGATTGCGGTAAGCAGGGAAGTTCTGTCGAAACGGCGGCCTGGGGTGGCGAATGGAGGAAGGCGTCAATGTCGATTATGAAATGAAAGGGAAAAGCGGCACGGCGGCGGTTTTGCCGGAAATGAAGCCGAAGCCCCCGTTTTGACCGGCAAAGCCAGGTTTGCCTTTCGGCGGGCGGTGGTTTATACTGAAAACAGGCGCAAAGGCGCGGCCCCCAAAGGCGGCCGCCGCCTAAAAAAAGACAAGGTGCGTGAAAACATGAAACAAATGCAGCTTTACCCCGTACAAAGGGAAGACCTCTGCGGCATCAAGGACATGATGGCTGAAAGTTTTATGGCGGATCCGCTTTTTGAAAACCTGATCCCCTGCGCCTAGGTCAGGGAGCGTGTTCTGCCCCAATTCTTTCAGATTTACCTCAAGTTTGCCTTCGCCTACTGCGAAATCTACGGCGATGGCCCCGCTTGCGACGGCGTCATCGTCCTGCGCCGCTATGAGGAGGAAAACCCGGGCCTCAAAAGGGCGGCCGGAAGGTGCAATCGCGCCATTTTCCGGCTGCTGCTGCGGGAGGATCCGACCCTGAGAACTTTTTACCATTTCTACCGCAACCGCTGCTATCTTACATCGGCCTGGTTGGCTCGAAAGATCGCGGGGCCTTTCGTGCACATCGAATATGCGGCGGTACGGAAGGAAAAACAGGGACAATCGATCGGTTCCGGGCTGTTCCGCGAGGTATTTCTCCATGCCGCGGAAAACCGGCTGGCCGTTACCCTGGAAACCCACAAAAAAGGCAATATGGAACTGTATCGCCACTATGGCTTTGAAATTGTGGAACGCTTCAGCAAAACCCCGGCATTGCAGCAGTACAATATGGCAAGAAGCCGTCACTGTGTCATCGCCGAAGGAAGAGCCTAAAAAAGATACAAGGAATGCCATCAAAAGATCGCGGGCCCATATGCCGGGCCCGCGATTTTGTCTGCATGGGGAAGGATTCCCGTTCTATTTTTGTTTCAACCGCTTCAATCGTTTCAATAGGGAAAGCCTTTGTTTCGTTTCCCTGTCGACCCGGTTGGATTCGGCAATCTTTTGCAGCGCCTTATTGTGGGTAAAGTCGTCGAGGCGGTTATTTTGCAAAAAGGGCAGGGTGGCTTCGGGATCGTGAACATAACAGACGGAGACGGCCCAGGCTGTCGCCATTTTGGCATAATAGCCCCGATGGCCCACGGTTTCGAGAAGGGCCAGGGTAACCGGTATGTCTGCGGCGGTGCTGTAATAGCAAAGAAGCAAAACGACGGCGAAGCGCACCTCAAATTCCCCTTCGTCGGTCAGATAGGGAATGAGGAAATCGAGGAAAATCTTTTTGTTTTCTTTCACGAGATGCAGATTGGCGCAAAAGGTGTCACAGACGGCCCAATTGTTGATTTTAGGGATGAAGGCGGCGATATAGGGCAGCCGTTCTGCCGCGCCGCCCGCCGCATAGCCGATGACGAGGCCCTGCAGCAACACTTCTTCCAGCCAATCCGCTTGCGCTGTGGCAAGATAATCCTGCCAATCCCCTTGGGCGACGGTTTTTGCGATTTTCCGCAGCGCCGGTATGCGCACGCCGAGGATATTTTCCGCGCCGGGGATCAGCTTTTGATTGAAGCGGCGGTATTCTTCTTCCGCCAATCCCTCCAGCGTCTCCCGTAGAGCATCAGGCTTCATCTTGGCCACCCCCGCCATAGGCCTCCCGCAGGCGGCGGATTTCTTCCGCATAGCCCGGCACATCGTTTGGAGTTTCCAGGTAAAAGGGCAGGTGACGGATGGCGGGATGGCGGATAATCTTAACCGTCGCCTCCCAGCCGATGGCGCCTTCGCCGATTTTGGCGTGGCGGTCTTTCGCGCTGGCGAAGGGATTGACGGAGTCGTTGAGGTGAATGGCCTTGAGCCGCCGTAGGCCGAGGATCCGGTCGAATTCCTCCAGAACATCGTCGAGGCGGTTGACGATGTCATAACCGGCATCATAGACATGGCAGGTATCGAAACAGACGCCGAGGCGATCCCCCAAAGCGGCGCCTTCGACAATCGCCGCCAATTCGGCGAAGGATCTCCCCACCTCGCTGCCTTTTCCCGCCATCGTCTCCAATAGCACCGTGGTGCTGTGCCCTTCGGTAAGAATGGCGTCCAGCATGGCGACAATCTGGCGGATGCCCTCTTTTGGGCCTTGGCCTACATGGCTGCCGGGGTGAAAATTGTAATAGTTTCCCGGCAGATATTCCATGCGCAGCAGGTCGTCGGCCATCGTTTCTAAGGCAAAATTGCGGGTGCTTGCCTGGGCGGCGCAGGGATTTAAGGTATAGGGGGCATGGGCCAGCACCGGGCCGATGTCCGCCGCCGCCATCAGCTCGCGGAGGGCCTTGGCATCGTCGGCATCGATGGGTTTTGCCTTGCTGCCTCTGGGGTTGCGGGTAAAAAATTGAAAGACATTCGCGCCGATGGAAAGGGCCTCCTTCCCCATGGCGAGAAATCCTTTGGCGGATGAAAGATGGCAACCGATGCGTAACATTTTTTATTTCCTTTCCGATGCGGTCAGCGTTTTTTCGCCGCCGCTTTTCCCTCCTTTTCCAGGGAAAGCAGCTTTTCCTTGAGGGGAAGCCCGCCGCCATATCCCCCCAAACCGCCGTCGGCGGCGATCACCCGGTGGCAGGGGATAATGAAGGAGATGGGATTGTTGTGGTTGGCCATGCCCACGGCGCGGCAGGCCTTTATATTCCCCACCGCCGCGGCGATTTCCTTATAGCTTCTCGTTTCGCCATAGGGAATATCCAGCAGCGCTTGCCAAACCTTTTGCTGGAAGGGGGTTCCTTTGGCGGATAAGGGCAGCGAAAAATCCCGGCGCTCTCCCGCCAGGTATTGGCGCAGCTGCCGCGCCGCTTCTTCTGTCAGCGGCGTTGCCATACCTCCGGCAGGCCCGTCGCTGGGCTTGATTTCGGTGATGGCGCCGTCTTCTTCGACGATGACGATTTTGCCGATTTCCGTTTCATAACAACAGACGCTTTTCATTTTTTCCCCCTTATGTTTCATTTGGTTATAGCTTATCATAGCATAAAATGGTAAAAAAATGTGAAATTTCCTTTCCTTTTTTCTTTTTCATATTTTGTCCGAACAAAATTTTTTATTAACGTTGAACAGGTATTATGATTGGGAATGCTGTGAATCCTTCCTCTTTTTTATCTGCTTTGGAGGGGGCGGACGCCGTTTTTTTTCCCAAAAAACTTGATGAATCGGTGTTTTTTCAGTACAATAAAGAAATAGCCGGAAAAGTCGGGAGGATATCGTTTTGGAACGTAGATGGAAAATGGCCTTGCTGGCCATTATGGCCATTGCCCTGATCGCTTCTTTCTTTGTGATTGTGGAGCGTATCGCCGCCGAGAGGGACAACCGATCCGCCGCCGTCGCCGTCGATTGGCTGCAGGCGAGAGATTATGGCAAGCGGCAGGGGCTTACCGAGGCGCAAATTCTGGAGGCATTGCAAGGGAAGGCCAATGTGCTTCTCTTTAAGGAACGCCTCTTTTCCGAATTGATCTCCGATGGTCTAGTCTCGCCTTACAATGCCGGTTCGCTGCGGCTTGACGTCGCCACCGGTCAAATCGTTTTAAAGACCCAAAACGGCGCCGCGGTGGCGGCGACGGACATCGCCACCGACGCGCAGTATTATTTGTTTTCTTCCCCGGCGGTTTTCGATACCGTTTTGCTGAATCTGGAGGCGAAGCGGCTGGGGGAATTTTACGCCTATACCGCCACCGCCGGCAACGAAGCCTTTTCCTGCTGCGGATCAATTTTCCCCTATCCAATATGAATGCGGTGGGGGTTGGTTTCGACCGGCAAGGGATGGAACTGGCATCGTCCTACGGGTTTGAAATCCTGCCGCAATTCCGCAGTTGGCCCGGATATACCGAGGGTGACGGCGGCCTTGCTGCGCCCCTTGCAAGATTTCACCGTCTCCGGCATTCTCTTCAACGACAATGCGCTGCCCGGCTTAGATTTGGGGGCCGAAGGGGTAACTCGGGCCTATAGAGATATGGCCGCCGCCATCGACGCCGTCGGCGCGCCGGTGGTGTCGATCGAGTTTTTGGCCCAACGGGGCCTCTCCCAGTTGGCCAACGCCAGCGGCAACCACTTGGTGCGCTTGCATGTGATCGCCGACAATGAACTGACCACCTTAACCCCGGGGAAGGCCCTGGAGCGTTATACCCTCGCCGTAAATGAAAGAAATATTCGCATCGTCTATGCGAAGTTCTTCTCCACCCTGGATTTTGCAGGGAACCTGGCAAAGACGGCGGATCTAAAGGAAGCATTGACTCGCCTCCGGCTTCGCGGTCTCTTCACCGTCGGCCTTGGGGACATCGCCAATTCCGCTTTTCTGCGCCTTATGATCGGCCTTGGCATTGCCGCCGCCGGCGTGATGCTTCTCGACCTGCTTCACTTGCGGAAGCTGGGCCTGGTTCTTGCCGCCGCATTGGTTCTCGGCGTCGCGGGGCTGTTGGCGACGGGCCATGAAATTTTGGCGGCCAAGGGATTGGCGCTTTTGGCTTCGATTGTGTTTCCCACTTTGGCCATCTTCCGTTTTGCCGGGGAACCGAGAGGGGTTGGGAAAGCCCTCGGCGCCTTTGGCCTGATCACCGCTGTGACGATGGTGGGGGCCGTCTATGTGATGGGCCTTCTGGGAGACAAGGTTTTATGCTGCGGCTCGATGCCTATAGCGGCATCAAGCTGTCGCTGGCGGCGCCGCTGCTGCTGCTATTTTTCCTCCTTGTCCTCTATAAGGGCCGGGAAGACCCTTTGAACGGGCAAAACAGGTACCGGGAGCCGGTGCGCAATGGGCATCTTTTTTTGGGGCTGCTTTTCTCTGGCATTCTCCTCGTCTTTCTGCTGCGTTCCGGCAATGACGGCATGTCCGTCACCGGCTTGGAACTGGCGATTCGCACCAAGCTCGACGCTTGGCTGGTGGTGCGGCCGAGAACGAAGGAATTCCTCTTGGGGCATCCGGCGCTGTTTTTGGCATTGTATTATGGCTATAAGGATAAATTCCTGCCGCTATGGGTTTTAGGGGCTGTGGGCCAGGTGTCGATCGTCAATACCTTCAGCCACATTCATACCCCGGTTCTCGTCTCCCTTCTTCGCACCGTCAACGGTGTTTGGTTGGGGCTTGCGATCGGCCTTTTGGTGCTTGGATGCTTCCATCCGCTGCGCGGATGTCTTGATAAAAATAAAGTTAAAGGAAATGATGGCGCATGAAAAAAATATGTATCTCCGGTTATTTCGGTTTCGACAATATCGGGGATGAAGCGGTTTTGCAAGCGATGATTCGTTCCATACGGGCGAAGATTAAAGATGTGGAGATCATCGTCTTGTCGGACAATCCGGAAAAAACGGCGGCGGATTACCAGGTGATCGCTTATGACCGTTGGCGCTGGTTTGAATTGCGCCGGGCCATCAAGAGCGCCGATCTTCTGATCAGCGGCGGCGGCAGCCTGTTTCAAGACATTACCGGGCGCAAATCCCTGCTTTATTATTTGCATATCATTAAGATGGCTTTGCGCCGCAAAAAGCCGGTGATCGTCTACAGCCAGGGCATCGGCCCGATTAAAAGCGCCTGGGGCCAAAAGAGAACCGTTAAGGTGCTGCGCAAGGTGAAGAAGATCACCGTCCGGGATGAGGATTCCGCCAAAACGCTGCAAGCCTGGGGCTTTCGCCGCGGCCGCGTTAAGGTAACCGCCGACCCGGTGCTGAACCTTGGCGACCTGGAGCGGGCCGAGGTTCGGCTGGAGTTTTCCGCCCTCGGCGCCGAAGACAGGGATTACATTCTCCGGCCGCCGGTGACGGCGGAAACCGGGGGAACCTTAGACGTTTCCGCAACCATTGCCGATGCACAAGCCGCGCCGACGCCGCCGGTGACGGATTTGGAAGCCACCATCGTCTTGGACGATCTGCGCCGCCTGCTGACCGCCAAAAGGGCGGCGACAGCGGAAACCGCCGCCGATGGCACAGCCGTGCCGCAGCGGGAAGAGGCCAAAGAGGAAGCGGCCCCGGCGGCGGGAGAAGCCGCCGGCCAAGCGGGGAACCGGACGGCAGCCCCGGAAACTCCGGAAACCCCGGAAACCCCGGCAGCCCCGGCAGCCCCGGCAGCCCCGGCGGCCCCGGAAGCCCCGGAAACCCAGGAAACCCAGGAAACCTCGGAAACCTCGGAAACCCCGGAAATTCCGGAAGCCCCGGAAATTCCGGAAACCCAAGCGACGGAAGCTGAAGAGACGGGAAATACAGAGGAAGCCCCGGCGGAAAAAGCCGACATTGAAAAGGAAGCGGCAGCGGAATCCGCGGTTGAAGCCGCTGAAACGGTTGAAGCCGCCGAAACACCGCCGGAAGGGGCCGAAAGCAGCGCCGAAGCCGCGGTTTCGCCGGCGGAAAGCCGCGCCGCCGCCGATCCGGTGCCCCTTGCCGCCTTGAAAAAAGAGGGGGAAAAGTGGGCCGCTTTTTCGATACGCCAATGGGACGGGCTGCCTGTGGAGGACATTGCCGCCGCCGCCGATCTGATGATCGAAGCCGGTTATCGCATTCTTTTCCTGCCCTTCCAATATCCCGACGACAATCGCATGGAAAAGGACATCATCGCCAAAATCAATGGGCCGGTTTTGGAGATCGACCGCAACCTCACCCCGGCGGAAATGCTCTATTGCCTTGATCAGGTTGATTTTTTGTTCGGTATGCGGCTCCACGCGCTGATCATCGGCGCGGCGCTGGGCATTCCCTTCGCTTCGCTCAGCTATGACCCTAAGATCGACGGTTTTGTAAAAAGCGTTGGCCTTGAGGTGACCGGTTCTTTAGAATCGTATGACCGCGAAACGTTCCTGGAGCGGTTTAAGAAGGATCTCACCGGGGCCGAAGCGATCCGCGCCACCCTAGAGGAAACCTTGCCCGACTTGCGGGAAAAAGCGGAAGAGGCCACGGATTATGTGGCGGAATTGTTGGCGCGGGCCCGCTGAACCCAACCGATTGAAGGCGAAAAGACGGAGAACGGCATAACAATGGAAAAAAGTATCTTGCGGGCGACCACCGTCGTCCTATTGATGAACTTGGTCGCCAAGCTGCTGGGTTTTGGCCGGGAAATGGTGATTGCCAGGGTGTTTGGGGCCAATATGTACACCGATGCCTATTTGGTGGCCTATACCCTGCCCTATTTTTTGCAGACGATCTTGGGCTTTGCCCTGGTTACGGTAACGGTGCCGCTGCTGACGAAATATCTGATCGACGGCCGGAAGGAGGAAGCCTTCCGGGTCGGCAATTATTTTATCAATCTGGTCGCCGTTTTTATGGCGTTTTGCGCGGTTTTGGGCGTTCTTTTCGCCCCGTTTCTCGTCAAGATCACGGCGCCGCTGTTCAATGCCGAAACCGCCGCCATCGCCACGGGGCTGACGCGGATCATGTTTCCCTCCGTGGTCTTTATGGGCCTCGGCATGGTGGTGACGGGGATCTTAAATGCCCAGCACCGCTTTTTGGCCGCGGCTTTCGCTCCGGGTTTTTCCAGCTTTATCATCATCGTCGGTTTATGGTTGGTCGGGTCAAATTACGGCATAGAGGGTTTGGCCTGCGCCACCCTTATCAGCTTTCTCGGCCTATTGGCGGTGCAGCTGCCAAGCCTGTTTCGATCCGGCTATCGCTACCGGCCCGAAATTTCCCTCCGCCATGCCGATGTGAAAATAGCGATGGCAACAATTTTGCCGATCGTTCTCGGTACCGCGGTGAACCAAATCTACTTCGCCTTAAACCGGATTTTCGCTTCCGGCTTGGCCGAGGGCAGCATTTCCGCCTTGAATTATGCCAGCAAACTGGTTAACTTCCCCAGCGGCGTCTTTGTCGCCGCCATCGCCTCGGCGGTATATCCTTCTTTTAGCGAATTTGTAATCAAAGGGGAAAAGGATCGGCTCGCCGGCAGCCTGCAAAAAGGCGTCGGCATGGTGATGCTGATGGGGATACCCGCCGCCATCGGCTTAATCGTGCTGCGGGTTCCCATTGTGCAGCTGCTCTTTGAAGGCGGGGCCTTTACCCATGAGAATACATTGCAGACCGCCTCGGCCTTGCTTTATTTCTCCATCGGCCTCTTTCCTTTTGCCGCCATCCTCGTTCTGACCCGGGTTTTTTATGCCTTTGGCGATGTGAAGATACCGGTTTATGCCGGCATCGCCGGCATCGCCATCAATGTTGCCACCAGTTTCCTGGCCATCGGCCCGCTGGCCCACAACGGTTTGGCCCTTGCCAATTCCTTCGCGGCCATCGCCAATATGCTGATTTTCTTCGTGGTGTTGAAGAAGTATCTGCCGGGGCTTTCTTACCGTCCTTTTGTCGATTCATTTCTGCGCATCGGTATTTCTTCCCTCGGGATGGGGCTGGCCATCCGGTTCGCTTTGCCGGTTTTGGAGAGGGTTTTCGGCACCGGCGGCGACCGGGGCCTGCTTCTTGTTGTTGCCATTGCCATTTGCGGCGGCATCGCCCTCTATATTCTCCTTTGCTTTTTGTTCCGCATCCGGGAAGCGGTTTATATGAAGGAAATAATTTCCCGGAAGATTCACAGAAAATAATTCCTTATTTCTCATAAATGATGTATAATATAATTTGTTGTTTTAAAAACCATGGTATAGAGGAATAAAATGAGAATCCTATTGGCTTTTTTGGTCGCATTGGCGGTCACTTTGCTTTTAACCCCTTATGTGAAAAAGCTCGGCATGAAATTGGGGGTATACGACCAGCCCGATGCCAGAAAAGTGCATAAAGGCGCCGTCACCCGGATGGGGGGCATCGGCATTTATGCCGGATTTTTGGCGGGCCTCCTCGTTTACGGGAACTTTTCCCAACCCATTTTGGGGCTGCTCATCAGCGGCACCATGGTGGTGGCGGTGGGTTTTTATGACGATGTGCGGGGCATCTCCCCAAAAATGAAGCTGCTGGGCCAGATGGCCGCCGCCAGCGTTTTCGTCGGTTTCGGGGTGCGGCTGGAATTTTTGACGAATCCCTTCAGCGGCAATCTGATCGATCTCGGCTTTTGGGGTTTGCCCATCACGCTGTTCTGGCTGATCGGCGTATCGAATGCCGTCAACCTCATCGACGGCCTTGACGGTCTTGCCGGCGGTATTTCGGCGATCGCCGCCCTCTCTTTGGCCGTGGTGTCTCTGGCCAAAGGGTTTTACGCGGCAGCGGCGCCATCGCCTTGGTTCTGGTGGCCAGTCTGATCGGTTTCTTGCGTTATAATTTTCATCCCGCCCAACTCTTCATGGGGGATTGCGGCGCGCTTTTTCTCGGCTTTGTGTTGGGGGCCCTTTCGATCCTCGGTCTTTCCGAGGGGACGACGGTGATTGCCCTCTTCATCCCCGTGATGGTTTTGGGCATCCCCATACTCGACACCTTTTTCGCCATCCTGCGCCGCTATAAAAATAAAAAGCCGATTTTTGAGGCGGACAAGGGC
Organism: Clostridiales bacterium; assembly: GCA_040766505.1. Lineage (GTDB taxonomy): Bacteria > Bacillota > Dehalobacteriia > UBA7702 > UBA7702 > JAXGQJ01. The sequence goes on from JAXGQJ010000006.1 coordinate 10,006, forward strand.
CATTTGCACCATCGGCTTCTGGCGATGGGCGTCAACCATAAATATACGGTGCTGTTCATCTATGCCGTAACGTTTCTGCTTTGCGGCTTGGCGGTGCTGGTTACGATGCTGACCACGGTGTTCAGCATTCTTTTGCTGTTTTTTACCATCCTTTTGATCTTTGTCGGCGCGGCGCGCCTTGGGATCATGGGGAACGGGGCGCCTTCCTCCTGAAGGCAAGAGGAAAAGCCGGAAAAAGCGCCAAGTATACATCGTAGCGATTGAAAGAGAAAGAAGTGAGGACGTTTGAAAAGAAAAATTCTCGTTTTGTGCATCATTGCGGTTCTATGGCCTCGTCGGCGGTTTCTTCACCGGGCAGTTGATTCAAAGCGGCGGCCTTTCCTTTTTGGTGGATCGGTTTGCCGGCAATGCGCTGGAGGATAAAATTGGCAGCAAGATGACGACGGGCTCCTATATCGTCAATGTGCGCAAAGCCCCCGATAGCCAGGCGGTGGTTTTGACCACCCTGAACCAAAATACGGAGGTGGAGTTTCTCGGCGAGGAAAATGGCTGGTATAAGGTGAAGCTCCAGAGCGGGGAAACCGGCTATGTGCTGGCTTCCTTCCTGACCTTTGTCGCCGATGTGCCCAAGCTGACGGACGAAGAAGCGCAGACGGAAGAAGTCCCCCTTGAAATCGAGCCGGAAGAGCAAGAACAGGCGGAACAGCGGCTGGTGATCACCAATGAATTCGCCAATATCCGCTCCAAACCGTCGGCGGAGAGTGAAAAGATTGCCGTGCTCCATGAGGGCGACAGCGCTCTCTACCTGGAGACCGACGGCGATTGGTATAAATTGAAGCTGGAAGACGGCACCGTCGGCTATGTCAACGCACCGCTGGCGGAAATTAGATAATCGAATGTGGTGCCTGCAAAAATGGGATGGAGGGACGCCTTTCATTCCATTTCTTGTGATGGCGGGAAAAGGGAAAGGAGCGATCCCTTGGCATTGGAGCGGCAAAAGAGCATAGACCGGCTGAACGCGCTGTTCGCTTCGGCGGAAAGCGACGCCGCTTTGGCTTTGCTTCTGCGCCCCTATCTTTTCTCTTCCGATTATTTGGTGCGCAGCAAAGCCTGGGCCTTCCTGGTTCGCCGGCCTTTGCCGCCCCTGCGGGAGGAATTGGTGGGATTTCTTAAAGGCGGTGAGAATAGGGAATGGGAACTGCGGGCCTTGGCGGCGCTGGAAGCGATGGCGGATCCCGGGACGGCCCCCGGTATCGCGCCGCTGCTCTTTCAATGGCAGCGCCCCCTCCTGATCCGGGGCGCGCTGTGGGTTCTCGTCCAGCTTGGCGGTGCAGAGGCGGAAGGCGCCGTGGCGGACTTTTTGCTTCACCCCAACCGGCGCTTCCTCAAGGACGGCTATCTGTCCGCCGCCTTAAAGCGGATGCTGGAAGCGGATGAAACGGCATTGCGCTGGCAGAAGCGGTTGTCCACCAATGTCGAACTTCGCTCGCTGCATCAAAAACTGCTGCGGGCAAAGGAACAAAAAAACCGTTCCGGCGTCTATCCTTTTAGGGATTATTTGCTGTTGATGGCGAAACGGCAGGGCTGGGATGGCGATGTCTTTAGGCGGGCGATGTATTATAGGCCATCGTAACCCCGGGTTCCGCCCGCTTTTACCGTCTCGGTTCTATAAAAATGCAATGCATTAAAGGTGTGCTATGAATTGGACTTTGCCAAAATGGAATCGAAAAATCTATCTGTCGCTGGCGGCGCTTTTATTGTCGCTTGCGGCCTTGACCGCCGCCGCCTTTTATTTTGGCGCCGACCGGGAACGGGCGGTTTTCAGCGGCGATTCCTTTGCCGTTATGCCAAGGGAAGGGGACGAAAACGGCGTTGACGGCAGCCAGTGGCTTTAATTTAAGCGCCCCGGACGGCGTGGCCTGGAGCCAGGAGGAGATCCGGGAAAAACTTACGGTGGAGCCGGCTTTTTCCTACTATCTTGTCGCCGATGGCAATGACTATATTTTGAAGCCGAACCAACCGATGGAAGCCGGCGTTCTCTATTCCTTTTCTTTCCAATACGGCGATCGCAGCCATTCTTTCGTATACCGGGTGCGGGAGGAAGCCCGGGTGGAATCCTGTTCACTCCAGGGCCGGGGGGGCCTCGCCCTCGACGCGCCATTGGTGCTGACCTTTAGCGGCGGCTATCCGTTGCAGCCGAAAGACGACATCGAAATCAGCCCCCGGATCGACGGCGATTGGGCCCGAACCGGAAATACCGTCACATTCCAGCCGGTAAAATGGAAGGCCGGCACATTGTACCGGGTCATCGTTCCCCAAGACATCAGGATGAGCGGCAGCAACCAGGCTCTGGCGGCGGGGGCCTCCTTCTCCTTTGAAACCCAGGATCCGGCGGCGCGCATTCCCGCCAGCAATGTCCTTTCCGTACCCGACCGGGACTTGACCTTTGGCATTGGTGAAAAGGTGGCGATTCCCGTCTCCTATTTCCATGTGGCCAATGAAGCGGCGGGCCCGGTTTCCTTGGATATTTGGGCCGCCGCCGCCGAGGGCGACTTCGTCAATGCCTTCGAGCCGCTGTTTTCCGTTCCCGCATGGGCTTCAATCACCCGCCGGGGGACGAAGGCGGAAACAAAATACCTCAACAAGGTCGCCACGGCAAAATTGGAAATCCGGGACGACGGAACCGGTTCCTACCTGTTTTATGACGGGGAATTGCCCGCCGGGGCCTATCTGTTCCGTTTGGCCCTCCAGGGCCAATCCGCCGATGTGGCGGTGCACATCTCCAATACCGACGGCGCTTATTTCGTCGCCGGCGATACGCTGCACATCTGGTGCCATCGGGACGGCAAGGCCTGGTCTGGGGCGACGGTGACTTGGGCCGGTACCGATTATACTTTGGACGAGAGGGGCTATGGCGCCCTGTCTTTAGAACATGCCGCCCTCGAAGACGGCGCCTTCTTTTTCGTATCTTCCGAGGAGGAAACGAGGGCCTTCTTCCTGGGCGCCGCCGCCACCGCCGCGGAAGGCCATATCTTTGTCGAGCGTAAAACCTATGGGCTTGGCGAAGCGGTCACCGTTTTCGGTTATGCGGAGCTTGGCGGCGGCGGTTTCCCCGGTGAGGTGCTGTTGACCGTCGGGAGCGGCGGCAAAACGGTGGCTTCCCGCCGCCTCACCCCGGGCGGGAACGGCGAGTTTCAAACAAAGCTGGACGGGGCCGCTTTGCCCGGCGGCGCCTATGAAGCCCGGCTCTCCGTCGGGGAAAAGACGGTGGCCACGACGGTATTTTCCGTTTCCGGCCGCAGCGGCTTCCTCCACTGTCAGGTGGAATCCTCCGCCGCCACCGCCGCCAGCGGCGAAGAAGTGACCTTTGCCGTGAAGGTGCGGGACGCCGAAGGCAACCCCGTCGCCGGCGCCAAGGTGGGCGTCGGCGGCGAAAACGGCGAAAAGCAAACCAGCGACGCCAAAGGGATGGCCTATTTTACCCGCAGGTTTTCCATCGACGCCCCCGTTTCGGTACAGGAAAAACAAATCACATTTACCGCCACGCTGGAAAACGGCGCCGCCGCTTCCGCCTCCGGCCATTTGGTCATCGTTCGGAAAGGCGGCGTTCTCAGCTTGGAACATGAAATCTTAGCCGATAACCGGGTGGCCGTGCACGGCCGCTATCTCAGCGCCACGGTGGAAAGCGGCGCCCCGGGCCGGATGGGGATTGAGGGCCAGGGCGTAGCCCTTCGCGTTTACCGGATGGAGGGAGAGAACGGCGGGCGGCCATTGCGGGAAGAAATGGTCTATACCGATAGCGACGGCTCCTTTTCCTATACATTTCAGGCCGAGAAGGCCGGTTCCTATTGGGTTCATGGCGATGTCGGCGCCGACGACGCTCTCAATGGCGAGGCCAGCTTTTATTTCACCTTGCGGGAACAGAACAGCGAGGAACAGCGCCTTGGCTTTAACAACGGCGCCGACGGCCCGGTCATTGCCGGAACCGGGGATGTCCCGGACTGGGCCCTCGTCTATCGGGAAGGCGCATACCTTCACGACCCGGGCCCGTTCTCCCTGTCCCTCACCGGCGCGGAAGGCTTTGCCGTCGAGGCCGGGGAACCGCTGGAGGCTTCGCTGCGGGTTGGGGAAGGCGGCGGTGTTTTCATTGTCGCCCAATTGTACAAAGGCCTTTTGCCCCCAGCCTATGAAGAAGGAAAAGCCTATGAGGAAAAAGCCGGCGACTTTTTTGGCTTTGAACCGGTGTGCGCCAAATCCTATCAAACGGAAAACGACGGCGGCTTCGACCTGTCTTTTGCGACGGAGAATCTGTCCGGCGATTATTTTCTGCGCTTTTGGCTCTATCGTCCCGGCAGCGCCCCGGCGGCCTATTATTGTCCGGTGCGGATTTTGGGCGGCTGCGTTCTCTACGGCGCATTGGACCCCGATATTTCACAGGAGGAAACGGCGGTTTTAAGGCTTTATGCCGAAGGAAACACCGCCGCCGCCATTGTATATCGGGTTCTGGTCAAAGGCCCCGGCGGTTATGAAAAGGCCGTCACCGTTAACGGCAACCTTGGCGATCCGGCGGCGGCGGCGCTGGGCGATCTCGCGGTGGGGGACTATACCGCCGCCATATCGGTGGTCAAAAAAGGCCGGGTTCTGGCGGCCCGAACCGATCGCTTTAGCGTTTACGCCGCAACACCGGCAAACTATGATGTGGTTCTGGATCCCGGCTATGAAGATGCGTCGGCGGAGAATTTCTCGTCGCCGCCGGAGAAGGCGAGCGACTGCGGGCGTTGTTCGCCCTCAATCTCCTTCCCGGCGATCATCTGTTTCAGGTGATGGGGCAAAGAAGGATCACCGCCGCCCTTGGCGACCGTACGCCCCGGGCCCTCTACCGAAACGAGGGCGATATCCTTTCCTACCAAAATGCAGACGGTGGCTTCAGCCGGCTCTGGGGTGGCCGCGGCGATTTGCTGCTGTCGGTTTTGGTGGCGGAAAACGGCGCCGTTTCCTATGGGGAAGAGGCTTTGGCCCAATTCATCCGTGGGCGCATCAAGGAACCGGGCGACCGGGAAGCCTTGCTTTTGGCCTATTGGGGTTTGAGCGTCTTTAGCGATGAGATGCTTTCGGAGATGCAATCCTATTGCGTTGCGGACGATTTAAGCGCCAGGGAAAAATTGGTGCTCGCCCAAGGTTTGCTCAATCTTGGCGATGTGGAAAGGGCGCGGGTTCTCTATCTTGAGGTGCGCCGGGAATTTACGCCGGTTGGCGGCGAAGCGCCGTCCTTGCCCGGCGATCAAGACCAGCAGCGCCTGTCCAATGCGGCGCTATTGGCGGATCTTGGCCTTTCCCTGGGCGAGGAAGATTTGGCTCCGTTCATTGCCGAATTGGCCCGGGCGGAAAATACGACGATGACCGGGCGCTATCTCGTTTCCCTCTGTATTTTGCGCACGCTGGATGCCGCCGCCGTCGCCCGCTATGGCGGCGAAGAAGACCGGAAAGGAAAATCCCTGGTCAGCCTTGTCCCCGCGGAACCGCAAGGAGAAGGTACGGTGGAAATCGCTTATTATAAAGGGGATGAGAAAATAGAGGAAGCGAAGGTTGGCGACCGGGTGCGCGTCTCCTTTATTGGGGCGCCAATTATCGCAAGAATGACCTTTACCTGGTTTATATGGCGCCGGAAAAAGAGATCCGCGTTTTGCCGGAAGCCGACATCGGCAGGGAAAAAGGTAAGGTTCTGCTGCTGCGGGGCGCCGATCTCGCCGGCTTTTATATTGAAACTTTGGCCTCCGGCAGCCATCTGGCCGGTGATATCGCGGTGTATAACCTGACCAAAGGTACCTTGGTCGGCATTTGCGCCGGAGAGGGGCTGACGGTGAAATAATGGGAAAGAAAAAATCACGCTGTTTTTAATCGCCGCCGTATTTTTCTGGGCCGCTGTCGCCACCTGGGCCATTGCCACGAAACAGCAGGGTTCCGGTGTCGACCCGCTGTATCCGTCGGCAGGGCGACCGTTATTTGCAACCGGAATTCTTCGCCCGGTTTGACGGCAATGCGAAAACCGTGGCCGGAACCGTCGGCGGTGTTATGCTGCCGCATCCGAGGCAGAACCCCAATGGAACCGCCGAATCCCTCGCCACATTGGCGAAAAGCCAGTTCGGGAACCAGATCCTTCTGGTCACTTTCGCGCCGGGTCGGCTAAGCGCCGGTAACCGGCGACCATAGCTGGCAAACGCCGTTCGGCATCGTTTCCCCCAGTTACAATCAAATACAATACCTTTCTTCCGCCGGGGCTATGGTGGACAATCCGCTTTTGGGAACCGTGGAGGATCTGGGCTTGGCGATGGTCTACCCCAAGTACTATCTCGGCGATGTCCGGGTCACCCCCTTGCTTTTGGATGTGAACCTTACCGCCGCCGAAATGGAGAACATTCTGTCGCCGCTGTCTTTCAGCGGAGAGAATACCACGGTGCTTCTTTTGCCTGCCTATAATGAGAATGAAATGCCACTGCCCTTCAGCGACAATCTCGCCTGGGCGGAAACGCTGGCCCCCGACGCGGGCTGCTCAGCGGTGATCTCGATCCCGCTGCGGTACAGAGTGTTATGGCGGCGGCGGCCTTGCTTCCCGATGACGCGAACCGGGTTTTATCGCTGTTCTACGCGAAAACCGGGATCTGGACGAGGAGCATTTCAGCGATCTTTTGCTCTTTTACGGCAAGAGCGGATAAAACCGGCGTATCGTGCCGAACCACCGCATATGGTGTAATAAAATTGCGGGGGTACAAATGCCGCCATCCTTTCGGGAGGGCGGCGGAAGAAATGGATATCTGATGGCGCCTCCGCCCATTGCGGGGGTTTTCTTATGAAAAAGCTGGCCAAGGCATATGACATCCATTGCCACCTGATGAATTTAAGCCATCCGGATTTTATCGCCCTTTTAAACCGGGTTTATGGGGAATTCGCCCCCAAACGGGTGGGGATGCCGCTGGTGTTTCAATTTTTGGCGATCTTAACCTTCTTTAGCGAGATGGACCGGGGCCGCATTCTCAGCTGGATGCTGCGGAAAAGCGGCGCCGCCGGTTTAAAGGAGCGGGTCGTCAATCTTTTTTCCTTCATGGAAAACGATGTGTTTCATATGCTGAAATTGATAGAGGAGGATTTAAAATCCCACCTCAGGCCGCTGCCCTTCGACCGCCTGGTCATGACGCCGCTGATCATGGATTTTGGCAATCGGGAGGAGGGGAAATCCCCGCAGCTCTATCGGCGGCGCAACAAACCTGTTTGGGAACAGGCTGCCGACCTTGCCGATGGCATCCGCCTCTATTGCGAGCGGGTGAAAGAGCCGATTTTGCAAATCTACCCCTTTTTCGGCTTAAACCCCGCCAATTACAGCACAAAGCGCCTGGAACAGACGGTGTACCGGCTATTCGGTGAATACCGCGGCGATGAAAGCCTGTTCGCGCGGGAGATGTGCCGCTTTCAAGGGAATCCGGAAGACATGGGCAGCAATATTTTCGCCGGCGTCAAGCTCTATCCGCCTTTACAGTGCGACCCCTGGCCGGATCAGGAAAGGGAGCGCGCCAAATGGAAGATCTTCTACAGCCTTGCGGAGAAGCGCCAGGTTCCCATCACCGTCCATTGCAGCGAGGGCGGTTATCGCACCATCCCCCGGGAAACCGCCCGTATCTATACGGAGCCCCGGCGCTGGCAGCCGGTTTTGGAACGGTATCCCAAGCTCAAATTAAATTTCGCCCATTTTGGCCGGGGTGCGGAAAAATGGAAATGGGATGAAGAGATCTTGGATCTCATCGCCACATACCCCAATGTCTATGCCGATTTTTCCAACCGGGGCGTCAACCGTAAGGAGTATGAAAAGATTTGCCGCATCGTCGAAAAGGGACAGCGGGAAAAGGTGGCGCGGCGCCTGCTTTTTGGCTCCGATTTTATGATCAATCTGCTTTGGCTGGAAAGCTATAGCCAGTATTTTGCGCTCTTTTTTCGCGATGAGATTTTTTCATCCTGTCATAAAAGGCTGTTTATCTATGACAATCCTCAGCGTTTCCTATTTCTAAAACCGGAAAAAATCGCGCCGCGCCAATGAAAAGGGGCCGGTATTTGGCCGAGAAAAAAAGGGAAACCTTTTTTTTTGCGAATACTATAAAACAGGAAATGGCAAACAGCACCGTGGAAACATGGAATGCGTGGAGGAATAAAAATGAAAGACCTGCGAGTTTTCTTGCAAAAACGGCGGCCGGTCATCACCAATGGCGCCACCGGCACGGAATTGATGCGGCGGGGCGGCATTGTCCCCGGCGGCATCAGCAATTTGGAATGCCCCGATTTGGTTCTGGAGATCCAGCGGGAATATATGGCGGTTGGCGTCGACCTGCTTTTGACGAATACCTTCAGTATGAACCCGATTTACGCCGCGTCTCACGCGCCGGGTTATGATGTGGCGGGAAATCAATCGCCGCGGCGTTGCGCTGGCAAAGGAAGCGGCGGCGGGGAAGGCCTATATCATGGGGAATATCGGCCCCACCGGTGAGCTTTTCGCGCCCTTGGGCTCCCTTGACGCCGGAAAAGGCCCGCGCCGCCTTTCGGGAACAAGCGGAAATCCTGGCGGACGGCGGCGTCGATTCTTTTATGATCCAAACCTTTATTCGCTGCCGGAAATCGATGGCGGTGCAAGCGGTGCGGGAAGTCAGCGATCTGCCGATTCTAGCGAGCCCGTTCTTTGGCTCCTTGGCCCGGGGCGGCAAAACCTTTATGGGCCACGGCATCGACGAAGCCTATGATGCCCCTTCTGCCCCTGGGCATCGACGCCTTCGGCCACAACTGCGGTGAAATTTCCGCCGCCGATCTGGCGGTGCTGATGGCGCCGCTGGCAAAACGGGCCGAGATTCCGCTTCTCGCCATTCCCAATGCCGGTTTGCCCCGCATCAAAAACAATGCCACCGTCTATGATATGGAACCGGCGGATTTCGCCGCGGGGATGGAAGCCCTCTACCGGGCCGGCATCAATATTCTGGGTGGCTGCTGCGGCACAAACTCCCTGCACATCGCCGCTTTAAACCAAAGAATTGGCGGTCAGTAAACAAAGGCGAACGATGCGGCTTTTAAATCTCTGCCGCTAACGCTATGTTTTTCTTGACAAGAGGGAAAAAAAACTATATACTAAAATCGTAGAAATGAAAGAAGGAGCTTCCGCTTCTCACCTTATCGCTTTCGCGCATAGGGTTAATATTTAGGTATGGTTTACCTATGTATGTTCGGGCGGATGATATCATTCGTCTTTTATTTTTGCCAATCAAATTTGGAGGTGAATTCCATTATAAAAGAATTGCGGATCAATGAACAAATTCGTGTTCCATCCGTGCGGCTGGTCGGCGCCGACGGAGAACAGCTTGGCGTTATGCCCATCAAAGATGCGCAGCGGATTGCCCAGGAAAAAGGCTTGGATCTGGTGGAGATCGCGCCCCAGGCGAAGCCCCCTGCCTGCAAGATTATGGATTATGGCAAATTCCGCTTTGAACAGGCCAAGAGGAAAAAGGAGACGAAGAAAAATCAAAAGATCGTCACCTTAAAAGAGGTGAAGCTTCGCCCCAATATTGAAGCGCACGATTTTGAGACGAAAGCCAGAAATGGGGAGCGGTTTTTAAAAGATGGCGACAAAGTGAAGGTCACCATCATGTTCCGGGGCAGGGAAGTTACCCATCCTGACCTGGGCCGCACCCTTTGCCTGCGTATGGCGGAACGGCTTCAGGAGATTTCAAGCATTGAGAAGCAGCCGAAACTGGAAGGCAGGAATATGACAATGATTTTGGTTCCCAAGAGCAGTCCTGAAAAATGAGGAGGAAGTAAAATGCCGAAAATGAAAACCCACCGCGGGTTGGCGAAGAGAACGAAAGTGACCGGCACCGGTAAAATCAAGAGATCCAAGGCCTATAAAAGCCATATCTTAGGAAAAAAGTCGGCGAAGAGAAAAAGGAATCTCCGCAAGAGCGGGCTCGTTGCCGAGGAAAATATGCGCCAAGCCAAGAGAATGTTGGGCATAGGTTAAGGAAACCGAAAGTGAGGTAAGAAAGAATGAGCAGAATCAAACGGGGCCAGACCAGGCACGCCCGTCATAAAAAGGTATTGAAGCTGGCGAAGGGATATCGGGCTTCCTATTCTAAGCTATATCGTGTAGCGAAGCAGCAAACACTGCGTTCCGGCGCTTATGCCTTCGCCCACCGCCGCAAAAAGAAGGGTGATTTTAGAAAACTTTGGATTACCCGCATCAATGCCGCGGCGCGCCTGAACGATATTTCTTATAGTCGCTTTATGAACGGCCTCAGAAATGCCGGCGTCACCGTGAACCGCAAGGTTTTGGCGGAACTGGCGGTCAGCGATCCCCAGGCTTTCGGCGCTTATGCCCAGATTGCCAAAGAGCATTTGGAATAAAGAGTATGACGATGGCCGCCGGATGCCCTTTGGGACGCCGGCGGCTTTATGCTTTTCGGCGGCCAAAAATACCGCCGTTAAGCGGTGTGGGAGGAAAGATGATCCAAAGCAAAGACAATCGGCATCTCAAATCTTTTCGCCAGGCGCAGCGGAAAAAAGGCCGGGAGGAGACGGGATATTTCCCGGCGGAAGGGGCCCGGCTGATCGGCGATTTGCTGCTTGCCGGCCTCCCTCCGGCGCTTTTGCTCCATGACGCCGCCAAAGAGGTTCCCGCCGAATGGCTGGAGCGTTTTCCCGCCGTCTATGCCGTCGACGGCCCGCTATTGGAAAAGGCGCTGGAGACCGACCATAGCCAGGGCTATGGCGCCCTGTTCCGGCAAAAACGCTGGGATTTGCCGGCTTTTCTTTCCTCCGGCCCCGGTTTTGTTTTTATTTTAAGCGGCGTGCAGGATCCGGGGAATTTAGGGACGATGATGCGCAATGCCGCTGCCGCCGCGGTGGACGCCCTTTTTCTCTCCGACAATTCGGCGGATCCCTATAATCCCAAGGCGGTGCGGGGTTCCATGGGGGCGATCGGCCGTTTGCCGGTTTTTTGCGGTGAAGCTGAAACCCTGTATGACCGGCTGCGAAAGGCCGGATTTTGCTTCTATCTCGCGGATATGGCCGGGGACTTTCCCTATTGGGAATTGCCGTTGGATGGGCCTATAGCCGTCGTCCTCGGCAATGAAGGGTCCGGCCCCGCCCCCTTCTGGCGGCGAAAGGCCGACGGTTCTTTGTTTATTCCGCTGGCCGGCGGCGTGGAATCTTTGAATGTTGGGATGGCGCAGGGTATCACTGCCTTCGACCGCCTCCGCCGACAGGCGAAGCCTGCCGGGCTTCCGATCGGGCATCCGCTAGCGCCGTTGCGGCCGGGGGATCAGAGCCCTCACATACCCCGAGTATTGTTCGGCCCCGGCCCTTGGCTGCGCCCGGCTCCCGGCGGCGACGCTGTGCTTGGGGGTTGCGCGTTCTCTCCGGGGTTTGTTGATGGCGCCGGAAACCGCCTTTGCTTGGCCCTTCCTTCCTTTTGTTGGCGGGGTTTTTTCAAAAAAGAAATCCTTTGGAAAAATCTTTTGCACCTTGAAATGCCCAAATCCATTTGCTATAATAAGGCCATAGCATCCGGAGGAGAGGTTACATGCGCAATATCCAAAGACTACTACTGGCGTTTTTTTGAGGAAACCGGTTCTTTGATTGCCTATATCTTTTACCGTAAAATGCACATTCAATAAGGAAAAGCAAGGAATGGGAGCAGTACCGCCTTTAAGCATTGTCAGGAGGTTCGGCCGGCGACTGGAAGCCGGGCCAAATGCGAAAGCGAGAATTCACCCATTGGCCGCAGTCTGAATTTGCTGAGTAGGAACTGCCGGCGCCGGCCGTTATCCGGTGTAAGAGAACCCCCTAAGCGTTGCTAGGGTGGTACCGCGGGAAGAACCTTCGTCCCTTGCGAAGGTTCTTTTTTAATTGGATATGAGGAGAGAACGATGCTGGAAAATATGTTGGAAGAGTTGAAGGTGATCGGCAAGCAGGCGGAGGAACGGCTCTCCACCGTTTCCGCCCTTGAGGATTTGCAGGAATTGCGCGTCAAGATTTTGGGGAAAAAGGGGGAATTGACGGCGATTTTAAAGGGCATGGCGAAGCTTTCCGCCGCAGACCGCCCCAAGGTCGGACAAATTGCCAATGAGGTGCGGGAGAATATCGAGACGATCCTGCAAGACCGCCAAAAGCAACTGCGGGCGGCGGCTTTGGCAAAGGAATTGGCCGCCGAAACCATCGACGTCACGATGCCGGGCAAAAAGGTCTTTTCCGGGCGGCTGCACCCTTTGACCTTGGTGATCAATGAGATGAAGGAAATCTTTCTCGGCATGGGCTATACCATCGCCGAGGGGCCGGAAATTGAAAACGATTATAACAATTTTGAGGGGCTCAATATGCCCAAAAACCATCCGGCCCGGGATATGCAGGATTCCTTTTATATCAGCGAAGACATCGTTTTAAGAACCCATACATCGTCGATGCAGGTGCGCACCATGGCCAAGATGGTGCCGGAATATCCCGTTAAGATCATTTGCCCCGGCCGGGTTTTCCGCCGGGACGACGATGCCACCCATTCTCCGATGTTCCACCAGGTGGAGGGGCTGCTCATCGACGAAGGCATCTCGATGGCGGATCTCAAGGGCACCCTCGGCATTTTCTTGCGGGAGCTTTTCGGCCCCGACCGGGAAATCCGGCTGCGGCCCAGCTATTTTCCGTTTACGGAACCCAGTGCCGAGGTGGACATTTCCTGCGGCATCTGTGGCGGCAAGGGTTGCCGTTCCTGCGGGAATACCGGCTGGTTGGAAATTCTGGGCTGCGGCATGGTGCATCCCAGGGTATTGGAAATGGCGGGCTATGACAGCGAAAAACTGCGGGGCCTCGCCTTCGGCATCGGCGTGGAACGGGTGGCGATGCTGAAATACGGCATCGACGATCTGCGGGTTTTCTTCGAGAACGACCAGCGTTTTCTCAATCAATTTTAGGAGGCGGCACAATGAATGTATCCTATCAATGGTTAAAATCCCTCGTTCCTTTCGATCTGGGGCCGGAGGAATTGGCGGAACGCCTGACCTTCGCCGGTCTCAGCGTAGAACAGGTGACATATTTGAACCAAGGCATCGAACATGTGGTGTTGGGCCATGTCCTCGACGTTAGGCCCCATCCGGAACGGGCAAAGCTTTAGGTTTGCCGGGTAAATAGCGGCAAGGAGGAGCTTACCGTCGTCTGTGGCGCGGCCAATGTGCGGCCGGGGATCAAGGTTCCGCTGGCCCCCGTCGGCGCAAAGCTTCCCGGCGGCGTCGCCATCGGCGCGGCGGACAAAGCCGGCGTCATTTCCGAAGGTATGCTCTGTTCCGACGCGGAACTGGCCCTCCCCGCCGGGTTGGCCCTGGCGGAGTCGGAGGGCGGCATCTTCATCTTGCCGGAAGAATGCGCCGTCGGCGCGGACATCGTCACCGCCCTTGGCCTTGACGACGCCATTTTGGAATTTGAACTGACCCCCAACCGGGCCGACTGCCTTTCCGTTGTCAATATTGCCCGGGAGGTGGCGGCGGTGACCGGTTCCCCCCTCACCCTGCCGGAAATCGTTTTGCCCCCGGCGAAAAAAGACATTCGGCGGCTGATGTCCATCGAGGTGAAAGACGCCGACCTCTGCCCCCGCTTCACCGGCAAGGTGATCGAGGGGGTTCGGATCGGGCCTTCCCCCTATTGGCTGCGGCACCGGCTGGCCACCGCCGGCATCCGTTCCATCAACAATGTGGTGGACATTTCCAACTATGTGATGCTGGAAATGGGACAGCCCTCCCATACCTTCGACTATGACCGTTTGGCGGGGCATAAAATCATCGTGCGCCGGGCCGGGGAAGGGGAAAAGCTGACCACCCTGGACGGAGTGGAGCGGAGCCTGACCGGGGATATGCTTTTAATCTGCGATGGGGAACGGGCCGTTTCCGTCGCCGGCGTGATGGGGGGCATGGATACGGAGATCACCGCCGCTACCGAGAATATTTTTATCGAATGCGCCTATTTTTTCCCGAAATCGGTGCGGCTGACCTCCCGGAGCCTCGGCCTGCTTTCCGAATCTTCCACCCGGTTTGAAAAGGGCATCGACAAGGAAAATGTATTGCGGGCTTCCGACCGTCTGGCCCAGCTGATCGTCGCATTGGCCGGCGGTTCCCTCGTTTCCGGCACCCTCGATACCTTTGCCGGGGTTTTCGAGCGGCGGCAGGTAGCGGTGGACTTGGGACGGATCAATGGCACCCTCGGGCTTGCCCTCGGCCAAGAGGAAGTGGGGGCCGTCATGTCCGCCCTGTCCTTCGCATATGATTGGGAAGGGGACAGAATCGTCGTCGCCGTTCCCTCCTATCGCCAGGATATTGTCAGGGAAGTGGACATCATTGAAGAGATCGCCCGGCTCCACGGTTATGAAAACATCCCGGCCACGCTGCCGAAAGGCAAGATGACCGAAGGGCGCCGCAGCCCCAAGCAGAAGGTGGCGGAGTTTATCAGCACCCGCATGACGGCTTTGGGTTTTTCCGAGATCATCACCTATAGCTTTACGAACAAGAAATACTTCGACGATCTGCTTTTACCGGCGGATGACCCGCTTCGCAATGCGGTGGTGGTGAAAAACCCCTTCAGTGAGGAACAGGGGATCATGCGCACCACCTTGCTGCCGAGTTTGCTTGCGGTGGTCTCCCGCAATATGAACCGGCGTCTGCTCGATATGGCCGTCTATGAGATGGCCCATGTTTTCCGGCCCGGCGGGGAAAATTGCCCGATGAATTGCCCACCTTGCCGCCCTCGTCGCCGGCTCTTATTCTTCCGGCTGGAGCGGAGAGAAGGAAACATTGGATTTCTTCCACCTCAAGGGTGTGATGGAAACCATGTTTTCGACTCTGCGCATCGCCGATTGGCGTCTGGATACCGAAAACTTGCCCCCCTTCCTGCACCCCGGCCGCGGCGCCAATCTGTATGTGGAAGAAAGCAACCTTGGCTATATCGGGGAAGTGCATCCCACCGTCGCCGAAAATTTTGATTTGCCGGTTCGCGCCTATGTATTGGAAATCGATTTGGGCAGGCTGTTTGCCGCCGCTCTGCATCGGGTGGTTTATCGCCCGGTTTCCAAATTCCCCGGCGTCGACATCGACTTGGCTTTCCTGGCCGAAGATGGCCAAAAGGCCGGCGACATTGCCGACGCCATCTGCCGCCTGGGGGGCGAATATTTGCACCAGGTGGAATTGTTCGATATTTACCAGGGCAATCAACTGGGCGAAGGGAAAAAAAGCCTGGCCTATAAGCTGAAATTCCAGGCGCAGGAAAGAACATTGACCGCCGAAGAAGTAAATCGGCAGGTGGAACAGATCAAAGCGGGCTTAAAGGAGAAATTTGGCATCCTCTTACGTTCATAAGGAGGGAGAATATGGCCGACAAGCAAAGGGTGACCGTAACCATAGCCGGGCAGGAATACGCGTTAAAAGGGGCGAATACCGGCAATTATCTGCAAAACCTTGCCCACGACATCGACCGCCGCATCCGAGAGATCCGGATTCAGAACCCCAATTATACGGCGGGCAAGGCCGCGACCTTATTGGCGGTTCAATTGCAGGATGAAATCAACCGCATCCGGGAAGATTATGACCAATTGATCGCGGAATTGAACCGGCTGCGGCTTTAAAACCGCGAGATCAAAAGAACAGCAAGAAGAAATCGAGGGGTGAACGATGAAATTATTGGACATTTACGGGCTGGCGGTGGCCGCCGGCATGGAAAAAGATCCCCGCGGCGCCGACGGCGTTGAAAGGGAACTGCAAAAACAAAAGGATAAATATGAGGCGCTGAAGGGAAAAGAGAGGGAAGCCTTCGACACGGCGCTTCTCTCCAATCCCTATGGCGATACGCGCCTGCTCTACGGTGAGAAAGACCGGGAGATCAAAGGGATTTTTGCCGGCATCGATATGGAGGTGCAGGAACTGCTGTTGGCGGATCGGCTGCGTTCCAAAGGGCGAAACATCGATCTGGTTCTCGCCCACCATCCCGAAGGCGTCGGTATGCCGGGCCTCGGCAATGTGATGAACATGCAGGCCGGGATTTTTGCCGCCGCCGGGATCCCCATCAATGTGGCGGAAGGCGTGATGGCGCCCCGGGTGGCGGAGGTTCGCCGCGGTTTGATGGCCGGGAATTACCAGCGCGCCGTCGATGCCGCCCGGCTTTTGGACATTCCTTTTATGTCGGTGCACACCCCGGCGGACAATCTCGGCCAGGATTACGTAACCGGTTATCTGGAGGAAAAAGCGCCCCGAACCGTTGGCGACGTGGTCGAAGCCCTGTTCGGGATTCCCGAATATATGGAAGCGGCGAAAAAGATGGACCCGCCTGCGATCCTCGTCGGGAAAAAGGGCAATTCCTGTGGCCGCATCTTGGTGGAATTCACCGGCGGCACCGGCACTTCCCAGGATATATATCGGGAAATGGCCGCCCGGGGCATTGGCACCGTCGTCGGTATGCATATGCGGGACGCCTGCCGGAAGGAAGCGGAAAAATACCACATCAATGTCGTCATCGCCGGCCATATGGCCAGCGACAGCCTGGGGCTCAATCTGTTTTTGGACAAGCTTGCGGCACAGGGCCTGGAAATCATCGCCGGTTCCGGCTTGATCCGCGTTAACAGATAAAATCCCTCCGTTAAAACCGCAAGAGAAGAGAGGACAATAACATTTGAATAAAAGCGAATTGCTCCTTCCCGCCGGAAATGAAGAATCCCTGCGGGCCGCGATCGCCAATGGCGCCGATGCCGTCTATTTCGCCGGCGCCGCTTTTGGCGCCCGGGCCGGAGCGGACAATTTTAGCCGGGAAGCATTGCCCCGGGCCCTGGAACTTTGCCGCCTACATCGGGTTAAAGCCTATATCACGATGAATACGCTGCTGGGAGATGGGGAACTTCCCGCCGCCCTGGAGATGGCGAAGTTTTTGTACGACCAGGGGGCCGATGCGCTGATCCTCCAGGATTTCGGTTTCGCCGCGGCGGTGCGCAGCCTATTGCCGTCTTTTCCACTGCATGGCAGCACCCAGATGACGGTGCACAATGCCGCCACCGCCCGGTTTTGCCAGGCGGAGGGGTTTCGCCGTGTCATCCTGGCGCGGGAACTGACCCTGACGGAAATTGCCGCCGTCGCCGCCGCCGTTCCCGACTTGGAACTGGAGGTTTTTGTTCACGGGGCCCTCTGCATCTGCTATTCCGGCCAGTGTTTGCTGAGCAGCCTGATCGGGGGCCGCAGCGGCAACCGGGGCAAATGCGCCCAACCTTGCCGTATGCTCTATGAACTGCATGAAGCGGGGAAAGGGGCGCTGACGGAAAAACCGCTGCACCTTTTAAGCCCCAAGGATCTTTGCTCTCTGGATTTTCTTGATGAACTCCTCGCATTGCCCGTCGCCGCCCTGAAAATTGAAGGGCGAATGCGCCGCCCGGAATATGTGGCCACGGTGGGGCGGGTATACCGCCGCGCGCTGGATGCTTATTATGGGGACGGGCCCGGGCCGGCAGAGGAGGATCTGACCGCCGTCGCCCAGGTTTTCAACCGCGATTTCACCGGCGGCTATGGCCACGGCAATCCCGGCGCCGCCTTGATGAGCCACCAGCGACCCAATAACCGCGGCGTTTTCCTGGGTCGTGTCAAGGAAGTTCGGGGCCGCCGCGTCATTTTGCAGCTGGAAAAACCGCTCCTCGTCGGCGATGGTGTGGAAATTTGGGTCAAGGTTGGCGGCCGCCTCGGCGCCGCGGTGGAATCGATCCGAGTGGCGGGAAAGGAAACGGATCTGGCGAAGCCCGGGGATCTGGCGGAGATTTGGCTGGATGGCCGCATCAGCATTGGCGACCGGGTCTTTAAAACCTATGACCATGCTTTGATGACGGCGGCGCGAGACAGCTACAGCGATTTGCCCGCCGCGATGCCCCTCTACCTGACCGTTCGCGCCCGCCTCGGCGAAATGCTCTACCTGGAAGCCCGGGACGGGCAGGGCAGAACCGCAAGCTATGAAACCGATTATCAGGTGGAGGCGGCGCTAAAAACGGCGTCGGGGCCGGAGGCGGTGGAAAAGCAGCTCTGCCGCCTCGGCGGCAGCGGCTATGAACTTGTTTCCCTCCAATTGGACATGGACGATGGGGTTCTGCTCCCCGCCAGTGTGCTGAACCAGGCCCGGCGTGAATTGACGGCGGATCTGGCCGCCCAGAGCCGGGCGGTCTATCCGAAGGTTGGCGCCCATGATTTCCGCCGCCGGATGAAAGCACTGTTGGCGGCGCCGGAGGAGGGGGAAGCGCCGGCGGCGACCCGCATCTCCGTAAAAGTAAAAAACCTTGCCCAGGCGAAGGCCGCTTTGCTGGCCGGCGCGGACATGGTTTATTATGGGCCCTATCTGGAATGCCAGCCGATGACGGCGGGGGACTGGGCGGATTTCGCCGCGCTGGTAAAAGAGCATCGGGGCCGCCTGGCCTTTGCCGCCCCTTCCCTGCACCCGGAAAGCGAGGCCGCCGCCTTTCGGCGGGACATTGCCAAAGCCGCCGAATTTTGCCCCGAAATTCTGTTGGGACAAGCCGGCGACATCACGGCGCTGCAGGGGCTGCATTTCACGGCGGTTTATGGCGATTTTTCCCTCAATGTGATGAACCGGCAAACCCACCGCGCCATCAAAGAGCGGGGTTTTTGCCGCCTCACCTATTCTTTGGAGCTGAACCGGGAGGATCTGGCGGTTTTGGATCCGGCGGCGGAAGTCGTCGTCCACGGGTTTTTGCCGGTGATGGTGAGCCGCCATTGTTTAATTGGCGCCGTCGGCGGCCGGCAGCGGGAAAAGGTTCCCTGCGGCATTTCCTGCCGGGGCCGGCAGCTATACCTTGTCGACCGAATGCAGGTTCGCTTCCCCGTTTATGGCGATGTCTATCACCAGATGCGGCTCTACAATGGCCGGGAACTGGCCTTGGTGACGGAAGCGGCCTTTCTGCGCCGTTTCGCTTGGTGGCGGATTGAAGGGCAGCTTTACGGCGAAAAGGAGCTGGCCCAAATCGTCTCCCTCTATCGGGAGGCCGCCCGGGAATACCGGGACGGGGAGGCCTTGGCGTCGCTGCTCAACCGTATGCGGGCGATGGCCCGGTATCCCTATACAAAAGGACATTTTTATCGGGGAGTAAAATAAGATGAACGACCGCAGCTTGGAAAAATTAGAGTTTCACAAGGTCACGGCGCTGTTGGCGAAGGAGTGTGCCACCCGATTGGGGCGGCAAAAGGCCCTGGAGCTGACGCCGAGCCGGGAAAAGGAGCGGGTGCGGCGCCGGTTGGAGGAAACAAGCGAAGCGAAAACCATCCTCCGTTTGCAGCCCCTTTTTCACCTTGGCGGCGTTTTTGATATCCGGGAAAGCTTGAACCTGGCGGAGAAAAACGGCGTGCTGGAAGGATCGCAGCTTCTGGAGATTATGGCCACCTGCCAATCGGCGCGGCGGATTAAATTGGCCCTTTCCCAATTGAAGGAAACCTATCCGATCGTGCAGGAAATCGGCGGCGGCATCTCTTTCATCAATTCATTGGAAAGCGCCGTCGAAGCCGCGATTGGCGACGATGGCCAAGTCCTCGACGGCGCCAGCGGCGATTTGGCGGATATTCGCCGCAAACACAGGGCCACCGCCGAACGCGTGAAAGATAAGATGGAAGGGATCATCAGAAATCCCAACCAGAACAAATATTTGCAGGATCCGATCATCACGGTACGGAACGACCGCTATGTGGTTCCGGTAAAACAGGAATATCGGAACCAGGTACCGGGGCTGATTCACGACCAGAGCGCCAGCGGCGCCACCCTGTTCATCGAGCCCATGGCGGTGCTGGATCTGAACAATGAATTGAAGCGGCTGAAAGCCGCCGAGGAGGAGGAGATTCGCCGCATCCTTCGGCATCTCAGCAAATTGGTGGCGGCCAATGGCAAGGAATTGCGCTATAATTTGGAAGCCCTGGCAAAACTGGATTTCATCTTCGCCAAGGGGCGCTTGAGCACGCTGTGGGACGGTTATGCCCCGGCCCTGAACGAAAGCGGCCGCTTCCATTTAAAGAAAGCCCGCCACCCGCTTTTGGGGAAAAGGCGGTGGCCATTGACCTTGTGATGGAAGAGGGGCTGGCCGGCGTTGTCGTCACCGGCCCCAATACCGGCGGCAAAACCGTCAGCCTCAAAATCGCCGGTCTCTTCGCCCTGATGGCCCAGGCCGGGCTTCATCTGCCGGTGGCCGGCGGCAGCGAGGTGCCGGTATTTCGCGGCGTCTATGCCGATATTGGCGACGAGCAGAGCATCGAGCAATCTCTCAGCACCTTTTCCTCCCATATGGTCAATATCGTCGAGATTTTAACGAAGGCGGGCCGCAACAATCTGGTTCTCCTCGATGAACTGGGGGCCGGTACCGACCCGGTGGAGGGGGCGGCCCTCGCCATGGCGATCATCGACGCATTGCTGCAAAAGGGGACGAAAATGATCATCACCACCCATTACAGCGAATTGAAGGCCTATGCCTATAACCACCCCAAGCTGGCCAATGCCAGTGTGGAGTTCGACGTCGATACGCTCTCCCCCACCTATCGTCTGCTGATGGGGGTGCCGGGCCGCAGCAATGCCTTCGACATCGCCTTGGGCCTCGGCCTGCCTTCCCAAATCGTCCTCAAAGCCGACGAATATATGTCGAAGGAGGCGAAGGAAGTGCAAAACTTCCTGGCCAACCTGGAATCGAACCGGGCCGCCGCGGAAAAGGCCCGGGATGAGGCGGAGGCCCTAAAAGAGCGGATGGAAGCCCTGGAGCGGGACATTCGCGTCCGGGAGCGGGCCTTGGCCGAGCGGGAAGGGCAAATATTGGAAAAGGCCCGGGAACGGGCGGAACGGCTGGTGCGGGAAAAGAAGCGGGAGGCCGACGCATTGTTGGCTCAATTGCGGGGCCTTGTCTCCAAAGAGGACGCACGCAAGCAGGAGGAAACGATGCGGGAAGGCCGGGAACGGGTGAAGCGCATCGGCGCCATGGCCCCGGAATGGGAAGCACCGGCTTATAGCGGCGAACCGGTGGGGGTTCTCGCCCCCGGCGATGAGGTCTATATCCCGCGCTTGAAGAAGAACGGCACGGTGCTGGAAGTGTGCAATGAAAAGGAAGTGCGGGTGCAGGCCGGTATCATGAAGGTGAAGATGCCGGTGCGGGAATTGCGGCGGCCCCAGGCTTCCGAGCGGGAGGTGGCGAAAACCCGCCACGGCCAATTGGCGGCGGCCAAGGCGAAGGAGGCTAAGAGTGAGCTGGATCTGCGGGGCCTCAGCGGCGAGGAAGCGAAGATGGAATTGGAAAAATTCCTCGACGACGCTTTTTTGGCCAATCTGCCCCAGGTGCGCATCATCCACGGCCTCGGCACCGGCATTCTGAAAAAGATGGTCTACGATACGCTGAAAAGCCACGTCCAGGTGAAAGCCCAAAGGCTGGGGGGCTACTATGAAGGCGGCGCCGGCGTCTCCATCGCCCAACTCCACACCGAAGGAGAGGAAGCTTAAAATCGCCTTATCGCCAATAAAATTCACATTCCGAGCCGCTGCGAGGCGGCTTTGGTTTTTGCGGTTTTGATCCTGGCCGGTCAGATTTTGGCGGCCCTTTGCGATATGATAGATAGAAGCCGGGGAAACCCTATGTATTGAAGTTCGGGCCCTAAGCGACGGTAAAAAGCGCTTTGGCCTTTGCGAAGTATATCAAATCGAAAAAACCCTTATCCGGCTAGCGCGCTAAATAAGGGTTTCTTTTCGAAAACCACCGGATTCGGGTGGTTTTTATGGATTTTGCTTATTTTACTTCTACGGTCCAGCCGTAGGGGTCGGGAATTTTGCCCCATTGGATGCCGGTGAGCGGTCATAAGAGGGTGGCGGTCAATTCCCCCATTTTGCCGCCGCCGACGGTGATGACGCGGCCCTCCCAATTCAGTTCGGACACCGGGAGACGACGGCGGTGCCGGAGCCAAATACCTCTTCCAACTCTCCTAGGCGTAGCGGTCAAAATTTCTTCGATGGAAATTTTCCGTTCCTTGACCTGTAGGCCAGGTCTTTCGCCATATGCAGGATCGAATCCCGGGTGATGCCCGCCAGGATCGAACCGTTCAGTTCAGGGTGGAGCTCGTCCTTAAATTTAAAAGATGTTCATCGAGCCCACTTCCTCCACATACCGCTTCTCCACGCCGTCGAGCCAGAGAACCTGGGCATATCCTTTTTCTTTGGCGATCTCACCGGCGAGCAGGCTGGCGGCATAGTTTCCGCCGTTTTCGTATAGCCCATGCCGCCTTTGACGGCCCGGACATATTCATTTTCCACATAGATTTTTACCGGTTTTAGCCCTTCCGCATAATAGGCCCCCACCGGCGACAGAATGATATTGTAATAATAGGTGGAAGAGGCCTTACGCCCACATAGGGATCGGTGGCGAAAATATAGGGCCGAATATGAAAGGAGGTGCCGTCGGCTTTGGGAACCATTCTTCTTCTAATTTTATCAATGTTTTCGGGCTTGGACGGAAAAATCCACGTCGATGCCGGGAATGCAGAGCGGCGGCGGAAACGTTCAGCCAGGAAATTGGCGGCGGCCGAAAGAGCAGGGTGGCCATCCGGCGTTTTATATGCTTTTTAAACCTTCAAAAATCGATTGTCCATAGTGCAGCACCATTGAAGAAGGATCGAGGGAAAGGGGCCGTAGGGAATGATGCGCGGATCACCAACCCTCTCGTCATAATCCATCAAAAACATATGGTCGGTAAAATTTTGCCAAAATCCAGCCGGTTCCAATCCGGTTTCGCTTTGGGGCTTTTGCTTCTCTCGATCTTGATTTCCATCCACTTTTCCTCCTCATCATCGGATACGTCTCAATTCTTTATAATAAAACCTTTTCGAAGAAAGTGCAAGCCCTTTGCCACCGGCGGCAAGATGGAGAAGGGGGCTTTTTTGTTCCGCCGGGGGCCGCCCCCCATGGCCGGCTTTTCTTTTTTGCCAAAAAGCGTTTCAAAAATTGCAAGATAAAAAAAATCCGCCCTTCTCTCATTGCGGCCGGTTGCTAAAATTTAGATGATCCTCGAAGCCTAGTGGCGTTTACCTGGCATTTTAAAGCAGGTTTTCTGGAGGATAAAATCAATTCTCTCGGTCAACCTAAAAAACGATGAGGAAAGGAGGACGGTTTTTTGATGAAAATTAAAAATAGAAAAATTGGAAAAAAAAGAAAAAGATTTCCCTCATAGCTTTCCTGCTTTTGCAGTTTTTTATTCTCTTTCATTTCTCTCTATGATTCTTTCGACGGTTCTTATCTTTATTATACCGGCCAAAAAATTTGAGCTTAAAGGCGATCTGGCCCGATCCTGTGACGACTGGCTTCGCTATGAGATCCAAGAAGGCAAAGAGAAAGAGCGCAGCGGTGTGCTTTCGGAGTTGGCCCTGCGGGAGCCGGAGAATACCCGCCTCGGCGTCAAGCTCTTCGGCGTATTGCCGGTGAAAAGCGTTTCCGTTTCCGTGGCGCCGGCGATGGAACTGGTGCCCGGCGGCCAATCGGTGGGCATCATCGCATGAAAACGGAAGGCGTAATCATCGTCGGTTTCTCTTCCATCCCCGGCGAGGACGGCAAAATGCTCTATCCTTCGAAAGATGCCGACCTGCAGCTGGGTGACAGCATTTTAAAAATCAACGGCATCGCCGTTACCAGCGACGACCAGGCGGCGGAGTTGATCAATCGCTTCGGCGGCACGGGAACTTTAGAGATCGAGCTGCGCCAGGGAGATGAAGTGAAAACAAAACAGGTGGAAACGATCAAATGCCCGGAAACCGGCACCTATCGCATCGGCCTTTATATTCGGGACGATACCGGCGGCGTCGGCACCATGACCTTTTATGATCGCCTGAGCGGGCGTTTCGGCGCCCTCGGCCACCGCATTGCCGAGGCGGATCCGGGCGACGGCAAGAAAACCTTGATCGGCCGGGTGATGCCCGCCGACATCACCGCCGTGGTTCCCGGCGAAAAGGGGCGCACCGGCGAAAAAATCGGCTATTTCCACCCCGGCGCTTTTGAAGGAGAAATCGACACACTGGGCGAATTTGGCGTTTTTGGCAAAATGAAACAAAGCTTTGGAGAATGAATTGCTGCCGACGATCCTTCCCGCCCGCCCCGACCAGATCAAGGAAGGGCCCGCCGAGATCATCACTGTGATTGAAGGCAGTAAGATGGAACGTTTCAAAGTCAATATCGTCTCTGTAGACAGAAATGCCGACAAAAAGAGCAAAGGGCTATTGATCGAGGTAACCGACGAGAAGCTATTGGCCAAAACCGGCGGCATCGTACAGGGAATGAGCGGCAGCCCCATTATACAGGAGGATCTGCTCGTCGGTGCGATTACCCACGTTTTGGTCAATCAGCCCAATAAGGGATATGGTTGTCTTATTGACTGTATGCTGTCGGAAGCGGGCATAATTTGACGTATCTTGTTGGAAATGGAAGCAATATGAAAAACCAAGTAATAAATTAAATAAGAAATCTGTAAATTTTTTGTAAAAGCAAGAAGGAGTTTTATTGAGTAAATAGAATAATTGCTTATGAGAAATATTAATTAGGTTGGAGGAATGGGCATGATCGATAATATTAAAATTGTTATTGCAGACGACAACAAGAATTTTTGCGAAAGCTTGCGCCAGTATCTTGAAACCCATGAGGATTTTCAGATTGTCGGGATTACCAATAATGGTATGGAGGCTTTGGAGCTGGTAGAAACCCATGAACCCGATGTCTTGATCCTCGAGCTTATTATGCCATCCGACGGGCTCGGTGTTTTTGGCCCGGCTCAATTATATGCCCAAAACGTCCGAAAGTGATCATCAGCACAGCGATGGGGTCAAGAGAATATGACCCAGGAAGCCGTCCGTTTGGGCATCGATTATTTTCTGCTGAAGCCCTATGATTTTCGGGTCTCTCCATGCGCATCCGGCAGCTTGCCGGTATGCAGGGTACAACGGAAACCGTTATGGTCAATGCAAAGAACTATGATGGAAGGACCAATATCATTCATCAAATGGGTGTTCCCGCCCATATCAAAGGGTATCAATACCTTAGGGACGCCATCATTTTTGTTATCGAGGATATCAACCTTTTGGGCGCCGTTACGAAAGAACTCTATCCGATGATCGCCCAAAAATACAAAACCACGGCCAGCCGTGTCGAAAGAGCCATTCGCCATGCCATTGAACTTGCTTGGGATCGGGCAATATCGAATTGATGAACAAATATTTTGGCTACACCATCGATGTCGAGCGGGGTAAGCCCACGAATTCGGAGTTTATTGCAATGATTGCCGACAAGTTGAAAATGGCCAATAAATTCGCTTGAATTTCTCTCCCTTTTGCCGCCGCTTCCCACGGCGGTAATTTTTTAACCAAAATCAGAAAAATCGAAGGCCCTTCGCGTTTTCCCTTCTATTTTCCCCTTTCTGTCAATATCCTTTTGTATACCGCCAACCTACGGAGGGATTCTCTTGCTCGTCATCACTTTAAAAAATCTGCGCCGGAAGTTGATTACCGCCAGCATCGCTTGTTTTTTGCTCATTTTGCTTCTCTTTGGGATTCCACATTTTTATTCCACGCTATCGGCCCAAAAGGAGGAAGATGAATACCGCACATTGGAGGAGCCGCTGCGGGTAGAAAATTTCCCCTCGGCGGAAGAGAGGGCCTGGTGGTTTAATATCATGGACCAGGAGTGAAGGCTTCTCACCGCTTTCACGGCGGGAAGCCCGCGCAGGTTTTTGCCCCGGCCGACACCGCTTCCCGCCGCTTTTGTGACGGGAAGCCGTCGGCGGGGCTTTTTGCCCTTTTTTTGGCGGTCTTTGGTGGAAAAGCCTCTTTTGCTCTGGTATCGTGGCGGTAAAAGACGTATAATAGAGAAAAAGCCAAAGGAGGATCGGGATGGAAGCCAGCGAGATCGTCGCCTTTTTAGATTATCTTTTGGTGGAAAAGGGCCATTCGATGAACACCATTAAAAATTATGCCTATGACCTCGCCGATTTTTCCGCTTTTTTGACGGAGCGGAAGGCGGGAACGCCAAAGGATTCGGATCGCGGCGCCGTCATGGCCTATTTGGTTCACTGCCAGCGCCGGGGATTGCACAGCCGCACCATTGCGCGGCGTCTCGCCTCCTTGCGCTCTTTCTACCGTTTTTTGCTCATCGACAAGGTGATCGAAACATCCCCCACCGTGAACCTAGAAAGCCCCAAGCTCGCCCGGTACCTTCCGAATGTTTTAACGAAGGAAGAAGTGGCCTTGCTTTTGGCCCAGCCGGACATCACCACCACCGGCGGCCTGCGGGACAAGGCCATGTTGGAAACGATGTACGGCACCGGCATGCGGGTCTCGGAATTGTTGGGCCTGAACCTCGACGATGTCAATTTTCACTTCCATTATGTGAAATGTTATGGCAAAGGCGGTAGGGAGCGGCTCTTGCCCATCGGTTCCTATGCGCTTTCGGCGCTGGAAATGTATCTGGCCAATTCCCGGCCAAAGCTCCTCGCTGAAAAGAAAACGCCGGCGCTCTTTCTCAATGCACGGGGCGGCCGTTTGAGCCGCCAGTCCTATTGGGGGGCGATCAAACGGTATGGCGGGGCGGCGAAACTCGGCGAGGTGGTCAGCCCCCATACGCTGCGGCATTCGATCGCCGCCCACCTATTGGAAAATGGCGCCGATTTAAGAACGGTGCAGGAATTTTTGGGACATGCCGACATCTCCACCACCCAGATCTATACCCAGCTGCTTCAGGGCAAGCTGGCGCAGGAATTCAAACGCTGCCATCCCAGGAGCTGAAATGGGGCCGGAAAGCAATAAAGGCGTTTAAGGGCAAATGCAAGCCCCAATGCAAGCCCCAATGTGAAAATAAGCCCTATGGTATACCAACCGTTCCAACGGCATTTGTTGCGGTTGAGATGGGGAGGAAGAAAATATGAAACGGGTTTTTTTGATTGTTTTAGACAGTTTGGGCATCGGCCCCCTTCCCGATTGGCAAGCCTTCGATCGGGAGCCGGGCAATACTTTGCTTCATATCGCGGAAGCATTGGGGGGATTGTCGCTGCCTACCCTGGCAAAGCTGGGATTGGGGAATATTCTCCCTTTGCCGGGGATCCCACCGGCGGCCTCGCCCCGGGCGGCCTTCGGGCGGGCGATGACGAAGAGCCACGGCAAAGATACGACCACCGGCCACTGGGAGATGATGGGCATCGTGATGTCGGAGCCTTTCCCCACCTATCCCGGCGGTTTCCCCGAATTTTTAATAAAGCGGCTGGAAGCGGCCTTTCAGCGCCCCATCATCGGCAATAAAGCGGCGTCCGGCGTGCGGATCATTGAAGAGTTGGGGGAAGAGCAGATGCGAACCGGCGCCGCCATCGTCTATACCTCCGCCGACAGCGTGCTGCAAATCGCCGCCCATGAGGATGTGATCCCGTTGGAAACCTTGTATGATCTGTGCGCCAAAGCCAGGGAGATCATGGTCTCTCCCCACCATGTGGGCCGGGTGATCGCCCGTCCCTTCACGGGGACGCCGGGGCGCTTCGTCCGCACCGCCTACCGGCGGGATTTTTCCCTGCTTCCACCGGCGGACAATGATTTGACCCACCTGCGGGAAGCCGGCATCGCCACCGTCGGCGTCGGCAAGATCGGCGATATCTTCGGCGGCCAGGGTTTCGATCTCTCCTATGCCGATAAAGGCAATGTCCGCTGTTTGGAGCGGTTAGAGTCCCTGCTGCGGGAAGGGGGCCCCGGTTTTTATTTCGTCAATCTCGTGGATTTCGATATGCTCTTCGGCCACCGCAATGACCCCGTCGGTTATGGCGGGGCGCTGGCGGCCTTTGATACGCGGCTGGAAGGGCTTTTGCCGCTGGTGGGCGACGGGGATCTGCTGCTGATTACCGCGGATCACGGCAATGACCCCACCAATGCCAGCACCGATCACAACCGTGAATATGTGCCGGTTCTGGCCTTTCGAAAAATGTCGAAGGGCAAAAATCTTGGCACCAGGGCCTCATTGGCGGACATCGGCGCCACCGTCTGCGAGGCTTTGACCGGCACAGGGCGGGGGCCAGGCAAGTCTTTCTATCATGCCTGGTAAAGGGGGTTTTGACGTGATTCTGGCGATCATTGAAAAGAAGAAGCAGGGTGAGGAACTGACGCGGGAAGAGATCGCGTTTTTTGTCGAAAGATATACCGGCGGCGAAATACCGGACTACCAGATCAGCGCCTTGCTGATGGCGATTTACTTTCGTGGCTTCAGCGAGCGGGAGCTATTCGATCTCACCGATGTGATGCTGCATAGCGGCGAGATTCTCGATTTTCGCGATCTCGGCACCGTCGCCGACAAACACAGCACCGGCGGGGTGGGGGATAAGGTGACGCTGGTCGCCGCACCGATCATGGCCGCCGGCGGTTTAAAGGTGGCGAAAATGAGCGGCGCCGGCCTCGGCCACACCGGCGGCACCATCGACAAATTGGCGGCGGTACCGGGCCTTACCACGGATCTTGGCCGGGAGCGATTTAAAAATCAGGTAAAAACCGTTGGCATGGCGATCTGCGGCCAAAGCGACGCCATGGTTCCCGCCGATAAAAAGCTTTATGCCCTGCGGGACGTTACCGGTACCGTCGATTCGCTGCCTTTGATCGCCGCCAGCATACTTGCGAAAAAATTGGCGCTTTCCCCGCAATTGATTGTCTTTGACGTCAAATTTGGCGGCGGCGCCTTTATGAAAAGCCGGGCGGAAGGAGAGGCCCTGGCCCGAGCGATGAACGACATCGCCGCAAAGTCGGGGGTACAGGCGGCTTCGTTTCTGAGCCGGATGGAAACGCCGCTGGGCCGCGCCGTCGGCAATGGGCTGGAAGTGGCGGAAGCCTATCGGACGCTGGCGGGAGAAATCGGCGGCGATGTGCGGGAAAGCGCCCTTTCCATCGCCGGCTGTAGCTTCTGGCTTGCCGGTTATGTTCCCGATCTCGCCGCCGGTTATGAGCGGGCGGCCCGGTTATTGGACGGCGGCGCCGGCTTGGATCTGTTCTTTTCGTTTTTGGAAGCCCAAGGCGGGCGGTTCCGGCGGCCTGATTTTGTCGCCGCGCTGCCGAAGGCCAAGGAAGTCTGGGAGGTCAAGGCGAAGGCTTCCGGTTATATTGCGGCACTGGACAGCTTAAAAATCGCCAGGGCCGCCCAAGGTTTGGGGGCGGGGCGAAGCCGGATCGGCGATGCCGTGGATCCCGCCGCCGGTGTATATCTCAACCGCATCATCGGCGAAGAGGTGCGGGCCGGTGAAGTGCTCGCCACCTTATATGGACGGGAAGGGGGGAGGCTTTGGTCCGACCTTGTCGGCGATGCCTATACCCTGTCGCCGCAAGCGCCGAAACCGCTTCCCCATATTGCCGGCCTTATCCCGGGCCAGAACCGATGAAAGGCGGCGGCCCCCGGCCCTCCGCGGCCGTTTAACGGAAGTTTACCTAAAAATAAAGCCGGGGGATTGTGCG
This sequence comes from Clostridiales bacterium, assembly GCA_040766505.1. Classification (GTDB taxonomy): domain Bacteria; phylum Bacillota; class Dehalobacteriia; order UBA7702; family UBA7702; genus JAXGQJ01. The sequence continues at coordinate 39,561 of JAXGQJ010000006.1, forward strand.
CCAAGCCGTCATAATACGGAAAAAAGACAATAAGAATAAATGAGACTAAAATAAGGGGACAGTGAGAATGCGCGGAAAAAAACAATGGCTGCTCTTCATTTTCTGTTTGCTGCTGGTATTTTTGCCGTTGGAAGGATTGTTGGCGGAAGAGGCTTTTCACGCCGCCGACCGGCAGGCGGTCATGGCCGAGGTGGAGAAATCCCGGGGCGCCACCGGGGAATCTTTGACCCTTTCCGTTGCCGGTGCGATTTTGGCCGAACCGAAAACCGGGGCGGTGCTTTATGAGAAAAATGCCGATGCAAAGCAATATCCCGCCAGTATGACGAAATTGATGACGATGGTCATCGCTTTAGAGGAAATTCAGGCCGGGCATTTTCGCTATGACGATACGGTGACAACGTCGGAATACGCCGCTTCCATGGGAGGCTCCCAGGCCTATCTGGAACCCGGGGAAACCCACAGCCTCAAAGAGCTGTTGATCGCCGTCGCCGTCGGTTCCGCCAATGATGCCAGCGTGGCGGTGGCCGAATGGATCGGCGGCAGCAATGAGGGCTTCGTGGCGATGATGAATGAGAAGGCCGCGGCTTTGGGCATGGCAAACACCCATTATGTCAATACCCACGGCCTCCATGACGACAACCATTATACGACCCCCCGGGACATGATGATCCTGAGCCTCTATGGGCTTCAGGTTCCGGGCATGTTGGAATTTACCTCCATCAAAGAATATGAATTCAGGCCCGAGCCAAAGCAGCTTCTGCTGTACACTACGACCAAATTGCTTTTTTGGTATGAAGGCACCGACGGCTTAAAGACCGGCACCACGTCACAGGCGGGCCGGAACCTGGCCGCCACCTGCGAAAAAGACGGCTTGCGCCTCGTCAGCGTCGTGATGGGCGGCGGTACAAAAAACTCTCATTTCAGTGAATCGATGAAGCTGTTGAATATGGGCTTCAATCTGTACGAAAACAAAACCATCGTCGCGAAAAAGGAACTGGTGACCCTGGCCTATGTGAACCGGGGCCGGGAGGAAACCGTCAACCTGCTGGCGGCGGAGGAACGGTCGATGCCGGCGCCCCGGGGGGAGGCGGCAAAACCCGCCATTGAAGTGGTGGTCGACGACGGCATCTTCGCCCCCATCGCCGAGGGAGACGTTCTCGGCGTCGCGGTTTTGCGGGCCAACGATGTGGAGATCGACCGTACGGAACTGGTCGCCGCCAATGATGTGGCGAAGCAAACCTTCTTTCAGATGATCGGGCGTTTTATCCGGAGCGTCTTTGTTTAACCGTTATATTCCGACAAAGGCTCCTTCCTTTCTGCAAAGGAAGCGCGGGCGCCAAAGGAGAACTCTTCCCAAAAGAATGGGAGGGGCAGCGATGAGGTTCAAACGCAAAAAGAATGTTCTGAAGGTGGAATTGACCGGTGATCTCGACCTAAAAGCCAGCTCGCCTTTGAAAGACCAGCTTAGTGCCTATATCGACCGGGAAGGGATACACCACATTTTTTTCGATTTCCGCCATGTGGAATTTATCGACAGCTCGGGATTGGGCATTTTGCTGTTCTGCTATAAGCGGCTTGCCCCCTATGGCGGCAGCGTGCGGGTGGAAAATATCCGATCCAATGTGGAAATGGTATTCGCGTTGGCGGGCATGGATAAAATCTTGAAAATCAGCGGCATGGATCGGGGCGCATAAGGGGGATACGATGGATACGATTGCCGATAATTATGTGAAACTGACCTTGGCGGCCCGGGAAGAAAATGTGGCCGTCGCCCGTTTGACCGCGGCAAACCTGGCGGCGGGGATCGGCTTCACCTTCACCGAGGTGGAAGAGATCAAGGTGGCGATTTCCGAAGGGGTCTCCAATGCGATGATCCACGGCTACCAGGGAGATGTCAGCCGCCTAGTGGATTTGGTTTTTGTGCTGCGGGGCGGCGAATTGATGGTCAAGGTGAAGGACGATGGCATCGGCATCGACGATATCGACCGGGCGATGCAGCCGATCTACTCTTCGGCGGAGGATCGGATGGGCCTGGGCTTCGTCTTTATGCAATCCTTTATGGATAGCCTTGAGGTAATTTCCAAGCCCGGCCGGGGGACGACATTGGTGATGAAGAAGAAAGCCGGCGGTGGCTGAAATGGTGAATCCATACCCAAGCTGGAGCGGGGAAGAACAGCAACGCCAATGGCGACTGGCGGCTGAGGGAGACGGCAATGCCCGGAACCGGCTCATCGAGGGGAATCTTCCCTTGGCGATGGTGGCCGGGCGTTTCGGTTTCTCGCCCCAAGGGCGGGAAGATCTGATCCAGGCAGGCGCCGTCGGTTTGGTACAGGCGGTGGATGGTTTTGATCCCGAAAGGGGCCGCCGCTTTTCCAGCTATGCCTTGCCTTTCATCCTGGGGGAAATGCGCCGCTGCCGCCGGAACGGCGGCGGTTGGAGCCGGGAAACCGCCGCCATCTATCAGAAAGTGGCAGCGGCGCGGGCGGATCACCGCGCCCGCCACCTGGCGGAGCCCACCATGGCGGCATTGGCCGAAATTCTTGGCCTCGACAGCGAAGCGCTGATCTGGGCGCTGGAACCTCCGGAAATATGGGAAGACGCCGACATTCTCCGGGATCCCACCGCCCAGGAAGCCTTTGAGGGGGTGGAAAACCGGGAGTGGGTGGCGTCGCTGCTGTCCCATTTGAATGAAAGGGAAAAAGATCTGATACGGAAGCGTTTCTTTCAAAACCTCACCCAACAGGAAATTGCCGCCGCTTATCACCTCAGCCAAGCCCAGGTAAGCCGTTTGGAAAGGGGCGCGCTTATCAGGCTTCGCGTTTTGCTCCGCCAATCGCCGCCGGGCTGACCGGGCGCCGCCGCGCCCTTTGCCGGGCTGAAGCGCGGTTTCCCAACAGGATCAAAAGGCATTGTGTGATCCGGCTTGCGGCTTCATCCGGCGATGATACCCGCCGGCGCTCAATCGATCAGTTCCAATTCCCGTGCCCGAAGCACTGCGTCCATTGCCGTGCCAACCTCCAGCTTCTGGTAGACGGCCCGGGTGTGAGAGCGGATCGTATTGATGGACAAGCCGGTCAGGACGACGATCTCGGCGTTTTTATAGCCCTTTGCCAAAAACTCCAATATATATTTCTGCTGTTTGGAAAGCTTGACGGGTTTATACTCGGTGGCACAAGCGATGCCCTTATGCTTTTTTGATTGCGCATAGGCCGCCAGATAGACTTCCCGCACATATTTGTAGCCGGGGGTTGACGTGGCCTCCAAATTTTTTTGCAGCCTTTTTAGGATGGGGAGGATCGCTTTCCCCTCATCCGCAAACACCCGAATCAAGCGATACGGTTCGGCGCGGATCAAGACGGTTTGAAGCAATGCTACAGCCTCCTGCTTTTTATCCGTCATCCATGTGATGATGCTGAGCAGAACCGAAGCTTCCATCTCTTCGATCAGGCGGCCGAAATTAAAAAATATGGCGCTCAGCTTTTCACATAGCAGCGCGGCCTTTTGGAATTGGCCCAAAACGATATACGCCCTTACCGTTATAAAATTTATATATAGTTTATGCCGCACCAAATCCAACGCTTCGTTGACAAAATCGTTGCCGAGCCATTCCGCCGCCGCCGCCCGGTCGCCGTCTAAGAGCTTTGTTTTTGTCTCATAAGCTAAAAAAGCGGGATACAGGTATAACAGATTTTCGCTTTCCACGAAGGCCTTTATGTCCGACTTGCAGCGTGCGGCGTCCTCCATTTTGCCCATGGCAAATAAACAGGAGGCGATGTGTAGCCGCGATAAAAAAATCAGTTCGGGAGATTTGGTTTTTGGGTTTGGCGTCACCTGGGAAAGGGATTCTTTTAAGCGGTTTCTTTCATAGAGAAGCCCGGCCCGCAAACCGGCTTCGATGATCGGATGGTCATTGCCGGCGACCAAAGAGAACATTTGCTGAAAATCTTCGGCCGGTTTTTCTCTTTCTAGGGCATAATAAGAAAAGTCCCGGAATGTTCTGTGCAAAAAGGGAAAACTACGAATGTCCCGTTGCAAGGCGCCGGCTTTGTCGAGGGCGAGGGCGCTCCTGAGCCGTGATTTCGCCGCCTGCCGGGCAACGGAATGCCGGTGGTCGACGATGGAAAGAAAGAGTATGCTTTCAAGAAACATGCCATATCTTTCCGCAATGTCGTCGATCCGCACATAGAGCTTATCCAGACAGGAGAAGAAAACTTTAATATCGCTGAACAACAGTGCGTACCAGGCGCATCCCACGTATAAAAATGGATTTCGCTCTAGGATTTCGGCGGGCAAATCCCTGAGGAAAGAGATTTTCTCGATTTCGGAGCTCGGCTTACCGGTACACTTCAAGAAATAATACAGGGCTTCGGCTGTCCCCTTGCTGTTTTCAGTATGGATGAAATAGCGTAACGCATTGAAAAACTCTTTTTTTTCGAGATAATGTTGCGCCGCCGTTTGATACAGGGGGCCCTGCCCGGCCCCGATTTCTTCTTCGGCTTTTTTCCGTAAAAACGCCAAAAATAGGCGATGATAATGGTAGGTGCCTTCCCGGCTGCTGATAAAAATATCCCCTTCGCAGAGCAAGTCAAGGATTTCTTTGGCTTTGGGGTTTTGCGTCAACAGTTCGGAAAGCTCCGCCGAAAATTCGTCCACGATGGAGGTTCTTAACAAGAAAAGCCGCAGGTCTTGGTCGAACTTATTCCATATCTGTGTTTCGATGTAATTGTTTAACAGGTTCTCCGCTATTTTTTTGTCGGTACCGGTATGGCCGCTCACCGCCAGTGCGCCGACGGCGATCGCCCACCCGTCGGTCAGAGAAAAGGCCTGTTCCGCCTCTTCTTCCGTGATAGATCGGCCATAACCGGAAAAAATGGCATATCTCGTCACTTTTGAAGGAAAGGTCGGCAGCGCCGATAAAGGCCATTTTGCCGTTCTCGCCTAAAGGCGCCAGGCAGCGGGGGGGCGCTTTGCGGCTTAAAATGATGACGGTTGCCGAAAGGGCAGCCGCTTTATAATATAGAGCAGGGATTTTGTATTTCCTCATTGGTGATGAGATGAAAATCGTCAAGGACGAGGGCATATGGGTTGTCGTCAAAAGAAAACCTGGACAATACCTCGATGGTGCGCTCTATGGGGGAATCGTTAAAGGCGGAACCCCTGACCGATCTTTATCAGGCTTGCCATCCTGCGAGATGGAAGAAAAAAGCGCGGTACAAAAACAGGCGGTAAAATGCCGGGAGCGTATTGTCATATTCGTCAAGCCCGATCCAAATCGGTGTGCGCCCGGCGCTTTGCGTCCACAAAAGCGCGGACAGCGTTTTTCCGCAGCCGGCTGGGGCGGCGACATAGACGCACCGTTTTTCAGCGGCCCGATCAAAGGTTTTAAGCAGCGCTTGGCGCGGCGCGCAGATCTCAGGAAGGTGGACCGGCGTCAGCTTGTCCGTTTGCAAACCTTGTATCTTCATTTTCTCACCCTATTCTTTAAGCCAAGCATACCATAATCCAGACAATTCCAAAAATACTAGCATTGATGCGATATATTTGTTTGAAGATTGGCTTCGGGAAAAACTGCCAGAATTATTATATTTTCATCGCATGGATGCAGTGGTACGGTTTTGGGTCTGCCTTTACAATAATCTAAGTAGGTATCAACGATGCGCGCCGTTTGGGGATGAACCGTGCGTCAATTTCCTTTGTTTGCGGGAAAAGTAAATCCGGCCCGTTGTGAGCGATTGCTATGTCCTTGCGTCGCTGATTTTGGGCCATTTTGGGGAATCAGACGCGGGAAGGGAAGCCGCTGTCAAGCGGCGATTGTAGGTGAAGTTTGCTCTATGAATTGACAGAATTGAAAGAAAGGGCTGTGATCATTATGGAAACAAAAAACCGCGCTTAATGCAAATGATTTTTACACTGTCTCCGCTATTCGCTCTGTTGTTCGGGGTTGTCTCCACCGCGCAGGCGGCGGAGTTTACCGTTTCCGATGCGGCGGGGCTGATGAACGCCGTCGCGGCCATCAACAATGCGCCCGCAGAATCGAGCCACACGATCACCCTTCGCCGCGAGCTTCTCGACAATTCCGGCATCTCGATCGAAAGGGGGAACACCACCTTCGTTCTGAACGGGAATACGTGAGATCGTGAACACCGCGGGCAGCGGGTTGTCTGTTATCAATGCGACGGTTACCGTGAGCGGCACAGGGGCCCTGACCGTCAAAGGAAGTAAAAATGGCCTTGAGGTGGGGGCAGCGGGGCGGCCACGGTAACGAACGCTACGGTGACCGGCGCGAGCCGAACTACGCTGCTGTCCGCGCAGATGGCGGCACGGCCCATGTCTTGAAAGCCGTCTATGCCCAAGGCGCGGAATCCGTCGGCGCTATGGCAGTTCAGGGCGGCAGCATCACCGTGGGCAGCGGAACCGCGACAGGCAGCGTAACGGCTGCCGGCAGGGGCGTCCAAGCGCGGAGTGGCTCAAATGTTGTGGTCTGAAACGTGTCGTCCACAGGTGTGCACGCCGCTATGGCTGAAGGTTCAGGCGGCAGCGTTATCGTCCATGGCAATGTCGACTGAGCGGCGACAGCTCTTATAGCGCCCGGGCTGCGGATGGTGGAGAAGTCCAGGTCAAAGGCAATGCCCAAGCCGTTTATGCCGGCGCTTGCGCCATAGATGTCGGCAGCCGGACCGTGGTCGATGGCAATGCGACGGCAGTCGGCAGCAACATGTCTTACGGCGCTTTGGCCCTAAGCAACGCTACCGTAACCGTTGGGAATGCCCAGGCAGATAGCGGCGCAAGCGCCATCGGCACGGGAAGCGCTGTGACCGTTAACGGCAATGCAAAAGCAACCGGCAACGGTAATCCCGGCGCGTTTGCCGACGACTATGGGACGGTTTTCATCGGCGGCAGCGCTTCGTCTGAGGGGCAAAACGGCGTGGGCATAGTTGCCCAAGAGGGTGGATATGTTCAGGCGCGCAATGCCGTGGCTGGCCCCGGCGGCACCGGCGCAAGGGTCTATATGGGTTCCACCAGCGCCGGGTTTGTCGCGGTCGACGGCGCGATCACGGTGGATGGCACGGCGCGCTATATAGTATGCAGCAATGTGAATGTTTCCGGTTCGACGGTGGAAAAGAATCCGGCGGATAAAACCGTTCCCACCACCAGATTGGGTTATGATACCTACAGCGACGCTTATGGCAATACCGTGTGGGTGGGCAATGGCAATCCCGCGGCGAAGGCTACCGTCAGCCCCGGCTTATTGCCGGCGTCGGGGGGCGATGCCAAGATCGTGATTACCGGCAACGATGACCTGCCCAATGCCATTCTCCTCACCGCTTATATCGGCAAAACGGCGACGGCCGTCACCGGGCAGACAGCGGGCGGCGCCGCCACGCAGACGGCCACGCTCACCTTCCCGGCGAATGCGAGCGCGACGGAAAACGCGGTCTATACGGTCAAGGCGAGCATCGGCGGCAAATACTGGACGGAACTGCCGTTTACGGTCACCGTCGCAAAAAAGGCGTCGTCACATCCCTGCGACGCTTTTACGGACATTGACGGGCACTGGGCGAGGAAGAGCATCTGTTATGCCGTCGAAAACGGCATTTTCTACGGAACCTCCGACACGAAATTTTCACCGGAAACGCCGATGACCCGGGCCATGCTTGTCACCGTTCTGCACCGTCTGGAGGGCAAGCCCGGCTTTACCGGCACAAACAGCTTTAGCGATGTGAAGAGCGACAAATGGTACACGGATGCCATCGTCTGGGCCAATGTGAACGGCATCGTGACGGGATATAGCAAGGGCCGGTTCGGCCCGGACGATCAGGTCACCCGCCAGCAGATGGCGACGATTTTACACCGTTACGCGGGGAAAAAGGGCTACGATTTGAAGGGGTCGGCGAATCTGGCGGTCTATACGGATGCGGGCAAGATCGGCGGCTGGGCGCTGACCGCGATGAAGTGGGCGAATGCGGAAGGGTTCATCACCGGCCGCAGCGCGACCACCCTTGCGCCGGAGGGCAGCGCCAAACGCGCCGAGGTCGCGACGATACTTCAGCGGTTTATTCTCTGGGCAGGAGGAATATGAGGGAGCGCTGGTTTGCTGATTTAAGGCGACCGAAATAGAACCGCTTCGGCAGCGCCCTGCCGCGGTATGTTTTAAATAATAGAATTGGTGATCATGTAAAGCCCCGGAACCCCCGCCATCTTCTCGGCGGGCCCCGGGGCTTTTGCTGTGAAGTCGATTGGCTTTGCCCCCGCCATTGTATCGCCATCTCTTTCCGCGGTGCTTACCTTGGCCCATGCCGCATATACATGTCGTAGGGCGCGGCCAATTTTGGCCGGCTCTGATTCGGTAAGGAGGGTGGCATTTGTGGGCACGGCAAAGCGGTGTTGGCATTGTCTCGAGGCGGAGGAGACGGTAAAGGCATTGGGATCCGACGGGGAAAAAGGGCTTAAAGAGGGGGAGGCGCGCCGCCGCCTCCGGCGTTTTGGGGAAAACCGCTTGGTCGAGGCGAAGCGGGCTTCCCCTTTCGCGCTTTTCTTTTTGCAATTTCTCGATTTTATGGTGATGGTGCTGATCGCCGCCGCCTTGGTTTCTTTCGCCTTTGGCGAATGGGCCGACGGCACGATGATTCTGATCATCGTGGTGGTCAATGGGGTGCTTGGCTTCGTTCAGGAATATAAGGCGGAACGCTCTTTGGAAGCTTTAAAAGAGATGGTATTGGCGGAGGCCCATGTGATTCGGGACGGTATTTTCCGCAAAATCCCCGCCGTCGATCTGGTCCCCGGCGACTTGGTGTTGCTGGAAAGCGGCGCCCGGGTTCCGGCGGACATCCGGTTATTGGAAGCCTTCAATCTGGAAGCCGAGGAGAGCGCCCTCACCGGGGAAAGTCGCCCGGTAAAAAAGCAGACGGCGGCGCTGTGGGAAGATAAACCCTTGGCGGAGCGGGCCAATCTCTGCTTCAACGGTTCCAGCATCGCCCGGGGCCGGGGCAAGGGCATTGTCGTCGCCACCGGTATGGATACGGAAATGGGCCGCATCGCCGCCCTCTTGGAGGAAGGAAAGCGGGAGGAAACGCCATTGCAGCGCCGTTTGCGGGCGCTGGGCAAATGGCTGATCGCCTTTTGTTTGACGGTTTGCGCGCTGGTCACCGTCATCGGCATCTATTTTGGCGGCAATATCTTCCAGATGCTGCTCGTCGGCGTCAGCCTGGCGGTGGCTTCGATTCCGGAAGGTTTGCCGGCCATCGTCACGATCTCCCTGGCCCTCGGTGTGCGGCAGATGGCCAAAAGCCGGGCCATCGTGCGCCGGTTGCCGGCGGTGGAAACCTTGGGCTGCACCACCTATATCTGTTCCGATAAAACCGGCACCCTGACCCAAAATACGATGGTGGTGCGGCATGTCTTTGCCGACGGCCGCTGGCAGCCGGCGGAAGCCTACCGGCCCGCAAAGGCGGATCCGGCTTTATTGGTGATGGCCAATTGTCACGACGTGGCCCAGTCCGCCCAGGGGCTGGAAGGGGATCCGACGGAAAAAGCCCTGCTTTCCTTTGCGCTATCCAAAGGAACGCCGACGGATCTTGGCCGCCTCGCGGAGATTCCCTTCGATTCCGGCCGCCGCCGCATGAGCGTTCTCGTCAATTGGCAGGGGAATGCCTGGTCGCTGGTGAAAGGGGCCCCCGATACGATCTTGGGCCTGTGCGGCGCCGCCGCTACCGCGGCCGGAACGCGGCCGTTGACGGAGATCGAGAAAAAACGCCTGCTGGATGCCGCCGGCAGCTATACGGATCGGGCCTTTCGCCTTTTGGCGCTGGCCTATTCCCCCAAGGCCGCGGCGGAAAAGGAGATGGAAAAAAACCTCGTTTTCCTGGCCTTCGTCGCATTGGCGGATCCGATTCGCCCCGATGTGCCCGCCGCGCTGGAACAGGCGCGGCGGGCCGGCATCCGCACCGCGATGATCACCGGCGACGATCCCCGCACCGCCCTCGCCATCGGGCGTGAATTGGGCATCGAAAGCGACATTCTGACCGGAAAAGAGATCGACGCCCTCGACGACAAAGCCCTGGGTCGCTCCATCGCGACAACCGGCATCTATGCCAGGGTCGATCCCGGCCACAAGCTCCGAATCGTTAGGAGTTTAAAGGGGCAGGGGCAAATCGTCGCCATGACCGGCGACGGCGTAAACGACGCCCCTGCCATCAAGGAAGCGGACATCGGCATCGCCATGGGCTTGAAGGGCACCGATGTGACGAAAGAAGCCGCCGATTTCATCCTGGCCGACGACAATTTCGCCACCATTGTCAAAGCCGTTTTCCATGGCCGCGGCATCTATGACAATATTCGAAAATTCATCCGCTATCTATTGTCCTGCAATATCGGTGAGGTTTTGGTGATGTTTTTCGCCGTGGTTCTCGGTATGCCGCTGCCGCTGGTGCCGCTGCAAATTCTTTGGGTCAATCTCGTCACCGACGGGCTGCCGGCCTTGGCCATCGCCATGGATAAGCCGGAGGCGGGGCTGATGTCGATGGCGCCGCGCAGCCCTAAGGAGGGGGTTTTCTCCCGGGGCCTCGGCTTTAAAATCGGCTTTCGCGGCGTGCTCATCGGCGTGACCACCCTCTTTTTGTTCCTCTTCGTCTTGATTGATTCGCAAAATCTGGTGCTGGCCCGGACGGTGGCCTTCACCGGCCTGGTGATGAGCCAGCTCTTCCATGTTTTCGATTGCCGTTCCGAGCGGGAAACCATCTTCAAATTGGGGTTCTTCAGCAACCGCTGGCTGATCGGCGCGGTGCTGCTCTCCTTTTGATGCAGATGATGGTGGTCTATTGCGGGCCTTTGCAGGGCATTTTTTTCACCACTTCCCTCGGCGTCGAAGAGTGGCGGCTGATCCTTCTTTGCACCGGTTTGCCGACGATTCTTGCCGCCTGTAAATTTATCCTGTTCGGAAAATAAAAAGAAAATTTTCCCACAAAAAAGAGGATAATCCTTTTAAGAGGGAATATGTAAAGACAGGCTTTTGAGGAGCAATCAGGGTTGATGAAAAGCATGACCGGCTTCGGCCGCGGCAGCGATGCCGGCGCACACTGGCAAGTCAGCATCGAGATGAAGAGCGTAAACAGCCGTTATCTGGAAATTTCCACCAGAATGCCGAAGCAGCTGGTTTCCTTGGAAGACCGGATAAAAAGGCTGGTAGGGGAAGTTCTCAGCCGGGGCAGGGTCGATATTTTCCTTGTTTTGGAGGAGATTGGGGAAAAAAATCATAATCTAAAGGTTGACAAAGAGCTGGCACTGGCTTATTATAATGCCGTACAGGTAATTGCCGACCTATGCGAATTGGATCAAACCCCTTCTCTGGACAGCATTTTGGCCTTTTCCGGTGTATTGAGCCTGGAGAAAGAAGAGCGGATGCCGACGAAATTTGGGTTCATATCGCCGTCGCTTTGCGGGAAGCTCTCGATCAGCTGCTGCAGATGCGAATTGCCGAAGGCGAACGCCTGGCCGCCGATATCGGGAAGAGACTCGGCGTCATAAGGGACATCACGATAAAAATAGAAGAACGAAGTCCTTTGGTGGTGCATGAATATCGGGAAAAACTGCATTTAAGAATGAAAGAAGTCTTGGGCGAAATCGAAGTGGACGAGTCGAAGCTCCTGAACGAGGTGGCTTTTTTTGCCGATCGCTGCGATATCGCTGAGGAACTCACGCGGCTGCGAAGCCATCTGACGCAATTCCAAACGGATATGGAAGGTGGCGGAGCCGTCGGGCGAAAAATGGACTTTCTTTTGCAGGAAATCAATCGGGAAGTCAATACCATCGGCTCCAAAGCCAATGACGGTGTCATTGGGCGCCTGGTCATCGAAGGAAAGAGCGAATTGGAAAAAATTCGGGAACAGGTGCAAAATCTGGAATGAGATCATCCTGAGTCATCACAAAAAATATATTTTGGAGGAGAAAAATATGGCAGTTCCGAAATTATCTACCGAAGAAAGGGCGAAAGCTTTAGCGAAGGCCCAAGAAATGCGCACCAAAAGAATGGAATTAAGAAAACAGTTAAAAGCCGGGGAAACTACATTGAAAGCCGTTCTGGACGATATGGAAAATGAAGTGGTCGCCAGAATGAAGGTCAAATATCTGTTGAATCCCTTCCCAATGTGGGCAAAATCACCGCCAAATCTCTGATGGACGAAATCGGCATCAATGAAAGCCGCCGCGTTCAGGGTTTGGGCAAACGTCAGATCAGCCAATTGATGGAAAAATTAGCTTGAGGAGGCAAATCTTTTGCCGTATAAGCCTATCAATATCGGCTTTGGAAATATTGTTGCTGCCAATCGGATCATAGCTATGGTCAGCCCCGATTCCGCGCCGATCAAAAGATGGGTGCAAGACGCGAAGGCTGAAAACATGGTGCTGGACGCGACGTATGGACGGCGCACGCGAGCGGTTATTATCACCGACGCCGGCTATCTCGTCCTATCGCCCCTGCAACCGGAAACACTGGCCAATCGGATGATGGCCAAAGGCGACCCGATGCAGCAAAATGACGAAAGCGGAGTTTAATGCATGGATAGAGAAGGTTTGCTTTTTGTCGTATCCGGCCCGTCCGGGGTGGGAAAGGGGCACACTTTGCGCCAAACTGTTGGCCATCATGCCCGGGGTGGCATTGTCCATCTCTGATACCACCAGAGAAAGGCGAACCGGTGAGGAGGATGGCAAAGACTATCGCTTCGTCAGTAAAGAAACCTTTTTAACCAATATCGAAAATGGGGCCTACCTGGAATGGGCCGAAGTATACGGGAATTGCTACGGCACCCCCAGGGCCTTGATTGAAGAAAATATGAACCATGGAAAAGATACGCTCCTTGAGATCGACACTCAAGGAGCTATCCTGGTTAAAGAGAGCTTTCCCGACGCCATCTTTGTCTTTGTCCTGCCCCCCGACCGGGAAACCCTGGCCGAACGCCTCACGGCGCGGCGCACCGACAGCGCAGAGGTCATCCGCCACCGCCTGGCCGCCTTCGACGCGGAATTGGCAAGGCTGCCGATGTATGATTATATCGTCGTTAATGGCGATTTGGATCGGGCCGTTGGGGATTTGGCGGCGATTTTTCGTGCCGAGCATCTGCGCTTCGAAAACAGCGACGGCTATCTGATCTTCAGAAAGCGGCAAGAATAATAACGTGCATAAAAAGGAGGTTCCATTCTATGATGATAAAGCCGACCCTCGACGAGTTGTTGGCAAAGGTGGATACGAAGTATACCCTTGTAATTTTAAGTTCCAAGATCGCGCGGGAGATCACTTCGGAATATCTCGATAAAGGCGCGACCCTGACGGCCAATCCCGTTTCCATGGCCTTAACGGAAATCGCCGACGGGCACTATGGCTGGGAGAAACAGGAGCCGGTATCGGACTATGAGTGACGGAAAAACCATTGCCATCGGTGTGACTGGCGGCATCGCCGCCTATAAAGCGGCGGATTTGGCGAGCCGGCTGGTGCAGAAGGGCTTTCGGGTCGAAGTGATCATGACGGAAGCCGCCGAAGCCTTCATCGCACCGCTGACCTTCGCTACATTGACGGGAAACCCGGTGCGGCGGGAAATGTTCCGGCAAAAGATCGGTGAAAGGGTAGAGCATGTTTCCCTGGCGGATCGGGCGGATCTGCTGGCCGTCGTCCCCGCCACTGCCAATCTGATCGGAAAAGTTGCCGGCGGCATCGCCGACGATCTGTTGACCACCACCATCATGGCGATGGATCGGCCGGTGGTCTTTTTTCCCGCTATGAACCACAAGATGTGGCACAATCCCATCTTGCAGCGAAACCTGGAAACCTTGAAAAACTGCGGCTACCAGATTCACGAACCGGAGGAAGGCTACCTGGCCTGCGGCAGCGTGGCGAAAGGCCGCCTTGCCTCCATTGACGCCATAGAGGAAAGAATCCTGCGCTGTCTCGGCGCCTCTGCCGCCGCAGCCACCGCAGAGCGGGAAGAGAACGCGTCGGCAGCGGCGGAAAAAGAAAAGGAACGGGAAAAGGATTTTTCGGGCCTGCGGCTTTTGGTTTCCGCCGGGCCCACCCGGGAACCCATCGACCCCGTTCGCTATATCAGCAATCGCAGCAGCGGCAAAATGGGCTATGCCATCGCGAAAGCCGCGGCGGAACGCGGCGCCCTCGTCCACCTTGTCAGCGGCCCCGTTTCGCTGGCGCCGCCGCCTAAGGTGCATTGCCAAAAGGTAGAGACGGCGGCGGAAATGGAAGAAGCGGTGGTGCGCCTATACCCCACGATGGATGTGGCGGTGATGGCGGCGGCGGTGGCGGACTATAGGCCGGAAGCCCCTTCCCCTCAAAAGCTAAAAAAAACCGGCGACCGGGCGGATCTGCCGCTGGTGCGCACCAATGACATTCTGGCCTTCATGGGCCGGGTGAAGAAAGACCAGGTTTTGGTGGGTTTCGCCGCCGAAACCGATCATTTGGAAAACAATGCCACGGAGAAATTGCGCCGTAAAAACCTCGATTTGATCGTTGCCAATGACATTGGCCGGGAAGGCGCCGGTTTTGAAGTGGATACCAATATTGCCCATCTCTATTATCCCAATGGCAAGTGTGAAAATTTACCCCTGCTGGAAAAAGAGGTTTTGGCCCATCTGCTTTTAGACCGCATCCTCTTGCTTCTGCGGGGCAGAAAATAGGAGGAGCGACACTTGAGAAAATTGGTTACATCGGAATCGGTCACCGAAGGCCATCCCGATAAGATGTCGGATCAGATTTCCGACGGCATTTTAGACGCGATTCTGGCCCAGGATCCCCAAGGCCGGGTGGCCTGTGAAACCCTTTGCACCACCGGCCTGGTGCTGGTATCCGGGGAAATCACCACCAACTGTTATGTGGACATCCCCAAAATTGCCCGGCAGATCATCCGGGACATCGGTTATACGAGGGCGAAATACGGCTTCGATTATGAAACCTGCGCCGTGCTCACTTCCATCGACGACCAAAGCGGCGACATCGCTATGGGCGTGGACAATGCCCTGGAAAACCGGGAAGGCCATTGCGATGACGACATTGCCGAAACCGGCGCCGGCGACCAGGGCATGATGTACGGTTATGCCTGCGATGAAACGGCGGATACCGGCGAATATATGCCATTGCCGATCAGCCTTGCCCACGGTTTGGCCCGGCGCTTGGCGGCGGTGCGCAAAAGCGGCGCTTTGCCGTATTTGCGGCCCGACGGGAAAAGCCAGGTCACCGTCGAATATGAGGATGGCAAGGTCAAGCGGGTCGATGCCGTCGTCATTTCCACCCAGCACCAGGAGGATCTTAGCCCCGGCAACTCCGGGAAGAGATCGTCGCCGAAGTTATCCATGCGGTGATCCCGGAAAAATACCTCGATGGGTACACGAAATTCTATGTCAATCCCACCGGCCGCTTTGTCATCGGCGGCCCCCAGGGAGATACCGGCCTGACGGGCCGGAAAATCATCGTCGATACCTATGGCGGCGTCGGGCGTCACGGCGGCGGCGCCTTCTCCGGGAAAGACCCCACGAAGGTGGATCGCTCCGCCTGTTATGCCGCGCGCCATGTGGCGAAAAACTTGCGGCGGCGGGCCTTGCCCGAACCTGTGAAATCCAGCTCGCCTATGCCATCGGCGTGGCGGAACCGGTTTCGGTGGCGGTCGACGCCTTCGGCAGCGGCCTTTTACCCGACGATGCTTTGGTGGCGATCGTCCGGAAACATTTTGACCTGCGCCCCGCCGCCATCATCCGCGACCTCGATTTGCGGCGGCCCATCTACCGCCAGGTGGCGGCTTATGGCCATTTCGGCCGTACCGACATCGATTTGCCCTGGGAAAAGTTGAACAAAGCGGACGAACTCCGGAAGTATCTGGGCTAAACCAAAAATGAAAACAAAGAAAATATGGCCACCCGTTTGACGGGTGGCCATGTCAAAGCTCTGAAAAGGCCGGACCCTTACGTATATTCCGAGACGGTATGGGCTCGGCCTTTTGTTCATGCCCGGCTTTGGGTCGTCTTTTTGAAGCCTGCCGGTTCCTCGCCAAAGCCGCGTCACGGCGGCTCTGGGCGACACGCTACGGAAGAAGGGTATCTCCGGCGTCCTTTTGCTCTTTATTTTACTTTCATGGAGCCGGTGTCGAGCAAGCGCTGGTGCCAGGAGAGGGCTTCGGTTAGAATATGGGGTGTGTGCAGAAACCTTCCTTTTTCAGCCCGTTCCAGATAGTCCCGGAGCAAAGGCTGAAAATCGGGATGGGCACAGCGTTCGATGACGACCCTCGCCCTTTCCCGGGGGCAAAGGCCCCGCAGATCGGCGAAGCCCTGTTCGGTGACGATGACCATCACATCGTGTTCCGTATGGTCTACGTGGGAAACCATCGGCACGATGGAGGAGATATTGCCGCCTTTTGCGGTGGAGGCGGTGGTGAAAACCGTCAGAAACGCATTGCGGGCGAAATCGCCGGAGCCGCCGATGCCGTTCATCATCCGGGAACCCATGATGTGGGTGGAATTGACATTGCCATAGATGTCCGCTTCGATGGCGGTATTGAAGGCCAGCAAACCGAGGCGGCGGATGACTTCGACATGGTTGCTGATTTCCTGGGGCCGGAGGATGACGCTCTGTTTATAGAAATCGATGTTTTCCTTGAACTTTCTCAAGCCGACGTCGGCAGGGGAAACGGCGGTGGCGGAGGCCACCTTTACCTTGCCGCAGTCGATCATGTCCAAGATGGCGTCCTGAATTACCTCGGAATAGATTTGAATGTTCTGAAACTCCGAATCCTGCAATCCCGCCAAAACCGCATTGGCGACGGCGCCGACGCCGCTTTGGATCGGCAGCAGATTCTTTGGCAGGCGGCCCTGTTTGATTTCAAAGCGCAGAAAATCCAATAGATGGTTGGCCATTTGCTTGGAAACATCGTCCACCGGGACGAGGGGACGCTCCGGATCGGCAATGTCGCTGATGACGACCGCGGCGATCTTTTCCGGCCCGCAGGGGATATAGGTGGTGCCGATGCGATCCTTGGCCTTGCGGATCGGGATCGGTTTTCGTTTCGGCGGTGAATCCGGCAGATAGACATCGGCAAGGCCCTCATAGGCCAGGGGCTGATCCAAATTGATTTCAACGATTACCTTGTCCGCCAAAGCGACGGCGGAAGGGGCGATGCCGACGGAATTGGCGGGGACGATATGGCCTTCCTCGGTGATGGCCACCGCTTCCACGATGGCGACGTCCACCTTGCCATAGAAACCGTATTGCATGGCCTGGGGGAATTGCCCCAGGTGCATATCGGCATATTGTACCTCGCCGCGGTTGATGGCGTCCCGCATTTGGCTATTGGTCTGATAGGGAAAACGGCGGCAAACCATGTTCCCTTCGGCGAGAACGCCGTCCAGCTCTTCGCCGACGGAAGCGCCGGTAAAAAGATTGATTTTGCATGTTTCCCCGCAGTTTTGCATCCGTTTCGCCAAGGCCAGGGAAACGGCCTTGGGATAGCCGGACAATGTGAAACCGCTGGTGGCAACCGTCATGCCATCTTTGATGAGGAGCGAAGCCTCCTCGGCGCTGGTAATCTTGCTTTTCAGCGCCTGGTTCCGAATTCTGTTTTCCATCTCAACTCAACCTCCAAGAATATTCTCTCTTGCTGAAGCCCAATAAAAAAATTATATGATATTTAGATGAGGGTTGTAAAGCCCATTTTGATTTTGTCCGTTTTTTCTCTGGGATAATGGGCCGGCTCTTTTCATATACTAAGGAATGGAAAAGAGGTGGACGATTTGGAGGAAATCGCGATCGCGGTAAAAAAGAGAGCGGCGCAATTGGCGCCGGCCATGGCCAGAGAAGCCCGTATGCTGCGAAAAAGGTGGCCCAAGCTCGATTTCCACGAAGCGGAGGAGGGCCCGTACCATTTTTTTATTTTTTCTTTGCCCTCCGATGAAATGCCGCTGCTGAAACACGTTTTTTCCTCTCTGTCCGCCGTGATGACCGATCATATCATCACCAAATGCCAGGAAGACATCGTCGCCCGTTTGATTGAAGAGCAATTTTATTTTTTGGAACCGGACATCAAGATCCAGCTCTATGCCGAATTCCCCCAAAGCGCCGGGGAAACCGATGGAAAATGCCGCCGCCTGGTCTTTTTTTCGCTGCTGCACCATTTCTTTAGCGAAGGCGATCTGAATTTGGAGGGCTTCATCAATTTTCGCCTGCGTGAATATTGGGAAGAATTAAGCCAAACCCTTTAGACCGGATTCACGCGCTTTTATTTGCCGAGGACCAAGCGGAAATTGTACAATTGCTGCGGCGCATTCTTGCTATTGGAAAAAATGCGTTTAATCAAAGGCGGAATCGAATAGCCGCAAAATTTTTCTTCTATTTTGGTTGCGGATGGGGTATAATGCATGTATGGGAAGAATTCCCGGATTTGGAGGTGGAAAGCATGGGTTTCTTTGACGATTTGGGGAAACAAGCCGCCAAACTGGCCAATACCGCTGCAAGCAAAAGTGCGGAAATGATCGAAATCAGCAAGATGAAGCTGGCGGTCAAAAACGAGGAAAATAAAATCGACGAACTCTATCTGGAGATCGGCGCCGCCATCTACAACCGTTGCAGCATCGACGGGGATGTTCCCGACGATGTGAAGGATTTTTGCATCGAAGTGTACAATCGCAAACAGACCATTGAGGAGCTGAATGCCAAAATCCAGCATCTAAAGAAAAGGGACGCGGAGAACAACGGAGACGATTGGCAAACGGTGACCCCTGAGGCGGCGCCGGCTGCCGAGGAAGAACCGAAAAACCGCACGGAATTCACGATATCCATTAAAAAAGAGGAAGAATAAAGCAAAAACAGCAAAGACCCAAAAAGACCAATAAAAGCCAAGCATCGCTTCGGTTTCTTCATTTAAAACCCCGGATCCCCTGTACATTGCCGTACATCGGGTTCTGGGGTTTTTTGCGCTTTATTGGCCCATTGCATTGAGCTGGTCTTTGATTTCCTCCGCCACCTTTTGCCGCTCTTCGCCAAACGGAACGCCATCCCGAAATGAAACCGCCTTTCCGATATGGACGGTACGCCGCCCCTGGTGGCAATAAAGGGGAATAAAGATGACGTGTTCGCCGGTTTTTCTATGGTAATATTTCTCTAAATTGAGGAAGCCGAGATAGATCTCCTTCACTTCCGGCGCGCCGTCGGTATAATCCACATCCGGTGAGATCAAAAGGCTTTCACCGCGGCAAAGGGCGTCCACCGACAGTTGAATTGTATCAAAAATCGTGCGCCGGCCACGAAAAACGGGGATTGCGCCGCCGCTTTTTAAAAGCAGCGTTACCAAAGGAGCGACGATGGCCGCCGCAAGTTTTGCCCTATTTTTGCCCCAGTTGAGCCGTTTTGTGAAGGTGTAAAGATAGAACTGCCGGAAACAGCTGCCCCGTTCCAGAAAAACATGCAGCGCCCAGATGCGCAAAGGCGCCGGAAACCAGGCCATTGCGACCATCGGCCCGTATAAGTTCTGGTGGTGGGTGACATAGATGACGCGGGGCTGGATATTCTCTTCTCCCTTTAGGGTCTGTTTGCCGCTAAAAAGCCGGAAAATACGGCGGCAAAAACGAAAAAACTTGCCGTACTGGAACATGTCGCTTATTATCTCCTCATCGTTACCATCCATTATATGATATATTTTCTTTTGCCGCAAGTTGTGACGAAAAGCCGCCGAAAACGAAAATATAGCCGCCGAAAGGCCGGGACAAAAAATTGAACATGTGGGCGGGGGTTTGCGCGCCATAAGTCACAAATGGATATTGTGCAAATCATCAAAAGAAAATCCTAAATGCTTCATACGGCGCAAAACAAGATATGACCAGCTAAAGCGCGATCATCGTTTTAGGCCATCTAAATGAAAGCAGAAAAGTCCAAAAATAGGATAAATCTTCTATGGAGTAACTACAGTATTTTGCTAAAATGATGATAAGCAATTTTTCACGCTTTGCTTGACAGGGGAGGGTACTCGATGATCAAGATGGATGTGATTTCCGGATTCTTAGACGCCGGCAAGACAACGCTGATCAAAGATATTTGGCGGCCTTGTCAAAAACCGGTGAAAGGTTGTTGTCATTGAAAACGATTTCGGCAGCATCGGCATTGACAAAAGGGTACTGGCTTCCGGTTCGCTGGAGGTGGTGGAAATCAACCACGGTTGCCTCTGTTGCAGCTTGCGGGGAATTTTGTTTCCGCTTTGAAAGAGATTGCCGAGAGAACCGGGGCGGATCGCGTGGTCATTGAGCCCTCGGTATCTTTATCCTCAGTGAAATTTTCGATTTCTTTACCTTTCCTTCGGTGGAGGAGTATTATATTTTGAACCGCCTGATTGCCGTTGTGGATGCCGTTCATTTTGAGGAGGAAAAACAAAAGTTTGGCCTCTTTTCACCAATCAGCTGGAAGCGGCCCAGGCCCTGGTTCTCAGCAAGACCGACCGGGTGGCGGAGGAAAAGCTCCTCGCCATTTTAGACGAATTGAGCGGTGCATATCCCGGCCGGGAGATCTTGGCCCGATTGGGATACTCTGGCGGATGAGGACATCTTCAGCCTTTTCCGAACCGGCTGGCGGGAACATTCGGCGGACGCGCACCGGGCGAAGGCCAAAAAATGGGCCCGGGATGTGAAGAGGGAGCGGGGCCTGCACGGCTTTGCCAGTTGCTCCTTTCGCCCCACCGGCGTCTACAGCGAAGCGGAATTGGAGCAGCGCTTGAAAAACTTGCCGCAAATGGGCGACATCTTACGGGCCAAGGGCTTTCTTTTTGGCGGCGACGGGCAATGGGAGTTCCAGTATGTCAATGGCCTATACCAGATCGAGGCCCGGCCGGGCGCCACTGCGGAACCGGCGGTTTGTTTCATCGGCCGCGACCTTGGCAAGGAGGCGCTGGAGGCCGCGTTTGCATAAGTTTGCGGGGGCAGGGCGGCCCTGCCCGGCAATAAAAAATATACCGGCGCTTTTGGCGCCGGGCAGCAAAAACAGGAAGGGAAGGAGGATTGTTTCAAATTTCTCCGCAATGGAAAAAATTGGCTGGTCCCCGATTCACCATTGTGAGAAAAGCCAAGTTTTACAGCGGTTTAGAATCAAACCGCCCATCCTTTTCCAGCCTCCTTGCCCTATCCTGTTGTTTTTAGTATATGGGTTTATTGGCTGGCTGGCAAGGATAATTTTTAGAAGGTTCGAAAAGTTTGACAGAGAAAAAGAGTAGGGAGGTTTTCTCATGACGAGACAAATTTTTAACAAATTGGCCTATACCAGCCTGAACGATTTTGTTTTCGGTAAATCGAAAAAGCCTGTCGCAATGAAAAACGGTATGGTCATCGGCGGCGGCGCTGTTTATCCGGAACTGAATATGACATTGCCGATGATGACGATCAAGGAAGAAATGATGCCCAAGGTTCTAAAGCAATACCGGGAGATGGTCACCGGCGCTTGTGAAAAAGCCGTGGAATTGGAAGCCCCCGGCATCGTTATAGAAATCGAGCTGCTTCCCCCCTGCACCATGGTGCCCAAATGGGGCGTCGACGTCAACCGCGCCGTTGCCGAAGTGCTGAAAGAGTTTGAAGCGAGGGAGGGCTTGAAAAGCCTGCTCCGGATTACCCCGGTCGACATCCGCGAAGGGGACGATCTGGTACATATGTTCCACGGCTCCCATTGGGATCGCGTCATGGAATGCTTCCAGGGCAGCGCCGAGGCGGCGAAGGACATTGCCCTCCTTTCCATCGAAAGCATCGGCGGCAAGCACCTGCACGACGATGCCTTAATGATGTGTGACCTGCCGAAGATTCTCTTCTCCCTCGCCGTGGTCGCCTGCAAGGATATGGGCGTTTTGTGGGAGGGCATTGTCGATATCGCCAACCAAACCGGCGCCGTTCCCGCCGGCGATACCGCCTGCGGTTTTGCCAATACCGCCATGGTGCTGGCGAACCGGAATCTGATCCCGAGAACCTTTGCCGCCGTCGATCGGGTGATGAACGCCGTTCGGACGATGGTGGCCATCGAATGCGGTGCCACCGGCCCCGACAAGGATTGCGGCTATGAAGGCGTCTATATGAAGGCCATCACCGGTACGCCGATTTCTATGGAAGGCCGCACCAGTGCCTGCGCCCATTCGGCCACCGTCGGCAATATTGTCGGCGCCGTTTGCGACCTCTGGAGCAATGAGAGTGTGGAAAATGTCCGGCTTTTGGGCGGCATGGCGCCGACGGTTTATATGGAACAGCTGATTTACGACTGCCGCATGATGAACGCCGCCACCGAGATGGGACAGGCAGCGACGCT
This sequence comes from Clostridiales bacterium, assembly GCA_040766505.1. GTDB lineage: Bacteria > Bacillota > Dehalobacteriia > UBA7702 > UBA7702 > JAXGQJ01. The sequence continues at coordinate 61,868 of JAXGQJ010000006.1, forward strand.
ACGGGACATCTTTGTTAAATCCGACCGGCAGCTGGATCCCCATGCCCATATCATGGATCCGAAAGTGGTGCTGGAGATTGCCGCCGAAATCGTCAAAGGCAAGGACCACTATGAACGGATAATGCTGGCGGCCAGGGCCACCATCGCTTCATTGCGCAAAGCCTACCAGGCGAAGGAGTTGAATCTGTCGGGGCGGGATGCCAAGTACCTCGATCTGATGGACGCCCAGTTGGATGCGATTCCCAATGACCGGGAAGCCTTCATCGACGGCATGATCAAAAACAATACCACGGTGAAATTCGACCCCAAGGTCTATGATCTGTAATTTCGTTTGTATTTGGCAGGCGCCCGCTGTGAAGCCTCCTACCGCGCTATAGGCCGGCAGGCTTCGGGACAGGGCCGGGAGCCGGGCGGCCACAGGGCCGCAGGTAAGAACGGCATATAGACGTAGAAGAAAGCCTGCGGCTGGGGGCCGACGGCGCCAGCGCTTGTTTGCCGACGGCTTGGGGGGTAAAGGAATTTCCTTTACCCCCGACGGCCCCAAGCGATCAAAAGCGAACCCTGCCCTGAATGCGGTTTTGCGTTCAGGTTTTTGCGCATGGCGGAAGTTGGAGGGAAATTCGTTGCCATACCCTGTTCACCATCGAGATATAGAAACGGTACTTGAAGAATGAATGTAAAAGGCATACAATGGGGTTGTTCAACCCGCTTATGTGTGGAGAGGGGGATTTTATGCAAAATCAGGAGAACCATTGGCTTGACGATGCGCCGGAAAGGGTCTTTTTGGAAAAGATCCTTTGTTCCTTTTCAAAATTCAGCGGTTTGAAAGCGCAGTTGGTGGATACCGAGGGCAATACGTTGATGAGCACGGAAAATGAGGTGCCGGACTGTACCTTCTGCCAATTGATCAAAGAAAGTGAGACGGGCAGGCAGAAATGTCGGCGTTCCTATGCCCGGGCCGGGCAGGAAGCGGCGAAATACGGGGAGCCTTATATCTTTCGCTGCCATGCGGGTCTGATCGCCTGGGCGGCGCCGATTTTGCTCAACCAGCACGAGGGCGCGGTCATTTGCGGCCAGGTGCTGATGTGGGAACCGGAGGATTATTTCCTTGATGAAATCGGCATGATGATCAAGGGGCTTGGCGTCGACATCAACCGGGTGAAACAGGCGACGGTGCTGCTGAATGTCCTTTCCAGCGACAAAGTGCAGGCCATATCGGATCTGCTCTTTGTGATCGCCAATCAGATCATGAACCGGGAACCTACGATCTTTGCCCAGCAGAGGGATATTTATTTGCATCAATCCTCCCTTTCCGAAGAGATCCGCCAGCTGAAATTGGAAGAAAAGACGAAGCGTTTGGCCCAGATGGAGTATTCCCCCGAAAAGGAACAGCAGCTTCTGGCGAAAATCCGCTGCGGCGAAAAGGATTCCGCCGAGCGCATTCTGGACAATATGTTGATCCAGATCATCAACCGCAATGTGGGCAATCTCGGCAATGTGAAAATCCGCATTGTGGAATTGCTTGTGATGATCTCCCGGGCCGCCATCGACGGCGGCACCGATTCCAAAAGCGCGCAAAATTTGAACGCCCGCTTCTTTGACGAGCTATATCATAAAGAAAGCCCGGAGGAAATCTGTTTGTGGACGAAAAATATGGTGGATGTTTTCATCGAAGAGGTCAATAAGGCCAAAAACACCAACAATACCCAGGCGGTATATTCCGCCGCCGAGTTTATGCAGAAAAACTATAGGGAAAAAATCGGCATCGGCGATATTGCCAATGAAGTGCATTTGAGTTCCAGTTATTTGAGCCATATTTTCAGCAAAACCATCGGCTGCACGATGACGGACTATCTAACCAGAATCCGGCTGAACCAAGCGAAAATCATGCTGGGAAACCTCTCCCTCAATGTCGGACAGGTGGCGGCGGCTTGCGGTTTTGACGATGTCAGCTATTTTTCCCGGGTCTTTAAAAAGGCGGAGGGGATTTCCCCCAGCGAATACAAAAAGAAAGCCGTGCGCAATCAGGAGGAAGAAGATGCATGACCAGTTGCAATGCTTAGAGGAAGTGGTTTTAATGGGCCAGGCGAATAAGACAAAAAACCTGACAAAAATTCTCCTGGCCGATGGAATTCCCGCCAAGGACGTGTTGGATTTCGGCATCCTGCCCGCTTTGCGCATCATCAGTGAACGGCTGCGCAACAATGAGGTCTACATCGCCGATGTGATCCTGGTGTCCCGGGCGGTTCATGCCGGTCTCTATGAATTGCAGCCTTTTCTGCGCCGGGGAGAAGAGCTTTTCCGTGCCAAAGCCGTGATCGGGACCGTGGCGGGAGATCTGCACGACATTGGCAAAAACCTGATCGGCACCGGCCTAGCGGGTTTGGGTTTGGAAGTGGTGGATTTGGGCGTCGATCTTTATCCCGAGGATTTTGTTCAGGCGGTGCGGGAACATCGGCCGGATCTGCTGGGCTTGTCGGCGATGCTGACCACCACCATGAATGTGATCCCGGAAATTCTTTGGGCTTTGCGCGCGGAAAACCTCAGGGATCGGGTCAAAGTGGTCATCGGCGGCAATCCCATCACCGAGGATTTCTGTGTGGCGGTGGAGGCCGACGGTTGGAGTGAGGACATCAATGGCCTGAAAGAACTGTTGAACCGTCTATTGTTATAACCGGGAACCGTCGGCGGCTTCCCGGCAACAATGCCTTTCCGGCGCTTTTAAGCGGAGAATGTGGCAAAGGCGGCTAACTCCATCCCTCTATCGTTTTAAGGCGGCAAAAGGCCGCCATTTGCCATTTTAGGGGATAGGGGCGAAACGGAGGATGGCCGAAATAAAATTTTAAACCCGCATGGAATATACCATGCGGGTTCGGGCAGGGGAATGATGTATGAAGAAAGCGCCATAAGCGGTATCTCTGTAATGGCGGGGTTTATGGGCTGGATTTTTGAGAAAAGATCGCATTTGTTTTGGCCAAAAGAGGGTCGGTGCTGTCGGTAAGGTTCCGATAGACTTCGGCATTGACCGAGGCATAGATCTCCCGGTTTGCTGCGATCGGCAGGAAGTCCCGCTCCTTTTCGACCATAAGATTGGCGGCTTCGGCAAAGGTTTGATAAACCCCCACGGCTTTTGCGGCGCAGATGGCGGCGCCAAGGCTGGCGGCGCCATTGACCCTATTGCGGATTGCCGGTATGCCGAAAACATCGGCGAAGATCTGCATAAACACATCGCTGTTGGAACCGCCGCCGGATATGATGATCTCGCGCAATGGCAGGTTCAGTTCGGCGCACATTGCGTCCATGCGGTTTTTCATGGTCATGGCGATGGCTTCCATCAGGGAGCGGAAGATATGCCCCGCTTGGTGGCGACCATCAAACCCCAGCATGATGCCGCGCTGATAGGGCTTGTCCGGTCTTGCCAGCCATTCCGGTACTGTGAGCAGGCCCTCGCTTCCGGCGGGAACCTCCGCCGCCAGGCGGTTGAGATAGGCGATGGCGTCGGCGCCCATTTCCCGGCCCCGTTTTTCCGCTTCGTCCCCCAAAAGATCCTTGAACCAACTGATCAGCCACATGCCCCGCCGAATGCCGCCGCTTTCATGGAGATAGCGCCGGGGCATACCGGCGAAATTGGTCCAAAAGCTTTGGCTGTCTTTGGGATTGTCCTTGCCGTCGACCATGCCGCAGATATAGGTTCCCAGTGAAATCAGGGCCTTGCCCGGGCCGACCAGGCCGGAGCCGAGGGCTTCCACCGCTTTGTCATTGGCGGTGGCGACGACGGGCAAACCGGCGGGCAACCCCAAAGCTTCGGCGGCTTCCGGTACCAGCCCGCCGGTGATTTCCCCCGGCATCACCAGGTCAAACAGCATGGAGCGGGGCAGATTGTAGTGGGCGAAAACCGCGTCCTCCCGGCTCCATTCCCAGGCATCGGTGTCGATGGGCCATTGGCCCTGGTAATTGGCGACGGTATCTAGGTTTTCCCCGGTCAGTCGCTTGGTCAGATAGCCGTTGGCCGAGACGACATAGGCGGTAGCGGCATTCGTATGTTCATAGGGGCGGGCAACCCTTTCGTCCATCCAGTTGATGACCGGGGCCGCCAGGCGCCCGTCCTTTTGCAGCAGGCAACGGCAATAGCGGATGCTGCATAGGCCGATGGCCAGAATCTCATTGGGATCGCCGTTAAAGCGTTCCAAGGTTTCCCGGCAAGCGCAAACCAGCGAATCCCAAAGGTCATCGCCGGGATGTTCCACAATCCCCGGTTCCGCCAGGTGCAAAGGACGCAGCGGAACGGAGGCCGCCGCCGCCACGCCGCCCCGCGGATCAAAAATGGTGACTTTCGTACTCTGGGAGCCGCCGTCAATGGCCAGCAGGTAATGGTGTTCCACAGCGCTGTTGTCCTCGTTCGCTTTCCGTTTATTTCTGTTGCTCTTTTAAGGGGAAAATCGTGCCCGGGTTCATGATGCCATTGGGATCGAAGGTGTCTTTCAAACCTTGCAGCAGTGGATAGGAGCTGCCATATTCCTCTTGGATCCAATGGGTGCGGTGTTTGCCCACACCGTGGTGGTGGCACATGGAACCGCCCCGCTTCAATGTTTCCTCAACGATGATTTTATTGATCGGATTGTGGTATTTGTTGATTTCTTCCTCCGGCGCGCAATCGACAACGTCATAATAATACATAAAATAGACATTGGTGCCATTGATATAGCAGTGGGAGGAATGGCCGCCGATCAAGGTGATGTCGGGTATCTCCGCCCGAACCCGGTCTACGCAGACCTCATAAATATTGCAAATTTCGCTCCAATTCGCGGAAATTTCCGTGGTGAAGCCGACATTTTTGGTGGCTTTAATTTCCTCTCTCTCCTCCTCAACCTTGGAGGTATCCCAGTTTAGCTTCGCATACCAATCTTCGATCAGCTTCTTGTCCACCCTTTTATAGGTTGGATATTCGGCGACGATCTCTTCGATGGCGCTTCCCGTCGCCTCGGCAATGCCTTTCGGCCCTTCCACCATAAAGATCAGCACCGGTTTTCCCTCACAAAAGTGCTTAAAATAATAGGCCCCGTCCTCAAAATCATAGAGCCGGGCAAAGGAAGGCTTATACCCTTCCGCCATCACCCGGCGCTGGATCTCGAAACCGGTGCGCATATCCTCCAACAGCCAACTGTAAAAGCGGTTGTTTTCCGGCATATATTTAAAAATTTTCACCGTAACTTCGGAGATAAAGCAGAGGGCCCCCTCGCTGCCGATGATGATATGGCGGATATCGGGCCCCGCCGCCCGGCGCGGCACATTTTTGATGCGGCGGATTTCCCCGTTGGGGAACACCGCTTCCAGGCCGACGACCATATCTTCGATGCCGCCATAAAGTGTGGAAAACTGACCGGTGCTGCGGGTCGCCACCAGGCCCCCCATCTGGGTCAGCGGTTTCGATTGGGGGGAATGCCCCGTCGTGTAGCCCATAGCCCTAAGCTGGGTTTCCAATGTTTCCAGCACCACGCCGCATTCCGCCGTCACCTGCATATTATAGGTGTCTATGTCGAGAATGCGATCCATCAGAGAACCGTCGACCACCACCGTATTGGGGCAGACCGTTTCCAAGCCGCCCTCAATGGAAGAACCGCCGGTTCGCGGGATCACATAGACCTGATTTTCATTGCAATAGGCGAGCAATTTGCCGACTTCCGCCCCGGTTTTGACCTTGACGAGGGCGGCGGGAATCGGCTGGGTGTACACGCCGAATACATCGGGATATTTGCGGAACCGGTCAACGCTGTGTTCCTTCAGCGCCTCAATATCGCTGACGATTCGGTCGGCGGGAACAATCCCGGCGATATCGCGGACAATGTCTTCCCTGTTCTTAATCATCGTCTTTTCCTCCATTATCTTACCAGATATCCCCCGTCTACCACCAAAAGATGCCCATTGACATAGTCTGAGGCCCGGCTGGCGAGAAAGACGGCGGCGCCCATCAAATCTTGGGTTTCGCCCCAGCGCGCCGCGGGAATATGTTCGAGTACTTTTCTATTGCGGTCCGGATCCCTTCTTGTTTCGGCGGTGATTTCCGTCGCATAATAGCCCGGGGCGATGCCATTGACCTGTATATTGTAGGCCGCCAGTTCGTCGCAGTAGGCCTTGGTAAACCCGGCAAGCCCATGTTTCGTCGCCGCATAGGCCGGTGACCATTGGCCGCCGAGATAAGAGAAGAGGGAGCAGATATTGATAATCTTGCCGCTTCTTTGCGCAATCATGTGCTTGGCCGCGTAAAAACTCAATTCAAAAGCGGCGGTTAGGTTTACGGCAACCATCGGATCCCATTCGTCCCGGCCGAATTCTTCCACCGCCGCGATTTTGCAGATGCCGGCGCAATTGAGGAGGATGTCGATGCCGCCGAATTCCTTCAGGCAACGCTCTATGACGGCACTGGGAACGCCGTCTTTCGTGATGTCCGCCTCCATATAGACGTAGCGAACGCCGACCGCTTCCACCATCTGTTGGGTCGCGCCATCTTCAGGAACGATGCCGGCGGCGAGAATATTGGCCCCGGCCTTCGCCAAGGCGACGGAAAAGGCCTGTTCCAGCCCGGAATTGCCGCCGGTTACCACCGCGTTTTTCCCTTTTAAAGAGAAAAATCCATTGAAAAATCGCTGATGCTCATATTGTCCTTTTCATTCCTCCCTGTTCCTTTGCGCCGTTTGCGCCGCCTTGTCCGCGCCGACGAAAGTGAATGGTTGAAAGGGCCGCCAACAGGCCTTCGGTTCCGTACCCGTATGGGCGGGAGAAAACGCTGCGACGGCCCCTTTCCGGCAGTGGATTGCTCCGGAACGCCGCGCATTGGCGGCGTTTACGGGGTTTTTTGAGGGCCGGTTTTCAACCGGCACAGGGTCTTATTCCGACAGGAACCCCTTTTCGACCAACCAAGCATGGGCCACTTCATCGGGTTCCATGCCTTCGCCGTCTACTTGGAAGTTCAGGTTCTGCATCACTTCATCGGTCAAGAGGGCGGCAATGGGATTGAGCAGCCCGGCGATTTCCGGATTGGCGTCGGTAAATTCCGTCCGCAGGCAAGGCGCCGCATTATAATAGGGAAGAAGCTCTTGTCGTCCTCCAGCAGCATCAGTTCATATTGGGGGATGCGGCCGTCGGTGGCGAATACCATGCCGACATCGGCCCTGGCCGTCACCGAGGGTCTGGTAGACGATGCCCATGTCCATGGTTACAATGCTTTTGCTAAAATCGGTGCCATAGGTCTCGACGAGGCCCGGCAGTCCGTCGGGGCGTACGGTGAATTCATGGTCGGCGGCCAGAACCAATTTGCCGGGATTGGCGGTAACATATCTCCCAGTTCCGAATAGTTTGTAAGGCCCAGTTCCTCGGCCCGGTCGGCTTTCATCGCCAAGGCATAGGTATTGTTCATCGGGGCGAAATCAAGCCGGGTGATGCCATTGTCGGCATCGGCTTCTTTCACGGCGTCATAGAGTTCTTGGGCGTCGGGAATGATTTCCGCATTGCCGAGGAAGGAGAGCCAGGCGGTGCCGGTATATTCCCAATAGACGTCAAACTCGCCATTCTCCAGCGCTGCGCGGCAAACATCGGAACTGGAAACATTTGTTTTGTCCTCTACGGTGTAACCTGCGTTTTCCAAAACCTGCATGGTGATCTGACCCAAGATCAGCTGTTCGGTAAAGTCCTTGAACCGACTTTGACCGCGACACCGTTGGCTTCGCTGCCCTCATCACCGGAATCGCTGTTGCCGCAAGCGGCGAAGGTGAAGGCCAGGGCCAACATTAAGAGCATTGCCAGGGTTTTCCGAATGTGACTTTTCTTCATACATTCCCTCCTAAAATAGATTGATTTTATATGTGACCAACAGGTTTTACGAAATGGAAGTGGGCTTTGCCGCCATCTTCTTTCTTTTGCGGAAGAGGGGGCGCCGCCGATCCACTTTCCACGATGCCGAGCAAATTGTCGATCAGCAGCGCCAGCATGTGGCATAGCTTGCGCCCAACAACATGATTTGCATGTGCGGTTGATGTTTTTGCCGGCGATGATCAGGTCGCCCAAACCGCCGGCGCCGACAAAGGCGGCGATGATGGCGGTGGCGACATTGATAACCACCGCGGTGCGGATGCCGGCAAAGATTACGGAAAAGGCCAAGGGCACCTCGATTTTAAAGAGGATTTGCGGCTTCGTCATGCCCATGCCCCGGGCGGCGTCGATGATCGAAGGGGAAACGCCGGTGATGCCGGCGATGGTATTGTTTAGAATCGGCAAAGGAGTAGAGCCAAAGGGCAAAGATCGCGGTTTTGGCGCCGATGCCGAGGATGCCGACGAAGAGGGCGATTACCGCGAAGCTCGGTATGGTTTGACCGATATTGACGATGGCGACGATAACGCCCGAAGCCGCTTAAACAGCGGCCGGGTCAGGATTAGGCCGAGGGGCACCGAAGTGCAAATCGCCAAGGCCGACGAGATGAAAACGAGATAAATTTGCTGCTGCAAGGCGCGCAGCATCCTAGGCAGCGTGAGAAAAATTGGAAACGATGCTGTCCGTCGGATGGTGCAATACATACCAGCCGAGAAAAAAGCCGACCGCCAGGATCGCGACCGGCATGATCCAGTCGGCCCAGCCGATGCGATGCGGCTTTGCGTTTCGCTGTTTGGCCATTTCCGTCATTTCAGTCATTTTGATCCACCGCTGGATACAATTGCGCAATTCCGATCAGGGCTTTTACCCTATTTTGCTCATCGACGCAGAAGATGCTTTTGTCGCCGGTGCTAAAGAGCAGGCTCAAAGCGTCGTATAAGGTCTGCTCTTCCTGCACCACCGCCCGGTGGCGGCGCATCCGATCCGCCAGGGGCCGGTCATTTTCTTCGTCGCCGACGGGCAAAAGCCCCAGCGGTAAGGCCATTGCCATCGACGATGCCAATGTCGTGCGGCCCACGGGCCGTTCTCTGATAACGGCGAGGATGTCCTCGGCCGCCTCGATGGGGAAGAAGGGGGCGCTGGCGCTGAAACCGCCGCAACGCATCAGTGAAAACTTTTTCAGGATGCGATTTTGCCCCACCAGGCTTTCCACAAATTCATTGGCGGGGCGGGTCAAAATCTCATGGGGGTACCGAATTGCGTACATTTACCGTTTTGCATAACGGCGATTTTATTGCCCATTTTCACCGCTTCGTCCATATCGTGGGTGACAAAGACGATGGTTTTTTTCAATTTGGCCTGGATGTTCAAAAACTTATTCTGTAAGCGCCCCCTCGTAATCGGATCCAAGGCGCCGAAAGGTTCGTCCATCAACATGATCGGAGGATCGCCGGCCAGGGCCCTCGCTACGCCGACCCGCTGCTTTTGCCCGCCGGATAAGGCCGAAGGCTTCTTTTTTCCATAGCGGGCCGGATCCAGATCGACCAGGCGCAGCATTTCCCCGACCCGCTCGGCGATGCGCTTTTTGTCCCATTTTTTTTCGATCGGAACGGTGGCGATGTTTTTCTCGATCGAATAATGGGGGAAAAGGCCCGTATCCTGGATTACATAGCCGATGTCGCGCCGGAGCTCAATGGGGTTGATGTTCATAATGTCCTGGCCATTGACGAGAATCCGGCCGCTGGTGATATCGATCAGGCGGTTGATCATCCGCATGGTCGTCGTTTTGCCACAGCCCGAAGCGCCGACCAGCACACAGATTTCGCCGGCCCTGATATGAAGGTTTAAATCGTTGACGACGGCCACATCGCTGCCCTTATACACTTTGTGCACATTTTCCAACCGTATCATTTCATCACCTGTTTCTTTAGGTAATCAGCGCTTACCTAGGATATTCGTTTCTCCGCCATCCTCTGCACCATTTGCAGAATTTTATCGACGACGATGGTAATCAAAGCGACTAAAATCGCCGCCACCAGAACCATATTGCGATTGCCCCGGTTGATTCCCTGAAGATATAAACGCCGAGGCCGCCGGCGCCGATATAGGCGGCGATGGCGCCGATGCCGATACCGAGGACGACGGCGGTGCGAATGCCGGCAAACACCACCGGCAGCGCCAATGGGAAGCGAACCTTGAGATTGATCTTCAAGCGGGTGAGGCCTATGCCCCGGGCGGCGTCGATGATCGATTCATCGATATGGGTGGAGGCCCACATAGACATTGCGGATAATGGGGAGCTGGGTGTACATAACGATAACGGAAAATAACCGGCTTCATATTCAGCCCCATCAGCGGCACCAAAAAGGCAAACAGCGCCAAACTGGGAATGGTCATTAAAATACCGGCGATATACAAAACGATTTCCGCAAGCCTCTCGTTGCGGGTAATCACATAGCCGATCAGAACGCCAAGGACGATGGAAATCGACAGGGAGATCAGCACCATCTCGACATGCTGCCCCAGTAAGGTCAGAATCTTGTCTTGTCTTTTCACGATGAACTCGATCAATTCGCTCACGGCATTTCCCTCTTTGGCATTCTACTCTAAGTATATTTGGCTTTGCCCGAAACATAACTTTGGCGGCAAAAGCCATTGCCGCTTTAAAAACAGCGACGATTTTGTGGCGGTGGCACCCAATTTGCGCTTTATAGGAATTTATAGAGCAAGATATATGCCAATATCTTGTCTGGTTGCGTCTCCCAGTAAAGAAATCTTGACAGAAACAGCATATGTCCTTGTTAAAACATTTTCCTATTATAGGAAACGGCGTCGCCGGCGGTTTTTTCGGCGACGCCTCTTGCAAAAACAGTGTAAAAAGGGCAAAAAGAAAAGAAAGTTTGCGCAAATAAATTTTTCATGCAAACTTTCCTTGCCCGCGATCCCGGGGCGCTGAAACGGAAAATGGGCGGGCATAAAAAAGCTTCCCTGCCAGAACCGTCGGGGAAGCGCTTTTGGTTTGGGGGTTGGGCTTTAGAGGCCGCTCTGTCCTTTCAGTTGAATCCAAACGGAGTTCCCGGGGTCGGTGGAGGTCCATTCCCCCGACGGGTAAGCGCAGATATACAAATTGCCATTGCTATAAAACAGCGAGCCTACCGCCGGTTCCGTCGTCCAATACCGGCCATTGTGGTCGCTGTCGGTCAGTGTGGCCGCCGCTGTGTTGACCCGCAACAAACCGTTGGTGCGGCGCAGCATTTCCGCCAGTGTGATGTTTTGGGCGCCGGAGCCCTGGCTGAGATAAGGATTGCGCACCACGACGTAGACGCCGGTGTCGTCTTGGTATACGGTGCCGTCGGCCAGCTGTTTGCCATAATGATCGGCGGCATAGGCCTTGTCCTCCGCCCAATTTCCCGATAGCAAAACGGAGCGGCCGCCGCTGTCGGTAAAGGCCGTATCGCCGATATGGTAGGAACCGCCGGGGTCGCCGTCGGGATCGCCATCGCCGCCGGGATCACCATCGCCGCCGTTTTCACCGCCCTCACCGCCGTGAACGCTGCAGGCGATGGCGCCGTTTTCCACGCTGTAAACGCCGCCTTCGGGGCAGTTGAATGTCGAAATATCGTCGACATGCGCCGCTTCCCCGGCCAGAAATGATTCCAGCGTGGTTTCGGGATGGAGCGTCCGGTAATAGCTGAAATACCGTTGCAGCGATTCGCGGTTGATCTCGCAGATCTTGGCTTTCGTGTCGCCGATATAGGCCGCCAGCGTCGGTACGGCGACGGCCACCAGGATCGCGAGGATCATCAAAACGATGACGATTTCAATCAGCGTAAAACCGCCACTGTCTTTTTGTTGTTTGATGAGGCGATGGATTGTTTTCATCGCTTTCTATCGCTTTCTATCCCCCGTTCGGATCGGAACCTTTCCAGCCGATCGCCCGCCGTTCAAATGCTTTTATTGATCGCGGCGATAAAAGGTTCGGTTAAATCGGGGTCAAAATGGGTGCCGGAACAGCGGCGGATTTCCGAAAAAGCCTCTTCATAGGAGCGGCAATTCTGATAGGGCCTGCCGGCGGTCATCGCGTCAAAGGAATCGGCCAGCGTAAGAATGCGGGCCAGCGGATGAATTTCCTCTCCCTTTAAACCTTCGGGGTAACCGGTGCCGTCGAACTTTTCATGGTGCTGCAGCACGATATCGACGATGGCGCCAAGGCCGTCCATCTGCCGGATGATCTCGGAACTGTCCCGGGGATGGCGCTTCATCTCTTCCCATTCCTCCGTGGAAAGGGGCCGGTCGGAAATGAGCGTGCTCTTGGAGACATTGATCTTGCCGATGTCGTGCAGGTAGGCGCCGTAAATCAACAGCATCTTATCGTTGCTGTCCATGCCGATATAATCGGCGAAAACCTGGCAATAAAGGACGACCCGCTCCGTATGATTGTAGGTATAGCTGTCCCGGGAGTTGATGACCGTGATCAGGGATTTTACCGAGGTCATTCCGGCCCCCGACGCGCTTTTCAGCGAATTGAACTGATCAAAGATCGAAGCATAAAGCTCCACCCGGTTGCGCTTGAAAAATTTGGCCCGATAAAGGGCCGCGTCGGCGCGATTGATCAATTCCAGCGCCGTATCGTTTTCGTCCAGAAGCTCCGCCACGCCGATGGAAACGGTGAAGGATCTGTCGGGCAGCAGTTCCCGGCCGGGAAAGTCATAATCGGCAATGTATTTGCGCAGATTGTCGGCGCTTTGGATCGCCGCGTCCCGGTCGGTTTTCGGCAGGACAACGGCAAATTCATCGCCGCCATAGCGGCAAACATGGTCGCTTTCCAAAAACTTTTCTTTGATGATCAGCGCCACCTGCTTTAAAATTTCATCGCCTTGCTGGTGCCCGTAGACGTCATTGTAGATTTTAAAATAATCGATGTCGAGCATGATCAGAGACAGGGGCCATTTCTTTTTCTGGCCCATTTCACATTCCGCCTTGAGGGCCTCATGAAAATAGCGGTGATTGTAAACGCCGGTGAGACCGTCGATGTTCACATAGCGTTTCAATTCCTCGATATGCTCCCGTTCCAGCTTGGAATAATAGCCTAAAATCCAGGCGATGACGATGTACATGGCGGCAAGGGCGATATCCGATTGAAAATAGGGGTTCACACCCTTCAAATTGTATAAAAACAGATCGAGACTGAGGATGATGGCGGAAGAGCCGATGGCGATGGTCATGCCGGTTTTCATGCCCCGTTCGATCGTATAGGCGACAACAAGAAAAATAAAAAGGAACTTATAATAGCTCGCATTCGCGCCGCTGACCAAAATCGATGCCAAGCAACGGAAAAGAAAACGACGATTTCTATCGTAGTGGCGAATTTCATCTTCCTTTGGTTATAGTCCATGATCATCCACATGAAGGTGATGATGGAAACGATGGCCAAAGAAATGATGATGGCGGCGAAATTGATATTCTCCAGGGTGCCTTTGGTGGTGTCGTTGAAGAAAAATTGAAAGAGAGCATACAGCGCAGAAAAATAAGGCCAGGATTTTGATGGTGAAAAACATGATATTGAATTGAGATTGTTTCGTTTGTTCCAGGTCTTTCATAGTTTTCCCGCCATTTCAGAAATTAAGAAGTTGCTTGGCCCTTTATCGGTGATGGTTAAGAGCGTAAAAAAAGATGGAAATAAGGCTTCCCAAAACCATCGGGAAATGAATCCCGCTGCTCCGTTCGGGCGCCATCGGTAAATGCAAATGGTGCGACAGCCTGAAGAGAGCCGGTAAAACCGGCTCTCTTCAGCAATCCGTCATTACAGGTCACGCAAGGATTGTGGTTCTTCCGGTTGATAAACCCACCACCAGCAAGCGGAGGTGGCAACCAGGGTAGCGGCCAGAGTGGCCAAAACGGAGACAACGCCAAACATTCTCTTTTTCATCTGCAAACCCTCCTTTCTTTTTCGATACTGTATGAAAACCATTGATTCAGACGAAGCATTATTCATATTGAAATTTACGGTCGATGACGGCGATCAATTTCATTCCAGGATTCGTTAGCATGAAGGTTTGCCAGAGAACGGCGAAGGCGATGCTCGTTGCGAGACAGTGCAAACGGGGGTATTCCCCGGCCAAATAGACCAAAACCATGGCGATGACAAAGTAAAGGGATAAGGTGATAAAAAGGCGCCGCGCCGCAGCTGTTTGATTTTTTCCGGCCGCAGGATGGGCTTTATTGGGTGTGTCGATGGGGGCCTTTTTATAGGTCAACACCGCCGAAAAAGCGAAAACGACATTTCATAAAGCAAAGAGAGCACGAGGGGATTGGCGATGGGGAACAGATACCTTGCCAAAAATCCCATCAGACAAATGGAAAATATGCTGATAAACAGGCAGCCGCTGAAGGTTTGAGAGTGGGCGCCCTCCGGTGGCTCTGCGAAATAAGCCGACGGCAAAAAACATCACCAGGTTTTCGGCCCAAAAGCCACCCAGGATGCCGACGGCGGATATCACGATAAAAATGATGATCATCTGCAGCAAAGCCGCAAGACCATAGGAGACCACAGCCGTTTTTTCCTCGTCATGGCCAAGATGCATTGCGATGGTTTCCGCGATTTTATTTGCCAGCTTCTCCATTGCGCGCTTCCTTCTTTGTCCTTTTCATGCGGAAACGGTAGACGGTGGTGACAATGCCCAACATGTGATGATATTGGTTGGGATGCCGATCAGCGATTTGCTGATTTTGCCGCTGATGGTGTCTCCGCTCTTGTATCGTATTGATCATATCGCTGCCGAAGATTAAGTTAAGAAGTCCGTAAATTTATAGCTTCCGCTAAAATAATAAGAACCGAGGTGAGCAAAACAGCCAAAACCGTTGGATAGGATGAGGTTTTAAAGATAAAGATCGCAATAACGCTGAAGATCATCATGATGAGGATGGTATGGAAGCCAAAACTGATCGCGTCGATTTGCCGGACGCCAAACAGAAACCAAAGAAAAGAGCAAAATACAGAGAAAGAAATCCTTCTTTGAAAATGGTTTTCCGTTGAAAGCCGCAATGGCTATTACAAACCCCACAGCCTGCAGCACATAACCAAACAAGCCGTCAACTATGAAGAGCTTAACATAATCCATAATGTTTTCCTTTTACTCTTTGGCTTTTTGTTTATCCCGGTTGACGCTTTTGATGGTGTAAAAAACAATCAGGGTGATAAATGCGTGAATGAACAGGTCGCCGACGCTCATAATGGAAAAACCGGTATCGATATAGTCCGCCAGAACATTCAGCTTTGTGCTGCCTGTCATTGGGATGTGGACATTGTCGATGCCCTGGCCCAATGCATCGTTACGGTAATAACGGGTGACCTTGGACAGGGTTGGCAATACCGGCATCTTTCCGCCATTGGCGGCCATGACGATACGGTTCAGCATACTGCCAATCAAGACGAGACCGGAGCCAAACAAGGCGGGCCCAAAGAGGCGTCTCCTGACAATGGGAACCAAAAAGCAATTCAGGATGAAAGCCATCTGAATTTTTGATGCATACTGTACGTAGCTGTAATTGTCAAAGAAAACACTAACTTGAAAGAACAGATAGACACATATCTGACGATAAAAAGTGGATAAAGATCAAAAGTTTTAAATATACACAGTAGATTGTACTTTTTGAGTACCTGCTATTAAGAATGCGGTGAAGATAAATAAAAGCATCGGATCAAAGTTCCCTTCTCAGTACAGAAATATGTACGTATAAGAAAATCATAATCATTATAACAATAATGTGATTATTTTGCAATATGTTTATTTTGATTTTCCTTTATTTTCGCAAACTTTTTTAGGAAGTTAAGATTTCAATCAGGGCATGGGCCGCCATAGGGTCAAACTGGGTGCCGGCATTGGCCCGGATTTCGGCGATGGCTTCCCGCTTCGACATTGCGGCGCGGTAGAGCCGGTTTTCCGTCATTGCGTCATAGGCGTCGACCACCGCGAGTATGCGGGAAAGGAGGGGAATTTCCGTTCCCTTCAATCCCGGGATAACCGTAACCGTCCCAGCGTTCATGATGGCAAAGGACGTATTCGGCGATCTTTAGATCCGGGCAGGACATGATGATTTGGCTGATTTCCGAATGGCGCTTCATGATTTCCCATTCCTCTTTTGTCAATTTGCCGGGCTTGTTCAGGATACGGTCGTCGATGCCCACCTTGCCGATATCGTGCAATAGCGCGGTAAAGCTCCAGCTCATCAAGGCTTTGCTGGGAAAGGTTCAGCTTCATGCCCAAAAGTGCGCGATAGGATGATCATCCGCTCGGAATGTTCCTCCGTTTCTTGGCTGCGGGCATACATCGTCGCCATAATCGAGGAGAGGATGGCATTGTGGGCGCTGTTGCGGTTGAGGAGTTTTCTGCGGGCCAGGGCTTCCGTGGCTCTTTTGATGGTGTCGTCGATTTCTTCTTCCAGATTGCCGGCAGCTCCAGCCCATGGACAGGCTGATGGTGCCGGCGCCCTTTTTCTTGTCGGCACGTTCATTTTGTAGCGCGGTGCGGATCATGCGCTGGATGGCCGCGGCGGTTTCGTTGTCGGTATCGGGGAGAAGGGATGGTAAAATCGATCGCCGCCGGTGCGAGCAAGGATGTCGCTGTCCCTGCAACAGGAAAGCAGGATATTGGCGGCTTCCTGGATGATTCTATCCCCTTCCTGTAGGCCGAAAGCATCGTTTATCAGCTTCAGGCCATTGATATCGGCGATGACCGACAGCGGGAAAACCCGGAACCAGCCGACCCGCTTTTTTGTCAAAATAAAAAGCGCGGCTGTGCAAACCGGTGATGCAGTCATAATCGCTTAGATATTCGATGCGCCGCTGCTGCTCTTGGGTGGTGATGTCGATGATGATGCCTTCCAAAGCCTCAATGCGGTTTTGTTCATTGTAGACGCCCTGGCCCGCCTCCATCACCCATTTTACTCTGCCGTCGGCGGTGGTGATCTGGTATTCCAAACGCAGGGTGGTGCGGGTGGCGACGGCTTTTTTCCAGGCCTCCCAAATCATTTGGCGGTGCTTGGGCACAATCAGGCTATTATAGGTCACAACGCGATTGTGCAGCAGATCCTCGGGGCGATAGCCGGTGAGGGCCAGGCAGCCGTCGGATACGAAACACATCGTCCAATCCTCGTCATATTTGCAGCGATAGGCTATGCCGGAAAAGGGAAAGGCAAATGGCGCGGCTGCGCTCGCTTTCCAGCAGATTGCGCTCGCTTTCCATCTGCCCGGTGATGTCCTCGGCGAGGCAAGAGAGATAGCGATCGGTGCCGCCTTCGTCCGATTGCAGCCTGGTGAGGATCATATGCACCCAAACGGTGGAACCGTCGGGCTTCACGATAGCTGTTTTTCTAAAGGTATAGCCGTCGGTTTCCCCGGCCTTGAAACGGGCAAACCGTTTGATGCTGTCTTGTAAATCGTCGGGGTGGGTAAATTCCGTCCAATCCAGCTTGCCAAGCTCTTTCGGCGCCCTGCCCGGCGATGGCCTCAAAGGCCCGGTTGATATGGGAAACCAGCCGATAGTCCCGGCCGACGGCGATGCCGACGGGAACTTGGTCGAAGATCGTCGTGGTGTTGGTGATTTCTCGCTTTTCTTCCAGATTGTGGTTGATCGAAGTCAGGTATGCGTTTTTTCTCCATACCGAAGAGAGGACAAAAGCAGAAAGAGGAAACAGAAGGCGATGACGATGACTTACCCCATTTGAAGCAGGGCATTTTGCTGCCAGAGGGCGCCTTCGTATTCGGTGGCGAGGGCCGCGATAACGTCGCCGGTTTTCGGATTATGGATCGGAACCAGCACTTGAACGATGCCCTTTTCATGGTCGGCGGCGTGGACGGTGGCGGCGCTTTGTGAAAACGGAACGGCGAAAGCCGCCTCCGTCTCCGGATCCCAACGGGGTAAGGTGGGGTTTCTCCACTTTGTGGGGCCGGCGCCGACGAGAAGCGTCGCCGCGCCGTCCTTCATCGTATAAATGTAGGCATATTGGATGCCGCCGTTTATAGATCGGTATTGCCTCAGCTTGTCCCATAATTTTTGGTATGCTTCGCCCTCTTCTCCGCCGCTTGCGGCGATAAGCCCCGTTAGAAGCTCCTGTGGAAGCAGCGACGCCGTCGAATGGCCCAGTTGGATGGCGGCCTGTTTTTGTTGCTCCATCGTGCTTTGCCAAGTATGGCAACCATAGGCGAAACCGCCCAACAATAAAAGCAAAGCGCCGATGGACAGCATGGCCTTGATCAGCCGGGTTTCTTTAGCGGGCAAGGATCTTTTGGGTTTTTCTCTCGGTGCTGGTTTTCGCATCAAACGCTCACTTTCATTTTTATGAGAAATCGCGTTCCCGAAACGCCGGAGCAGGTTCATTGCCGGTAAGCGGCGCCGTTCTCCGGAGAAGAACCGGCTTCACGGGCGACTTTCATACCTGTTGGATGGGGATTCGGTGGCAAAGATGGCAAAAATCGGTGTGGCCCACCCTTTAGCGGGAAAACCGCCGAGCCACAGCGCCGCTCTATGACCGCAAAAGTCACAAAAAGGAAACATTGTTAAAATTTACACTATTTTATTATACGTCCGAATGGCCCATAAGGCAATCGGTTTTTATACTATTTTGTCGTATTTTTGATAAAAAGTTGCGGCATCCCTGTTAAAAGAGGAGCGTTTTGATTGGCATGGAACCGGCATGGCATAAGGGGGTTCCCGTTTGCCCCGGCTATGCCGGGAAGCAAAGGCCGGGAAGCCTCTTTTATGACGGTTTCCTTTGCGGCGGGCCGGTATTGCCCGGGGCCGGGATTCTTGAAAAAAAACCGAAAGTGGCGTATAATGGTTGCTACCAAATGACCGGGTAATCGGCGGTTGCCCGGGGACAGGGGAAGGAAAAAGATGGGAAACTTTGTACTGAAAGCGCCCTTTGAGGCGGCCGGGGGGCAGCCCCAAGCCATCGAAGCGCTATATTCCGCTCTGCTCCGCGGCGAGAAAGAGCGGATTTTGCTGGGGGTCACCGGTTCCGGCAAGACCTTTACGATGGCCAATGTGATCGCCCGCCTGCAAAAGCCGGCATTGGTGATCGTTCACAATAAAACATTGGCGGCGCAGCTTTGCGGCGAGTTTAAGGAGTTCTTCCCCGACAATGCCGTGGAGTATTTCGTCAGTTACTATGACTATTACCAGCCGGAGGCCTATGTGCCGAGAAGCGATACTTATATCGAAAAGGACGCTTCCATCAACGATGAAATTGAGAAGCTGCGCCATTCCGCCACCGCCGCTCTGTTTGAACGCAGGGATACGATCATTGTGGCCAGCGTTTCCGCCATTTATGGCCTGGGCTCGCCGGAAGATTACAGCGCGAGATGGCCTTAAGTCTGCGGGAAGGGCAAACATTGCCCCGGGATGAGATTGTAAAAGCTGGTTAATATTCAATATAATCGCAATCCGCTGGATCTGAAGCGCGGTGAATTCCGGGTTCGCGGCGACGTGATCGAGATTTTTCCCGCATCCTATACCGCCAGCGCCATTCGGGTGGAGCTGTTCGGCGACGAGGTGGAGCGTATCGTGGAGACCGATATCGTCACCGGGGAAGTGCTGTCCAGCTTGCGCCACGCGATGATCTTCCCGGCTTCCCACTATGTGACGGAGCCCGATAAGATGCAGGCGGCCCTTGCGCAGATTGGCGAAGAGTTGGAACAGAGATTGGCGGATCTGCGAAGCCGCAAAAGCTGCTGATAGCAGCGGCTGGAACAGCACCCGCTTTGATATGGAGATGATGCTGGAGCCGGCTATTGTCAGGGATCGAAAACTATTCCCGGCATCTGACGGGGCGCGGCCCGGGGAAGCCCCTATACATTGATGGATTTTTTCTCATGACTTTTTGCTCTTTGTCGATGAAAGCTATGTCACCATTCCCCAGGTTACGGCGCAATGTACAAGGGGGATCGTTCTAAGGAAACTCTGATCGACTACGGTTTTCGCCCGCTCCTCCGCCCCTCGACAACCGGCCGCATGCCTACGAATTTGAGCGGAAGATCAACCAGATCGTCTATGTTTCCGCGACGCCGGGAACGAGATGGGCCGGGCGGTTCCGATTGTGGAGCAGATCATCCGCCCCACGGGGCTTTTGATCCCCGGATTGAGGTGCGCCCCACCGCCCATCAGGTCGACGATTTGCTGGGGAAATCGACCTTTGCATCGGCAAAAACCAGCGGGTACTGATCACGACGCTGACAAAAAAGATGGCGGAGGGTTTGACCAATTATCTGAAAGAGGTCGGGATCAAGGTAACCTATCTGCACTATGACGTCAAGACATTGGAGCGGAGGGAGATCATCCGCAATCTGCGGCTCTCGGTGTTTTCGATGTGCTGGTGGGCATCAACTTGTTGCGGAAGGGATCGACATCCCGAAGTTTCGCTGTGGCGATTTGTAGACGCCGATAAGGAAGGTTTCCTGCGGGCGGAGCGTTCGCTGATCCAAACCATCGGCCGGGCGGCCCGGACGAAGAGGGCAAGTGATCATGTATGACCGGATCAGATTCCATGTCCGTGGCCATCGGCGAAACGGAGCGGCGCCGGGAAGCCCAGATCGCCCATAATGAAGCCTTATGGCATCGTGCCGCGCACCGTCGTCAAGGACGTCCGCGCCGCGCTGCATGTGACTCAGGTGATAAGGGAGGGAAAACTTTCTGAAATGATGAAGGACAAGAAAAAACGGGAAAAGATGGTCGCATCACTGGAAAAAGAGATGAAGAGGGCGGCGAAGGAACTGAACTTCGAACGTGCCGCCCAGTTGGACATCATCATAAATTGCGCCGCGGGCAGAGGAGATCAAGTTGCGAAAAGATAAAATCATCATCAAAGGGCCAGAGAACACAATTTAAAGGATCTGAATTTGGAAATTCCCAGGGATAGCCTGCTGGGTGATCACCGGCATCAGCGGATCCGGTAAGTTCCCTCGCTCGATACCAGCGAGGGCAGCGGCGCTATGTCGAATCCCTGAGCGCCTATGCCCGGCAATTTCGGTCAAATGGAGAAGCCGGACGTCGATAATATCGAGGGCCTGTCCCCGGCGATTTCCATCGACCAAAAGACCACCAGCCGGACCCGCGCTCTACCGTGGGTACGGTAACGGAAATTCACGATTATCTGCGGTTGCTTTTTGCCCGGGTTGACACCCCCATTGCCCCAATGTGGCCGCCCCATCCGCCAGCAGACGGTGGAACAGATGGTGGACGCCGTAAAAACTAAAGCCGCCGGGAACGAAATTCCAAATTCTGGCGCCGCTGGTTCGGGGCCGAAAAAGGGGAGTACCAGAAGCCGTTCGGAAGATATGAAAAAGGCAGGTTTCGTGCGGGTGCGGGTGGACGGAAAAATCCACGATCTCGGCAGGAAATTTTGCCGGAAAAGCAAAAGAAGCACAGCATCGAACTGGTGGTGGATCGGCTCGTGCTGCGGGCCGACATCGACCGCCGCTTGGCTGGATTCGCCGAATTGGCCCTTTCCTATGGTGGCGGTATCGTCGATGAAATCGACGGGAAGAGACGGTGTTCAGCAAGAATTGCCGCCCTGACTGTAATATCAGCATTGAAGAGATGATGCCCAGGATGTTCTCTTTCAACAACCCTTCGGTGCTTGCCCTTCCTGTGACGGTCTGGGGTACCGGATGAAGATCGATCCGGAACTGTTGGCCCCCAATGAAAATCTGACGATCCGGGAGGGGGCACTCTCCTCTCTCAATATCGGCAATATTCAAAGCTGGTATTTCAGTTGCCTTGCGGCGGTGGCGCGGGAATACGGCTTTTCCCTTGATGTGCCGTTCAAAGAACTGTCGGCGGAAGCGCGGCGGGTGATCTTCTTTGGCATCGGGGAGCAAAAGGTCAAGGTGGAATATTCCCACGACAATGGCAATGTCCGCACCTATATGGGGTCTTGGGAGGGGCTGGTCAACAATTATGAACGCCGCCATAAAGAAACCAATTCCAATTATATCCGGGAAGAATTGGAAAAATATATGTCGTTTAAGCCCTGTCCCGTTTGCGGCGGCGCCCGGTTGAAAAAGGAAAGCCTCGCCGTGACGGTGGGGGAACGCAATATTTATGAAATCAGCAATTTTTCCATCCGGGAGGCGATGGATTTTTTCGCCGCCCTCACTCTGTCGGAACGGGAGGGGCTGATCGCCCGGCAAATTTTGAAGGAAATCAAAGCCCGCCTCAGTTTTCTCGTCAATGTCGGCCTCGACTATATCACTTTAAGCCGCAGCGCCGGTACACTGTCCGGCGGTGAAGCCCAGCGCATTCGCTTGGCCACCCAGATCGGCTCCGGGCTGACCGGCGTTCTCTATATCTTGGACGAGCCCAGCATCGGTTTGCACCAGCGGGACAACCGCAAGCTGATCGAGGCTTTGAAGGGCTTGCGGGATCTGGGCAATACCGTCATCGTCGTCGAGCACGATGAAGAGACGATGGAAGCCTCGGATTATATCATCGACATCGGCCCCGGCGCCGGCATCCACGGCGGCGAGCTGGTGGCGGAAGGCCCGCCGGCCTTGTTCAAGCAGCATGAAACATCGGTCACCGCCCGCTATCTTTCGGGCCGGTCTTCGATCCCGCTGCCGGACAAGCGCCGCCTCCGCAATGGCAAGAGCATCACCATCAAAGGCGCCCACAAGCACAATCTGCACAATCTCGATGTCGAGATTCCCCTCGGCGTTTTCGTGGCGGTTACCGGTGTTTCCGGCTCCGGGAAAAGCACACTGATCAACGATATTCTCTACCACACCCTGGCCTATCGCCTGCACCGAGAACCGCTATATGCCCCGGGATTTCGCTTCTATCGACGGCATTGAGCATCTCGACAAGGTGATTAACATCGACCAAAGCCCCATCAGCCGTACGCCGCGGAACAATCCCGCAACCTATACCGGGGTTTTGATCTGATCCGGGATCTGTTCGCCCAAACCCAAGAGGGCCAGTGGGTATAAAAGGGGCGTTTCAGCTTCAATGTCCGGGGCGGCCGCTGTGAAGCTTGCCGAGACGGCATCATCAAGATCGAAATGCACTTCCTGCCGGACATCTATGTTCCCTGTAAGAGTCTGTAAAGGAAAGCGCTATAACCGGGAAACCCTGAAGTCTATTATAAAGGTAAAAACATCGCCGACATCCTTGCCTTAACCGTCGACGAAGGGGTGGACTTCTTTCAAAACATCCCGAAAATCCACCGTAAGCTAAAAGACATTGCAGGATGTGGGCTTGGGTTATATCCATCTGGGGCAACCCGCCACCACCTTATCCGGCGGCGAAGCCGGCGGGTAAAATTGGCGACGGAGCTGGCGCTGGGACTTACCCGGCAATGCCCTACCATCTATATCGCCAGCGAGCCACCACCGGCCTGCATACCGCCGACATCGCTTGCCTGCTCGACGTTTTGAACCGTCTGGTGGAAAACGGCGACACCGTCGTGATGATCGAGCACAATCTCGATGTGATCAAAACCGCCGATTATATCATCGATTTGGGGCCGGAAGGCGGCGACCGGGGCAGCCGGGTGATTGCCGCCGGTTCCCGGAGAATATCTGATCACCCAGGAACAGTCCTATACCGGCCATTTCTTAAACCGATTTTGCAGGGCGGCCTTTGGCGGAACGCAAAGACCAAAACGGATAAACCAGGAGGAAGCGTGACAGGAAGAGCGCTTTCCCCAAACCGCAAACAAAGCCGCCGCGGGCCGAGCCAGTGGGCTTTGCCTGCAAGCCGGGGTTTTCTTTGACAGCCCGGTTTCGCAATTTCCCTTTGGCGGCATACAGTATAGGGGAAGGGGTGATCGGGCATGGAGGAAACAAAGCACCGTTTTTCCATGGATAACCGGACGCTGATGGATGTAAACGGCGTCCTGAAAGTGGAAAGCAGCGACGAAGGCATGATTCTATTAAAAACAGCGATGGGCGATATGGTCGTCGCCGGGGAAGGCTGCACATCCGTCACCTCGATTTGGAGCGGGGCGAGGTCACCATCGGCGGCCGTTTTGACGGACTGCAATACCCCGGCGCGCCGCTGGAACAAAGCGAAGGCCAAGGGCAATGGCCTGATGAAGCGTTTGCTCAAATAGGGAGCCCCATGACGGAATACCTTGATCTGATCGCGCTGGTCGGCTGGGGTTTCTGCCTGGGGGCCCCTCTTTTGCCTTTACCGCAGGCTCTTTGCGCTGGAAGGGCGAAGACGTTATTCCCTCTGTTATATCCTTTGGTGGATCGGTTTGGTGGTTTTGACCGTCCTCTTTCTCCTTTGGGTCAATGGGGGGCGGCTGCGTCTGTACGGCCTGTTCGGCATGGCCCTCGGCGTCGCCATCTTCTATCAGTGGTTTTGGCCCCGTTGGGGGCAAGCCTAACAAAAATCTTTCAGCGAATTCTCCGTGGATTTTCCTTTTCTTCGTCGGCCTTAGGGGGTTTCCGCGTTGCTTTTCCCCCTCGGCTTCGTGCTGGGGCTTTTGGGAAAGTTCATCGAGCATCTCTTCTACCCATTGCGAAAGCTGGCCGGAAAGATGAAAAAAAACCTTTTGCAGGATGGGGAGGAATAGGCTATAATGGTGGCAAAATCGTGGACAGAGAAAAAACGGCGCCGCCAGTTTGAACCGATTAAAGTTGGTGTGAAAATGAAAATACGAATCAAAAAACAAAGACCGATGGCGCTTTGCCTTCTGCTCGCCGTCGCTTTCGTCGTTTCCGGTTTTTTCAGCAATTCCTGAAAATTTATGATCTCAACCGGGAGGTTCAATGCCTGAAGCGGACAGAGCGGCGCTGGAGGAGAAAAAGACCGCGCTGGAGGAAGAAGTGGTGCTCCTTCATGACGATCAATACCTGATGGTGCTGGCCGGGAAAATTTCGGCATGATCCTGCCGGGAGAAAAGCTATATCTTCCCAGCACCGAAACGGAGGACATGATGCCCCATAAAGCCGTTAGCGGCGATATCCTGCATTGACCAAACGGCGGCGGCAAGGCGCTTTCGGTCTGATCGGCGCATATCGGCCGATAACGGGAAAATAAAGGTTGACACTGCCGACCCCATTTTGTATAATTTTTGTTAGATGTAAGTATTTTTAGGAGGCCTTGTCGAATGGAGTTTGCCGTTGGTGATATTGTGGAAGGGATAGTAACCGGGATTGCAAATTCGGCGCTTTCGTCAAATTGCCGGGCAAAAAAGTTGGTTTGGTGCATATTTCAGAAGTGGCGGACGCTTATGTGAAAGAGGTCGGCGACTTTCTTCAGGAACAGGAAAACGTCAAGGTCAAGGTGATTTCCATTGAGGACAATGGCAAAATCAGCTTATCGATCAAAAAGGCGAAGGCAGTTCCCCGTCGAGGCCCATGAAGCCGCACCTTCCTTCGACGACATGCTCAATAAATTTATGCGGGATAGCAATGAGAAGCTGGGGAACTCAAGCGCCATCAGGAAGGCCGCAAAAGCGGCAAATAATTGATAGGTCATGATATTATGATAAAAAAGGGCCGGGTTTCAGGAAAGAAACAAGGCCCCGGAGTATAGATAAAGCCGCCGTGCGGCCCGAACTTTAGGTCGGCGAGCCCCGACGAACGGCCTAGAGCCAGGTGGGAATAGAAGCCCGAGTACAGCGTATAGCGACATGCGGCGAGGACGGCACACACTATACGCACGATGCCGCCGGCCGTTTGTCGAAGCCCGGGGGCCAGGTCTTTCCAGGAACGGCGCCAAACGTGAACAAAACTTATGCCAAGCGGTTTTGTCTAGGGCCCGGCTGAGTTACGGCAAGCCGTGCGGCGCCGCACGGTTGCTTTTGGAACAAAGCCGGGAGGACGGAAGGGGGAATGGCCATGCGGGCCGCCATCGACATCGGCGGCAATAGCTTGCGCCTGATGGTGGGGGAGATTGGCCCCGACCGGCAAAGTTCGTCCACTATCAGGAGGTGGAGGAAACCCGGCTTGGCGACAGGTCTCGGGAGCGGCAACCTCGGCAACAATAAGACCATCGGCCGCACCTTCGCGGTTGCAATCTTGGCGGCGGCGCTTGGCCGCCGGGGCGTCGCTTCGGTGCGGGTCTTTGCCACCAGCGCCATTCGGGACGCCGCCAATCGGGAAGAGTTCAGCAAAGAAATAGCCAAGCGATTTGTGGCTGGCATCTTCGGGTTTTGTCCGGGGAAGAAGGAGGCCTATTTTCCTTTCACGGCGCCATATCCGCGTTTCCGTACCGTCGGCAAGAAACATTGCTCTTTGACGTCGGCGGTGGCAGTACCGAAGTGATCGGCTATGAGGATGGGCGGCTTCTCGGCGTCAGCGCGCAGCTTGGGGCCGTTCGCTGGTCGGCCATGGGCTATTCCCGGCCACAAGCAAAGGAGATTCTGCTGCAAGCCGTGGATGGCCACCGTTTTTGGGGGCGCGACATTTTGTCGCCGTCAGCGGCACCATCACAACGGCGGCGGCGATTTTACAGGAGATCGCGGTCTACCGCCGGGAAACTGATTCAAGGCCTGGAAATAGAAAAAGCAAGCCTTACAGCATTGCATGCAAGGCTCGCCAGTCTTTCCTGGCGGAGCGGAAAAGATCGTCGGAATGCCGGCCAAACGGGCGGACATTCTGCCCTATGGTCTAGAAATTTTCCTACTGCTCGCGGAAATATTTTCGCGCAAAAATCTCTATGTGACGACGCCGGTATCCTCGACGGTATGCTCTTCACCCAAACATAGGATACCGGCGCTAAAACAAGCGGACGGCATTGCGGCCCCTATTTACCCGAAGAAGGCTTAGATTTCATCGCCAAAACTTTCACCAATTGATCGATGACTTTGCCGGTATTGTTGGCACGGTCGAGGGCATTGCCGAGGTGGTGCTTATGGGCGGCGGTGATCGTATTGAATTTTTCCGCTCCGCTCAAAAGATAAAAATAGGCTTCGGAGATGTCCCGTAGCATTTTCGCCGCTTCTTCCGGCGTATAAGGGCAGTTGTTGTCGAAGTCCTGCATGTCATATCCTCCTTGTATTTTATTTGACTTTATGTCAATTCGACAAAAAATATGCGATTTCCGCGGGCGTGAAAAGCCGCCGGCGGGGATGTCAGCTGTCCGGGCCGTTTCGGCCCGGTTTTTCTTTTGGGCCTTTGCCGGTGTCGCCTCCGGTTATAACGGCCCTCTTCCCGGCATAAGGATGAAAAGCAGCGAAAATAAGGAGCCTCGGTTCATGGATGCCAAAGAAATCGTCGCCTACCATTATCCTATACAGTTGGAAGAGATTCTGCCACTCAAAGAAGGGAAAGTTTGGCTGGTGAAAGCGAGAGAGGGGCCTTTTATTTTAAAGGCCCTCCATTTTCCGGTGGAAGAATCGCTTTTCATCATGAAGGCAATGCGCCACTTGCAAACGGCGGGATTTGAAAACTTCAACCGGGTTGCCGCCACCGAAAACGGGGAAAGTTTGGTCGGGGATGGCGGCAAATATTTTTTTCTCAGCCGCTTCGTGCCGGGGCGCGCCGCCGATTTCACGGAAACGGCGGATATGGAAAGCGCCGTCGCCACCCTTGCTTCCTTTCACCGGGCCGCCCGGGGCTTCGATCCGCCGCCCTTTCCCGGCCGCATCAAATGGGGGGTTTGGCCAACGATGATCGAAGCCAAAATGGAGGATCTGCGCCGCTTTGGCGAAATGGTGAAAAAAAAGCGAAAAAGAACCCATTTTGACTGTCTGTATCTGCGCCATTATCCTTATTATTTGGATGAAATGGCCGCTGCCGCCGGTTATTTTCAGGGCGCGGCATATTTGGCGCTGTCCCGGGCGGAACGGGAGGCCGGCGGATTCTGCCATCACGATCTCGCCCACCATAACTTTCTGATCGCTGAAAACGGCGCGGCGGGGCTGATCGATTTTGATTATGCCATTGCCGACCTCCGCGTCCATGACCTCGCCAATTTTCTGGTTAAACTTTTAAAGCACCACAACTGGGATGAAGCGGTGGCCCTTTTCGCCCTGGAGGCATATGATAAAGCAGAAACCATCAACCGGGAAGAGCGCCGCGTCCTCTTGGGGATGCTTCGCTTCCCGCAGGACTTTTGGCAGGTGGCCTTCGCCCGCTATGCGGAGGAAAGCCGGGAGGCTTTGCGCCTGGAAAAAGAAAATGCAGCGGTGGACCGGCGAGCGTGGCCTGCGCCATGACGCCTTTTGGCTTTGGAAAAAGCGTTTTAACGCGGCATTGAACGCCCGGAGTCTTGTATCGGAGGGATCGCTTTGAAGATTGGCATCGACGGCCGTGCCGCCGTCTGGTACCGCGGTACCGGTATGGGCACCTATGGCTATGAATTGATGTGGCATCTGTATCATCTCGACAAGAAGAACCGCTACCGTTTTTTCCTTCCCCAGGGGATTTGGACAAAGACCGATCCCGCCGAGGAAGGAAATTTTCATTCTCCCGCATTGGGGATCAGCGATTTTTGGGAGCGGGCCCACCGCCAGCCGCTGCCCGCCGACGGCTTCGACCTGGTGCACAATCCCCACAATGGCTTTGGTTTGCCAAAGGAAAGCCAAGTGCCCCTCGTCATCACGGTACACGATCTAATCCCTTATGTTTTGCCGGAGATGTGCGGCAAGCCTTATCGGGATATTTTTTGCCGGGAGATGCCCCGTTTTCTGGAGCGGGCCGCCCATGTCATCGCCGTTTCCCGGCATACGAAGAAGGATCTGATGGAAATCCTCGCGGTGCCGGAGGAAAAAGATCAGCGTGATCCATGAAGCCCCGGAAAAACGGTACCGCCCGTTGGATCAGGCGGCCGTCCGCCGCTATCTGGCCCAAAAATACGGCATCGGGCAGCCCTATATCCTCTATGTCGGCGGCTTCAATGAACGGAAAAATTTGCCGCTGCTCGTCCGGGCTTTTGCCCGGCTGAAAAAAGGCGGCCCTCGATCCGGTTCTGCTTTTGCTGGGCCGGGAAAATAAGGAATACGGAAAAATCAAGGCTCTGGCGGCCCGCTGCGGCATTGCCGATCAGGTGCTTTTTGGCGGTTTTGTGCCCGGTGATTTGCCGGCTTTTTACAATGGCGCCCGGCTCTTCGTCTTTCCTTCCCTCTATGAAGGGTTTGGCTTGCCGCCGCTGGAAGCCGCCGCCTGCGGCGTCGCCACCCTTTCCACCCCGGTATCGGCCCTCGGAGAGGTGATGGGGGACGGGGCCGCCTATTTTAAGCCCGACGATGAAATCGGCCTTGCCGAACTGTTGGTTCATTATTTGACGAAAGAGGAGGAAAGGTTGGCTTTGGCGGAAAAAGGCCGAAAAAGAAGCGAGGAATTCTGTTGGTGGCAGGGAGCAAGAGAGACTTTGTCGGTATATGAGAAGATAGCGCCCCCCGGTTCTAAAGGTTAAGGGCCCCGCATATCCTTTGTAAAGGAGAGATCGGCCGGATATACACCGGCTGAGGCATAGCGGCCACAAGCCGCGGGGAGGGAAAAAATGGTACTCAGTACGGAAATCACGAAGAAAGTTGACATCCCGGCGAGCCTGCCGCCGCTGGAACATATGACCCGGCTGGAGGGAAACATTGTTCTCAAGAACGTCGTGGCGGAAAACGAGGGGTTGCGGGTCACCGGCGACCTGCTCTGGCGGGGCATCTTTCAGGCGGAAACCGAAGCGGAGGAATGCCTGTGGGAAGGGGCGGAATTCTTTTCCCATCTGGTGGACCTGGGGGTTTTGCGCAATAGCGATACCTTTCTCCTTGATCCGAGGGTCGTCGATCTCAGTGGCGAAGCGGCGGGGGAAGGCGGCTACCGGCTGACCTTTTCCATCCTCTGGGCCGACGCCAATGACAGCCTGCTGCCGCCGGCCTATGAAAGTCCGTCCCTGGAAGAAATGCCGGATTTCAGAGAATTGGAATTCGAGGCGGCCCCGTCCATCCCCGGTTTAGAACAGGAAGACCTGTCTTTAGAGGATCGATATGAAGAGATCGCCGAACAATGGAGCGATACTCTAGACATACTGGAGGCCGGGGCGACTTCCCCCTCGGCCGAAGAGGAGGAGGCATTTGCGGCGGAAGGAAATGACATGGGAAAGGAGATGGTTGTGGAACGAGAATGCAACAGCAGCGATAGGGAAGGGGAGGAAGCGGCGTTTCCGGCGCCTTTGGCCGACGGCCGGGAAACGGAAGACCGGAAAATAGCGGCCAGCCAGGAAAAGGCCGCCCCCCGGGAACAGCCGGCCAGAAGTGAGCTGGGGGCGATTCACTATTCCGACGCCCTCACCATCATGGAGCCATTGCTTTCGGAACCGTTCAAATTGCGGTATTATCGGGTGCAGTGGGGGGAGGATTTGTCCGCCATCGCCGATCGGCTCTCCGCTTCCATCGCGAAAATTAAAGAGCTCAATACTTTAGAAGAGGAGGATATCAAAGTCGGCACGGTTTTGCGTATTCCTTGAGCAAACATAGTTGTTTGTCACATAATTTAAAGTATCCATCAAAAAGGCGGGCTCCGGAAAACCGGGGCCCGCTGAAGTTTGTCGTGCTAAGGCTAGAGAAAAAAGGCGGCGACCGGCGATGGCCGGAAGCCGTCTTTTTATGATCATATGATAAAATGATGGCTAGAGATTTAAAAGATAAAGGTTGTGCATAAATGCCGCACCCTCGTTTCTCTTCATCTCTTGACAGAAATAGATTCTATACATATAGTATGTTTGGGAACAGTATTAAGTCAATTGTTTTGTCAACTTCGTCTTTAGTCTGAACAGCCACTTTAATTTAAGTGGCTGTTCATATATGCTTTTGATTTGGTTGCGATGCTTAGTCTTAGCTTGTTTGATAGGCTTCAATAAATAATTTTCAAATTCCTATTGGTGGATGAGAAAATGGGTAGGGGAACGAAAAAATTGATATAGACACAGGAGTTTCGGTATGCGTAAAGGAAGCGATTCCATCCAAAAACCCGATGCCGCGCAGTCCGCCTTGGTTCTCATGGTCGCTATGATTGCCGCGAGAATCCTGGGCTTTGTTCGCGACGGCGTTTTGTACGCCCGGTTCGGCCTGGTCCGCTATACCGACGCTTACCAGGCGGCCTTTACGCTGCCGGATACCATCTATATGCTTTTGGTGGGCGGGGCCTTCAGCGCCGCCTTTATCCCCGTCTTTTCCCATTATCTCGCCAAGGACGAAAGGGAGGATGCCTGGAAGGTGGCGAGCCTTACCTTTCAGGCGGTTTCCTGGGCGATGCTGCTTTTGATCGCCGGGGCTTTCGCCTTTGCGCCCCAGTTGTTGGCAGTGTTTTTCCCCCGTTTTGACGCCGCCACCCTGGCCTTGACCGTCGCGTTGACCCGGATCATGCTCTTTCAGGTGATTTTTATGGCTTTGGGGGGGATTTGCGCCGGTATTCTCCAATCCCATCACATCTTCGCCCCCAGCGCCTGGAGCGGCGTGGTCTACAATCTGCTCATCATCGCTTTCGGCATCGCCTTCGCCGGCCCCATCGAAAGCCGCTTTCCCGGCTTCGGCATCGCCGCCTTCGCCTTTGGCGTGGTGGCGGGGGCTGTGGCGAATTTTCTGATCCAAGGCCTTTCCCTGCGGCGGGTGGGGATCGCCTATCGTTTCTCCCTGGATTTCCGGCATCCGGGTTTTAGGAAAATGGCCGGGCTGATGCTCCCGGTTTTGCTGGGGCTTTCCGCCAATGAGATCAACCTCATCGTCAATATGAGCCTGGCGTCGGGTTTGGGGGAGGGGCTTTTGTCCGCGTTGAAGCTGGCCCAGCGTTTTATGCAACTGCCCGTTTCCATCTTTGCCATTTCCATCGCCATGACCCTGTTCCCCATTTTGAATGAGGAAGCGGCCCAGGAACGCCTCGCCGATTTTTGCCGCGATTATGCCAAAGGTTTCAAGGCGATTTTGTTCATCTGCATCCCCTGTTCGCTGTTCTTGGCGGTTTTGGCGGTGCCGATGATCCGGCTTTTGTTCCAGAACGGCCTCTTTGGCGCCGAAGATGTGGCGGCCACGGCCTTCGCCCTCTATTTCTATGCCGTCGGCATCTTCGCCCAGGGCGGCATCCATTTGACCAGCCGGGCCTTTTATGCCTTGCAGGATACGGCGACGCCGGTCAAGATGGCGGTCGTCGGGGCCGCCGTCAATATCGGCGGCAGCATTTTGCTGCTGCGCCTATTGTCCCAGGGCGGCATCGCTTTCGCTTATTCGCTGGCGGGCATCGTCAATCTCGTCCTTTTGCTTTTTGTGTTGCGGAGAAGGGCGGGGCATATTCATGGGGCGGAGATTTTGCGCACCGCCGTCAAAACCCTGGCCGCTTCGGTTCCGGCGGCAGCGGCGGCCTGGCTTTTTGTTTACGGTTGGAGCATCCTCATCGGCAGCGCCGGTAAGTTGGCCCAGGGAGCGGAATTGCTCGCGGCGGGCTGGATCGCCTGCGCCGTTTTCTTTCTGCTGGCCCGGCGCTTCCGGATGCCGGAGGTCGATTGGTTCCTCAATCGGATGAAGAAACGCTTTATGCCGGGGTTGTAACCATAAGGGCAAATGGGTTTTTGCCGCCGGAAAAAAGTTTGCATTCTTTTTTATGATGTGTTATAATATCATCTGCGTTGAAAATCAGGCGTTTGCTTGCCGGAAGTGAGGTGAGAGGAATGAAAAAAGACATTCATCCCAATTATGGGGAAGCGGAGGTCGTTTGTGCCTGCGGCAATAAATTTACCACCGGTTCCACGAAGAAGAACATTCGGGTGGAAGTTTGCTCCCAATGCCATCCGTTCTATACCGGAAGCAGACGGTTTTTGGTTGAAGAAGGCGGCCGGGTCGACAAATTTAAGAAAAAATACGGATTGCAATAAACGCCATTCAATCGGTATGCACAGCAAGATCCCTGACCGCTATGTACGTCCATGTACAGTGCGTGGACAGGGATTTTCTATTCCGGTCGGCGCTTGTCGCCTTTTTGCTATGAAGGAGCAGCAGATGAAAAAGAAATATTTCTACGGCGGACAGGCCGTAATCGAAGGCGTTATGATGATGGGGCCGGAAACCTATGCCGTGGCGGTGCGCCGCCCCGACGGGGAGATCGTGATCAAAGAGGAGCGGCACAATACGGTCAAAGACCGCTTTCCGGTTTTAAAGTGGCCGATTTTGCGGGGCTTCGTCAATCTCATTGAAATGCTGGTGCTGGGGGTGCAAAACATCACCTGGTCGGCGAATCAAGCCGGGGAGGAAGAGGAGGAACTGGGCTGGGGCGGCATGGTTCTCGCCTTTGCCGTCGCCCTTCTCTTTACCATCGGCGTTCTCTGGCCTTGCCGGTTTGGGCGGGAACGGGTTCTCCGCCCCTATATCGGCGATTTTGGCCGCAGCGCCCTGGAAGGCGTGATCCGCATCGCCGCCTTTGTCGTCTATCTTTTGCTGATCCGCCGCATGTCCGATATTCGCCGGGTTTTCAGTATCACGGCGCCGAGCATAAAACCATCGCCGCCTTTGAACATGGCGACCGGCTGACCCCGGCCGCCGCCCGGCGCTATACGACGCTGCACCGCCGCTGTGGCACCAGCTTTATTCTGATGGTGATGATCGTGATGATCGTCGTCTTTACCTTCGTAGGGCAGACGGAATCGAGCTGGATGCGGATGCTGATCAAGTTTTTGTCCATGCCGCTGATCGCCGGCATCACCTATGAATTTACCCGCTGGTCGGCGCGGCATTGCGAGTGGCTGCCGGTGCGCGCCGTCACCGCGCCGGGACTTTGGCTGCAAAAATTGACCACCGAGGAACCGGATGAAAGCCAGTTGGAGGTCGCCATCGCCGCCTTAAAAACGGTGTTGGCCCCCGCCGATAAAGAATCGATACCGGATGAAGAGGAAAACAGTGATGTTCGAGAAAATTGCCAGGCTTGAAGAAAAATACGATGAGCTTTCGCGGCTGATCGGTGATGCCGACATCATCGCCCGCCAGGAAGAATGGAAGAAATATGTCCGCGCCCATGCGGATTTGGAAGAGATCGTCGCCGCCTATCGCTGCTACCGCAGGTGCTGGCGGAATTGGCCGGCGCCGGGGAAATCCGCCGAAGAGAAAGACGGCGATATGCGCCGGTTCTTCGCCGCGGAGGCGGAAGCCCTGGAAGACGAGCGGAACTGCCTCGAACGGGAGATGAAGATCCTGCTTTTGCCGAAAGACCCCAATGACGGCAAAAACGCCATCATGGAGATCCGGGCCGGTACCGGCGGCAATGAGGCGACGCTCTTTGCCAATGACCTGTTTAAGATGTACAACCGCTATGCGGAAAAACGGGGTTGGCGCATGGAGGTTCTCGAAGGCAATTTTACCGACCTTGGCGGCATTAAGGAAGCGGTCTGCATTGTGGAAGGGAAAGGCGTTTATGGGCGTTTAAAATATGAAAGCGGCGTCCACCGCGTCCAACGGGTGCCGGATACCGAGGGCAGCGGCCGGGTTCATACCTCCGCCGCCACCGTAGCGGTTTTGCCGGAAGCGGAAGAGATCGAGGTGGATATCCACCCCAATGACATCCGGGTTGACGTCTTTTGTTCCAGCGGCCCCGGCGGCCAATCGGTGAACACCACCCAGAGCGCCGTTCGCATCACCCATTTGCCCAGCGGCATCGCCGTATCCTGCCAGGATGAAAAAGCCAGATCAAAAATAAGGAAAAGGCCATGAAGGTGTTGCGTTCCCGCATCTATGAAAAGATGGAGCAGGAGAAACTCGGCGATATTTCTTCCACCAGGAAGAGCATGGTGGGCTCCGGCGACCGCTCCGAACGCATCCGCACCTTCAATTTCCCCCAGGGCCGGGTGACGGAGCACCGCATCGGCCTCACCCTCCATAAGCTCGACGCGATTCTGGAGGGCCATCTCGACGAAATCATCGACGCTCTCATCGATGATGTGCAGTTTAAACAGCTGCAAAGCGGGGGGATGGGCCGTGAGCTAAGCTATGGCGCGTGCCGCCGGGAAGTGGAGGCCAAAATGCGCCGGTCGGGCCGGGAAAATGCCGACCGGGAAAGTATATGGCTGCTGGAGGCTTTTGCCGGCGGCGGGTTTTGGCAAATTTGTGAAGATGAAGTGCCTTTTTCGGTTTTGATCAAAATCGAGGCGGCGCTGAACCGGCTCTCCGGGGGGAGCCCTTTCAATATGTCTTGGGCAGCCAGGATTTTTTCGGCCTGCCCTTCATCGCCGACCGGCGGGGGCTGATACCGAGGCCGGAAACCGAGGTTTTGGTGGCGAAAGCCCTCGACCTGCCCCTGCCTGCCGGCCCCCTTCTCGATCTTTGCTGCGGCAGCGGCTGCATCGCCGTGGCCCTCGGCCGGCGGTTGCCGGAGCGGCAGGTCTGGGCTGCCGACCTCTCCGCCGAAGCGCTGTCCCTCGCCAAGGAAAACGCGGAATTGCACGGGGTCGATGTTCGCTTTTGCGCAGGGGATCTCTTTGCCGCTTTGCCCGCCGACGCGCCGCCCTTCGCGTTGATCGTTTCCAATCCCCCTTATGTGCCCCGAAACGAGATACCGGCATTGGGGATTGAAATTGGCTATGAGCCCCGGGAAGCGCTGGACGGCGGCGAAGACGGCCTCGATTTTTATCGCCGCATCCTGCCGCAGGCCGTTTCCCGCCTGCAGGTTGGCGGTTTTCTTTTGCTGGAAGCCGGCGCGGGCCAAGGCGCGGCATTGCTGGCGCTCGCCGCCGGCCTGCCTTTCGGATCCCCCGTCCTCTTTTCC
This sequence comes from Clostridiales bacterium, assembly GCA_040766505.1. Taxonomy (GTDB): domain Bacteria; phylum Bacillota; class Dehalobacteriia; order UBA7702; family UBA7702; genus JAXGQJ01. Next base: position 97,417 of record JAXGQJ010000006.1, read on the forward strand.
GATCTGGCGGGAAAGGAACGGTTTTTTCTGGCGGCGCGTGACAAATAAATCCCGTTAAATGGGGCGGGGCGGCGAAAGGGGCGACAAAAAAATGCGCCGCCGAATCTTGCTTTTCTTTTTTCTTGTGCTATAATAATGGCTAGTGTTATTTATCTAGGAGGTTCACATGGAAGGCAAAGTAAAATGGTTCAATGCGGAAAAGGGCTATGGTTTCATCAACAGCGATGAAGGCGATATTTTCGTCCATTTTTCCGCCGTTCAGGGCGATGGCTTTAAGACCCTTGATGAAGGCCAAGACGTACAATTTGATATTGTTCAGGGGGCCAGGGGTTTGCAGGCCGCAAATGTTATCAAGCTATAAGGATCGGATCCGCTGGACGGAACCCATATCATAAAGCATATTGATAGCGAAAAGCCTCGGCCGATGGCCGATGCAACCGGTGATTTGGAATCCCCGCTCTTCGGGGATGGGGATTCCGGATTCCCCGGCATAGACCCTGCCTTTGCTGGAAGCAATATCTACGGTCCCGTCTCGCGGGACTTTTTCTGTTTTGAGGGTGGATGCTACGATGAGGACAAAAATGGTCGCCGCCGACCCTGGCCGACCGGAAACCCTGGCGGAAGCGATTTCCCTGCTCCGCGCCGGTGAGCCGGTGGCCTTTCCCACGGAAACCGTATATGGCCTCGGCGCCGATGCCTTAAACGGCGAAGCGGTGGCGCGGATTTACCGGGCCAAAGGCCGCCCGGCGGACAATCCGCTGATTGTCCATGTGGCGGATTTGGCTATGGCGGAGGCCTTGGCCGCCCCATTGCCGCCGGTTCTTGAAGCCTTGGCCGAAGCCTTTTGGCCCGGCCCTTTAACGGTGGTGCTGCCGAAGCGGCCCGCCATTCCCGACATCACCAGCGGCGGCCTCGCCACGGTGGCCCTGCGGGTGCCCGATCATCCGCTGGCCTTGGCGCTGATCGCCGGCGCCTCGCTGCCGGTGGCGGCGCCCAGCGCGAACCTTTCCGGCAGGCCCAGCCCCACCACGGCGCGGCATGTCTATGACGATTTACAAGGCCGCATTCCGCTGATATTGGATGGAGGGCCGGTGTCCATCGGTCTGGAATCGACGGTTCTCGATCTCAGCGGCGCGGCGCCCGCCATTCTCCGCCCCGGCAAGGTCACCGCCGCGGATTTGGCCCCCTTTGTTCCGAACCTGAACCGGGGCCCCGCCGCCGTGGAAACGGAAAGGCCCCGTTCGCCGGGGATGAAATACAGCCACTATGCCCCCAAAGGCGACCTGTTGATCGTCGCCTGGGAGGATTTGGAAACCCTGCCGGAACGATTTGCTGCCGCGGCCGGACGGAAGGCTTTGCTGCTGAGCGACGAGGGTTGGCGGCGGATCGCCGGCGATGTCGGGCCGGATTTATTGCTCCGCCTCGGATCCCGGCATGACCTTTCCGGCGTCGCCCAAAAGCTTTTTGCCGCTTTGAGGGAATGCGACCGCCTGGGTATGGATACAATTTATATTGAGGCATTTCCTTCGGAGGGCCTCGGTATCGCTTTGATGAACCGCATCGAAAAGGCCGGCCGCTATCTTGGTTAAGAAATGACGGGAGATATTATGACGACGAAGCTGATCGCACTTTTGGCCATTGCCCTCGCCCTCGATTCTTTTGCCGTTTCTATGGGCATGGGCCTGGCCCGGACAGGGAAGGGGCGTTTTAGCGCCTTTGTGGCCATTGTGATTCTAATGCACATCGTTTTTCCGTTGGCGGGCCTGGCCATCGGCAATGTTTCCGCTGCCTATATCGGGCAGGTGGCGGCCTATATCGGCGGCGGCTTGCTCATCTTCCTCGGCGGCCGCATCCTGCTGCCGATGTGGGTTCCCAAATGGAAAGCGAAAAATGAGGAACGGGTCAATATCGCCATCGACGGTTTTGGTCATTGTTGGTGGTGGCGATGAGCGTCAGCGTCGACGCCCTTTCCGTCGGCTTCGGTATCGGCGTCGTCGGTTTTCATTGGTATGCGCCATTGGTATTCGGCGTCACCGCCGGCGCTTTTACGGTGGCGGGTTACTGGATCGGCCGTTGGATCGGTATAAAATGCCGGGACTGGGCGGAGATTCTCGCCGCGGTGATTTTGATCGTGATCGGCATTAAAATTATGGTGGGGGGTTAAAAATGGGGAAGAAGGTATTGTTTATCTGCACCGGCAATACCTGCCGCAGCAGCATGGCCGCTTTCCTGGCCCGGGACATACAGGAAAGGGAGTTCGCCGGCGGCGGTCATCTCTTTGATTCCGCCGGTCTGCTGGCCGCCGAAGGGATGGCGGCCTCCGCCGGTGCCGTTGCGGCGCTGGCGGAATGGGGCATCGATCTCGCGCCCCATCGCAGCAAGCTCTTTCAACGGGAAATGTTGGACAAGGCCGATCTGATTTTAACGATGACGGAACCCCACCGCCGCTGGCTGCTGGAAGCTTTGCCCGAAGCCGCGGCAAAGGTTTTCACCGTCGCCGCTTTTGCCGGTGAGGGGAAGGATATCGCCGATCCCTTCGGCGGCGACCTCGATGCCTATCGGCACACCCGGGATGAATTGGCGGCGGCTTTGGCCAAAATCCTGAAAAACCTGATAAAAACAGAGGAATCTTAACATTTTTGTAGAAAAGCATACCAAACCGGGTCGGCGGCGGGTCGCCGCGGGGTTGGAGGCAACCAAACGGTAAGCAGCCGGCGGGCAAAAACGCAGTCCGAGGCGCCCACCGGGGCGTTCGGTAAAATGGAGGTCGCCATGAGGATTGTTTTGGCCGCGGATCACGCGGGTTTTCCTTTAAAGGAAATCATCAAGGAGAAGCTCTTGGGCGAGGGTTATGAGGTATTGGACGAAGGGGCCTATGATACCGCCTGTACCGATTATCCCTCCTATGGCGCGAAAGCGGGGCGGCGGGTCGCCGGTGGCGACGCCGATTTGGGGATCGTCTGCTGCGGCAGCGGCATCGGCATTTCCATTGCCGCCAATAAAGTCAAAGGGGTGCGGGCGGCGCTCTGCCACGACCCGCTGTCCGCGAAACTGAGCAGGCAGCACAATGACGCGAACATTTTGGCCATGGGGGCGCGGATCATCGGCGTTTCCCTGGCTTTGGATATTGTAGACCAGTTTCTGCAAGCCTCTTTTTGCGGCGAACGCCATGCTCGGCGCGTTCACCAGATTGAGGAAATTGAAAAATGAACAGAAATGCGAGGGTAAAAGCATGAAAGGTATCAAAGAGATCGCATTGGCGGATCCGGCGGTTGCCGAGGCATTGGAACTGGAATTGGAGCGGCAGCAAAACAATATAGAGCTGATCGCCTCGGAAAATATCGTGTCCCGGGCGGTGTTGGCGGCCCAGGGCTCGGTTTTGACGAACAAATATGCCGAGGGTTATCCGGGGCATCGCTATTATGGCGGCTGCCAATGCGTAGACATCGTAGAAAACCTGGCCCGGGACAGGGCCAAGAAATTGTTCCAAGCCGAATACGTCAATGTGCAGCCCCATTCCGGCTCCCAGGCCAATACCGCCGTCTATTTCGCCTTCCTGAAACCCGGCGATACGGTTTTGGGTATGAATCTGTCCCACGGCGGCCATCTGACCCATGGCAATCCCGCCAATATTTCCGGCGGCCTCTATCGCTTTCTGCCCTATGGGGTGGATCCGCAAAGTGAAACCATCGACTATGACGCTGTGGCGGATTTGGCGGAGCGGGAAAAACCGAAGATGATTGTGGCCGGCGCCAGCGCCTATCCCCGTTTCATCGATTTCGCCCGGCTGCGGCAGATTGCCGACGGTGTCGGCGCCTATCTGATGGTGGATATGGCCCATGTGGCGGGCCTGGTGGCGGTGGGGCTGCATCCTTCGCCGCTTCCCCATGCCCACTTTGTCACCACCACCACCCATAAAACGCTGCGGGGCCCCCGGGGCGGCATGATCCTTTGCCAAGAGGAATATGGGGCGAAAATCGATAAGGCCGTTTTCCCCGGCATCCAAGGCGGGCCGCTGATGCATGTGATCGCCGCCAAAGCCATTGCTTTTGGTGAAGCTTTGGCCCCGGCCTTCAAAGAATATCAAGAACAGGTTTTGAAAAATGCCCGGGCGCTGGCGGCCGCCCTTAGCGGCGAGGGCTACCGGATCGTATCCGGCGGCACCGACAATCACCTGATGCTGGTGGATTTGCGCCCGAAAGGCATCACCGGCAAGGAAGCGGAAACCGTCCTTGACGAGGTGCGAATCACCGTCAATAAAAACACGATTCCCTTTGACCCGGAAAATCCCAATGTAACCAGCGGCATCCGGGTGGGAACCCCGGCGGTGACCACCCGCGGTATGCGGGAGGCGGATATGGCGACCATCGCCAGGGCCATCAACCTCACCCTGGCGGAAAAGAACGATGAGGCTGCGCGGGCGCTGGTGGCGCAGTTGACGGCGGCCCATCCGATATACCGGGATTAAACCCGGCGGGAAGGAGGGACCAGGATGCGAAAAAGCTGGGACGCTTACTTTATGGAAATGGCGCGGGTGGCCGCGTCCCGTTCGACCTGTCTGCGGCGGCAGGTGGGGGCGGTGGCGGTCAGTCCCGACAATCGGATTTTAGGCACCGGCTACAATGGCGCTTTGCCCGGTACGCCCCATTGTGAGGAAACCGGCTGCCTTCGCCAGAAACTGAACATCCCCCCGGAGAACGGCAGGAAATCTGCCGGGCCCAACATGCCGGGCCAATATCTGCAATATCGCCGCCCGTTACGGCATCCCGTTGGAAGGGGCCACCGTCTATGTGACGCACCAGCCTTGCACCACCTGTGTGAAGGCGCTGGTGACCTCCGGCATCACGCGCGTGGTTTATGAGGGGACTATCCCGATCCCTTTGCCTGCCAAATCGCGGAAGAGGCGGGCATGGAATTGGTACAATTATGCGACAGAAAGAAAGCGAAATAAGCGACAATGAAAAAATCCTATTGGTTTTCGGAACCCGGCCCGAGGGCGATCAAAATGGCGCCGCTCTACCGTGTGCTCAAGGAAGAGAAGGATTTTGAAGTGAAGCTGGCCATCACCGCGCAGCACCGGGAAATGCTCGATCAGGTGCTGCGGCTTTTCGCCATCGTCCGGATTATGATCTCAATCTGATGCGGGCGGGCCAAACCTTATACGACATCACCACCGAGGCTTTATTGGGGCTTAGGCGCGTGCTGGGCGCCTGGAGGCCGGATCTTGTCCTCGTCCACGGCGATACGACGACGACAATGGCGGCTTCCCTCGCCAGTTTTTATGAGGGGATTTCATTGGGGCATGTCGAGGCGGGGCTCCGCACCGGAGAGAAATACGCGCCTTTTCCGGAAGAGATGAACCGGCGCATCACCGATGTTCTCGCCGATCTCTACTTTGCCCCCACCAAGGAAAACCGCGCCAATCTGCTGCGGGAAAATGTGGCGCCGGAAAAGGTTTTCATCACCGGCAATACGGTGATCGACGCTTTGCGGCTTACGATCGAAAAGCCGCTCTCTCTGGATGAATTTGGTCTTTCCGAGGTGGACTGGCAGAAAAAGATCCTGCTTTTGACCTGCCACCGGCGGGAAAATTGGGGGGAACCGATGCGGGAAATCTTCCGCGGCGTTTTGGAGGCCACGGAAGATAGAAACGACGTGGAAATCGTATTCCCGGTTCATAAGAATCCACTGGTGCGCGACGCCGCCCGGCAGATTTTTGGCGGCCGGCCCGGCATACATCTGACGGAACCACTGGATTACCATCCCTTCTGCCATTTATTGGATCGCTCCTATCTGATCATCACAGATTCCGGCGGCATCCAGGAGGAAGCGCCGGCGCTGGGGAAACCGGTATTGGTTCTCAGGGATACGACGGAAAGGCCGGAAGCCCTGGCAGCGGGAACCGTGGAGCTGGCCGGCACAAGCCGGGCCGCCGTAGCGGCGCGCACCCGCCGCCTTCTCGAGGACGAAGGGGCTTACCGCCGTATGGCCACCAGGGAGAACCCCTATGGCGACGGCCACGCCTGTGAAAAAATATGTGCCATTCTTAAAGAATATCGGTGCTGATCTGAGTCAAAATTTTGTTATTTTTCCTGCAGATGGTTCGATAGGGCAATATATTGAACTTGTTATATGAAAAAGATATGCAGTATAATGTCACTATGAGATCGTGGGGTGTTTTACCTTGGCGGAGAAAGGACATCCGGCAGCATACCAGTATATCAGGATCAGCGGCACCTTCGGTCTGACCACCGCATTCAATATCTGGTTTTTCGGCGTGTTTTGCGGCGGTTGGCTCGATGAAAGGGCCGGCACAAAAACGGTTTTTACGCTGATCGGGGTTTTGGTCGGCCTCTTATTTTCCTTTTTTTATCTGTATCGGGAAATCACGATCATGGAAAAGGTGAAAAAGGAAAACGAGGAGGGCGACAAATGACATGGTTCGGCGCGGTTCTGCCTTTTTTGGCCGGAACAGCCTTTGGGCTTTTGGTCGGTTGGATCAACCGCAAACTGATCCGGGCCATGACGGATCGGATGGAGGATTATCCGCCGGATGTGGCGAAGCGAAGGTTCATCTTCCATTTTTTCCTGCGGTTCGGAATCAATTTCTTGGCTTTGTTGTTGACCTATCGTTGGGTTCCCGCGCTTTTGGGCGCCGCATTGGGCCTGATCATTATGCAAAAAACATTGATTGTTCAATATATATTTTTGCGTAAGGGGGTGAAAAAGTAAATATGGACGCTGTTTATCAGATTGCTTCCGGTGGGGGAGAAGAAGCGGGCCACGGTGTGTATACTCTGTTTGAGATCGGGCCGGTGCCGATTACATCCTGGATGGTGACGATGTGGGGCATCATGCTTCTGTTCATTCTGGTGTCTTTCTTTGCGACCCGGAATGTTCAAATGGTACCCAAAGGCCTGCAAAACGCGATGGAATTCATCGTTGAGGGGTTACTGGGGTTCTTTGCCGGCATCATGGGCAAGGAGAGGGCGAAGCGTTATGGCCCGCTGCTGATTACCTTTTTTGTTTTTATCCTCATCAGCAATTACTCCGGTATGTTGCCGTTGGCCGGCCATATGCCGGGCCTTGCCGCTCCAACCTCAATTTTTAATGTTACGGTGGGACTTGCCATTGTCGTTTTCTTCGCGACCCATATCAATGGCTTCCGGGTTAATAAGGTGCACTATCTGAAGCACTTTATAACGCCTTTTGCCTTTCTCTTGCCGCTGCTCCTGATTGAAGAAGTGGTGCGGCCCTTTTCCCTGGCCATGCGGTTATACGGCAATATTTACGGGGAAGAGATGGTGGTAACCCAGCTTTTCAATCTGCTGCCTTTGGGCTTGCCCGTTGTCATGCAGTTGCTGGGGGTTCTGTTCGGCCTGATTCAGGCTTTCGTTTTCACTTTATTGGCATCGATCTACATTTCCCAGGCCACGGAGACGGGCCACTGATACCCAAGACGATTTATTTTCCCATTTCCATAAATTTACAAAATTAAAAAAGAGAGATCTAAAGTGATCTAAAGGAGGATTTTTAAATGGAAACTCAAGGTGCAATCGCAATCGCCGCCGCTTTAACGATGGGTCTGTCCACCCTTGGCCCTGGCCTCGGACAGGGTATTGCCGCCGCCAAGGCGATGGAAGGCATCGCCCGCCAGCCGGAAGCAAAAGGTGACATCCGTACCAACATGATCCTTGCCCTCGCTATGATGGAAGCTATGGCGATCTACGGTTTGGTTATTGCCTTCATGCTCGTCGGTAACCTTGGTTGATCGACCTTGGTTTTTGTGCCGCCCGGAGAGTCCTCTCCGGGCAGGCTTCTTTGCGAGGGGGGGTAAGGCGTAATGAACATCAATCCGATCGAAATTGTTTTAGCGGTTGTCAACTTTGTGATTTTGTTGGCAGTGCTATATAAATTCCTCTACCATCCTCTGATGGGGGCGCTGGAAAAGAGGGCGGATACGGTACGGAACAATATTGAAACCGCGGAAAATGTGAAGGCCGAAGCGTACCGGATGAAGGAAGAGATCTCCGCCGAATTGGCAGCGTCGAGGCAAAAGGCGCAGGAAATCATTGTCCAGGCCACAAAAGCCGGTGACGATACAAAAGCGGGAATCGTTGAGGAGGCCAAGGCCGAAGCGATGAAAATCATCGAAAAAGCCCAGGTTGAAATTAGCGAAGAGAAGGAACGGGCAATCGCCGAAATTCGGGACGAAGCCGCATCACTTGCTTTAATGGCCGCGTCTAAGCTCATTCAGCGTTCTTTGAATGAAGCGGATCACAAGCAACTGGTGGATCAGTATATCCAAGAGGCAGGAGAAATTCAATGACCAATAAAACGATCGCCAGAAGATATGCCAAGGCCCTTTTCAGCATCGGGGAAGAGCAGGGTAAAATCGGTGTTTTCGCCGATAATCTGCGGGAAGTTCTGGCCGTTTTGGATGGGGAAGCCAATGTCAACCAGATGATCGGCAGCCATTTTATCTCCGTTACGGAGAAAAAAAAGATGGTCGGGCAGATCTTTGCTTTTGCGGACCCCATGGTCATGAATTTGTTTTCACTGATTCTCGATAAGGGCAGGGAACTTTATTTGGCAGACATTTGCCGGGCCTACCAGGATCTGTTGGACGAAGCGGAGAACATCTGCCATGCCACTGTGAAAACCGCTGTTTCCCTCAATGCGGAACAAATTAAAAAACTTGAAGATAAATTTTCCTCTCTGACCGCCCGGACGGTAAAAGCGAAGGTGGAAGTGGATCCCTCCCTGATCGGCGGCGTCCAGGTCAACCTTGGCGAAAAAGTC
>JAXGQJ010000007.1:0-96073 GCA_040766505.1 Clostridiales bacterium
GCGCTCTCCATAAAAAACGCCATCGATTCCCTGCATACGGGGGTTTTGTTCCATGAGACCGACGGTTTTATCCTCTTGGCCAATGTGCAAATGCAAGGGCTGATGCAAAGGATATCCGGCAAGATCCACCGCAATGGGAAACTTTTTTATGAATCGCTGGCATCCGGCAATCTGGCGGCGGGCTGCCAAAAAGTGGCTTTTAAAGGCCAGATCGTATGCTTGCTGCCGGATGAAAGGGCCTGGATGTTCACGAGAACGCCATTGCAAATCAAAAGAAAAGAATATATCCAGCTTACGGCCACGGACATCACCCGGCAGTGGCGGCTGACGGCCCGGTTGCGGCAGCAGGAAGCGCAATTGAAAGCCAAGGGGGAAGAATTGAGCGAGGCGATGGAGAATCTGCAAATATTGAGCCGGGAACGGGAGATCCAAAAGGCCAAAATGCGGGCCCACGACGTTTTGGGCCAGCGCCTGACCTTGTTGCTGCGCACCATCCGCAGCGAACAGACTTTGGACTATGATTTGCTCCGTTCCCTTTCCCAAGGCCTCTTCGACGATTTGAAGGCGGACCAAAACGCGTCCACCCCACAGGAGACCTTTGAGGGCTTATGCCAAGCCTTTGGCTCCATCGGCGTCGCCGTTGCACTCGATGGCGAATTGCCGAAAGACCGCGACAGGGCGCGCCTGTTTACCGACATCATCAGGGAAAGCGTGACGAATGCGGTTCGCCACGGCTTTGCCACCAAAATACATATCCAAAGCGGCTTTTCGGACGGGGCATACCATTTAAGGGCAACCAACAATGGCCATCCGCCTTCCCGGCCGGTCACGGAAGGCGGTGGGATCGGCGGCATCAGAAAAATGGTGGAACCTTATGGCGGCGCCGTCGCTGTGGTCTCTCTGCCGCGCTTTGTTTTGAAAGTCGATTTGCCGGGAGGTGAAACGGATGTTTAAAGCGTTGATTGTCGACGATCACGAATCCATGTGCGATTCGCTGCAATATGCCCTTACGGGCACCGGCGCGTTTACGGTGGTGGGCAAATTGCGCACCGCCGCCTATGCCGAAGCCTATTGCGAGAAATTGCGGCCGGATCTCGTCTTAATGGATGTCTGCACCGAGGGGGGCGCTTCGGGGCTGAAGGCGGCGGGAATTTTAAAAGAAAAATTCCCCGATACCAAGATCATCGTCATGTCCGGCTTTGATGAGATTACCTATGCCCCCAGGGCAAAGGAAGCCGGCGCCGATGCCTTTGTGTTCAAAAGCAAAAGCCTCAATTACTTTATCGAAGTGGCCCACGGCGTTATGCGGGGCGAAACGTATTATCCCGCGGCAAGGACCATCCCCATGCCCATGGGGGAAGCCCCGTTGACCGAAAGGGAAATGGAAGTGCTGCGGCTGATGTGCAAACATTTGACCAGCAAGGAAATTGCCGAAGAACTTTTTATCAGCCAGAATACGGTGAAATATCATAAAACCAATATGCTGGCCAAAACGGGCTTTGCCAAGGCGGTGGATCTCGCTTTCTATATGATCTCCAATGGCTGGATCAACCCATTGTACTAAAACGATGCGGCCGCCGTTTGCCGGCGGGCAAAACCGTTCTTTTTTGCCAAAAACTACCCGCTACGGGTAGGGCGCGGGGGAGGGGTTTCCATTATGCTTTAACCAGATCCGAGCGGTTTTGTTGTGGGCGGTTTTGTAGGTGAAGGGATTGGGAGGTTGGTGATGTCCCATGGGCGAAAAAAAAGTCTTGCTGATCATGAACAGAAAGATACTGTCCGATGCCTTGATCGAACAGGCAAAGGGCGCTCCGCATTTCGATCTTAGGGCCGACCGAAGCCATGCTTCGGCGGTGCTTACCGCGGCGGCCTATGGGCCGGAAATCGTGGTTATGGAGGTTCCCGAATCGGGGCCCTGGAAGTCCGCCGAGAAATGCATTTCCATATGTGACGCCATCCGGGAACAGGTGCCAGGTTGCAAACAGGTTCTTTTATGCCCGGAAAACGATGCGGATGCCTGCCGGGCGGCGATTCGGGCGAAGCGGAACAACCGAATCGATGATTTTCTCTATTATGATACGAGCCTACACTATCTCTTTTCCAAATTGGAATCGCTGTTGCATTAGCGGACGCTGCAAAACCCACGGATTCGTTTTATTTTACAAACCAATTTTATTTTAGGGAGGAATGGCAGATGAATTCAAATCAACAAAAACGCTTTAAAAGCAAAACCCTGGCGGCGATTCTGGTTCTCGTCTGGACGGTGCTCTTTGCGGCGGGCTGCGGCAGTGACGCGCCGGCGGCGTCCGACGATTCAATATCGGCATGGAAATGCCGTGGCGGTGGTTCTGGCGAGGAATTTGACGCCGATGAGATACTTTGACGGCGGGCTTTACCATCGAACTGGCGAAGGGCGGCGGCAAGGAGCTTCGCGCCGAAGGTGCTGCCGATCGGTATACTGGACTTCCGAGGGGACGCCATCGCGATCAAGGCAAAGGATACCGTACTGATCAGCGCCACGGTTACGGAAGCATGTGATGCGGTCATCGACAACTTTATGGAAACCGGTATGGATGATCAAGCTGTGGAGAGAGAGGGCGCGGAACCGGCAGAGACGCGATGCTTCGTAAAATTGAGCGGCGGGAAAAGCGGCAGCGCCGAAATCGCCGCGAGATTTGCGGACGCGGGATTGCAACTGTATTTGACCGGCGGGGAATAGAGACAAGCGCTGCGCTGCCGTTCATCGCCGCCTTTTCCCATTTTGCGGCGCTATCGGGAGACGGGTTCGCCGTGGTATACGGGACGGCCGGGGATAGCTCGCCGGACAGCATGAAAAGGAGGATCTTTGCGCCTGCTCGACGCTTTGCTTCGCTATGGCGAACAGCGATGCTTGCCCCATGCACATGCCGGGGCATAAGCGCAATGTTTCGCTGCCGGGATTGGACAATCCCTTTGCGATCGACATCAGCGAAATCGAAGGTTTCGACAATCTTTGATACCGGGTGCTGGGAAGCTATCGGCCAGGGCGCCTTCTATGGCAGCGAACATAGCTTCTATCTCGTAAACGGGAGCACTGCCGGTTTGCTGACGGCCATCGCCGCCGCGCTTGAAAAAGGGGGATCGGGATTTTGATGGCCCGCAATTGCCACCGGGCGGTTTACCATGGCGCCGCGCTGCGGGGCGGCCTGATCTCCTATCTGATGCCGGCCGCCACCCGCTGGGGCATCCCCGGCGCCATCGACCCCGCGGCGGTGGCGGCGGCCCTGAAACGGGAGGAAAACATCGGCCTTATCGTCGTCACGTCCCCCACCTATGAAGGGGTTGTTTCCGATGTGGCGGCCATTGCCGGGATCGCCCATCGGCATCGGGTTCCGCTGCTTGTCGATGCGGCCCATGGCGCCCATTTCGGCTTTTCAGAGGATTTCCCGCAAAACGCCGTCGAAGCCGGGGCGGATCTCGTCGTTCATAGCCTGCATAAGACCATGCTGTCCCTGACCCAGACGGGGCTGCTGCACCTCAATGGCGGCCCGTGCCGTTGGAACGGGAACGCGGCAGCTTGCCGTATTCCAGACCAGCAGCCCCTCCTATCTGCTGATGGCCAGCATCGACGCTTGCATCGACAGGATGGCGGCGGAGGGGCAGGCGCTGTCGCCTATGGCCGCCGCCGCCTGGCCGCGTTTTATCGGCGGATGGAAAAACTGCGCTCTCTGGCGGTTCTCGGCGTCGGCGAAGGGGGGGGGATGGGCATCGGGCGGGATCCGGGCCGCATCGTGATCCTGACGGCGGGGGGCGGTTGGAGCGGCAGGGAATTTCTCTCCCTGCTGCGGCGGAGAGCACGGCATCGAGCTGGAAATGGCCATGGGCGGATATGCCGTCGCCATCACGAGCCTTTGCGACGGCGACGAGCCTTCCGGCGGCTCGGCGACGCGCTGCTGGCTTTGGATCAAAAGCGGCGGCGGCGAAGCCAAACGGCGTCGCTTTGAAATCCCGCCGCCCCGGCCGCCAGGGGAGCATCGGCGAAGCCGAGGAGCGGGACAGCCGCTTCCTGCCGCTGCCGGAAAGCGGCGGCGAAATCTCCGCCGAATATGTTTATGCCTACCTGCCGGGAATTCCTTCGCTGGCGCCGGGGGAAGAAATCGGGCCGGCGCTCGTTGACTTCCTGGGCGCTTTGGGCGAGGCTGGCGTGACGGTCTATAGCTCTAGCGGGAGAATCCGCGGAAATTCGCGTCCTTTTCCTCCTCCGCGGCCGTTGACAGCGGGCGGCGTTTTTGCTAAACTGAAAGAAAGAGCAAAAAACCGCCAATCGGCCGGGCCCGGATCGGCGGCGGCAATGTCTGATGAAGGAGCACGGGAAATATGAAAAGAATCCAAACTTTGGTGACCAGAGACCTGGCGAAATCCCAGGCGGAGGGCGGTTGCGGCGAATGCCAAACCTCTTGCCAGTCCGCCTGCAAAACTTCCTGCGGGATCGCCAACCAACCATGCGAACAAGCCGACAAACCGTGTGGCAGCTGCCGCCGCAGAGCTGTGGATCGCAGCTTTGCGGCGGTTTTTTGTTCAAACGCTGGATTTGATCAGTGAATAGAAGGTAAACCCAGCGGTGCACTCGTTATGAAATGAACGGTTATCATATCGTGATCGACGGCAATAGCGGCAGCATCCACGCGCTGTGGATGGGCTGGCCTATGCCGCGATCCGGCTCTATGGAAACGTGAAAACCGACGAGATCGTCGCCCTTTATTGGCGGCCTTCAAGTACCGGCCCGATGTGACGCCGGAAATGGACGCGGTGCTGGCGGATACGTAACCCTGAAGAGGGAAGCTCTTCCCGCCGATCCCTATGGCCCGGAAGCCGGCAAAAACAGGGAGGCGCTGGCCCGGTTTTGAAGGCCCTTTTGCTGTATGTGGCCCATGCCTGCAATCTTTCCTGCACCTATTGCCATTGCAAGGGGCCTATGAGGGGGATCGGGGCTGATGCCCTTCGCGGTGGGGAAAAAGGCGCTGGATTATTTGATCGCCCATTCCGGCAAACGCCGCAACTTGGAGGTGGATTTTTTCGGCGGCGAGCCGTTGCTGAATTTTCAAGTTGTGCGGGAGCTGGTGGCCTATGGCCGTTCCCGGGAGCGGGAGAGCGGCAAACGCTTTCGCTTCACCTCACCACCAATGGCGTGCTCCTGGACGATGAAGTGATGGCATTCGCCAACCGGGAGATGCACAATGTCGTGCTCAGCCTCGACGGCCGCCGGGAAGTGAACGACCGGATGCGGGCCTTCCCCAATGGCAAAGGCAGTTACGATTTAATTTTGCCGAAATTTAAGCGGATGGCGGCGCTGCGGAATGAGGAGAATTACTATCTCCGTGGCACCTATACCCATGAGAATACCGATTTTGTCGAAGATGTTTTGCACCTGGCGGATCTCGGCTTTCGGCAGATTTCCATGGAACCGGTGGTGGCGCCGGCTTCGGCGCCCTATGCCTTGAAGGAGGAGGATCTGCCGGTGCTCCTCGCCGGTTATGAACGGGCTGGCCCGGGAGATGCTGGCCCGATCCCGGCGGGGCGAAGGCTTCCAGTTCTTTCACTATCTGGTCAATTTGCGCCAGGTCCCGTCTGCCAAGCGCATTTCCTGGCCGCGGCGTCGGCAGCGAATATCTGGCCGTTACGCCGCAGGGGGATTTTACCCCTGCCACCAATTTGTCGGCGAAACCGATTTTTTGCTGGGCAATGTGGAGGAGGGCATCACCCGCCCCGACCTACAGGCAACATTTGCCGCCTGCAATGTCTATCGCCGGGAGGAATGCCGGGATTGCTTCGCCCGGCTCTACTGCGGCGGCGGCTGCACCGCCAATGCCTATCATGCCACCGGCGACGTCAACGGCGTATATGCCTTGGGCTGCCAACTCCACCGGAAGCGGATTGAATGCGCTGTCATGCTCCAGGTGGCCGCCGCTACGGCCCGCTGAACGGGCCTGCGGCATCGGGGCGGCATACGGCCACCGGCGGGCTCCACGGCCCGCACACTCCGATCGGTAGGAAAGCAAAGCGCCCGGCGCGTGCCGGGCGCTTTTTCTCATCCGGTTTAACCCAGGGTTTCCTTCCTGCGCCGTCCTTCTTTTAGCAACTCCCGGAGCTTCTCTTCCTCGCCATTGGCGATGGCGTCCCGGTAGTCGGTCAGCCGGTTGAGCATCCCGTCGATTTCCTGAACCAGCGCCCTTTGGTTCATCAGGAACAGTTCCGTCCACATCCCTTCATTGAGCCGGGCCACCCGGGTCAGATCCTTATAGCTGCCGGCGGAATAGCCCGCCCGCCGGGCCGCCGTGGGGCTTTTAATATAGGCGCTGGACACCACATGGGCCAATTGGGAGGTATAGGCGATGATCTGGTCATGCAGTCCGGCGGCCGTCGTCACCACTTGGCCGAAGCCCAGCGCCGCAAAGAGCCGCTCCATAGCGTGTATGTGGCATTCCCGCGCCTGGCTGCCGGGAACCAGCAACATGCTGGCATCCCGGAAAATGGCGGGATCCGCATGGGCGAAGCCGGAAAATTCTTTTCCCGCCATCGGGTGGCCGCCGATATAGACGAAACCGTTTTCCGCCGCCAAGGGATCGATGACCCGGAAAATTTCCTCCTTCACGCCGCACATATCGAGCAGCAGCGCCCCCTTTTTGATCGTTTTGGCCTGGGCCCGCGCATATTCCAGCGTCGCTTTGGGATGCAGCGCGACGAGAACCAGGTCGGCGTCGGCCAAATCGCCGCCGTTCCCCGGCTTGTCGATGGCGCCGAGGCGCCGTGCCTCCAAAACCGCCTGCTCTTCCCGGTCAAAGCCGATGATTTTATAGCCTCCCAGGTTCTTCAATCCTTTGGCCAGCGAACCGCCGATCAGGCCCAGGCCGACGATGGCAATGGTCTGCTCCATATCCCGCCTCCTCCTGTCTTTTCCCCATTATACCATAAAGCCGCCAAATGAAAAGCGCCCGGCGCGGCGTTCCTCAGCCGAAAAGTCCCGCCCGATCCAGAATGACCAGGAGGCGGAGCATGTCATGGGACAGATCCGGATCGCCATTGCCGCCCCCTTTGAGCCACCCTTGCGCCACCAGTTTTCGCGCGGTTTCCCGGCCCCAATCGGGGATTTCGTTCAAAGAATGGTAGCGAATCGCCGCCATGCCGGTTTCTCCCCCCTTTTCGCCTTTGTTCAAGGAAAACAGATAATAGCCCGGCTGCCTTTGCCGGGTATCTTTGTGGAGGACTTCCGGCTTAACATAGAGCAGCCCGTCCTCTTCCTCCACATACCGGGCCCGCCATTGCCCCAAAGCGCCGGCGGAAAATTTCCCCTCCCGGTGGTCGGGATCGCCGACGTCAGATTGCCCTCCGCGTCGCTGCCCAAAACGGCGATAAAATGCCCCGCCGTCGAGAACAGCCCCCGCCAATCGCCATCAGCTGCCGACATTGGCGACGGCCATGCCGCCGGCTTTTAGATGCGCCGCCAATTCCGCTTCGCTGTCCGTGGTTTTGAGGGCAAAGCCGAATTTCGCGGCCATCGCCCGGGCCAGCTTCCCCATATCGGTGCCGCCGCTCACCCTGGCGCCGGTGGAGATCACCCAGGCGATCCAATCTTTCATCAGATAGCGGCTTGGCGTTAAATTTTCCACAACCATCAGCGCGGCGCAAGGGCCGCAGCCGCCGCTTTTCACCGTGGCATTGGGATGGGACGGCGACGGATAGGGGATATGCTCAAAGCGGTTCTGGTTCGTCAACAGGTAATTCATCCGCCGTCACCTCCCGCCAGTTTTCCGGGCAGTCGTTGAAGCCGAGCCAAATTTCCCGCCCATAAGATTTGCCATTGGTCAGCCACAGCCCTTCCTCGGCATAGAGCGCCGTTACGGTGCCATTTTCTTCTATTCTCATAATACCACTGTCCACCCCTTTCCTGTTGCGATGGCTTTGTCCTCAGCCGTTAAATCCGCCGCCCCATGGTTTCCCGTTACCGTGATATTGCGCGCAATGGCGACGGTGGGCAAGCCCGTAAAGATATTGACGAGCGCCTGCCGGGAAAGGCGGTTATTGCTAAAATCCAAATACAGCGGTGACGCCCAGGTTTTACGGAAAACAAGCCCGATCTGCCTGAGGGTGTCCACATTCCTAAATATGTTGTTAAAAATTGTAATCGAAGAAAAATCGATGCCGTCGATGGATTGCAGCGAACCGCAGGCATCAAATGTGCCGCTCATATTGTATACCTGGGACGTATTCATTTCCGGTATTCTTTTTAGGGAATAACAGTTTCTGAACATGCCGTTCATGTCTGTGATATTGGCGGTATTCATTTCCGGAATATACTGCAAAGAATGGCAGTTCTCAAACATAATGGCGGCGGACTTCACCCAGGTGGTGTCCAATTCCAAGATGGCGGTAAGCGCGTAGCAGGAGAGGAACCGGCAGCCATCCAGCGGGCTTGTGCCAATCAGACGGAAAAAGCGCAGCGCCCGCAGATGGTAGGCCTGGAAATTTGTCGCCGAAGGCAATTTGGCCACGATTTCAACAACCGGCAACCCTTCATATTTGCCGCTTTTGCTGTGGAGGGTGGCGGAGGAAAACCATTTGATCTTTGTGGCGCTGATTTTAAGCATCAGCTGCCTCGCGCCGCCCCGTATCTGGTTGCCCCAATCGTTGAAGGAAAGATTGGCATGGTAAATAGCGTCCGACGCCAGTGAAACCGAACTTTGCGGGCTAAAGCCTTCCGCCGTCATGGTTCCCAAGGTCACCGTATAATTGCCTTCGCAGTTGACCTTGAAAGAGAGCAGATTCTCATTGGGGGGCAGAAGGTGGAGCAGCAGATAAATTTCATCGTCGTTGACGGTTGCGGGCATCTTCATCCAATCGTCTTGGCGCAGACCCATATAGGGATCGCCGCCGCCGCCCTCGATGGCCAAAATCGCATCGGCCATATCCTCGGGCTTATAGGTCGTTTCCTCCCCGTTTTGCTCCCGGATTGCGGACGCTATGGCCGCATAGTGCGCATTGTCCGTTGCTACAATCGCCATCAGTAACTCACCCCGTCTCCGTCCGGCAATGCCGCCAAAACATCGCCCACAATCGCCGCCTTGTCCGCAACCGTCCAATAATCCGTACCGCGAATGGGCGCATAGCCGTCGCTTCCATTTGCCCCGTTTGTCCCGAGGGCCCTTGCGCGCCGGTATCGCCTGTATCGCCGCCCAGCCCTTTGTCGCCCTTGGGGCCCGGTTCCCCTTGGGGGCCGGGATCGCCTTTGTCGCCCTTGGGGCCCGGTTCCCCCTTGGGGGCCGGGATCGCCTCTGTGCCTTTTGGGGCCCGGTTCCCCTGGGGCGGGATCGCCTTTGTCGCCCTTGGGGCCTGGTTCCCCTTGGGGGCCGGGATCGCCTTGTCGCCCTTGGGGCCCGGGAGGCCGCCGCCGCCCGGCGGCAGTTCCAGCGCGATGTCGATGGCGTGCCAAGAATTTTTCCGCCGCCAATACCGTCAGGTCATCCATTGCCGACCATCGCCCCGATGAAGGGCAGGGAAAATGCGGCGGCGTCCATAGCCGCCGTCGGCGGGCCACCCCGGCCGCAGGTCATAAACGTAGGCCCCAAGGGCAGCGCGGCGAAATCCTTCTCTTCCATCACGATGTCGACGAAGGCTTCTCCGGGATTTTTCCACCGTCGCGGTGAAAGGGGGGCCCGATGCCGCCAGGCTCTTCTTTACGGTGAACGGGCCGAATCCCCGTCAGCAGGGGATGAGGCGCTCAGCGCTTCCCGGCAAGGAAAAGCGCAGCGTAAGAAAAATCCCCCGGCTGATGGTGATGGCCATCGTGTCTTGATCGATTGAAACCATGGTTACTTTCCTCCTTTCCTTTTTATGCTAGCGGCAATTGGCGGACAAAACCGGGCGGTTTTGGCGCCGCCGCCACTTTACAAAGGATGTCAAAGGGCATATAATCAATATTTATAAACCGTCCAATTTTACAGGAGAGCAAACGATGCGGGAAATGCTGAAAAAAATCGACAGATTGCGGCGGGAAAAGGACGCGCTCCTGCTCGCCCACTATTACCAAACCATGGACATCCAAAACATCGCCGACCATGTGGGAGATTCTTTCGCGCTGGCCCGGAAGGCGCTGGCGGCGAAAGAGCGGCGCCTCGTCCTTTGCGGCGTCCGCTTCATGGCCGAAAGCGCGAAGATTTTAAATCCGGAGAAAACGGTATTGCTCCCGGCGGCGGCGGCCGGCTGCCCCATGGCCGACGGCATCACCGGCGCCGATGTGCGGGCTTTGCGGGCCCGCCATCCCGACGCGGCGGTGATGTGTTATGTCAATACCTCGGCGGAGGTAAAGGCCGAAAGCGATATTTGCTGCACCTCCTCTTCGGCGCTGCGGGTGGCCCGCTCTTTAAAGGAACGCCGGGTGATCTTCATTCCCGATCCCAACCTTGGCGCTTTCGTCGCGAAGCAGGTGCCGGAAAAAGAATTTATCTTTTTTAACGCAGCGGCTGCCCGATCCACCAACCGGTTGAAGCCGCCGAGGTATTGGCGGCCCAAAAGCTACCCATCCCGGCGCCGTCTTGGCGGTTCATCGGAGAATGTCGACCGGAAGTGCAGGATTTGGCGGATTTTATCAACGCGCAAGGCATTTAGACTTTGTGGCCGCATCGCCCCAAACGGAGTTTCTGATCGGTACCGAGCAAGGGGTCGTTGAACGGCTGGCCCAAGCCCATCCGGAAAAGAGGGTTCATCTGCTGTCCCCCGGCTTTTGCGCCAATATGAAGAAAACTGGCTGGAAGATATTGTTCACAGTCTGGCAGATGATGTTCACGAGATTGAACTGCCGGAAGGTTTGCGGCAAAGGGCCCATCGCAGCCTGGAGCGCATGATGAACGCCTGACCGGTGCGGGCGGCCGCTCTTCCTTCCCTTTCCGCCGTTCCGACGTACATGCATTGACTTAAAGAAGGTGCAAAATGACGAGATTTCTATTTCAGGGCAAAGCGCCGGTCTGCGCCGGGGCATTCGACACGTGCTCATCGTCGGCAGCGGTATCTTCGAGCTTTATGCCGCCCTCCATCTCGATGCCGGCCTATCCTGCGGGATCTTAACAAAGGAAGGCGTCGGCATCTCCAATTCCTGGCTGGCCCAGGGCAGCATCGCCGCCGCCGTAGATAAGGAGGACAGGCCGCGCTTCCATTTGAGGATACGCTGGCGGCGGGGGCGGGTATACCCGACCCGGAAGCCGTCGCCGTTTTGGTGGACGAAGGCCCGGGGGACATCGCCACCCTGGTTTCCCTCCGGGTTCCCTTCGATCTGAACGAGGATGGGGATCTGAAAACTGGCCGGGAGGGCGGGCACCGCCTTCGCCGCGTCGTCCATACCACGGCGACGCCACCGGCCAGGAAACCGTGAAAACCCTGGCGGCGCCCTCGTCGCCGCCCGGCCCAATATCACCTGGATCGAGCATGGCTTCTTTGTCGATGTGGTCTGTGACGGCGACGGGGTGCTCGGTGGCATTGTCCTGGACGAAAACGGATTGGGCTATCTTTCGGCCCCCCATATCGTCATCGCCACCGGCGGCGTATTAGGCCTATCCCCATTCCACCAATCCGTCGGTGGCGGCGACGGCCTTGCCGCCGCCTGGCGCTGCGGCGCTGCTTTAAAACATCTGGAATTTGTGCAATTTCATCCTGGCCTTTATGACGGCGGCGCTTCCGGCCGCACCTTCCTGATTTCCGAGGCTTTGCGGGGGGAAGGGGCGGTGCTTTTGAATGCCGCCGGGGAGCGGTTTATGCCGCAATGTCATCCCATGGCGGAGCTGGCCCCCCGGGACATTGTGGCCCGGGGCATCGTCAGGGAGATGGCGAAAAGCGGCCGGCCCTATGTAAAGCTGGACATCACCGGCCATTCCCGGGCATCGCTGCGCAACCGCTTCCCGACGATCTATGGGGAATGCGCGAGCCGCGGCTTTCTGTTGGAGCGGGATCCGATTCCCGTCTGTCCGGTGCAGCATTACAGCATGGGCGGCATCGCCACGGATCTGAACGGCATGTCCAATCTGCCGGGGCTCTATGCCTGCGGGGAAGCCGCCTGTACCGGGGTGCACGGGGCGAACCGCCTCGCCTCCAATTCGATGCTGGAATGCCTCGTCTTTGGCCGCCGGGCCGCCGCGCATATCGGCGGCTCCCGGCGGCCCCGGAAGGTCGGCGCTTCCCTGCCCGCGGCGGCCCAAAAAAGCGGGGCCGCCCCGGATCCGGCGGCGGCACGGCGGGAAATCCAGGCGACAATGGGGGACGCCTGCGGCGTGATTCGAAACGGGGAAGCGCTCAGCCGGGGCCTTGGCCGCATCGCCGCTTTGCGGGAAGAGTGGGAAGCCTGCCGCCTGGAAACGAAGGAAGAGATGGAAACGGTGAATCTTGCCACCGTCGCCGAAGCGATTTTGCGGGCCGCCCTCGCCCGGGAGAAGAGCGTCGGCGCCCATTATCGGGAGGAGGACAAAGAGGATGCTGCCATATAAGTTCGAGTCCATCGTCGCCGCCGCCCTTGCCGAGGACATCGGCAACGGCGACCTCACCACCTTGGCGACGGTGCCGGAAGGAACCTATGCCCGCGGGGATTTGATCGCCAAAGCCGCCGGGGTGCTTTGCGGCCTGCCCCTTTTGGCCGCCGTTTATGCGCTGCTGAACCCCGCCGTAACCGTCACGCTGCGGGCCAAGGAAGGGGAAGCGGTGGCGGCGGGAACGCCGATCGCCTCGGTGGCGGGGCCCGCCCGGGCCATCCTGTCCGGGGAACGGCTGGCCCTCAATTTGCTGCAACATCTCAGCGGCATCGCCACCGAAACGGCGGCGGCGGTGCAAGCGGTGGCGGGAACGAAAGCGAAGATCACCGACACCCGCAAAACCACGCCCTTGCTGCGGCCCTTGGAAAAGTATGCCGTCACCGTCGGCGGCGGCCCGGCCACCGCTTCGGCCTCTATGACGGCATTTTGATCAAAGACAACCATATCGTCGCCGCCGGCGGCATCGCCGCCGCCGTCGCCGCCGCCAAGGGGCCGCGCCCCATACCCTGAAAATCGAGGTGGAAGCCGCCGATTTGCAACAGGTGGAAGAGGCCCTCGCCGCCGGCGCCGACATCATCATGCTGGACAATATGGCGGCGGAAACGATGAAAAGGGCGGTGGCGCGCATCGGCGGCCGGGCCCTGACCGAAGCCTCCGGCAATATGGGGGAACGGAACCTGAAAGAGGTGGCCGATACCGGCGTCGACCTAATCTCCATCGGCGCTCTGACCCATTCGGTGTCGGCGATGGATATCAGCCTAAAGCTAGACCCCGGGCCACCGACGGCCGACCGATAAGGCCCCTGCCGCCCGGGAGCCGGCGCATCCATGCCCAAACCCATTGGCCTTTGCGCGGGCTTTGCCCGCCGTTGAACTGCCTGAAAGCGGGCCCGGCCCCCCAAACGGTCCGCCGCCGGGCGCCACTGGCTTTGCGCCCCGCGCCGTATACCTTTGCCGGTTTTTCCTGAAAACCCTTTTGCTGGCGGCCCCATGCCGCTTTGCGGGGGTTTTCTGCGGTCTATAGACCGTTCGCCCTGTGGGGCGATTTTTTTTGCTTGACAATGGCCATAACATACCTTACTATTATAGCAACAGATATAACAGTTGCCGGGAGGTGAACCTATGCGGCTGCTTCTGTCGAATACAGCGGGGGTACCGATATATGAGCAGATCAAGAACCAGATCAAGGAGGGCATCCTCCAAGGGGAGCTGGAGGAAGGGGAGGCGCTGCCGTCTTTGCGGCAGTTGGCCAGAGACTTAAAGATCAGCGTCCTGACGGTGAACCGGGCCTACGGTGAATTAGAGGCCGAGGGTTTTATCACCACGATGCAGGGGCGCGGCGCTTATGTGCTGCCCAAGGGCAATGAAATGGTGCGGGAACAGTGGAACCGGGAAATGGAGGCGGGCCTTAGGGCCGCCATCGCCGCCGCCCGGAAAAATGGCCTGGGGGTAAAGGAAGTCCAAGCGAGCCTTGGGATCTTATGGGAGGTGGAAGATGAGGGAAACGATGATGGTTGAAGCGGTGCATTTGGAAAAGCGCTATAAGGACTTCCATTTAAAAGATCTCAGCTTTTCTCTGCCCGCAGGCTATATTATGGGTTTTATCGGCGCCAATGGCGCGGGAAAAACGACGGCGCTGCGGCTTCTGCTCCATACCCTCCGGGCCGACGGCGGCGAGGCCAAGATTTTCGGCCTCCACCACATCGCCGAGGAACGGCGGGTCAAGGAGGACATCGCCGTGGTATTCGATTGGATTTGTCTCGTGGAAGAGTGGACGGTTCGCCAAGCGGCACGCGGTCTGGCGCCTTTCTACAGGCACTGGGATCCGGATCTGTTCGCGGAATATTGCCGGCGCTTTGGCCTCGCCCCCACCAAGAAGGTCAAAGAATTGTCCCGGGGCACCCAGGTGAAACTGTCCCTGGCGCTGGCTTTGTCCCATGGGGCGCGGCTGCTGATTCTCGACGAACCCACCAGCGGCGTCGATCCGATGGCCCGCGACGAAATCTTGGAGATCTTGCAGGAATATATCGCCGCCGGCGACCGCTCCGTGCTCTTTTCCACCCACATCACCTCGGATTTGGAAAAGATCGCCGACTATATCACCTTCCTTCACCGGGGGCGTTTGCTCTATACCGGCACGAAGGACGGCCTGACCGAGGGCTTTTTCCTGGTCAAGGGGGGCGAACCGTCGCTGACCCCGGCGCTGGCGGAAAAACTGATCGGCTGCCGCCGCTACCGGGGCGGTTTCGAAGGCCTAATCCGCAGCGGCGACCGGCCCCTTTTCGCCCGGGGTTTTCTGACGGAACCGCCGACCATTGAAGAAATTATGGTCTATGTGGGAAAAGGAGGTGGCGTCTGATGCGAAATATCATCAACTGCGCGAAACTGGACGCCCGCATGGTGATGGCTTACCAGCGGTCGGTTATCATCTTACTGTTGTTGCCCATCGCCTTTATCCTGATCTTCGATCATATCGGCCCCGCGATGAGCGTCGCGGCCTTTATGGCCCTTAGCATTATCGGCTACCCTTTTTCCATCGAGGAAAGCTGTAGATTTCCGCTGCGGCTGCGTTCGATGCCGGTATCGGTGCGGGAGATGGTCTGGGGCCGCTATCTCTTTATTCTCGGTTTTGCCGCCCTGTTTTTACTGGCGGTTCTTGCCGAAAGCTTCCTTGTCGGCGCGCTGTTGAAGAAAGGCTTCAATTGGGGGGAAGGTTGGATCGGCTTCCTTTTCGTCCTCTGTTTGGTGATCTTCATCGCCGCTTGGCAGATTCCGATCTATTATCGCTTTGGCTATCGCAAGGCGGGGAAATGGATCACCGCCGGTTTCGTCGGCTTCGGCGTCTCGGCGGTTTTCATGGCGGAGCGGCTGCTGGCGGCCGGGCCCCCGGCCCCGGGCTTTTTGCCGCCGTTTTTCTTCTCTTCGCGCTGGCTTTTCATCGCGGCGCTCTGCTTTGTTCTGTTTTGCCTGTTCATCTCCGGTTCGGCGTCGATCTCCATATATGGAAAAAAGGAGACGTGAAACGCCAATTCTTCTTCCTTTGTTCGATTGTCATTTCCCCGGCTTTGGGTTATACTTGGTTCAACACGGATGAAAGGCGGGGGAAGCCGAGGGCCGTCGGCGTCGGCGGATGGAGCCAATGCCGCAGCTCTTTCACCGGTGCTTGAACAACTTAGGGCCATGGCAGGATGGTCTGCGGCACGAAGGGGAAGGATCACCATGTGGCGGAAGGAAGAAGAGAATGGCATCGTCTATTTTTCATTGCCCGCTTGGGAAGAACAGGGGGCGAAGGTCGTTTTCAGCTGCCGTGGCGGCGGCGTCAGCGGCGGGCCCTATGAAAGCCTGAATCTCGGTTTTCATGTCGGGGACGATCCGGCGGCGGTAACGGAAAACCGCCGCCGGGTGCTGTCCCTTTTCGCTGTCGGCCCCGGGGCCCTTGTCGCCGCCAAGCAAACCCATACGAAGCGGATTCGCTTCGTTACCGCGGCGGCGGGGGGCGCGGCGCCGCTGACCAGGAAAGCGCCTTTCCGGATACCGACGGTTTTCTCACGGCGACGCCGGGGCTTCTGCTCGCCACCTTCTATGCCGATTGCCTGCCCATCGTCGCCTTTGATCCGAACCGCCGCCTTTTGGGTATGGCCCATTCCGGCTGGCGGGGCACATTGGCCGATATTGGCGGCGCATTGGTCGCGGCCCTGGCGGCGCAGGGGCGAAGGCCGACGATCTGTTGGTCGCCACCGCCGCAGGCATCGGCCCCGCTGTTACCGGGTGGACGAACGGTTTTACGCCGCCTTCACCCGGCGCTATGCCGCCGCCGCGCCTGGTTTCGTGAAACGGAGGAAGGTTATTTCTTCGACAATGGCTTGGCCGTCAAAACCCGGTTGCTGGCGGCGGGTGTGCGGGAAGAGCGGTTCTGCCCGCTCCCTCTCTGCACCGCCTGCCGGGAACGGGAGGGGATGTTCTTTTCCCACCGGCGCTCCGGCGGCGTCACCGGCCGCCAAGGGCTTTTCGCCGCATTGAGAGAGGAAGGTTTTGATGGCCAAGGTAAGCGTCAAAGGGTTGAAGGGGCCGCCGGCGGCGGCGAATGCTGTCGCTGCTCCTGCTCTTTGCCGTGCTGGCGGCGGCTTTTTCCTTCGGCGGCCTGAAAAGCGCCATCCTTCACCGTACCTTTGTTTATGAAAAAGCCAAAACCGAAACCGTCTATGCCACGGTTCCCGCCACGGCGATGGCGATCTATGCGGAAACGGTGTATAAAGCCGGTTATACCGGCGTATTCACCCCTTCGGCGGAGCCTTGGGAGAGCGTCGGCGTCGGCGGCGATGTCGGCGTGCTGAAAACCGAAACCACGGATTTCACCACCGATGGCATCGCCATCACGATGGCGGCCAAAAGCGCCGGTATCGTCTGCTTCCAGTTGGACGGTTTGGAAGAAATCGTCACCCCCGACGGCGGCGAGCATATGGAAATCGCCACCCTGGACCGGCTGCTGTCGGAAGGGGGCGGCGGCGAAACGGCCGAAACGACCGTAAACGCCGGGGATCCGGTTTTTAAAATTCTCGACGTGAAGCGCGAACCCTATCTCTACCTGCGCTTAAAGGAAGAGGATGGCCCGGCGGCGCAAGGCAAGTCGCTGCGTTTGCTGTTCGGCGAAGGCAAGCCCGTCACCGCCGCGGTCTTGCGCTCTAGCGGTGTGGACGCCGGATATGGCTTTCTGCTCAAACTGCCGGTGATGCCCGCCGATTTTTACCGGCAACGCCTAAAGTCCTTGGAAGTGGTGACCGGCAGCCACAGCGGCGTCGCCATCCCCACCGCCGCCATTGCAAAGCGGGCGGGGGAAACCGGGGTCTTTGCCAATGAAAAGGGCATCGCCGTCTTTCTGCCGGTGGCGGTGCAAAAAACCGTCGGCGATCGGGTATTGGTGACGGGGTTGCCGCCGGGAACTTATTATATCGCCAATCCCGGCCCATTGAAAACGGGGCAAATTTTACAATGATTTCCGGAATTTAAAGAGGAAATCAAACATTCCCAGCGAATACATTTATTTTGGAGTGAATGGTATGGGCATGAAAGAACAGGTCGCGGCATTGCTTGCGGAAATCGAAGCGATACGGAAAAACAGCCGCCACGGGGCCGAAAGCGTGCGGTTGATCGCGGTATCGAAAACCCAGCCGCCGGAAACGGTGCAGGAAGCGATCGCAAGCGGCTTATGGGACTTTGGTGAAAACCGGGTTCAGGAAATCCAAGAAAAATACGCTTTTTTTGAAAAAAATCCCAACTGGCACCTAATTGGGCATTTACAGACCAATAAGGTTAAGTATATAATAGACAAAGTAAAAATGATTCATTCCCTTGACAGTCTTAGGCTGGCGGCGGAAATAGAAAAAAGGGCCGCCGCCGCAAAAAGCGTGATGCCTGTCTTGGTTCAAGTCAATATCGCCGATGAGGAAAGCAAATTTGGGCTGGCAAAGGAGATGGTTCCCGACTTTCTCCGGGCCTTGGCCGAATATCCCCATCTGTCTGTCGAGGGTTTGATGACCATTGGCCCCTTCGTTTCCGACAGCGAAGAAATCCGCTGGGTTTTTCGTGAAATGCGGGAGCTGAAAGAACAACTGCATCGTCTCGCTCTGCCCCATGTGAAAATGAGAGAACTGTCCATGGGTATGAGCAATGACTACCGCATCGCGGTAGAGGAAGGCGCGACCATGGTGAGGGTAGGCACCGCCATTTTTGGTGCCCGCCGGAAAATCTAGGAGGTGGAGTCATGAGAGTAGTGGATTCTTTTTTGCGTTTTTTGGGTGTGAATGTGGAGGAAGACGAAGAGTTATTGGACGAACTGGAGGAAGAAACGATCGAGGAGGAGAGAACTTCCTTCCGTGGCCGGGAACGGGAGAGAGAGCGGGATTATGGGTTCCGCAGCCGGGGCGCCAGCCGGGGCGACTATGCCGGGAGCTATAGCGCCGGGGCGAGCCATGAGCGCAGCCAATCTCCGGTGCAGGTCGTTCTCGTGAAAGCGAAGCGTTTTACCGAATCGGAGCGGATTGCGGAAAACCTGAAAAGCGGCCGTTCCGTCATCATCAATTTTGAGGAAATGGATAAACAGGAGGCCCAAAGAACCGTTGATTTCTTGAGCGGCGCCACCTTTGCCATGAGCGGATCCGTGCAGAAGATTTCGCAATGCACCTTCGTTTTTGCCGTGGGGCAAGTGGATTTGGTTGGCCGCATCGAGGAAATCAGCCGGGATCATGAGGGCTTTTTTGCTGGTTTTTAAGGGCCGGGTTTGCATGGGGGAAAGGATGGTTTGCCATGTTTCGATTGGGTTTTATCGGCGGCGGCCAAATGGCCGGGCATTGATTCGCGGTATGCGGGAAAACAGCCTCGGAATTGCATTTGGAATATTTGCTGCATGACCCTGCCCAGGAGCGGCGTAAACATCTTTTTGACCGCTATTCGATCGAGAGCGTCGACAGCAATGGCGATGTGATGGCCCATGCCGCCATCGTTTTCCTCGCGGTGAAACCGCAGTTGTATCCAAAGATCAGCGGAGACATTGCCCGCCACTACCGGGAGGGCAAGATCATTGTCTCCATTATGGCGGGGGTGGACATCGAAACCATCGGCGCCGGTTTGCCGCCCCAGGCGAAAATCGTGCGGCTGATGCCGAATGGCGCGATGGCCATCGGCAAAGGCATTTGCCTCTATGCCGACAATGGCAAGCTGAGCGACAGCGAAAAGGAATGGCTGCTGGATCTATTGTCCACCATGGGCCTGGTGCGGGAAATGCCGGAAGGGCAAATCAATGCCGCGATGGCGGTGGCCGCTTGCAGCCCTGCGCTGTACTATACCGTTCTCGACGGGATGGTTTTGGGCGGCATCGCCGCCGGACTGTCGAAGGAACTTTCTTTGGAACTGGCGGCCCAGGCGATGCTGGGCAGCGCCGCGCTATTGTTGGAGAAGAGTGAACATCCCTCGGTTTTGCGCGACCGGGTACTGAGCCCCGCCGGTGCCAGCATTGAAGCGGTGAAGGCGCTGGAAAATAGCGGTATACGCGCCGCCGTCATCGATGCGGTCTCTGTTGCGTACCAGCGGGCGGAGGCAATGGCGCGGGAGGGAAAAGGATGAGCATTTTGACCGCCGGAAATTTAATCAGTTTGATCAATATCGCCTTTCAGGTCTATTTTGTGCTGCTTTTCGTCCGCGTCCTGCTTTCTTGGGTGCGGATTGTCAATCCTTATGGCAAGTTTTACCGCTTTATCTTTGAATTGACGGAGCCGGTTTTGGCGCCGTTCCGCCGGATCTTCAAGCCTTCTCCAAGCTTTCCGGTGGATTTTTCGCCGATCCTGGCCTTTTTTGCATTGGGATTGCTGCATCGCCTGCTGATCTATCTGATCATTACTTTTTTATGACCCGCCGGAAGGGCGCGGCGATGGGCCGGGCCCCGGGTGAAAGGATTTTTATAAAGCACGGGAAAACCGCCGCCCGGGCCTAAAGCCGGGATTTGCTTGCGGCGGCCATCGGCGGCAGGCGGCCTCGTTTTCAAGTATCTGAATTTCCAGCGCTTTGGCGCGTCGGCCGGTCGGCTTTGTCCAAAAGTAAGGTCCCGTCAGGGCCTTTTTCTTTATCCGGCCGGCGGCGCCGGATTTTGCCGCCGTTGATGGGAGGTATCGGATGTGAAAAAAAAGAGAAGCCCCGTTTTGCTTCTGCTGTTCCTCGCTTTCCTGCCGCTGTTGGCCGCGGGCTGCCAAAAGAAGGAGAATCCGCTGCCGGCGCCGCCGGAAGAGATTGCCGGCGCCTTGCTGTCCTTCGAAGATTTCATCGGCTGGAGCGATGAAAAGCTGGTCGCCGAAAAGGGAGAAGGGGAGCCCCAGTTCTTTGATTTGGAGGGCAGCGATGTTTTGGCCGCCAGGATGTACCAAGAAACCGTTTTTGGCGCGGCGGGAACCGTTTCCTTCCTCTTTGGCGACGATCGGGCCGTCAATGCCGTCGCCGTCGCGGTGCCGGGCGTCGCCGCCGCCGCCTTTCTGGCGGAATTGGAGGAAGCCCTCGGCAGTCCCGATCTCGCCGTCCGGGAAGGCGGCGCCTTTCACATGGAATGGCAGCGGGAGGGCCGCCTCTATTGCTTGGAGGACGACGGCATTGCCGTCACCCTCACCGTTTCCTAAACGGGCCCTTCCCGGCGTCGGCCCGGCAAAAACAGTCATAATTTTGCGCTGTCCCTCTACAATGTAGAGAGAAGGGGCAAGGGTACCCGATGCCCGCCCCATCCGAGAGGGGTGGCTTATGAGAGGGATGGCCCTGATCCTTTGCCTGCTGGTCTGTTTTTTGGTGGCGGCGCCGCTGACCGGCGCGGAACCGGAGGTAAAAGCCGACGGCGCGCTGCTCTATGACGCGGCCGCCAATGAGGTGCTGTGGGAGCGGAACGGCCGCGCGCCTTTGGCCCCCGCCAGCTTGATCAAATTGTTGAATGTGATCACCGCCTGGCCCTATCTTTCCCCGGGGGAAGAGATTGCCATTGGCCCGGCGGTAAAAAAGATCTGCAAAGGCCAGCTTCTCGGTTTGCGGGAAGGGGATCTGCTCAGCGCCGAAGATTTGCTCCACGGCATCCTCCTATGGTCCGCCAATGACGGCGCCGTGGCGCTGGCGGATTATCTCGTCGGCGACCAGGCGCTGTACGCCGCTTTGATGGATAAAAAGGCCTGGGCTTTGGGGGCGGTGCATACCTGTTCCGTCAATGTCAACGGCTATTCCGATAAAAAGCAGCACAGCACCGGTTATGACCTGGCGCTGATCGCCACGGAATTTATGAAACAGGAAAGGCTCGCCGCCATCGTCGCCACCGACGCCTATGAGGTGCATTGGCTAAACCGCAGCGATACGTTGGCCATCCACAATACCAACCATATGTTGGGGGACTATCGGGGCTGCAATGGCATCAAAACCGGCACCACCAGCATGGCGGGGAAATGCCTGATCGCTTCGGCGCGCCGGGAAGGGCGGCTGCTGATCGCCGTCGTCCTCAACAGCTCCGATCGCTACGGCGATGCCACGGCGCTGCTCGACTGGGGCTTCGGCGAACCGTTAGAAAAGGAAGAATGAGGAGGACGACAATGAAGGAAGTGGAAATCTATACCGACGGCGCCTGTTCCGGCAACCCCGGCCCCGGCGGTTGGGGGGCCGTTCTCCGCTATCGCGGCCGGGAAAAGGAGATCTCCGGCTATGCCGCAGATACGACGAACCAGCGCATGGAGCTAATGGCGGCGCTGGAGGCCCTCTCCTTGCTCAAGGAAGCCTGCCGCGTGCGCCTCTACAGCGATAGCGCCTATTTGGTGCGGGCTTTTCGGAACATTGGCTGGAAAAATGGGACAAGTCCGGCTGGGTCAACAGCAAAAGGAGCCGGTGGCCAATGCGGATCTCTGGCAAGGCCTGCAACGGGAAGCGAACCGCCACCAAATCGACTGGATCAAAGTGAAGGGCCACGGCGACAATGAAAAAAATCAAGCTGCGACGCCCTCGCCCGCGCCGCGATCAAACAAAACCAAGCCCCGCCCCAAACCTGACCGCCCAAAACAGCCGCCGCCCATGTGTAGCCCCATACATGGGCGGCGGCATGGTTCAGTTCCCGCACCGGATTGGACAATCCGATTGGTTATGGCCTACAATAAAAATGTCACATCAGCCAAAGTTGAAAAGTTGAAAGGAAGGAATATGCGGCGTCTTTCCCGCCCCGGCGGCGGCAAAAAGGGGAGCAAGCGGTTTTGCTTGCTCCTCGTTTTTAAGTGAATCAGCCGTTTTCCTTTGTTGGTATGTTCTTCTCTCGTTCAGACATTGAAGCGGAAATTGACGATGTCGCCGTCTTTCATGATGTATTCCTTGCCTTCCAGCCGCACGAGGCCCAGTTCCGGCCTTTGGCCATCGTACCGGCCCGTTTTAGATCCGCAAGGCGATCAGCTCCGCCCGGATAAAGCCCCGTTCGATATCGGAATGGATCTTGCCCGCCGCCTTGCGGGCCACGGTGTCCTCCGTATCGTCCAAGCCCGCACCTCGTCCTCACCGGCGGTGAAGAAGATCAGGCCGGGCTTTGATAAACTTCTTTCGCCAGCCGTTCGATGCCCGGCTCTTCGATTTTCAGATCGGCGAGAAACAGCGCCCTGTCCTCCGGTTCCAAAGGGCGATCTCCTTCGGTTTTGGCGCTCATTTCCAAAAGCGCCCGCTTTCGGCCGGCGGCATATTGGGCCAGCCATTCCTTTTGCCGGATAGACGCCGGTTTTATATTGTTCCTCGTCCAGGTTGACGAGGAGGTGATCTACCGGTTTATCGGTGAGGAAGGTGATATGGGCAAGAGCGCTCCCGATCGGCATCGTCCAAGGCCATCGCGCCGACGGGAATCTCGTCCTCCAATTGCTCTTTGACCCGCTCCAGCAGCCTCTTTTCCCTCGGGTTCTCCAGCTTCTTTTTCCCCTGGGCGGCGATGCGCTCCAGCCGTGTTTCCACCACCTGCAAATCGGCGAGCAGCAATTCCAGATCGACGGTGGCGAGATCCCGCTTGACGTCGATGCCGTCGTCAACGTGGACGATCTCGTCGTTTTCAAAGGAGCGGAGAACGTGAACGATGACGTCCGCCTCCCGGATGGCATTCAAAAGCTGTTGCCGGTGCCTTCCCCTTGCTTGCCCGAACCAGCCCGGGAATGTCGATGACCTCCAACTGGGCATAGGTTGTCTTTTTGGGGCGATAGAGCGCCGACAAAAAATCCACCCGTTCATCGGGGATGCGGGCGATGCCGTCATTGGCTTGGGTTTTGCCGGAATAAAAGTGGCTGATCTCCATTTCCTGCCCGGTTAAAAGGTTAAAGAGGGTTGTTTTCCCGGTGAGAGGAAGCCCCACGATGCCGCAGCGCAATGCCATGGTTTTGTCTCCTTTTTCTAACAAATCTCCGTTACGGGCCGCATTTTAAAATAATTTTTATCCCTCCCATTATATCGCAGACCTCCTGCTTTTACAAGCATTTGGCGATGCGGCCCATCCGGTTGTCTGTGGTGCGGTAAAAATAAACCTTTACCTTTCCGCGCTTTTATTATAAAATATTATGAAAAAGGCAATAAAAATGAACGACCGTTTTATGCGCCGCCTCCTGGAAGACTATAAGGCGGGAACGATAAGTGAAGACAAAATTTTATGCCATCTCCGCGGGGAGCCCTTTGAAGATTTGGGTTTTGCAAAGGTGGATCACGATCGAGAGCAAAGGAAGGGCTTTCCCGAAGTCGTGTACGGCGGTGGCAAAACGGCGGAGCAGACCGCCGCGATTCTTGAAAGCCTTTGTCAAAAAGCGAGGGGAAATATCATTGCCACCCGGGTGGAAAAGCATGTTTACGAGGCAATCCGGCAGCGGATTCCCGCCGCCGTTTACCATCCCTTGCCAAAGATGCTGACCTTCAAGCGTCATGAAAACAAACAAGTGGGATCCATTTTGGTATTGGCCGCCGGTACTTCCGACCTGCCCGTCGCAGAGGAAGCGGCGCTTACCGCCGAAACGATGGATAACCGGGTGGCGCGCGTATATGATGTGGGTGTGGCGGGTTTACATCGCCTGATCGCCCACAAGGATAAAATGGAAGAGGCCAGGGTGCTGATTGTTGTCGCCGGAATGGAAGGAGCCTTGCCCAGCGTTGTCGCGGGCATGGTTCGAAAGCCGGTGATCGCGGTGCCC
Organism: Clostridiales bacterium; assembly: GCA_040766505.1. Lineage (GTDB taxonomy): Bacteria > Bacillota > Dehalobacteriia > UBA7702 > UBA7702 > JAXGQJ01. Next base: position 24,250 of record JAXGQJ010000007.1, read on the forward strand.
ACCAGCATCGGCTATGGCGCCAGTTTTGGGGGACTGGCGGCTCTGTTGGCGATGCTGAACAGCTGTGCCTCCGGCGTCACAGTCGTCAACATCGACAATGGTTTCGGGGCGGGCTATGCGGCCTCTCTCATGAATCATGTTTGTGAGGATGATGAGGAGGAAAAAAATTGAAGAAGAGAGTAGAGGTACTGCAGGAATATTCGATTCCATTGATAGCCGGCGTCCTCTTGGCGTTGGTATGGGCGAATATTTCTCCCGAGTCTTACCATCACTTTGTGCATTTTGAAGTTTTCGGCAGCGTAACGGTTCACTTCTTGGTTCAAGATGTTTTCATGGTCTTTTTCTTCGGCACCGCCGCGGTGGAAATTGTGGAAGCGTTGCAGCCCGGCGGCGCATTGAACCCGATACGGCGCGCCATCAATCCATTGCTCGCCACCCTCGGCGGCGTTCTCGGCCCTGTTTTGGTGTTTATCCTGTTGAATTCGCTGATCGGCGGCCCCCAATATGCCAGGGGTTGGGGGATAGCGACGGCGACGGACATTGCCATCGCCTGGCTTGTCGGCAAGCTGATTTTCGGCCAAAACCACCCGGCCATCAAGTTTTTGCTGCTTTTGGCCATTGTCGACGATGGCATCGGCCTCGCGATCATCGCCATTTTCTATCCCGACCCCACTTCGCCGGTGATGCCGCTGTGGTTGCTGCTCTGCGTGGCGGGGATGGGCATCGCTTTCCTGCTCAACCGTTTAAAGGTCAAGAGCTATTGGCCCTATCTGCTGACCGGCGGCATTCTCAGCTGGGTCGGCTTATACAATGCCCATATTCACGCGGCGCTGGCCCTCGTTTTTATCGCGCCCTTTTTCCCCGCGCCGCCGCGGTCGGTCAATGCCGATCTGTTCGTTTCCAGTGAGGACGATAAAAAGTTCGCCCTCACCCGCTTCATGCACGATTGGAAGCCGGTGGTCGATTTTGGCCTTTTCTTCTTTGGCCTTGCCAATGCCGGCGTTGCCTTTTCCAATATGGGCGTGCCGACCATCATGGTCATGACGGCGCTGATCGTCGGCAAAGCCATCGGCATCACCGGCTTTGGCCTTTTGGCCACCAAGGTGGGTTTCCCATTGCCCAATGGCATGGACCGGCGGGATTTGGTGGTCACCTCCTGTGTCGCCGGGATCGGCCTCACCGTCGCGCTGTTTATGTGCGGCGCGGCCTTCATCGATCCCCATATCCAGGGCGCCGCCAAAATGGGGGCCCTCTTCAGCGTCTTTTCCGCGCCGATCGCCATCGTCGTCGCCAAGATATTGCGGGTGCGCAAATATAGGCCGGAAGAGCGCGGGTTTGTGGACAAAGGGGACGTCGTTTAACCGGGCTGCCGGCAGGCGCCCGCTGTCGCCGCCGTCGCCAAAACGGCGAACCTTCAAACCGTCCCTACCGAAAGGTTTATGGGCAGGCAGGTGTATACCGGCCTGCCCCACTTTTTAAAAAGGGTTGAATTTGCTCCGCGATAGAGCTGGAAGGTGGTTTTTGTCCGCCGTCGGTACGGCGGTTTTTTTGTGAGCAAAAGGCGAAGCCCCTTTTCATTTCCGCCTTTTTCGTTTATGCTATAGGCGAGGTGATTTTGGTGTTGACGGAAGAAATAAAGGAACGGGCGCTTTTCTATGGGGCGGATCTCTGCGGCATCGCCGATCTTACCCCGCTGGCGGCGGAGCTTGGGGCTTTCTACGGCCCGGCTTTCGCGGGGTTTCCCCGGGCGGTCAGCGTCGCCGTTTTTCTGCCCAGCCTCGTGGTGGACGAGCTGTTGACGGCGCCAAGCCATACCTATCTCGCCTATTATGACATCGCCAATGGCCTGTTAAATGAAATTTGCCTGAAACTTAATAAAGACCTGGAGAAAAAGGGGTATGCCGCCTATCCGATTCCCGCTTCCCAGCGCAGCGGCGCCCACCGGGAACGGGGGATCTTCAGCCACCGCCTCGCCGCCGCCGCCGCCGGCCTCGGCTGGCTCGGCAAAAACGGTTCCCTGGTTCATGAGCGGGTCGGCCCCCGGCTGCGCCTGGGCACCGTTTTGACGGACGCGCCGCTGACAGCCGACGCCCCCGTCGCCTCCCGCTGCGGCGATTGTGTACAATGCCGGGACGCTTGCCCTCCCGGGGCCTTATTGGGCCGGGAATACCTGCCGGGAGAGCCGCTGTCCGCCCGGTTTGTTTTTCAAAAATGTGAGGATTATTTGGCGGAAACGCGGCAGGTTTTCGGCAAGCGGATCTGCGGCCGCTGCATTGCCGTTTGTCCTTGGGGAAGGAGAGGGGAAAAGATTGGAAACGACGGAAAGGCAAAATAAACCGGAAACCTTGACGGAAAGCCTCAAAGAACGGGCCATTTTATGGGGGGCGAACCTTTTCGGCGTCGCCGATCTCAGCCCCCGCCGGGAACGAGATCGCGGATCTCTTCGGCGCCGAGATGGCCGCCTTTCCCCGGGGCATCAGCATCGCCGTATTCCTGCCCGGCGCGATTCTCGACGAAGTGCTGGAAGCCCCCACCCTCACCTATGCCGCCAGCTATGGCATGGCCAATGATCTGTTAAACCAGGTGGCCTTGCCTGCTCAACGGCGTTTCTGGAACGGGCGGGCTACCGGTCTTTTCCGGTTCCCGCTTCTCAAATCGTCGGCCCGATGATGGATCGGGGCATTTTCAGCCATCGCCTGGTGGCGCATGAGGCGGGCCTCGGCTGGATCGGCAAAAGTTGTTCGCTGGTTCATCCGGAGGTTGGCCCCCGGCTGCGGCTGGCGACGGTTCTCACCGACGCGCCCCTCATACCCGGCAAGCCGCTGAAAAGCCGCTGCGGCAGTTGCCGCCAATGCGCCGATATTTGCCCCGTCGGCGCCCTTTTGGGCCACGATTATGCGGATGGGGAGGACAGGGATTTGCGCCTGCGCTTTCACCTTTGCGACGACTATTTGCTGGAAAAGAAGAAGGTTCTCGGCGAGCAGGTTTGCGGCCTGTGCATCGCGGTTTGCCCCTATGGGCGCAAAGGGAAAACGCGCCGGGAACAACCGGTCTGAGAGGGGATTTCATGGCCTTGTTCGGGAAAAAGGATCCGCAAGCCGCTCTTTTGCGGCGTTTGCGGAAAGAAAAACCGCTGCGGGGGCGGGAGGTCGACGGTTTGACCTTGCCGGTTTTGGAAGCGATGCGAGGTTTCTGGCCCGGCCTCTCCCCCGCCTATCGGCAAGATGTCGCCGGGGCGATGGCCGCCGCGGGGTTGACCCGTGCCATCGCCGCCGGACTGACGGGAAAGAGCGGCAATTGGAGCGGGGAGGATGCCGCCGCTTTGATCATCGCCTTGGACAGCCGCTACTTCCGCCGGGACATCGAGGAACTGCTCTTTTCGGAAACGCCGCTGCTCCCCGCCCGCCTCGCCGAGGTTTTGGCCGCTTCGGCTTGGTCTTTGGAATTGCTGCCGGAAATCGGCGCGCTCGATTTGCCGAAAAAGATGGCGCTGTTGCAGGCGGCGGCGATCCGGGGCGCCGTTGGCATTGCGGCTTTGGCCGCCGCGCTGTTGCCCCAAGCGCCGCCGGAATGGCGGGGAGAGATCGTCGCGCTTTTGGGGCGGACAAAGGAAGAGGCGGCCCTCGGCCCTTTGCTGGACTGCCTCGCCGCCCGGGATTGGCGGCTGCGGCTCCGGGCGGCGCAGGCCCTGGCGGATTGGGAAGATCGGCGCATCCTTCCCCACCTGGAAGCCGCCGCCGCCGCTGCCGAGGGCCCCCTGGCCTATGTCCTTGCCGCCGCCATCGAGCGGCATAAAAATGCCGCGATAAATAAGGAGGAGTAAGATTTGCAGTCGCTCAATGTCTGGTTTGCCGCCCTTCGCCAGTTTTGGGAATCTTCGGTTTTTCTTGCCGTAACGGTGGAAATCATCCTGGTGCTGGTTGGCGCTTTTGTGGCCGTCAAGGGCAGCCGCGTGCTGGTGGCCCGGATTTTCTCCGGCCGTTTAAGCCAGTACGACAAATCGAACCGCATCCCCACTTTGCAGGGGCTGATCAACAGCGTCGTCTTTTATCTCGTCGGCTTCATCGTCCTCGTCATGGCATTGAGCCGTCTCGGCGTCAATGTCGCTTCGATCCTCGCCGCCGCCGGCGTTCTCGGCTTGGCGGTGGGCTTCGGCGCCCAAACCCTGGTGAAGGACATCATCACCGGCTTCTTCATCATTTTTGAAAACCAGTTCGCCGTCGGCGAATATGTGCTGGTCAACGACACCGAGGGCACCGTGGAAGAGATCGGCCTCAGAACGACGAAGATCAAACGGGGGGACGGGGCGCTGTACATCGTTCCCAACGGTTCCATCGCCGAGGTGGTGAATTTCTGCCGCGACAATATCCGGGTTTTTGTCGACATCGCCGTGGCCCACGGCACCGATGTCGACGAAGCCGAGGCGGTCTTGGGGCAGATGATGGCGGCCTTCGCCGAACGGGAACGGGAAGCGCTGGTCGAGGCCCCCTCCTTCCTGGGGGTGCAGGCCCTCGGCGAAACCTCGCTGACCCTGCGCATCAGCGCCGTCACAAAACCGATGCACCAATGGCAGCTCGGCCGCGATTTGCGCCGGGGCGCCCAGGAGGCGCTGGAAAGTGTCGGCATTAAATCCCCCTATGCCGATTGGATCGCGCCGGGGCGGCGGCCGGGAGAGGGGGGCGCGCCGTGATACGCTTTGCCTTGGGAGACATTGTCCGCCTTAAAAAGCCCCATCCCTGCGGCGGCCATGATTGGGAGATTCTGCGCCTCGGCGCCGATCTGCGCCTAAAATGTCTGACCTGCGGCCGCCAAGTGCTATTGCCCCGGGCCGAGGTGGAAAGGCGCACCAAAAAAGTGCTGAAAAGCGGCGAAACACCGCCCCCTGCACCACAATGACGGCAGCCTGCGGCGGCGATCCGCCCGGCGCGGCGCGGCAACACAATTTTTTAAAAAAGAAGGTAGGATGAAAATGAAGAAAGAATTTTGGTTTACATTGTGTGGCGGCGTTTTGCTCATGGCGCTGTTCTTCGCCCCCCCCACCGGCGGCGCCGTTTTGGCGGCCAATCCCTTCAGCGATGTGAAAGACGGCGACTGGCACGCCCCCTATATTCTCGATCTGGTGGAGCGCGGCATCGTCAATGGCCGCACCAAAACGTCTTTCCAGCCCACCGGCAAGATCACCCGGGAGGAATTCGCGAAGATGCTGGCGGAAGCCTCCGGCGCCGATCTCAGCCCCTATGTCGGCGTCAGCCCCTTCCATGATGTGGCCAAAAACCGCTGGTCTGCCCGGCATATCGCCTGGGCGGCGCAGATGGGCATCGTCGAAGGGGTCGGCGGCGGCAAGTTTAATCCCCAGGCCCGCATCACCCGGCAGCAAATCGCCGCGATGGTCGCCCGCTACGGCAAAACGGCGTCTAAAACCCCGCTGCCCGGCTGTTCGCCGCTGTGGACTTTCGGGATCGGCAGCGGATCGCCGCCTGGGCGCAAGACAGCGTCGGCGAAATTCAGCAGGCCGGCATTCTCTGCGGCTATAGCAACCGCAGCGCATGCCGCTGGCCGACGCCAGCCGGGCCGAAAGCGGCGAAAATTCTCGACCTCGCTGCTCTGGATCACGGAAGAGGGCTATGTGCCGGAGGAAACGACCTACCGGGAACCGGCATTGGATGAAGACGGCCCTTCCCCAAAGCCTATTATGAGATTTTTGAAAAACGAGTCAAATGGCCATGCCGTCGCCGGCGTTCTCCTCGACCCCGCCACCGTCAATGCCAATGTGGCCCTGGCGGATCATTTCGACATCGCCGCCCATGCCCCCCTCTCCACCTTTGTGGCGCGGCACAGCGCCAAGGTGCTGGCCAATGGCGGTTACTTCGATTCCTCGGCGTTTTCCGCCGGCCACAATCGCACTTTTTTACGCTGGTGCGCAATGGCGAGGTGATGTATATACGGAACCAGGCCACGGTTCTTTCCGTCGATGAAAACGGCGTTCCCGCCATCGGCCCCCTTAGGATCAAATTGAAAATCCAGCAGGAGGAAGGCGACGCGGTGGAAACCAACTATATCAATATCGGCACCAGCAAGGAATATGAGGTATTGGAAATTTTCACTTCCCGTTGGGGCAGCCTCGGCTTTGCCGCCACAAAAGCAGTAGCGGTAAACGCCGCCGCCGAAATCGTCGCCATCGCGCGGAACAGGATATGGAAATCCCGCCGGAGGGGTTCGTCCTCTGCGGCGACCATGATCCTGGGAACCTTGGCCGTCGGCGACCAGTTGACCTGGACCCCCAATACACCAATGACGGCGGCGGCCGCATCCGGCGGCGCTGGGGGCCGGCCCCGTCTTGGTGAAGGACGGCGTCCCCGGCTATGACTATGCGGGAGAGGGCTTTACCCGCTGCCGAAGGGACCCGCGCTGCGCACCGCCGTCGGCATCCGCGCCGACGGCATGATGATGGTGATCGTCACCCGGACGAAGGTACCGCTGGCGGAGTGCCCGGGCTGATGAAGGCCTGAGCTGTGTCGACGCGATGAACCTCGACAGCGGCGATTCCAGCAGTATCTCTATGCCGGCGGCAGCTACCTTTTGACATCCGTGCACAAAGTCAACAATGTCCTCTATTTTAGCCGCCCCCCTTTCTTTGGGCAATTCAACTTGCAATTTACGCTTTGCCTTTCCCTGGCTTTTTTTGCTCTTGCGGGATCAGAAAAACTGTGGTATACTATTATCCGTTATTCCCTGCCCTTTTTTATGAGGGCCGTTAGTCCATAGGGAGGAGGTGAATAGGATGCGCAATTATGAAACCGTATATGTTCTGCGTCCCGAATTAGACGAGGAACAGGTACAGGCGGCGGTGGATCGCTTTTCCGACGTGATTACGAAAAACGGCGGCGAAGTAACCAAAGTGGATCTTTGGGGGAAGCGGCGCCTCGCCTATGAGGTAAATAAAATGCGGGAAGGCATCTACGTTTTTCGACGTTCAGGCGGAGCCGAGCCTGCCGCTGGAGCTTGAACGTAATTTTAAAATTGCCGATGAAGTCATCCGTTTCCTGGTTGTTCGGGAAGATGAATAAGAAATTCAGGTGATGATATGTTAAACAGAATCGTCCTGATCGGACGCTTGACAAGAGATCCGGAACTGCGTTCCACATCCAGCGGTATCCCGATTTGCGACCTTCACCCTCGCGGTGGATCGCAACTTTAAAAGCCAGTCCGGCGAGGAGAACGGATTTCGTGCCGATCGTCGTTTGGCGCAACCAGGCCGAAACCTGCGCCACCTACCTTTCCAAAGGAAAGATGGCGGCGGTGGACGGCCGTTTGCAAATCCGCACCTATGAAGCGCAGGACGGCACGAAGAGAACCGTGGCGGAAGTGGTGGCGGACAATGTTCGCTTCCTGTCGCCTAAGGACAGCGGCAACGACGCTCCACTCAATGCCGGATTTTGGCGCCGATGAAGTGGCGCCGATGGACGACGTTCCATTTTAAGAAAGGAGACCTCACATGGCGGAAAGAAGTTCCCGTCCCAACCGTGGACGCAGGGTCAGAAGAAAAGTTTGCGCCTTCTGCGTGGACAAGATCGACCATATCGATTATAAAGACACGGCCCGCTTGAGAAAATATATCAGCGAAAGAGGCAAAATCTTGCCGAGAGAAGAATCTCCGGCAATTGCGCGAAGCATCAAAGAACTTTGACCCTGGCGGTGAAACGGTCGAGGCAGATTGCCTTATTGCCGTATACGACGGAGTAAAATGCCAAGAACCGCAAGCCCAAGCGCCCGCGGCGCTATAGATTGGGATGCTTGAAAGCGGGGTTCGGCCCCCTTTCAGACGATCCCTGCTGTACAATAAACAGTTTGATTTTATTTCGATGTAATGGTCGCCGATTCTTTCTAAAAACATTTTATCTAAGATATAAATTCGCCCAGGGCGACTTTGTCTACACTTTGGTATCAAGATCTTCTTGGGGCTTTTTTACATGGCGGCTGCCAGCCATACAAAGGAGGCCAGCGATGAAGGAAAGCCGACGTCTCTTTGCAAAAGCCGTCACCGATGCCGGGGTTTTTGCCGTCCTGTCCATCGTTCTATTGCTGATCGCCCAGTTTGTGCCGGTGATCAGTATCTTCGTTTCCCTTCGTTTGGGCGGTGCCGCTGATGATCGTCGTCCTGCGCCATCCATTGTGGAGCGGGATTTTATGCGGCGCCATCATCGTCGGCGGCGCGATGAGCTGGCCGGTTCGCTTTGTCAGTTTTTTCGCCGGTTTCGCTTTGGTGGGCATCGGCCTGACCTACGGTTTGTGCTTCAAGTACCGGGTTTCCCCGGCGCGAACGCTGTTTTGCGACATCGTTATCAGCGGTTTCGCCACCGCCGCCGCGCTGCTCTTCATCGGTCTTTTGGGGGATTCGCCCTTTGCCGCCATTCTGGGCCAGGTCAAACTGTCTTTGGAGGAATGGCTGAGGCCTGCTTCGATGGGGCGCCTTGGCGACGTTTTGCCCGGCGGCATGACGGAGGAGCCTATATCGCCGAAATGCTGAAGGTGTTTCAGCTTTGCTGCCCGCCGTCTTTATTTTGGGGGCGATGTCCACCGCCGCCGCCAATTATTTTGCCGCCATGTTCCGGATTTTGCGGCGCTTCCGTTTTCATCCCCGCGCTGCCGCCGTTTCCGGGAATGGCATATCCCGTGGTGGATGGTGTGGGGCGTCATCGTCGCCCTGCTGTCGCTCTTCGCCGGCAATCGCTGGCAAATTCCGTGGCTTTTGGCCTTGGCCCGAAAACCCTGATCTATATTTATCTGCCCATAACGGTGCTGGCGGGGGTTTCACTTCTTACCTTTTTATTCCATCAATATCGGCTTTCCCGCCGGGTACAGGTGTTAATTTGGATTTTGGCGGCGCTGTTCCTGACCTTTTCCTTCCCTTTTGCGGCCTTTTTCGGGCTTTTGGATATGATCGTCGACTATCGGAAAACTTTTGCAGGCATGAAAAAAAGCAAGGACAATCAAGATAAATAGGAGGTGTCCCAATGAAAGTCATTTTAATCGCGGATGTAAAGAGTATCGGCAAAACCGGCGATGTGGTAAACGCGGCGGACGGCCATGCCCGAAATTTTCTGCTCCCGCGCAAACTGGCCGTCGAGGCGAACACCGCCAATATGAACCGGTTGGCACGGGAAAAGGAAAAGGAAAACAGCAGAAAGGCCGATGAATTGGCCAAAGCCCAGGTTCTCGCCAGACGGATTGAAGGACATGACCTTTACGATCCTGGCCAAAGCCGGGGAGAGGCAAGCTCTTCGGTTCCGTAACCGCCAGGCATCGCCAATGCCATTGAGGAAAAGACCGGCGTCGCGCTGGACAAGCGGCATATCCAGAACCGGGGAAGCCTTAAAAACTTTGGGAACTATACGGTATCGCTGAAGCTGCATAGCGAAGTGAAGGTGAAAGTCGCCGTCGACATCGTGGCCGGCGCATAAGGAAAGGGTATATGACAAACAGAGAGCAGCAGGAACAACTGCGAAAGAACATCGACGCCTTTCGCGATATTTTGAACGAGGTTTTCGGCGCCGACCAAATCGTGATCCGCGCGACGAAGCTCGGCGCCTTGGACGGCCTTTCCTCCGAGGATGTCGAGGATCAGCTGGCGGCCTTGGAGCGCATCGTCTACTATGACCCACTGTATGAAAGCGGCGGGCTTTCCGCTTCCGTCCGGCTCAACCAGTTGATGGACGAGATGGGGGATGTGATCGCCAAGCGCAATCTTGAGGACCGGCTGGAAAAATTGATCGCCGAAAAGATGCAGGAGCGGCAGGAGGACTATTATCGGGAAATCAAGATGCAGGTCTTGAAGGAAAACGGCGGCCCGGAAAATGCCCAAACCCTGAAGAAATACGCCCAGCTGGAGGTTTTGGATCACCAGAAGCTGTCCCGTTCCGCCATGGAGATGCTGCGGCCCCGAACCTTTGCGGAGATCGTCGGCCAGGAGCGGCCGGTGAAGGCGCTGCTGGGGAAATTGGCTTCCCCTTATCCCCAGCATATCATCGTCTACGGGCCGCCGGGGGTCGGCAAAACCTCCGCCGCCCGCCTCGCTTTGGAAGCGGCGATCGGGATCGAATCTTCGGTGTTCTTCCCCGACGCTCCCTTCATCGAGATCGACGGTTCCACGCTGCGCTGGGATCCGAGAGAGGCGACGAATCCGCTGCTTGGCTCCGTTCACGATCCGATCTATCAGGGGGCGCGGCGGGATTTGGCGGAAACCGGCATCCCGGAACCCAAGCCGGGCCTCGTTACCCAGGCCCACGGCGGCGTTCTCTTCATCGATGAAATCGGCGAGATGGATCCGATGCTTTTGAGCAAGCTGTTGAAGGTGCTGGAGGACAAAAAGGTGGATTTTGAATCCTCCTATTATGACCCCAATGACGAGCAGGTGCCGAAATATATTAAAAAGATGTTCGAGGAAGGGTTGCCGGCGGACTTTATCCTGATCGGCGCCACCACCCGGGACGCTTCGGAATTGAGCTCCGCCCTCCGTTCCCGCTGCGGCGAGGTCTATTTCGATCCATTGGGGCCCAAGGATATCATCGGCATCTTGGAAAACGCCGCCCAAAAGCTGAAAATCAAACTGGAACCGACGGCGGCGGAACTGATCTCCGAATATACGGTGGACGGCCGCAAGGCCGTCAATATCCTTGCCGACGCCTATGGCCTGCTCCTCTATGAACAGCGGGATCGCAAGCGCAAACGCCTCGTGATCAAAAAGCAGAACATCGCCGAGGTGATCCAAAATTCCCGCCTTGTTCCCAAAGTGCGGGACAAAGCCCTCGATACCGCCGAGGAAGGCAAAGTATTTGGCCTCGGGGTGCACGGTTTTCTCGGTTCGGTGCTGGAAATCGAGGCGACGGTTTTTCCCGCCCGGGAACCCGGCAAGGGGCAGGTACGCTTTAACGATACCGCTGGTTCAATGGCGAAGGATTCGGTTTTCAATGTCGCTTCGGCCTTCCGGGCCCTGGGAGAGGACGATTTTAAGGATTTGGATCTGCATGTCAACGTGGTAGGGGGCGGCAATATCGACGGGCCTTCGGCGGGGGCGGCGATCTTTCTCGCCCTCTACAGCGCCATCAAAAAGAAGCCGATTCCCCAGAACATCGCCTTAACCGGCGAGCTGTCGATCCGGGGCAAGATCCGCCCCGTCGGCGGCATCAGCGAAAAGATTTACGGCGCGCGGCAATCGGGGATGAAGAAGGTGATCATTCCCGCGGAAAATTTGGAGGATGTGCCGGCGGGCCTCGGCGGTTTGGAAGTGATCGGCGTCAAAGACAGCGGCGAATTGCTGGCCGCCGTTTTCGGCCCGGAAGCATAAAGCGGCAAAACCGGCGCGGGGCGGCAAACTTTGCCCTCTTGCCAGCCGGCAGAATCAGCGGTAGAATGATGCTAGATAAAGCTAGGTGATCGTATGGCCAAGGAACCGGAGGCAATGCTTCCCCCCCACAATATCCAGGCGGAAATGGCGGTTCTCGGCTCCATCCTTTTGGATCAGGAGGCGATCTATACCGTCGCGGAATTGATCGACGCCGAGGATTTCTACAAGGACGCCCATAAGAAAATTTTTACCGCCCTCTTTCGGTTGAACGACGCCGGCAGCCGCATCGACCTGGTGACTTTCGTCGAGGCATTGCAGGTGGCGGGCATCGGCGACGAGGTGGGTGGCGTCGCCTATGTGGCGGAGCTGTACAATGCGGCGCCCACCGCCGCCAATGCGGCCTATTATGCCCGCATCGTCAAGGACAAGGCGATCAAGCGGAACCTTGTCCGCATCGGCGCCAAGATCAGCCGGGAGACGATGACCGAGGAGAAAGAAGCCGCCGACCTGCTGGAAGAAGCGGAAACGGATCTTTTCCGCCTCAGCCAGATGCGGCAGGCCAAGGGGTTGCTGCCGGTGGCCTCCTTCGTGGGGGACGCCTATGAACGCATCGGCCTCACCGAGAAGGGCGTTCCCACCTTCAAGGAACTCGACCTGCTGTTGGGAGGGTTGAAAAAGAGCGACCTGGTGATCGTCGCCGCCCGTCCGGCGATGGGGAAAACCACGTTCTGCATCAATATCTCGGAAAAGGCCGCCACGGCACACGGCTTGCATGTGGCTTTTTTCAGTTTAGAAATGTCGAATGTGCAATTGGCGTCCAGGATGCTTTTTTCCCATGCCAAAGTCGACCAGACCAGGGCCCGCCGGAACCAGCTGGACGATGAGGAGTGGAGCCGCCTCGGCCTCGCGATGGAAGCGATCTCCAAGGCCCCGCTCTATCTCGACGATACGCCGGGGATCACCGTTTCGGAGGTGCGGGGCAAGTCCCGGCGGCTGAAACGGGAAAAGGGCCTCGACCTGATCGTTATCGACTATTTGCAGTTGATGCAATCCTCCGCCGATATGCGGCGGGAAGGGCGGCAGCAGCAAATTTCAGAAATCTCCCGGCAATTAAAGGGGTTGGCCAAGGAGCTGGACGTGCCGGTGCTGGCCATCTCCCAGCTTTCCCGGGCGGCGGTGCCCAAGGGGGAGGCCCAGGCGAAGATGCCGGATTTGAGCCACCTCAGGGAAAGCGGCGCCTTGGAGCAGGACGCCGACATTGTGCTGTTCATCCATCGCCCCGCCTATTATGAAGAGGGAAAAAGCGACGACCGCGTGGCCAAGGTGCGGGTGGCGAAGCACAGAAATGGCCCCGTCGGCGATAAGGAGCTGGCCTTTTTCAATGAATGGTCCCTCTTTATGGACATCGATACCCACCATGAACCGGCGATAGAGGAATGAGCGGGCCCGGGGCCGCATAGAATCGAACAGGGGTTGGCCCTCCCCGCGGCGGCCTTTCCCCAAATACAAACCGGTGGGACTGCACAAAGCCCCGCCGGGCCTCTCCCCGCGGCCTTTTGGCGCGGTTTTTTTTGGTTTGGGCCGCGGCGGCGGGGAAGCGCAGCCCAAAGGCTTTTTTCTTCGTCCGTCGGCCCGGGCGCCTACCGTGGTAAGATTGCGCTTTTATAAAAAGAGCTCTAAAGTTTTCCATTGCATAGAGAAACGAGATCATGTATGATAATTGTAGCGAGCTTTTTTTGCAGGGATCGTCAGGAAGCGACGCTATCCCTGTTGAAGATATTTCCAAATTGTCAAAATTGAGGGGGAAAGACGCATGGAAGACATCAATTTGACAACCAGCCTAACCAAAGCGAAAGCGCTGCGCAAAACCATCAAAAGGGAGCACGGCGCCGATATCGGCCGCTGCTACCAGTGCGGCAAATGTACGGCTGGCTGTCCCCTGGCCTGGGCGATGGACCATTCGCCGCGGGAGATCATCAATCTTCTGAGGTCGGGACTGTATGAGGAGGCGGTCAACAGCAAGTCGATCTGGATCTGTTCCACTTGCGACACTTGCTCGACCCGCTGCCCAAGGGAGGTATATCCCTCGCGGGTGATGGAAGGGCTCCGCATGGAGGCGAAACGCCAGGGGATCATCGGCGAAAAACCGCTGGACGTGTTTCACACCGCCTTTTTGCAGATCGTGGAACGCTATGGCCGCATCCATGAGCTGGAGCTGATGCTGCGCTACAATCTCTTTACCGGCAAACTGCTGAAAGACGCGCTCTATGCGCCGGTGATGCTCAGCAAAGGGAAACTGGCGATCCTGCCCCACAGAATTACGGCCCGAGACGAGATGAAGCAGATCTTCGCCCGCTGCCGGGAGCTAGGAGGTAAACAGCAATGAAGAAATTCGGTTACTATCCCGGCTGCTCTCTTTCGGGTACCGGCCTGGAAATGGACATTTCCACCCGGGCCGTCGCGAAGAAGCTGGGAGTCGAATTGTGGGAAGTTCCCGATTGGAACTGTTGCGGCGCCTCGTCGGCCCACTTGACCGATCACAACCTGGCTTTGGCTTTGCCCGTCCGCAATCTCGCCATCGCCGAGGAAGCCGGGGTTGGCCTCGCCATTCCCTGCGCCGCCTGCTTCGTGCGGTGTAAAGCCTCGGAAAAAGCGGTGCGCGAATCGGCGGAGGTAAAGGAACGGATGGCGTATATCACCGGCCGCAGCTATGAGGGAAAGTTCGACGCCAAGAATATGCTGGAGATCATCGACGAGGAAGTGGGGATCGACGGCATCAAGGAACAAGTGGTTCGCCCTTTAGAGGGGTTAAAGGCCGTCAGCTATTATGGCTGCCTATTGGTGCGCCCGCCGGAGATCACCCAGTTCGACGATGAGGAGGACCCCCAGTCGATGGACAATATCGTCCAGGCCATCGGCGCTGAGGCCGTAAACTGGAACTTTAAGGTGGAATGTTGCGGCGCCGCCCATCCCACGGCATTGCCCAAGGCGGGGCTGAAGATGACCGAGGTCATCTTGGACGACGCGAAAAAGCACAATGCCGAATGCATCGTCTGCGCCTGCCCCCTTTGCGCCACCAATCTCGATATGCGGCAGGTACAGATCGGCAATGGCCGGAACGTCAAATACGATCTGCCGGTGTTTTATTTCACCGAGCTTTTGGGGCTGGCCCTCGGCCTGGACGCCAAAACCGTCGGCCTGAAGCACCATTTTGTCGATCCGCTGCCGCTGCTGGAAAAGAAGGGGCTTTTGAAAGAGCCGCTGAAAAAGGGGGTAGATGAGGCATGAAGAGAACCGGCGTTTTCATTTGCCATTGCGGCACCAATATCTCCCAAACCGTAGACTGCGGCGGCGTCGCCGAGGCGGCGAAGGATTTGCCCGGCGTGGCCTATAGCACCGACTATAAATATATGTGTTCCGATCCGGGGCAGAACATGATCATCGACGCCATCAAAGAGCACAATCTCGACCGCATCGTCGTCGCCTCCTGTTCCCCCCGTATGCACGAGCCAACCTTTAGAAAATGCATCGCCAAGGCGGGGCTGAACCCCTATATGGTGGAAATGGCCAATATCCGGGAACATTGCTCTTGGGTTCATTCGGATAAGGCCAAGGCGACGGCGAAAGCCACCGACCTTGTCCGCATGGCCACCGCCAAAGCGATGAAGAATGTGCCGCTGCAAAAATCGACGATTTCCATCCACAAGCGGGCCCTCGTCATCGGCGGCGGCATCGCCGGCATCCAGGCGGCCCTCGACATTGCCGACGCCGGCTATACCGTGGATCTGTTGGAACGGGAAGCCTCCATCGGCGGGAAGATGGCCCAGATCGACAAAACCTTCCCCACCATGGACTGTTCCGCCTGTATCCTGACGCCGAAAATGGTCGACGCCTCCCAGCACCCGAACATCAATATCATCGCCTACAGCGAAGTGGAAAAGGTGGACGGCTATGTCGGCAATTTTGATGTGACGATCAAACGGAAGGCCACTTCCGTCGACCCGGTCAAATGCACCGGCTGCGGCGCTTGCTACAACAAATGCCCGAATAAGAAAAAGATTCCCAGCGAGTTCGAATGCGGCATGACGACGAGAACCGCGATCTATGTGCCGTTCCCCCAGGCGGTGCCGAATAAGCCCGTGATCGACCGGGAACATTGCACCTATTTTACAAAGGGCAAATGCAAAATTTGTTCCACCGTCTGCCCCACCGGGGCCATCAATTATGAAGATCAGGACGAATTTGTGACGATCCGCTACGGCGCCATCGTCGTCGCCACCGGCTTTGATCTCTTCGACCATTCGGTTTACGGGGAATATGGCTATGGCAAATACCCCGACGTGATCACCGGTTTGCAGTTCGAGCGTCTCGTCAATGCCTCCGGCCCCACCATGGGCCATATCCAGCGCCCCTCCGACGGGGAAGAGCCGAAAAATGTTGTTTTCATCAAATGCGTCGGCTCCCGGGATGAGAAAAAGGGCAAAAAATACTGTTCGAAGGCCTGCTGCATGTATACGGCGAAGCACGCCACCATGGTAAGGGATAAGATCAAGGATTCCAATGCCGTCATTTTCTATATGGACGTGCGCACCGCCGGCAAGGGCTATGAGGAATTTTATCTGCGGGCCAATGACGAATATGGCGTCGACTATGTCCGGGGCCGCGTTTCCCGTATCTATCAGGAAGGGAAGAAGCTGATCGTCAAAGGGGAGGACACATTGATGGACAAGGCCGTCACCGTCGAAGCCGATCTGGTGGTGCTGGCCACCGCCATGGTGCCCCAGGCCGACGCCGGAGATTTGGCGCGGAAGGTCGGTTTCTCCTATGACCAGGACAATTTCTTTACCGAAGCCCACCCCAAACTCCGCCCGGTGGATACCTTCACCGCCGGCGTATTTTTGGCCGGGGCCTGCCAGGGGCCTAAGGACATTCCCGATTCGGTTTCCCAGGCCGGGGCCGCCGCCTCCAAGGTGATCGGCCTGCTTTCCAAAGACGAGATGGACACCGAGGCCATCGTCGCCGCCGTCGATACGGATCGTTGTTCCGGCTGCGGCTTCTGCGTCAATGTCTGCCCCTACCATGCGCTGGAATTGGTGGATCTGACGGAACGCTGCGGCTGTAACAATGTGACCCGCCAGGTGGTTCAGGTAAACCGGGGCCTCTGCCAAGGCTGCGGCGCTTGCACCGTCAATTGCCGTTCCAATGCTTTGGATCTGATGGGCTATACCAATGAACAAATCTTAGCGGAGGTGGATGCCTTATGTCTGTAAGCGAAGAAGTCAAAACCACAACGGCGACAGAAGAGGAATGGCAGCCTAAAATCCTCGTATTCGCTTGCCAATACTGCACCTATGCCGGGGCGGATTTGGCGGGTTTAAGCCGCCTCCAGTACCCTCCCACCACCCGGGTTTTGCGGGTGCCCTGTTCCGGCCGGACGAACCCCCAATTTGTCATCCGCGCCTTTCAAAAAGGGATCGACGGCGTGCTGGTGGCCGGCTGCCATCCCGGCGATTGCCACTTTTCCACCGGCAACTATTTCGCCCGCCGCCGCTATCTCTTGATGAAGCGGATGATGGATTTCATCGGCATCGATTCCCGCCGCTTCCATGTGCGCTGGATTTCCGGTTCCGAAGGGCCGAAATTCCAGCAGGTGGTCACCGAAATCACCGCAGAGATCAAGGCTTTGGGGCCAAACAGAAAGTGGAGGGATGAAGATGCGTGATATCAGCCAAGACATGCGGGCCATCGCCAAAAAGCTGCTGGCCGACGGTACCGTCGGCCTCGTGCTCGGCTGGGAAAAGGGCAATCTGTGGTATAAGAGCGCCCCGGCCTTCATCTCCGATCCGGAAGATACGGGCCGCCTGGTCTTTGACGATTTCTGCTACCATAATTTAAGCAAATACCTGCTGGATCACCGGGATAGGGAGGGAAAGATCGCCGTTTTCGCCAAAGGCTGTGACAGCCGTTCCCTCGTCGGCATGATCCAGGACAATCAGATCGCCAGGGAAAAGCTGTACATCGTCGGCATTCCCTGTCCCGGCCTGAAAGAGGAGAAGGCCGCCGTCGGCAAAAAGCCCGGCGCGGAACTGCCGGAGGCGAAAAAATGCGCCCTCTGTCTCTTCCCCAATCCGGTGGTCTATGATGAATTGATCGGCGAGGCCGTGCCGGAGCGGGAAGGAAAGCGGGATCTGATTTTGGAACAGGTGGAAGCCATGTCCCAAGACGAGAAATATGCCTTCTGGCAGGAACAGTTTTCCGCCTGCATCCGCTGTTTCGCTTGCCGCAATGTTTGCCCCGTCTGCTCCTGCCGGGAATGCTGCTTCGATTCCACGCCCCCCCAATGGCTGGGGAAAGCGGAAAATCCGGTGGAGAATTCCTTCTATCACCTCACCCGGGCCCTGCACATGGCGGGACGCTGTGTGGGCTGCGGTGAATGTGAGCGGGTCTGCCCGATGGGCCTGCCGGTGATGTTGTTGAACCGCAAGCTCAGCCAGGATTTAGAGGCGCTCTTTAAGGAATCGCCCGCCGGTACGGTGCTGGAGGATACCCCCGCCATGAACCATTTCCGGCTCGACGATCCGGAAGAATTTATGTGAGGAGGCGGCAGGATGAAAGGGATTAAAAAAGATCAACTCAATGGGCTGTTAAAAGCCATGTCCGGCGATTACCAAGTGTTCGTCCCCGCCAAAACCTCCGATGAAGTGACGAAGTTCGCTCCTTATCAGGACGGTATTGCAATGTTTTGGCAGGAAAACACCTTTGCTTTCGCCAAAAGACATCTTCTTCCCCCAAACGGAAAAGATGTACCGTTTTAAAGCCAAAGGTTCTAAGGTAGACATTGAAACTCTGCCGCCGGCGGATGGCCCTAAAATTCTCTTCGGCATCCGCTCCTGCGATGCCCAAAGCATCGACTGTATGGATAAGGTCTTTTTGACCCGGGGCTATGAAGACGGTTTTTATAAAGCCAGGAGGGAAAACGCCCTGCTTTTCGCTTTGGCCTGTACCAGCCATGCCGATACCTGCTTCTGCACCTCGATGGGGGTGGATCCGCAACAGGCCCCCCTCGCCGATGTACAGATGAGCGATGTGGGCGACGCCTATGCGCTGGAAGCCAAAACCCCCGCCGGAGAGGCGGCGCTGCAAAAGTACCAAAGCCATTTAACGGAATTGTCGAACCCGAAAATGCTGCCGCTGGATGAAATCCTGATCCATGTGGATATGGACGGCGTTTCCGAAAAGCTGGAAACGATGTTCGAACATCCGATCTGGGATGAGGTTTCTCCGAAATGCATCGGCTGCAGCACCTGCACCTATGTATGCCCCACTTGCTATTGCTTCGATATCGACAATCAGCTCCGGGGAGAAGAGGGGGCGAAAATCCGCTGTTGGGATTGCTGCATGTTTTCGGAATACAGCCGCATGGCCGGCGGGCACAATCCCCGCCCTTCGAAAAAGGAACGGGTGCGCAACCGCTTTATGGACAAATTGCTTTACAATAAGAAACGCCATGGCCAGATCTTCTGCGTCGGCTGCGGCCGCTGCGTGGCCAAATGCCCGGTCAATCTTGAGATTGCCACCATCATCCAAAAAGTAAAGGAGGCGGCAAACTAAATGACGGCCGAAGAAATTAAAAAGATCAATGCCCTCGTACCCATCAAAGGGAAAATCATCAAAATCAACCAGGAAACCTCGGACACCAAGACCTATACCATCACCGCCGAAGACGGCACGAAGCCCTTTGCCCCCAAGCCCGGTCAGTTGGGGATGCTCTCCATCCCCCAGATCGGCGAGGCGATGTTCTCCATCACCCACCAGGGGGAAAACACCATCGATATGGCGATCAAAAGCGTCGGCGCGCTGACCAATGCCCTCTTCGAAGTTGAGGAAGGCCAGGAATGCGGCATCCGCGGCCCCTATGGCAACGGCTTCCCGCTGGACAAATGCAAAGGCCGGGACATCCTTTTCATCGCCGGCGGCATCGGCCTCGCGCCGGTGCGCAGCCTGATCATGCACTGCATCGAAAACCGGGCCGATTATGGCAAGCTGACGGTGGTCTACGGCGCCCGCTCCTATGGGGATCTGGTTTTTAAAGACGATATTCTGGAAAACTGGCCCAAAGTGGAAAATATGGACGTTTTCGTTACCATCGACCGGGGCGAAGAATGCTGGAAGCAGCATGTCGGCTTCGTTCCCGCCTATGTGGAGGAGCTGAATCCGGCGCCGACGCTGACCTTCGTCTGCGGCCCGCCGATCATGATCAAATTTACCCTCCAGTCGCTGATGAAGATGGGGTATGACGAGGACGAAGTCATCACCACGATGGAAATGCGCATGAAATGCGGGATCGGCAAATGCGGCCGCTGCAATATCGGCAGTTGCTTCGTCTGCCTCGACGGCCCGGTCTTTACGATGCGGGAAATGAACGCGCTGCCCCCGGAATATTAAGAACGGAATGACAGATGCAAAGAGGGAATGGCCGCATGGCCATTCCCTCAGATATATAAAATTCAAGTCATTCTGTAGACAAACTCCCTGCGCAGCGACCTTGGACGATCCGCAAAAGGATTTTGGGAAAGATCGGTAACCGTTACATGGAACGTGGCGTCGAAAAATTTATTGTGTAGCAGGGGATCGTCTGAAAGGGGGCCAGGCCCCGCTTTCAGGTATCTCAATTTATAGCGCCGTAGGCGCGTCAGCTTGTAGACTTTGTCTACAAGCGAGGGAATGGCCGTATGGCCATTCCCTCAAACTGAAGAAAAACTCCCTGCGCAGCGACCTTGGACGATCCGCAAAAGGATTTTGGGAAAGATCGGTAACCGTTACATGGAACGTGGCGTCGAAAAACTTATTGTGTAGCAGGGGATCGTCTGAAAGGGGGCCAGGCCCCGCTTTCAGGTATCTCAATTTATAGCGCCGTAGGCGCGTCAGCTTCTTGACTTTGTCTACAGTCTGAGGGAATGGCCGCATGGCCATTCCCTCAAACTGTAGACAAACTC
Source organism: Clostridiales bacterium (assembly GCA_040766505.1). Classification (GTDB taxonomy): domain Bacteria; phylum Bacillota; class Dehalobacteriia; order UBA7702; family UBA7702; genus JAXGQJ01. The sequence goes on from JAXGQJ010000007.1 coordinate 44,590, forward strand.
CCTGCGCAGCGACCTTGGACGATCCGCAAAAGGATTTTGGGAAGGATCGGTAACCGTTACATGGAACGTGGCGCCGAAAAACTTATTGTGTAGCAGGGGATAGTCTGAAAGGGGGCCAGGCCCCGCTTTCAGGTATCTCAATTTATAGCGCCGTAGGCGCGTCAGCTTGTAGACTTTGTCTACAAGCTGAGGGAATGGCCGCATGGCCATTCCCTTTCGTGTACCATCGGAAGCCCCGGTACGGCGCTTCGGGCCTGTTGATGCCATCGCCTATTGTGGTTTGGGCCATGCCGCCGGGGGATTTTGTTGTCTTGACGGGCGAGAGATGGTATGATAAAGGTAAAGAAATCATATGTGGCCAAGATGGCCGTGTTTCGGGGGATTTGCTTTGCCGTCGGCGGCGGCGAACCGCTTGTGGCTGGCGGCGCCAAAGAAAAAAGCGAGGCATCCGCAACATTCCACGATGGCTATGCGTATCAGTGATAGGTGGGTGTATATGAAAGACCAAAAACGGGTGGCGGACGCGCCATATTCCAATGCGAACCGCTACAATCGACATAGATCGGGCCGGCGGGCGGCGCGCCGGAAAAGAAGGGCCGCCATCGTCGCCTTGGTTTTGGTGTTCGCCGCGCTGGTCGGGATCGGAGCCTGGTACGCCGCGCGAAACACGGCGATGTTCGGCGGCGGTTCGACGGCCCGCTCCGGCGCATATGACAGCCCCTATGCGGCCCCGGCCAGTGCGCAGCAAATCGATGCCTTGCTTGAAAACCGGGAGGCGTATCCCGCGGAACTTAGGCAGCTGCTGGAACGCAATTCCGAAACCTTCGACTATGTAGCGGATTATCTCAATGCCGGTGATTATCTCGGGCAGCCGTATGCATTTGAGGTTCAAAAGGGTGTGATGCCGCATTTGTTGCAGTGGGACAAGAGGTGGGGGTATGCGCAGTACGGCGATGCCATGATGGGATTAAGCGGCTGCGCGCCGACTTGCCTGGCGATGGTTTCCGCCCAGCTTACGGGCGATGCGTCCCAGGATCCGCTCACCATAGCGAAATTGAGCGAGGCGGCGGGCTATTTTGTGTCCGGCGCCGGAACCTCTTGGGAGATGCTCCGCGTGGGATGTGAGGCCATCGGCATCAAGGCGAAGGCGCTGCCGCTGAATGAAAAAAAGATCAAGGACAGCCTCTACAGCGGACATCCCGTTATCTGCAGCGTTGGCCCCGGCGACTTTACATCGGCCGGACATTTTATTGTTTTGTATGATGTGTCAAAAAGCGGCGAATTGATGGTAAAGGATCCGAACAGCATAAAAAACACGCTGGTCACATGGCGTTATGACAGAATCGTAAGCCAAATCAAGGCCCTTTGGGCCTATGAGGAAAAGTGAACCGGGCATCGCTCTGTCTGCTTTCCGAAAAAACGGTTTGGGCGGCCATTTTTTTCTTCCCTCACCCATTCATCCACGGCCGCATTTTTTTTGTGCAATACCCGTTCATATCTTCCGGCCCCGGGTTTTCCATCCGGCGGAGGAACTGCCCGCCCTTTGGCCCATATGGTTGATTGCTCCGATACCCAAGGATTCATGCGAGAAAAGATCATGGCGGGCTTGGAGATGCCGCCAAACGGCCGGGTCTGCGTCTTATACAATGCTGCGGTGAATGGAAGGCCCAGGAAAACCGGCACAGCCTCCTCATGCGGTTTATGCCGCGCGGGGAGGCCCTTTCCTTTCCCGCCGCTTCATAAAAACCATTTTGTCGGCAGGAAAAAGAGATAGGGGGCGGTGCAGATGGCGAGGGATAGGGCCAACCTTTTCTTCTGTTTGGCCTCCAAGTTCAGCTTTTTAAAACTGATTTTGAGATTGAAAATGTAGACCAGCAGCCCCGCCAATGCCACGCCCAAGGCGACCCAGAGAAAGCCCGCCAGCGAAGAAAAGGGGTGAAAGAAAACCGGCGCATACAGATTGTGATAGAACCATTCGTGGGCTTTGGTCGGGGAGAGAGAATTGAGAATGAACCCGGGAAGGAAAAGCCAGACCGCGCCGATCAGGTCGGCGAGAAAGCCTAAGCCCCAAACCTTCAAAATCGCTTTTTTGTATTTGCCCCATTTTTCCGTTATGCCCAGGCATTTCATGGCCAGAACCAGGACGAGACTGTCGATAAGGAAATTGGCCGGCAGGGAAATCAACCAAGCCGGCGGGTAAAGGAAATACAATAACCAGACCGGGAAGATGACATTGTATAGCTTCGTTTCACGCTTTTTCATTTGCGCCTCCCTTTCTGTTTTTATGCCGTGTTTGTTTTTGCGTATTCTTTTATGGCCGCTTTAAAAAAACCATGTCATGGGCAGATAGAAGATATAGGGCGTGGTAAAAATCGCCAGAAACAGGGAAAGCCTTTTCTTTTGCCTCTCCGTCAAATCCAGCTTTCCTAGGCTGATTTTGCGGTTGAAGATGTAGATCAAAAACCCCGCCAGCGCTACGCCCAAGGTAACCCACAGAAAGCCCGGCAGCGTTTCAAAGGGATGGAAGCTGGTGGGATGTACCAGCTGCTCCTCCAGCCAGCGCAATGGGCCCTCGCCCAAAGGCGGCTTTATCCAGTTGACCACAAGAAAGGGAAGGGCCACCCAGGCCGCGCCGACGATATCGGCGGCGAAGCCCAACAACCAAATTTTAAGGATCGCGTTTTTATAGACGCCTTTTTTCGCCGGTATGCCGAGGAGCTTTAAACCGATCCAGAGGGCGAGGCTGTCGATCAGAAAGTTCAACGGCAGTGTGAAGAACCAAAAATAGGGATAAAGCCACAGGAACCAAAAGGGAAAGACCGCATTGTACAGTATGGTATCCCGTTTTTCGTCTTTTATTGCCATGGTTTTCCTTTCCCGGCGTTTTTTATTGCCGCTTGCGCCGTGGGCATTGCCATCGTGTGGAAGGCGGCGTTGGAACGCAAGAAAAACGGCTATTTGATTTCCTGTTCCAGCCCGCGAAAGGCGTCGGTATTAAAAAAATCCGGCAGCGTGATCTCTAAGCCGTCGCATAGCTTTTTGATCGTGACGACACCGGGATTCTGTGTTTCCCCGTTCAATATGCTTTTGATGGTGGATTGCGGCACCGCGGCGCGGTAACTTAAAGCATTGGGGGTGATGCCCCGCTCCCGGCACAGCCCGGCGATCCTGGCGGCAATGGCCTGCCTCGTGTCCATAAAACGCCCCTCCTTGGTGTTGAATCACTAGCAAAAGCATATACAAGGGAGGGGGATTTTGTTAGTGATATAGCACTAGCCGATGGCTTTGTATGGCCACCGGTGGTATACCGCCGGTGGTGGAAGGATGCACTTTGCTGCCGGATGAAAAAAATGTATTTTCAATCGGCGGCGCAGGCGGGGAACGCCGTCAAAGCCCTTCCGGCCGCCCAAAGGCAGGGGATGGGTTGAAAGGCAATGCCGGTCATTGCGTTAAAGGCCGGGGAGCCGGAAGCGGCCGGCGGCGACGAATAGGGGCCGTGACAAATATGGCCGCGCTTTCAGCGCCTCTGCGCGGCATACAGCCGGGCATACCGGCCGCCCTTCGCCAGCAGTTCCGCATGGCTTCCCACCTCGGCGATGCCGCCGCCTTCCAGCACGACGATGGGGTGGGCCCGGCGGATTGTCGAAAGCCGGTGGGCGATGAGCAGCGTCGTCCTATTTTTGGCGATGTCGTCCAGGGCCTCCTGTATTTCCCATTCCGTTTGCCCATCCAGAGAGGAGGTGGCCTCGTCGAGAATGAGGATCGGCGCATCCCGCAGCACCGCCCTGGCGATGGCGAGCCGCTGTTTTTGGCCGCCGGAAAGCCGCACCCCCCGCTCGCCGATGACGGTATCATAGCCATATTCCAGGGCCGCGATGAAGCTATGGGCATTGGCGGCTTTGGCGGCGGCGACCACTTGATCGTAGGCGGCGTCTTTCCGGCCATAGGCGATGTTTTCATAAACGGTGCCGTAAAACAGAAAGGTGTCTTGCAGCACCATGCTGATATTGTCCCTAAGGCTTTGCAGCGACAGCGAACGGATGTCGACGCCATCCAGGTAAACCGCGCCCTGCTGTGGGTCGTAAAAGCGGTTGATCAAGTTGGCGACGGTTGTTTTCCCTGCCCCTGTCGTTCCCACCAGCGCCACGGTTTCCCCTGCCCCGACGGTGAGGTTGAAACGGGACAATACCGGCGCATCGGGCCGGTAACCAAAGGTGACGTCGGCAAATTTCAATTCACCCTTGGCCCGCCCCAGAACCCGGGGATTCGCCACCTCCGCCACGTCCGGCGCTTGGTCGAGCAGATGAAACACCCGTTTACAGCCGGCCAGGGCCTTGCCGCCCATGTCGACATTGCGGGAAAGGCTGTCCAGCGGCTTATAGAACAGGGAAAGGTACATGACGGTGGCGACGATGTCGCCAATACCGGCGCTTCCCGCCGCCACCATACGGCCCCCGGCGATGATCACCGCCACGGAGCCCAAAGCCGTCAAAAAGGCGATCAACGGATAGCTGGTTTCAAAGAAAAACCTTGCTTTAAGGTACAGTTTGCTATGGCGCGCCGCCACTTTCGCCACCCGCTTTTCCTCATCTTCCTGCCGGTTGAAAATCTGGATCTCCTTGATCCCGGCGAGATTGTCCTGCACCGCCCCGGCGAGGATGCCCCGGGCTTCGGCGCTTTGCCGCCAGATCGGCGACAGGCGCTTTGTTTGCCAAAGGACGACGGCGAATAAAAACGGCAATGAAACAAGGCTGATGACGGCCAACTGCCAGTGGATGACGAAAAGCAGAACGCCGACGCCGGTGAAGGTTAAAAAATTGACGGCGGTTTCCGGCAGCACCCTGCCGAGCAGCAGTTCCGCATCCATCGCATCGCTGACCACCCGCCCCGTCAATTCACCGGTGCGGCTCTGGTGAAAATAGCGCAGGCCCATCTGTTGCAGGCGGCTATATACCCTGGTTCTAAGATCCGCCACATAATGGAGGGAGGCGGAATGGTTCAGATAGCCGGCGGCGGAGGTTCCCACCGCTTTCACCGCGGTGGCGGCCAGCAATAAAAGGGCGATTCGCAGCGCTCTCGGCAGCAAAGCGATCCGGCGCTTCGATGGCGAGGTTCGTCAGCGCCCGCATCGCCCAGGGAGCATAAAAACCGGCGGCGGTGGCGGCGACGGTGCAAAGCAAGGCCAAAGCCAGCCGGGGCCGGTAGGCTTTCGTATCCTGAAACAGGCGGCGTAATGTCGGAATGGCGCATCCTCCTTCGCGGCACGTTTTGCTCCCGGGGCCGCGCAAAACGGTTTTCCCCAGTATAGCATAAAACGGCAGGCGGCAAAAGCGGGGCCTGAAAAAGACCGGCGGGTTCCGTCCCTTCGCCTTCGCCCCCTCTGTTTTATGCTCTGCGCGGCGAAATCATGCGGAAAAAAGAGAAAATCCCGGCATTCCTCCGGGAAAGGCTTGTGTTTTTTCTTGTCATGCTATAAAATAAGAATATTAAGCGAAAATAAGGTTCCGGATATCCAATATAAGGAGGCACAAAAATGGCGAGAATGTATTATGACAATGACGCGGATCTTTCCTTTTTGCAGGGGAAGAAAATTGGCGTCATCGGCTACGGTTCCCAGGGCCATGCCCAATCCCAGAACTTGAAGGAAAGCGGCCTCGATGTGATCGTGGCGGAATTGCCCGGCTGTCCCAATTGGGAGCAGGCGGTTCGGGACGGAATGGCGGTGATGACCTCGGCGGAACTGGCGAAGCAGGCCGATGTGATTCAGATCCTGGCCCCCGATGAATTGCAGGCCAGAATTTATAAGGCGGATGTGGCCCCCAATCTCAAGCCCGGCATGGCCCTCGTTTTTTCTCACGGCTTCAACATTCATTTTTCCCAGATCATCCCGCCGCCGGAAATCGATGTGATCATGGTGGCGCCGAAAGGGCCCGGCCATCTTGTCCGCCGCACCTTTAGCGAGGGCAGCGGCGTGCCGGCTTTGATCGCCATCTACCAGGACGCTTCCGGCAAAGCGAAAGACGTTGCCCTGGCCTGGGCCAAAGGCATCGGCGGCACCCGGGCCGGCGTTATCGAAACCACCTTTAAGGAAGAGACGGAAACCGACCTGTTCGGTGAACAAACGGTGCTCTGCGGCGGCCTTTCCCACCTGTTGAAGGCCGGTTTCGAAACCCTGGTGGAAGCGGGATACCAGCCGGAGATCGCCTATTTTGAATGCATCCATGAAGCGAAGCTGATCATCGACCTGATCTATGAAGGCGGCATCTCCACAATGCGCTATTCCATCAGCGATACGGCGGAATGGGGCGACCTCTCCGTCGGCCCCGACATCATCGACGCCGGCGTGAAAGAACGGATGAAAACGGCGCTCGAAAACATCCAAAATGGCAAGTTCGCCAAAGAATGGATCGCCGAAAACCAAGCGGGTAGGCCCCAATACCATGCGCTGCGCCGCCAAGGCCAAGAGCATCAGGTTGAACAGGTTGGCGCGGAATTGCGGAAGATGATGCCGTTTATTAAGGCCACCGTAAAAATCAAATAACCCCGGAGCGCCGATAAGGCGCACATAGCGTCGTTGTAGCCGAGGGGCCGGATCCTCACATACCCCAAGTATGGTTCGGCCCCGGCCCCCCGACTGCGCCTAGCTCTGCACACCTTCTCGGCGCTCCGGTTCCAGGTTTCCGATAGACGCCCGGCGGCGTCATTGTCAGCAAAGGCCGAGGCCCCATGTACGTCCAAAAGTACGCATCGGGCCCCGGCCTTTGGCTTGCGCCTAGCTCCCGAGCGCTTCTCATAACCCCGGGAGGTTGTACGGTTTGCGGGTTGGCGGCGGGTACTTTTTGCGGTTTCAATGCTTTGCGGCCCCGCCGGGTTGGGGCGGGGCCGCAAAGATTGTAAGGATATCGAAGGGGCCGGCGGCGGTTCCGGGCTTGGGGGCGGGAATCGCCGCCGCTGGCAAATAGCGGTGGGATTATTCGGCGGCGGTGGCGGCTTCCAATTTTTCCACTTTGGCTTCCGTGGCGGTTTCCGCGGCGGGGGCCGGTTTCTTTTTCAGCGCCGAATAGAACATCATGATGGAGGTATAGACCAACACGCAAACAACGATCCAGGTCAAAACGTAAAGGGGCAGTTCTTTCACGACATAAACGGCGAGGATGACGCCGATGGTGCCGGCGATTTGGCCGACGAGATTGGCTTTAAGATCCAGCGCGCCTTCTTTCAAAAAGCGGAACCCGGCGGCGGGCATCAGGAAGGTATAACCGCCGAACATGATCGGAAATGCCGCCCGGGGGCTCATCCCCATGGCATAGCAGACCGCCATCATCGGCGCATAACAGCCGATGCCGGCGGCGGCCAGCATACCGAAGATAAAGAAGATTATGGTGCTGGCGATCAGACGCCACCCGGCGAGGCCGATGGCTTCACCGCCGGCGGGCCAAACGCCGATTTGGCGCAATACCATCGTTGTGGCGACGATCAGAAGGCCGGTGCCGAGAATGATCTGAATCGGCTTTTCCGGAAAATGGGAAACATATTTCGCGCCGATGGCGGCGCCGGCGGCCACCGCCGCGATCAAACAAATGAGGGTGATCGGATCCACCTTCACGATGGTGACGAAAAGCAGCGTCTCCACGGTGCTGGGGATCAGCGTGCAGGTGTTTAGGGTGCCGGGGATCAATTTGTCCGGCACAAGCCGGAAGAGTTTAAAGAGCGCGGTCTGCGGCGCATTGCCGCCGATGCCCAAAGCATCGAAAAACATCGTGCCGCCGATGACGGCCCCCAACCCCGCGGTGCTGGCATTGGATATCTTATCCCGGTTTTTCTTTGCATAGCGGACGAGGGCGGTGCCGTATAATGTGGCGCAAAGAATCGCGCCGACTTGGATCATGCGAATGAGGATGGTGCCCATAATCAATTTCCCTTTCTTATGCTTTCTTCATGTTTAACCTTTACCGGGCGGCGTATTCTTCCTCCGCCTCGGCGATGATGTCGCTTAGGCCTTGTGCCGCCCCGTCGGGCAAAGCGGGCACCCGGTGGGTGGCCAAGATATGTTCCGCTTCCGCATAGGCCCGTTCCGCCAAATCCTTCGACCCTTCCATCACCCACGCTTCCCGCATCGAGCGGTCGAAGAGCTTCGTGGCACTCTGTTCATGGCGGAACCGCTGGAAGGTGTGGGGATGGCTGATCAGTTCACCGCCGGGGCCGATCTCCTTGATCAGTTCAACGGCGATATTTTCATCGCTGATCTTGATGCCGTCCATCACCCGGCGGATCATCGTATAGATTTCATTGTCGATTACGAATTGGGCCAGGTCGAAAGTGATGCCAAGGTCCAACATGCCGGCGCCGTAGATCAAATTGGCGCCGCCCTGGGCCGCCAATAATGCCGTCAATGTTTTCTCGTGGGCCGCCTGTCCGTCGGGAACTTTGCTGTCCGCCTAGCCCCCCGCCACAAAGCTCGGCAGTTTGTAGAATTGGGCCAGCCTTGCCACCGAGGCGCTGATCATGCCGAGTTCCGGCGCGCCGACGGGGGCCGTCGTATAGCGCATGTCCATAATCGTCGTCGAGCTGGCATAAATACAGGGGGCGCCTTTTTGCGTCAGTTGGCTTAAAACGATCACGCTCAGCACTTCCGCATTGTGGGTGGCGAGGGTTCCCGCCAAAGTCACCGGCGAGGTGGCCCCGGCCATCGCCATCGAGATGATATTGATCGGCACATTTTCCTTGGCCGCCAGCATCACAACGTCGGTGCATTCGGGGATCAACTTTAACAGGCTGGTGGGGCAGACATTGAAGCTGATCAGCGGCCGCTGCCGCAGCGCTTCTTGGCCGCCGGCCACCAGGGCCGCCATACGGATCAGTTTTTTGGCATTGTCGATGCCGTCGGCGCCGATAAAGAAGTGTTTTGTCGTATTGGGGAAAATGGCCTCGGCATTGTGGAGGGCCTGGGCGGGGCCGGGGCAATCTTGGGATACCACCGCCCGATAGGTGATGTCCATATTGGGCAAATAATCGCTCATCCGGCTGCATTGGGCCAAATCCGCCTTGGTGCTGGGACGGTACTCTTTCGTTTTCATATCCCGCATCATGACGCCTTCGCCGAAATTGACGAAGCCAATCCTGTTTTTTTCCAGAACATAGTCCTTTTCCGGCAGCCGCCCCGACAGCCGCAAGGTGGGGGGTGCTGTACGAATGGCCTCTTCTACCATGTAGGGCGGCATTTTTACGATTTTGCTTTTCTCGTCGACGCTGGCGCCGCCGGCGGCGAAAACCTCTCTCGCTTCCGGGCTGTCGACCCGCACGCCGATATTGTGCAAAATATCCAGCGTCGCAACGTGGATGGTCTCCAGTTCATCCTGGGAATAGCCGACGATGCCAAAGCTGCCGAGCCCCGGAAAACTGCCTGTGTGTTCCTGGTCATTCTGATCTTGCCTCCTTAATCGATGTATGGAATACTCCTGCCCCTTTCTATAGCAAATTCCGTGCCATTTGGCGCGGCGGTTTGAAAAAGAAAACGCAAAGGCGAAAAAAACGGCGTGTTCCCGCCGTTTTTCACGTAAAAGATCCGGGCCACCGGCTTTTTTCTTTGCCGATGGCCCGCCAGTTTTTTGTTTGCCCGCCTTTTGCCGCGGATCGGATGCAAAATAGGGGAAGAACGCCTTCGGCTTCCCGCCCTTCATGCATTTTTGCATGAACGAATGCCGTTGGCCCTCTATTTCGATTTGTTTAAAATGCGGATCACGGTGCTTTGGTTGACCCCCAAAGCCTCGGCGGCCCGGTAGGAATTGCCGTATTGCTGGTAGGCATTTTTAACGAGGAGGGCTTCCAATTCCGCTTTGGCGGCCTTTAAGGGCAGCAGCGCCGTGCAGATTACCTGGCCCCGGGGGTCATATTCTCGGAAAAGATTTCATTGAACTGGTCGATGGTGATCAAATCCCCGTCGCTGGCGACGATCAGCCGTTCAACGGAATTCATCAGCTCCCGCACATTGCCGGGCCAGGAATAATTTAGGAAAAAGCGAACCACTTCGGCGCTGAAACGTTTTTTCGTCTGGTGCCGGTGGTTAAAGCTCTTAATGAATTGGTTTGTCAGCGGGACAATGTCCTCCCGCCGGTTCATGAGGGGCATCAGCGCAATGGGCATAACTTTCAACCGGTAATACAGGTCATTGCGGAAGCTCCCTTCCTCTACCATCGCTTTCAGATCCCGGTTGGTGGCGGCGACGATCCGCACATCCAGCGGAATGCGTTTCGTGCCGCCGACCCGGACGATTTCCCGATCCTGCATGAATTCCAGCAGCTTCACCTGGAGGGCCAGATCCATTTCGCCGATCTCGTCAAAGAAAACGGTGCCGCCATTGGCGGTTTCCAATTTGCCGATTTTGCCCTTTTTGGCGGCGCCGGTGAAGGCCCCGGCTTCATAGCCGAACAGCTCCGATTCCAGCAAATCCTTGGGGATGAGGCCGCAATTGATCTTGACGAAGGGCTTGGCGTTTCGCTTGCTTAAACGGTAAACCAGATCGGCGACCACTTCTTTGCCGGTGCCGGATTCCCCTCGATGAGAACGGAAACATCGGTGGGGGCGATCTTGGCGACGAGGCTTTGCACCTGCTTCATCGGGGGCTTTCAAAATATAGCCTTCCTGCTGGATGATATGTTGTTGCAGGGCCTTGATCTCCTCTTTGCTGGAATTCAGTTCCCGCGAGATTTTATCCACCTGGGAATTGATGCCGGCGATGTCCTTGGAGGTGCTCAAAACGTGGATCATATTGCCCGCCCCGTCAAAAATCGGTTGGGCGGTGGCGAGGATATGGCAGCCGGAGGAAAGCTCCACGATTTCCGCCACCTTATCGCCGGTGCGCAAAACCTCCAGGGTGACGCTTTTCGACACGACGGCGTCCTTTTCGAAATCGCTGACATGGCGGCCCACATAGTCTTCCAGCCGGATGCGGCAAAGGCTTTCGCCCCGGGGATTGGTGTATTGGATGAAGCCCTGGCCGTCGGTGATGAAAACATCGTCCTCCATCGCGTCGAAAATGCGTTTGTAGAATGCGATCTGTTTTTCCATCTGCCAGGTCAGCCGCTCTTTTTCCAAGAGCATGTCCTTATAGAGGTCTATCTGCTCCAATATGCCGATGATCTCGCCGTCGTCCTTTAAAACCAGCGCCAATTTGGGGGTGGTTTTTAATTGCGGCGGTAAGAAATGGGTTTCGGCGGCGCCGACGCTTTCCTCCCGGATTTGGGCGGCAAAATCCCCCCTCAGGGTCAGATGGGGCAGGGGCAGCAGCGCCGGGTCGTCGACGGCGACGGCGTCCCCTTTCTCCGCCGCCAGTAGCCCCAGGCAAAGCTGGGCCGTGCCGAACAATTTATAGGGCGCGTCGCCGCAAACGACATAGTCCGCCCCGCTTTGGCTAAGTTCCCGGGGGGTCAGAACGGCATCGGCGGCGCGCAGGATAAAATTGCGGTTGATATAGCGATGGAGGTTCATCTTTTTCTCCTTTCCGGGGTTCGCCCCCGGCCCGGCCGGGGTGGCGGAAGGGCACCAAAACCCCAGAACCCGTCGGTGCGAAACCGTGCCGAGGGGTCTGGGGTTTTTTATGCGGGCAACATGCTGTGTTTGCCATGGCCACCGGCTTTCATGCCGCGGCTTTTGGGCGGAAGCGCCGCGGCATGAAAGCCGTAAAGAACCGCCGCGCCTCGCGGGAACCGCTCCGGTTTTTAGCGGCGGTTGACCGGCCCGGGGTTTATTTCCCTTGGATGGCGGCCTGCAAGGCTTCTTCCACCGCCTGGTCCGCCTCGGGAGACAGCGCCAGGTTCACATGGTTCTTGTGGAGGTCTTTCGCTTTTTCCAGGGCGCGCTGGCCATAGGTCGTCTTATGTTGTCTCCAGCCGTCATGGTTGTTGCGTTCGCAGAGGATGGGATTCCACAGTTCGCTGCGAAGATGCTGCAAGGTGTGCATGTGGCCGAGGAAGTTCCGCTCCCCGTTGACGACTTCATGGGTCACGTCGACGGCCAAGGTGTCCTCATTGACCACATTGCCCTGGATGATTCTCTTGATCATAGAGGAAATTTCATTGTCCATAACGATGGTGGGATAGTCGGCGATCAGGGCATTGTCGGTGGAACCGCCGGTGCCGAGGATGTCGGCGCCTACCATGGCGGGAACGAGGGCGTTCATCATCCGCTCAAAGCCGCTCTGCTCGTCCAATACCTTCGAGGAACCGGAGAAGCCCGTCGGTTCGCTGGGAACGCCATAATAGGCCGCCAGCTGGGCGGAGCAGGTGCCGGCCAAGCCCATTTCCGGTGCGGTCCAAAGGCCGACGGCGGTGCGCATATCGATGGAGGTCACCCGGGGGGAGAAGATCGTGGGATGTCCCGGCTTCATCAACTGGGCGATCACAAGGCCCGCCAGCATTTCCGCATTGTGCATCGTAACGGAACCGATCAGCGTCATCGGGCCGGTAGCCCCCAGCATCGGGCAGGGGATGATGCCCAGCGGCAAATTGGCTTCCACGGTGTCCAACAGGCCGTTGGCGGGGCCTTCGGCATAATCCAATGGGCTGATGGGGGAAACCTGCAAATAGGCGATGGGCTTTTTCACGAGATTGTCCATGCCGCCGACGGCTGCCGCCAGCACTTGGGGGATATATTTCATTTCATGGTCGGATTCAATGCAGATGTGCAGAGGCTTGGCGGTGTTCCGCACCATCGCGACGGTTTCCGCGGTCACCGCGGCATGTTCCGGAATGTCTTTGGGGAAGATGGCGGAAATGATGTCGATATAATCCAGCCCATCACAAACCCGGATAAAATCGCACAGGTCTTTATAGCGGACGAGGCGCCGTTCACCGGTTTCAAGGTCATTGATAAAGGGGAACCGATGCAGGTTTGGGCAAAGACCTTGCCTTCGCCGAAGGTCACATTGCGGCTTTCGTCGCGGCCATAGAGGGTGAAGGAACGGGGCGCTGTTTTGATCGCCTTTTCCACCAGATCCCGGGGGAAATAGACGGTGCCGTCCTGAACGGTCAGTCCCAATGCGGCGCATTTTTTCAAGAAGCGATCCGATTGACTGCGAACGCCGGTCTTTTCCAGAATTTTCAGCGTCGCTTCATGGATCATTTCCACATCTTGTTTGCTGAGATACGAAAAGTTCATGATAAGCCTCCCTATACTTTTATTTAAATTTTTGGTATTCTGGTCATATATAAAAGCAAGAACCATGCCAACCGTGAAACACCCTGTCAAGTTTTCAGAAAATTCCCGAAAAAGGGGAGGCGGGGGCCTGTAAAGCCCGCAACATTCCGGCGGAGCGTCGCCTTCGCCCCGGGCTGCGGGGCCGCGCTATAAAATCGCCCCAAGCAGGGGATACGGGCCGGAACGGCGCCCAAAACGTGCTGCGGCGGCAAAGCCTTTAGCTGCCCTTGGCGCAAAAAAGCGATAAAAATTCACCCCGGAACAAGATTCCCCCGGCCCTTCATGCATAGATGCATGGGGCGAATGCATTTGTGCATTCTTGTCCCGGGCCGCCGGTTTTCCCGCCCAAAACAGGGGCTTTTGGCGGAATTGCGGGCGAGGGTGAACCGTAGCCGCATCGTGCCGCTGGCCCGCATGGCCGCTATATTTAGCGCATTGCCCCCACGCCGCCAGGGGGCATGATGCATATGCGAATCCGCCGCATTCCCCGGCAATGGCTGTGACCCGCCTTTTTTGGTTCCGGCGGGGAAATATGCGAACCGGTAACGATTCGTTTTTGGGCCAAAGGGGCCGCCGGTGCCTGCCGCCGCAAAAATTTCACATGTTTGCCATGATGAAAAATGGAAACGGCGCGGCGGGCCGGTCTTGCGGCCAAATTTTCCCAAAAGGGTGTGCCGAAATAAGCCGGGGCAATCGCCGCCGGAGCGCCGTCAATTTTCAGGTGGCGAAAAAGGAGGAAATACGATGAAACCGTGGCCGGATTTTGCGGGAGACGGGGCGCTGTTGGCCGAATTTTCCGCACAGATTTCTTCGATGCTGGCCTTTGCCGACGGGCTGGAGCCCGAAACGGCGCTGGCGGCATCCCGGGCCGCCGCTACGGCGGAACGGCGTTTTGCCGCCGGGGGCCATACGGCCCACCGGGGGTTTTATTGCCCGTCGCTGGTCTATGATTGGGTTGCCGACGGCGCCGACCGCGGCCGCCTTTTGGCAAATGAAAAAGAAGAGGAAGCGGATTTCCGCTATTCCTTTGCCGCCGACGGGCGGCTGCTTCTGGTGGAAAACCGTTCCTTTTTTGGGGCGGGTTTTGGCCGCGAATACCTTTTCTATAAGGAAAATCAGGTATATGGCGTTTTTTATGACAGCGACGGCGAACGAACCGCCGTGTCCCGGGAAATATACCGGGACGGCAAACTGGAATCCTATGCTCGCACCCTTTGCCACCGGCGGGAAGAGGCCGATCTTTACTGGGAGCTTTGCCGCCATCAGGGGAAAAGCTAAAAGGGTCACCCTTTATCTTGGCGTCGCCCGGATCTCGGCATCTATGATGAATGCCGCTATCTTTTCCACTATGACGAAGCGGGAAGGGTGCGGCATATCACCGAAAGAAGGATGGTGATGGGAGAAGAGATCGTAACCGAAATCCCGGTAGAACGGTAAGGGGCGGCTTTTGGCCTCCGATGGCCGTCCCGCACCCACACCCCGCTTTCTGTCGGAAGAAAGGGGCGGCCTTTCGACATTGAGGGCGCTTTTTCTTTCCGCGTATGGACTATAATAGTAGTCTGGGAGGAAGGGCCATGGTGTATTTTTTTTGCCCCCATTGCCGGGCGGCGCTCTATATCCCGCTGGAATGGGGCCGGATGGAATGCCCTTTCTGCGGCGGCGCCATCGTTTTTTCCGATACGGTGGTTTTGGAGTGGCGCGGCGGCGGGCAGGAGAACGCGGCGGCGGGGCGAAACTTTAAAAAGAAGAAAAGCAAGCATTGGACTTGCCCGGAACGGGGGAAGGGGAGATGAACGTCGCCAAGGGTTTGCTGGGTTGTTTTTTCCCTGCGCTGCACTGCCGAATCTGCGGCGGCGCCTCGTCCCGCAGTTGGCCGGGGCTATGCCTTTCTTGCCGTGAAGCGCTGGGGGCGGAAAGGGAAAAGGTGGCCTTTTGTTCCCGCTGCGCGCTGTTCTATGCCGCCGCCTGTCGCCATTGCCCCCACTGCTTGGGCCGGGGCCGCCGTTCCTACTTTCGCGATGCCCGGGCGGCCTTTCCTTTTACCGCTCCCGCCCGCCGCCTGGTTCACGATTTAAAATACCGCAATGGCCGTTTTTTGGCGGAAACCATGGCGGCGCTGATGGTCGAGGATTTCGGCGGCGCGGCGCTGCTGAAAGGGTACGACGCTTTTGTGCCGGTGCCCCTTGCGGACAAGCGCCGGCGGGAACGCGGCTATAACCAGGCGCAACTCCTCGCCGCCGCCCTTTCCCGGCAAACGGGGCTGCCCGTCGACGATAAGCTGCTGCGGCGGGTGCGGGACACCGGCAGCCAAACGGCGTTAAAGGGGCGGGAACGCCGGGAAAATTTGCAGGGGGCTTTCCGCGCCGCCCCGGCAGCGGCCCGGCGGAACCTGGTTTTGGTCGACGATGTGATCACCACCGGCGCCACGATGGCCGAATGCGCAAAAACCTTGCGGCAGGCCGGCGCGGGCCAAATTTTTCTGCTGGCATTTTCCGCAAGCATCCGCTGAAAATGGCGGTAAATCGACAAGGTTTTTCCGCTCTTCACGAAATTAAGCACAAAATCATTTCGTTTTTAACTTGTTATAAACAAACTTGTCCATGCTATCCACAAAAAAGCCGGAAACAATGGCCGCTTTTTCGCCAAAAAAGAACGGCGGCGGCGGAAAATTTTTGGTTTCCTTGCCGGAAAGGAACAGGGATTTTTGATTTCGGCGGGAATTACTATAAAATAGTAACCTGATAATGGAAGGAGTGTTTGGAATGAATATCTTAATCAAAGGAAGAAACATCGATGTAACCCCGGCTTTGCGCGAGTATATCGAAAAGAAATTGTCGCGGTTGGAAAAATTCATGGACATCAATGATGTCAATGTCACTTTGGCGGTGGAGAAAAATATGCACCGCATCGAGGTGACGCTCCAGCTGAACGGCTATATTCTCCGGGGCGAAGAGGTTTCCGGCAATATGTATGGCTCCGTGGATCTGGTTGCTGACAAATTGGAAACGCAGATGGTGCGCTATAAGGAAAAAATCCAAAAACGGAACAAGCGGAAAAAGGTTTTGGCGGAGGTCGCTTTTGCCGAGGAGGCGCCGGTTCCCGATGATGAGTTGGTGCGGGTCAAACGTTTCCCGATCAAGCCGATGACATTGGAGGAGGCGGTGATGCAGATGAATATGCTGGGCCACAGCTTCTTCGTCTTTACCAACAGCGAAACGGAAATGGTCAATGTGGTCTATACCCGAAAAGATGGAAAATATGGCCTTTTAGAGCCGGAATATTGAGCCGCCGCCGCCGGGGGAAAGGTCATCAAATGAACACAGTATGCGTCCTGGAAAGCAATTTGCCTGTATGATATAATGAAAGGAATCTATCGCCGGGAAGGGCCATGGATTCCTTTCCTGCTTTGGTTGGGAGGCCATCATGTTAAAAGCATTCAAAAACCTGTTTGACGACAATGCGAAGGACATCAAGAAATACGAGAAAAGGGCGGAGGAGGTCAATGGTTGGGAAGCGGAGATCGCCGCCTTGAGCGATGCGGAACTAAAGGGGAAAACCGCCTATTTTAAAGCGAAGCTGGAGGCGGGGGCCACCCTCGACCATATTTTACCGGAAGCCTTTGCCGTGGTGCGGGAAACGTCGAAACGGGTGCTCGCCATGCGCCATTTCGATGTGCAGTTGATCGGCGGCATGGTTTTGCACGACGGGCGCATCGCCGAGATGAAAACCGGGGAAGGGAAAACCCTGGTGGCGACTTTGCCCGCCTATCTGAACGCCCTCACCGGCAAAGGGGTTCACATCGTCACCGTCAACGACTATCTCGCCAAACGGGACAGCGAATGGATGGGCCGGATCTACCGCTTTCTCGGTCTGGAGGTGGGGCTGAATGTCCACGGCCTCAATCCCGACGAAAAGCTTGCCGCCTACAGCGCCGACATCACCTATGGCACCAACAATGAATTCGGCTTCGACTATCTGCGGGACAATATGGCGGTACGCTCCGAAGCCGTCGTGCAGAAGCACCTCTATTATGCGATCATCGACGAAGTGGACAGCATCCTCATCGACGAAGCGCGGACGCCGCTGATCATCTCCGGCCAGGCGGAAAAGCCGACGGAGCACTACTATACCGTCGCGAAGCTGATCCCCCGGCTGAAACCGGAGGAAGATTTCAATGTCGACGAGAAGATGAAGGCCGCCACCCTCACGGAAGAGGGGATCAGCAAGATGGAAAAGTATCTCGGCCTAGAAAATTTGTACGACGATGAGAATACGGAATGGAGTCATCTGGTGTCCCAGGCCTTAAAAGCCAGAACCCTGTTCCGCCGGGATCGGGACTATGTGGTGAAGGACGGCGAGGTGATCATCGTCGATGAGTTCACCGGCCGCCTGATGTTCGGCCGCCGCTATAGCGATGGGCTTCACCAGGCCCTGGAAGCCAAAGAAGGGTGAAGATCGAACGGGAAAGCCAGACCCTTGCCACCATTACCTTTCAGAATTATTTCCGCATGTATGAAAAACTGTCGGGAATGACCGGTACCGCCAAAACCGAGGAATCGGAATTCACAAAGATCTATCGCGTCGATGTGGTGCAGGTGCCGCCGAACCGGGAGATGGTTCGGGTGGACATGCCCGATGTGATCTACCGCACGATGAACGGCAAACAGGCCGCCATCGTCGAAGAGATCGTCGCCGCCCATGCCCAGGGCCAACCGGTGCTGGTGGGCACCGTGTCCATCGAAAAATCTGAGATCCTGAGCCGGGAACTGAAGCGGCGGGGCGTCCGCCACAGCGTGCTGAACGCCAAATTCCATGAGATGGAGGCGCAAATCATCGCCCAGGCCGGGGCCTTGGCCGCCGTCACCATCGCCACGA
Organism: Clostridiales bacterium; assembly: GCA_040766505.1. Classification (GTDB taxonomy): domain Bacteria; phylum Bacillota; class Dehalobacteriia; order UBA7702; family UBA7702; genus JAXGQJ01. The sequence continues at coordinate 62,659 of JAXGQJ010000007.1, forward strand.
ATATGGCGGGCCGCGGCACCGACATCCTGCTGGGCGGCAATCCGGAGTTTTTGGCCCGGGATCGGCTGCGCCAGATCGAGGAAAATGGCCAGGAAGGGGATTATGAGCCCTCCTGGCCGAATACAAAACCAAGTGCGACAGGAGAAGGAAGAAATCGTCGCCGCCGGCGGCCTCTATGTTCTCGGCACCGAACGCCATGAAAGCCGCCGCATCGACAACCAGCTTAGGGGCCGCAGCGGCCGCCAGGGAGATCCGGGCAAAAGCCGCTTTTTCCTCCTCGATGGAGGACGATCTGATGCCTTCTTCGGTTCCGCCAATATGGCGGCGGTGATGGACAAATTCGGCATCGACGATACGATGCCCATCGATTCGGCGATGGTGTCCAAAAGCCTGGAAAATGCCCAGAAAAGGTGGAAAACAACAATTTCGATATGCGGAAGCATGTGCTGGAATATGACGATGTCATGAACAATCAGCGGGAGGTGATCTATGGCCAGCGCCGGGAGGTGCTGCTGAAGGAAAACATCCGGGAACAGGTGCTGCGCATCCTGCATAAGGCGATGGATCGGGTTTTGGAGAATCATACCAATGACAGCCAGCATCCGGAAGAGTGGGATTTGGAAACCATCGCCGAAGAGGCGAGGGTTCTGCTGCCCCACCATACCCATACCGCCGCGTCCCTGTCTCTGCTTTCGGCCCAGGAGATCGGGGAGCGGCTTCACGCCGATGTCGACGCTGCCTTTGCCGCCCGGGAAGAGGAGCTGGGCCGGGAAAATATGGAAAACCTCGCCCGTTTCATCATTTTGCGGGTGGTGGACCAGCAATGGATGGACCATCTGGACGCAATGGACCAGCTGCGCCAAGGCATCGGTTTAAGGGCCTATGGCCAAAAGGATCCGTTGGTGGAATATAAATTTGAAGCCTTTGACATGTTCCAGGAAATGGTTTACAATATCCAACGGGAAGTCTCCCGCTATGTGATGCGGGTCAATGTGGTGGAACGGCCCAAAGAGGCCAAGATCACCGCGGAAAACCGTTCCGGCGAAGAAGCCCAGGGGAAAAAGCCGGTGCGCAAGGAGAAAACCGTCGGCCGCAACGATCCCTGTCCCTGTGGCAGCGGCAAAAAATACAAAAAATGTTGCGGTCAGAACAATAAGGGGTGATTTGATGCTATCCGACCTTAAACAGGATTTACAGGTGATTAAACGCAGATTGGCAGATCTGAGGGATGCACTTTGACGTCGATGGCTTAACGGAAACCATCGACGGTTTGGAGCGGGAAAGCGCCGGCGACGGCTTCTGGCTCGACCAGCAGGCGGCCCAAAAGGTGCTGCAAACGATTACCGTGCTGAAAAGCCAACGGGAAACCTATCGGAAGGTGGAACGGGTTTTCGACGATGTCTATGCCTACTGGGAACTGGCGACGGAAGAGGGAGAGGAAAGCCTCGCCGAGGAGATCGCCGCCCAGATCAAAAAAAGCGAGAAAGAAGTCGACCGTCTGGAATTGAATACGCTGCTGAGCGGCAAATATGACGGCCATCATGCGATCTTATCGCTCCATGCCGGCAGCGGCGGTGTGGAAGCCCAGGACTGGACAGGGATGCTCTACCGCATGTATATGCGCTACTGTGAGAAACAGGGTTATAAAACGGAACTGATCGACATGCTTCCCGGTGAAGAGGCCGGTACGAAAAGCGTCACCTTCGGGGTGGAGGGCCACAATGCCTTCGGCTATCTGAAATGCGAGAAAGGCGTCCACCGCCTGGTGCGCATCTCTCCCTTCGATTCCAATCGCCGCCGCCATACCTCCTTCGCCTCCCTCGACGTTATCCCCCAGGTGGCGGACGACGATGAGATCGAAATCCATGAGGACGATCTCAGGATCGACACCTACCGTTCCGGCGGCGCCGGCGGCCAGCATGTCAATAAAACCGATTCCGCCGTGCGCATCACCCATATCCCCACCGGCATTGTCACCCAATGCCAGGACGAGCGCTCCCAGCACGCCAATAAAGACAAGGCGATGAAGATTTTAAAGGCCAAGCTGCTCGATAAAAAACGGATCGAACAGGAAAGCGAACTGGCGGGCATCCGCGGCGAACAGCAGGAGATCGGCTGGGGCAGCCAGATCCGCTCCTATGTCTTTCATCCCTATAAAATGGTGAAAGACCATCGAACCGGCGTGGAGGTCGGCAATGTCGACGCGGTGATGGACGGCGAGCTGGACGATTTTATTTTCGGCTATCTGAAAGAATTCGTAAAGAAAAACAAATAAACCGGCCATACTAGAAGGGAAAGCGCGGCGCTTTCCCTTTTCCGTGTACCGGCCTTCCCGCGGCGGGGAAAAGGCGTTCGATTTTGGCGGCGCCGCCGCGGCAACAAGGGAGGTAAACATGGTACGCTGGTTGAGACGGTATCTGCTTTTGGCTTTGGGAAGCCTCACGGTTTCCTTCGGTTTGGCCGCCTTTCTCGTTCCCCATAAGATCGTCGCCGGCGGCACCACCGGCCTTGCCACGATCCTCTATCACCTGACGGGCTTTCCCATCGGCCTGCTCGTCCTCGGCCTCGATGTTCCGCTGCTGCTTTGGGCCATCCGTGAGATGGGCTGGCATATCGGGGCCAATACCCTTTATTCCACGGCGCTGGTGGCGATATTTCTGCAAACGTTCCAGGCCTTGTTTCCCCAAGCCCTGACCGCCGATCCGCTGCTCGCTACCTTATACGGCGGCGGCCTCTGCGGCCTCGGCCTCGGGCTGACCTTTCGCCTAAAGGGCACCACCGGCGGCACCGATCTCCTCGCCGCCATCATCAACCACCGTTCCGGCCTCGGCCTCGGTTCCAGCCTCTTCATCGTCGACGGCATCGTCATCGCCCTTTCCGGCCTGATCTTCGATTTTTCGCTGATGCTCTATGGCCTGATCGCGATCTTTCTCTCCAGCCAGGCCATCGACTGGGTGCAATCGGGGCTCAGCCGGGCCAAGGCGGTTTTCATCGTCTGCGGCGATCCGGAAAGGCTGCGGGAAAAAATCCTCGCGGATCTGGGCCGCGGCGTCACCCTGTTGCAGGGGGAAGGGGGGTACAGCCGCGCCCCGAAACCGGTTCTGCTCACCGTTGTCGGCCAGGGGGAAATTAGCGCGCTGAAATCCATCGTGCAAAATGCGGACGCCAATGCCTTTGTTATCGTCAGCCCCGCGGCGGAGGTTTTGGGGGAAGGTTTCAAAGCCGGCGCCGATTGAATGGGGCTTTCGCCGGGAAGGTTGTGAAAAAAGCGTGAACAAACAGGGGGAAAGCCCCGGCAAAGATAGAATTTTATGCCCCAATGACAAGATTTTTCCATGAATTTGGGGTTTCTTCCCAGAAAATCTTTGCGTAACCCTCTTTCATGTGGTATACTCAAGTGTGTCTTAAAAAATAGAATGGAGTATTTATGAGATGATCAGTCTGTTGGATGTAACGAAGGTTTACAAAAACGGACACATGGCCCTCGATGGGATCAGCATAGAGATTGAACAAGGCGATTTTGTTTTTATATGTGGCCAGAGCGGCGCGGGGAAGAGCACATTGATCCGCCTTTTCTTCCGGGAAGAAGCGGTCACCGGCGGTGAAATCATTATCAACAACCGAAGTCTCGTCCGCATCCGCCGCCGGGATCTGCTCAAGCACCGGCGGGAAATGGGGATGGTGTTTCAGGATTATCGGCTTTTGCCCAAGAAAAATGTTTTTGAAAACGTGGCCTTCGCGATGGAAGCGACGGAACATAAAAAAAGTGAGATTCTAGAGCGGGTGCCGGAAGTATTGGAAATGGTGGGCCTACAGGAAAAGATACGCAGCTTTCCTTCGCAATTGTCCGGCGGGGAGCAGCAGCGAACCGCCATCGCCCGGGCTTTGGTCAATGACCCGAAAATCCTCATCGCCGACGAACCCACCGGCAATCTTGACCCGCAAAATTCCTTCGAACTGATGGACGTGTTCAACCGCATCAATGAAAGCGGCACCACGGTGATTATGGCGACCCACGCCAAAGACATCGTCAATGCGATGAAAAAGCGGGTCATCATGTTGGACAAGGGCGTCATCGCTTATGATGAACGGGAAGGAGAGTACCATGAAGCTGCGATCCTTTAACCGTTTCTTTGCGGAGGCCTTTCAGTCTGTGCGCCGCAATGCGGTGATGAGCGTCGCCTCCATCGTTACCATCGCGCTGACTTTATTTGTCTGCGGTGTTTTCGGCATCATCGTTTTGAACCTGCACCACTTTTCCAAAGACATCGAAAAAACCGTGGAAATCCAGGCTTTTCTTGACGAAACGGTGACCGCCGCCGACAGAGACGCGGTGGAAACCGAGATTATGGCTTTGCCCGGCGTCGTCAAGATCGAATTCGTCAGCAAGGATTTGGGCCTGGAAAATATGGCGAAACGGCTGGGACAAACACCGGAGAGCTTGAAATCGAGCCTCGGCGGCAATCCTTTGCCCGATTCTTATCTGGTGCGGGTGGCCAATGCCGACGATGTGGTGCCCGTCGCCGGTTTACTGGAAAATGTCAGCCGCGTCGAGGAAGTGAACTATGGCGGCGGCGTCGTCGAGAAGATGTTTTCGGTGCTGCAATGGGTGCGCTATTTCGGCATCGGCGTCATCGCCTTTTTAATCGTCGCTTCCATCATCATCGTGGCCTTTAATATCAAGATGACGGTGGCGAACCGCAAGTGGGAAATCGTTATCATGCGCTATGTCGGGGCTTCCAACTGGTATATCCGTTGGCCCTTCTGTATCGCCGGTATGTTGATGGGGCTTTTCGGCGCTTTGATCGCCGTCGGAATTCTTTATGTTTCCTATGGCTTCGCCATCAATTATGTCAATGAGGTTTTGGTGTTTAGCAATTTGGTTTCCGGTACCGTCACCTTGACCTATATGTATATCGGGATGCTGGTTTTGGGTTTGGTTTTGGGTTCCGCGGGCAGTTTGCTTTCGCTCAATGTCTATCTGCGGGAACGAAGCTGTTGACCGTAAAAAAATTGGGAGGTTGCTTTTGTCATGGGAAAGAAACATCTATTTCGGTTTGGCCTCGTTCTTCTTTTAATTTTTGTTTGCAGCGCCGGTGCTTTCGCCGCCAATGTCGGCGACCTGAAGGAAAAGAAGAGCGATGTCGACAGTAAAATCAACCATACGCAAAAGAAAATCGATGAAGTGAAGGAAAATCAAAAGACCGCTTTGCAGCAATTGGCGGATTTGGAGGACAAGATCGGCGCTCTGGAAGGGGAAATCGCCCAGTTGGAGAACGACCTTGTAAAGGCCAAGGCCGATTTGGAAAAGCAGGAAGCGGAATTGAAGGTTCTCGAAGATAAGCTGGAGAAATCACAAGCCGCCATGCAAGGCCGGGTCAAGGGCATTTATGTCAATGGCGATATTTCCTATCTCGACGTTTTGTTCAGCGCCAACTCCATCGACGAATTTTTGTCCAGCTTCGTATTCTTCGAGAAGATCATGGAACAGGACAAGACCACCATCGCCGCGATTCAGGAAAACAAGCGGCTGGCCAAGGAAAAGTTGGAGGAACTCCAGGCCACAAAAAGCAAAATCGAGGGACTAAAGGGCAATAAAGAAGCCCAGGAAGCGGAATTCAGCCTTCAGAAGGATGAGAAAGACCAGGTAATTACCGCGCTGGAAGCGAGGCCGCGGCCTTGGAAGAAGCGTTGAAGGAATTTGAGGCGATGTCGAACGAGATCGCGTCGAAGATCGCCGCCGCGGCGGGCAGCGGCATCGCCTATACCGGCAATGGCCAATTCGGTTGGCCGGTACCGGCCAGCCATTCCATCTCCTCGCCATTTGGTTACCGCACCCACCCGATCACCGGCAAGCAATCCTTCCACACCGGCATCGACATTCCGGCCCCTACGGGTTCGGCGGTGGTGGCGGCGGAGAGCGGCACCGTGATCTATGTCGGCGCATTAAGCGTATACGGCAATACCGTTCTCATCAATCACGGCGGCGGTTACAGCACCTTTTATGCGCACCTCTCCTCCTATGCGGTGGGCAATGGCCAAAGCGTTTCCCGCGGCCAACAGGTCGGCGGTGTCGGCAGTACGGGTTGGAGCACAGGCCCCCATCTTCATTTTGAAGTACGGGTCAACGGTTCGCCCCAGAACCCCGCCTCCTATGTATAACCCGTACCTTTTGGGGCGGCCCCGGTTTTGGAGAGGAAAACAGACAAAGAGAGGTATCAAAACGTGAACATTCGCAGAATCCTTCCGGTCGGCATCATGCTATTGGTCTTGTTCTGCTTTGCCGGCGGCGTCGCGGCGGACAATTCCGTCGGCGATCTGCAATCGGAAAAGAGCCAGGTTCAAGATAAGATCGACACGAAGAAGCAGGAGCTCAAAGGCGTGCAGCAGAAAAAAGAGGCGACGCTGGAGGATCTCGACGCTCTGGAGACGGAGATCGCCACCGTCGGCGCGGAAATTGAACGTTTGAGCAAAGAGCTGGCCGATGCCCGGGCGAACCTCGCCAAGCAGGAAGAGGAGCTAAAAATTCTCGAAGAGAAATTGGCCGAATCCCAGGCCAGTATGAAGGACAGGGTAAAGAGCATCTACATCAACGGCGACATCTCCTATCTGGAAGTGATCTTCAATGCCAGCAGCATCAATGAATTCCTGTCGAACTTTATCTTCGTGGAAAAAATCGTCGAGCAGGACAAGTCCATCATCTTCACCATCGAGGAAAACAAGCGGCTGGCCAAGGAAAAGTACGATGAACTTCAGGCGACGAAAAGCAAGATCGAAGGCTTGAAAACCAATAAAGAATCGGAAGAGGCGGTATATACCGCCCAGGAAAAGGAAAAGGCGGCGATGTTCGCCGCACTGGAACAGGACGAGGCCAGCTTAAAGCAGATCATCAGCGAATTCCAGCAGGAATCCGCCGCCATTGAAGCGGAAATTAAGGCCATCTATGCCCAACAGGAAGCGGCCAAAGCCGCCAAAGCGAAGCAACAACAGGCCGCCAACGGCGGCGAAGGGGAGGAAGGTTCCGCCGCCGATGGCGATACCGGCCCCACATACAGCGGCAATGGCCAATTTGCCCATCCTCTCGGCGGCAAAGGCTCCTATAGCTCTCCTTATGGCTATCGCGGTTCCGAATTCCATACCGGCCTGGACATCGCCGCGCCCCATGGCACCCCGGTGCTGGCGGCGGAAAGCGGCCGGGTGATCTTGGTGAAACGGCTCACCACTTCCTATGGCCAATATGTCGTTGTCGACCATGGCGGCGGTTACAGCACGCTGTATGCCCATATGTCGGCGATTTATGTCAGTGTCGGCCAGGATGTATCCAGGGGGCAGCAGATCGGCGCCGTTGGCAGCACCGGCCGGAGCACCGGCAATCACCTCCATTTCGAGGTGCGGATCAATGGCTCGACGGTAAACCCCAAGTCCTATATTTAATCTCCGCTAAAATTCTTTTGCAAGTGGAAATATTTGAGGGTTTGCGCCGCGCAAGCCCTCTTCTTTTGCGGCCCGTTCCGAATCCTGGCGGAGAAAACCGGCGCCCGGGGGAAAAATCCCTGCTGAAAGTGGGGCGGGCCGAAAAAAGCCCGCCAGCGCCGCATCCCTTCCGGCGGCTTGCGCCCCGCCGCCGCCATATTGACCGCCATTGCATAATAAGATAAGATGTGACATATAACAAAAGGGAACGATCCCCGGCAGGGCGTATTGTTCCCCGGCCGGCGGCGAGGATCGGCGCCGCCGCAAGGGCCGGGAGAAATGGAGATGAGCGTTTTGAAGCAAAGGCGCGGTTTTATCAAGGGCCTCTTGGCCGGCATCCTGCTGCCATTGGCGGTGCTTTTTCTTTTTATTCTTTTCAATGTGGCGGGGATCGGCAACTTTTTTCAGTCTCTGGTTCTGATCAATACCCGAAGCCTCCATTCTCTCACCATGTCTCAGCAGGTAGAAGGGGGAATCAGCGGCATCATCGGCCAATTGGAGGATCCCTATTCCACCTTTTTGGACGCGGCGGCCTTTCATGAATTGCAGGAGGAAATCAACGGCACCTATGTGGGCATCGGCGTCTATCTGAACCAAGCCGACGAGAGCGGTTATGTGACGGTGATGGCGCCGATTAAAGGCTCCCCCGCCTTTGGAGGCGGGACTTTTGGCCGGTGATAAAATCATCTCCCTCGACGGTAAAGACCTGAAAGGCGTCGATACCGCGTCGGTAGCCGCCCGGATCAAGCAGGGGATGCCGATACCGTGGCGCTCGTGATCGAGCGGGAAGGCGAAAAGCTGGAATTTTCCGTGGAACGCCGGGGCATCGAGATTCCCACGGTGGAAGGGGAAATCCTGGACGCGGCGGAGAAGATCGGCTATATCAGCATCTCGATGTTCAGTTCTTTAACGGCCCAGGATTTCATCGGTACCTATAATGAATTGAGCGGCGAATCGCCGTTAAACGGCCTCATCGTCGATGTGCGCAACAATCCCGGCGGCAGCGTTCCGGCGGTGGTTTCCGTCGCCGAGCAATTCCTCGGCCTCGGCGAAAAGATCGTTTGGATGCAAAGCCGCGGCGGCGAAAGCTTCTTGGCTTCCGAGAACAGCAATCCCATCGCCATTCCCGTGGTGCTGCTGCTCAATGAGAACAGCGCCAGTGCCTCGGAAATTCTGGCGGGGGCATTAAAGGACCACGATGTCGCCACTTTGGTCGGCGTTAAGAGCTTTGGCAAGGGCATCGTTCAATCGATCTTCGCTTTGCGGGGCGGCGCGGCGGTAAAACTGACCACCGCCCGCTATCTGACACCGAACCGCGTCGACATTCACCAAAAAGGCGTCGAACCCCATGTGGAGGTGCCGCTGGCCGGGGACGACATCACCGTCATCTACACGCTGGATCCGGCGAAAGACAATCAGCTGGCAAAGGCCCTGGAGATTCTGGGGCAAGCCGGTGCGCCCATTGATTGAAGTGATTGAATCGATTATAGGGATACGAAGCGCACCGGCCCTTGGCGATCCGCCCCTTTTGGCGCCGCCCACCTAAACGGGAGGAGACGAAACGCGTGGAACAGTATATTTTACCCCTTGAAGATATTAAAATCCGCCACCAGGTGGAATTCGGCAGCAAGGCGGCGAACCTCGGCGTCATCGCCCGGGAGATGACGACCCCCCGGGGTTTCGCCATTTCCTCTAAAGTGTATATCGAGGCGCTGAACGCCAACTGCCTACAGCAGGAAATTACCGCGATGGCCCGAGAGGTGGAGGACAAGCCGATCCAGCAGATCGAACCGGTGGCGGCGGCGATCGCCGCCAAGATCACCGGGCTGGAGCTTTCCCCTAAGCTGGAAGCGATGCTGCGCGACGCTTATGAGAAAACCTGGCCCAAGGACAAGCCGGCGGTGGCGGTGCGTTCCTCCGCCACCGCCGAAGATTTGCCATCCGCCTCCTTTGCCGGCCAATTGGAGAGCTTCCTCCACATCGAAGGGGCCGGGGCCTATCTGGAGGCGGTGAAGGAGTGCTGGGCTTCGCTCTGGACGCCCCGGGCCATCCACTACCGGCGCCAAAAGGGCATCGGCCAGAAGAACATCGCCATGGCCGTCATCGTCCAGGAGATGGTGGCGGCGTCGGCGGCGGGGGTGATGTTCACCGCCAATCCCGTCACCAATTCCCGGCAGGAGATCTATATCGAGGCCGTTCGCGGTCTCGGGGATCGCCTGGTTTTGGGGGAAACCAATGCCGATGTCTATCTGGTTCGGAAGGAGCGGCTTTCACCTCTTCCTGCGGCTGGAAGAGGAACGGTCTCTGCTGACGGAATACCAGCTGAAGGTATTGGCCGCCGCCGGAAAAAGCTGGAATTCCTTTACGATCAAGAGCAGGACGTGGAGTGGGCGCTGTGTCAGGGGGAAATCTATATCCTGCAAACCCGCCCCATCACCACCCTGGATGAGGAGGATATGCCGCTGCCGGATCCCGCCGAGATGACCGAAATCCAGCGGGAAGTCTGGATCAATGTCAACGAGCGTTTTCCCGACCCGGTGCTGCCCATCGACGGCATCATCGCCAAGATATACTATCAAAGCCTGTTTTCCGCGTATAAAAGCCTGGATTTCCAGGTGCCCTATGTGGATTGGAAACGGGTGGAAGAGGGGTTTTTCCCGGAATATTTCCAGCCCCCGGCCATTACACGGCGGCCCTGGCGCAGGGTGAAGCTGCGGAATGTCGACCGGCTCGACATCGAAAAGGAATGGCGGGACAATGAAAATGCCTTCAACCGCTATCTCGCTTTGCTGCAAAACCCCGATTTGCCCGGCTATCCGCTGGAAACGGTGATGGAATACCTGGAAGATGCCTTGAAGGACTTTCAGCGGGCGCTGTATCTGCGCTATCTTCTTTATATCCGCTATAATATGAAATACAATGCCCTCGTCGCCGCTGTGGAGAAGAAATTTGGCCAAGAGGGCAGAACGGCGCTGGACAGCGCCATCGCTGGCGAACCCCAGATCACGATGGAACTGAACGACGCATTGCGCCGCCTCGCCATTGAAGCGGGAGAGGATCCGCACCTCGCCAAAATCCTCCTCGGCGGCGACCTGCTCCGAATCGAAGAGGTGTTTCGGGAAAGCCTGGGGGATCACCCGTTCCTCGGCCGCTACCACGCTTTTATGGCGAAATATGGCGACCGGGAAATCAGCCAGGGCCTGGGGGGCCTCGCCGCCGCCCTTTGGCGGGACGAGCCGGCGGTGGTTTGGGGCATGATTCGCGGCCTGCTCAAAGCCGATACGGCCGGAACGGCGCCGGAAAAGGAACCGGCCCGGGAAGCGATCCGGCAACGCCTCAAGCAGGATCGCCGTTTGGCGGCGAAAATTCGGGACGCCCGGCGCTACAATGCCTTCCGAGAAAACAGCCATTTCTATCTCACCCGGGCGATGACGGTCTTTTCCTCCCTCTTCCTGCAAATTGGCGACCGGCTGGAAAAGAAAGGCCTGTTGGACGACGGCAAAGACATCGTCTATTTCACCTATTTTGAAATCAAAGACATCATTTTCAATCTCCATAGCATGCAGAAGATCAGCCGTTTGGAGCTGGCGGAAACCATTGCCGACCGGAAGGCCCGGCAGAAGCGGCGGGAACGGCGCTGGTTGAGCCGGAAATCCGGGGATCGGCTCAGCTATGGCGATGTGATCCGGGGTGTGGCGGCTTCCGGCGGCCTGGTGCAAGGCCCCTGCCGGATCATCAAGAGCCCCCAGGAATTCCACCGGCTGGAGCCCGGCGATATCATGGTGGCGGAATATACAAATCCTTCCTGGACGCCGGTGTTCTCCTTCATCGGCGGCCTGGTGGTGGAATATGGCAGCGCCGTTTCCCACGCGGCGATCATCGCCAGGGAATACGGCATCCCCGCCGTTTTCGGCATCGACGGCATCGTCGGGACTTTGGTGGACGGGGAAGAGGTGATCATAGATGGGAGCCGCGGCATCATCCACCGCACCCCCAGGCTTCCGATAGATACCCGATAACGTCGTTGTCACCACAGGGCCGGATCCTCACATACCTGTAAGTATTGTTCGGCCCCGGCCCTGTGGTTCCGCCTAGCTCTCGGGCATCTCTCGAAAGCCTGCCCGGGCTTCGCCTCGCGGCTGATCGCGTCGTTGCGGCCAAGGGGCCGGATCCTCACATACCTGTAAGTATTGTTCGGCCCCGGCCCCTTGGCCGCGCCTAGCGCTAAGCCGCGATGCTGTGCCTGCCAGGCTTCCGATAGATACCCGATAACGTCGTTGTCACCAAAAGGCCAGACCCTCATGTACGTCTGAGCACACGTCGGGACTGGCGCTAGGGGTGTTTTTCCGGCTTGGGGTATATGGGATAATAAAAAGGTCGGGCTTTGTGTGCGTCTGCGGAGACATGAAGCCGGCCTTTTGATCGTAATGGCGCGATTGCGCGTTTTGAAACAGAGATTGCGGGTGGAGGGCGGATATCTTTATCTGGGGCAGCGTTTTGGGATGGTGGCGGGGTTTTATCGTTTACCGTCTGGATTTTGGGGGGTGGGGCGGCGCTTCCCCGTCGCGGCAAAATTCCGGGGGGACGGAGGGCGGGCTTTCCGGCCGGATGTCGACGGTAGCCGGGGAGGGGACAGGGATGCGGGGCTGTGTCAGGGTTTCAATGCCGCGGCGGCTGTGCAGCCATTCCCATTTTCCCAGGGTATAGCCGGTGAGAAAGGCTTCCTGCATATAGGCGAGCAGGGCCCCCTCATCGGGTTGCCCATCCTCTTTGGCGGCTTTGGCCGAGGGGTTTTCCCGCTTAGGCAGCGGATGGGCGGCTTGATAGGCGGGCCAGAAAGCCAGCGCTTCCCGGCGAAAGAGATGCTCCAGTCGGTCGGCGGCGCTTTCATAATCCGTGAGGATGGGGTCTTGCTGTTTCCGTTCCATTTTGCCCTCCTTGGGGAACCGGTGGCGAGAGGCCGCGGACGGGTTGGTGGCCGGTATGAGAAATATACGCCCGCGCCCGCGCCCCGGTTTCCATGTCGAGAGAAGCAAAAACGCTGTGCCTGGGTTGCCCCACACACAGCGTCAAATCTCGCGATCTGAATACACACAAACAACGCAACCGGTTCCGCCGCCGCTCTCAGTGGAAACCCCCCTTGTGAAAAATCACAAGATGAGTTATAATGAGGAACGGTACGGTGTGGCCGGATGGCCATTGTGTAGGTGTGTGGACACCTCGCAGTCCGTCGGTGGTCTAACACCGGCGGATGCCGTACTTCTTACTTCTCTCGCCAACAGTATACCCCATCCGCTAAAATTTGGCAATCTTTATTTACCGTTTCGACAAAGGAGGATGTATTGATGAAAAAGAAAACCGTTTTTGTCGCGCTTTTACTGGCTGTTGCGGTATTGTGTTTTGCCGGTTGTAACCGGAGCAAGCCTTCTGATGAGGACAAATCCTATTTGGATGAGAATGGCGAGTACTATTTCGGGGAATGGGCATTTGAAATGAACGGGCCGGAAGGCACCGCGGCCCTGTATGATTTAAGCGATGCGGAATTTGAAAAATGGCTGGATAAAAACGGCTACATCCAAGCGGGGGTGACGGTGGAATCCGCGCGGAGAGACTATACCGGCAGCGTAATGTTCATAGCGAAGATGAGCGACGATGAGATCAAGGCAACCTTTTTTATGAGCGATGAAGAAATCCGCATATTTCGGGACTATGTCGCGGATGTATTTGGCGACCCCGACGACTATAATCTTGAGGATTATGAGCATTAAGGCCCTTGCGCTTCAAGCATAAAAATCCGTATGGCCGGGGGAAGGAAGGGCGGCGCAGTTTTTTGAAAGCGCCGGGCCTTCCTTTTCCCTTGTGTTTTGGGCGGGTTTTGGCGTATAATGAAGGGGAAAAAAGTGTTCGGGAGGAAGCTATGAAACTTTGGGGCGGCCGCTTTGCCAAAAACAGCGATCGGAGGATGGACGATTTTCATTCCTCCATCCGTTTCGACCGGAGATTGTACCGGGAGGACATCGAGGGTTCCCTGGCCCACGTCGCCAAGCTGGGGAAAACCGGCGTGATTTGGATGAGAATGGCGAGTACTATTTCGGGGAATGGGCATTTGAAATGAACGGGCCGGAAGGCACCGCGGCCCTGTATGATTTAAGCCGATGCGGAATTTGAAAAATGGCTGGATAAAACGGCTACATCCAAGCGGGGTGACGGTGGAATCCGCGCGGAGAGACTATACCGGCAGCGTAATGTTCATAGCGAAGATGAGCGACGATGAGATCAAGGCAACCTTTTTTATGAGCGATGAAGAAATCCGCATATTTCAAAATTATGTCGCGGATGGATGGCGACCCCGACGACTATAATCTTGAGGATTATGAGCATTAAGGCCCTCGCGCTTCAAGCATAAAAATCCGTATGGCCGGGGAAGGAAGGGCGGCGCAGTTTTTTGAAAGCGCCGGGCCTTCCTTTTTCCCTTGTGTTTTGGGCGGGTTTTGGCGTATAATGAAGGGGAAAAAAAGGCGTTCGGGAGGAAGCTATGAAACTTTGGGGCGGCCGCTTTGCTAAAAACAGCGATCGGAGGATGGACGATTTTCATTCCTCCTATCCGTTTCGACCGGAGATTGTACCGGGAGGACATCGAGGGTTCCCTGGCCCACGTCGCCATGCTGGGAAACCGGCGTGATTCCCGAGGAGGATGCTGTATGATCCGCGCCGGGCTACGGGAGATTCTGGCGGAAATCGCTGGGCGGGTGGAATTCGACGCCGCCGCCGAGGACATTCATATGAACATCGAAACCCTGCTGATCGAAAAATCGGCGCAGCGGGGAAAAAGCTCCATACCGCCCGCAGCCGCAATGACCAGGTGGCCCTCGACATCCGGCTCTATCTGCGGCGGGAGATCGGGGAAATCCAGGCGCTGGCGCGGCCCTCGCCGAAACGCTGCTCGATCTCGCGGCGGAACACGCGGAAACGATCAGCGCCCGGCCATACCCACCTGCATGCCCAGCCGGTTTCCTTCGGCCATCATCTGTTGGCCTATTTTGGAAATGCTGCTGCGGGATATGGGCCGCTTCCGGGACGCCGCCCGGCGCATGAATGTGCTGCCGCTGGGGGCCGGGGCCCTGGCCGGCACCGTTTTCCCCCTCGACCGGGAGATGGTCAAAGAAGATCTGGGCTTCGGCGCCGTCAGCGCCAATAGCCTTGACGCTGGCGGATCGCGACTTCGCGCTGTCCTCGCCGCCGCCATTTTGATGATGCATCTGTCCCGTTTTTCCGAGGAGATCATCGTCTGGTCCTCCGGCGAATTCGGCTTTCTCGGCCTGGACGACGGCTACAGCACCGCCTCGATCATGCCGCAGAAAAAAATCCCGATGTGGCGGAATTGGTTCGGGCAAACCGGCCGGGTGTACGGCGATTTGATGGCGCTACTGACGGTGTGATGAAGGGCCTGCCCCTCGCTTACAATAAGGACATGCAGGAGGATAAGGAGGGCCTTTTTGACGCCGTAGACACCGTGAAGCAATGCCCGCCATCTTCCGGCCGATGGTGGCGACGAAGGTGAACAAAGAGCGGATGCGGGCTGAGCAAGGAACGGGCTTTACTGTCGCCACCGACGCCGCCGATTATCTCGCCGCCAAGGTGCCCTTCCGGGAGTACCATATCGGGTCGTCGGCGCCATCGTCCTCCACTGTGAAGGAGAGGGGAAGCGCCTGGCCGATCTGACCCTGGCGGATTGGCGGCGCTTCTCCCGCTTTCGACGAGGACATTTTCACCTTCATCCAAATCGAAACAGCCTGGCCCGCCGCAAAAGTTCAGGGCGGCCCCGCCTTCGAACGGGCCAGGGAAGCGATCGCGGCGGGACGGGAACGCCCTCAAAGCGCTGTTGGATTGAACCCTTTCCCGCCGCCGTGAAAAACCCCGGCGGAGCATGGCCGCCGCCGCCGCTCCGCCGGGGTTTTTGCGTTTCCAGCGCCGCGTGTTACGGCTGTTTTTGGGCTGTTATGCCAAGTGAAAACAGCTTTCCTTCAAAAAGAAAATGTCCGCTTGATAGGCCGCCGCGTTCTTTGGTTCCACGCCAAATCTTGCCCATATCCCGCCGCCGGCAGCAAGGTAAGGTCGGCGCGGAACGCATAAAGATATTGGCTGGCCGTTTCATTTGCCAGCCGCTGAGAGGGAGGGCCGATTTTTTCCCGCACCGCTTCCTCCGTTGCCAGGAAGCCGATTTCTCCCGCCCATTCCCAGTCGCAGGCCAGCGCCTGAAAGAAATCGCCGGCGCTTTATTCCGCGGCTTCGGCGTCGGCTTTCGTCTCCGGAAACCGCCCCAGGGTGCTCCGCGGCGCGTAAAGGGAGTACAGTTTGAGGGGCCCTTCGCCGACATTGGTCAGATTGTGCCAGGTACCGGCGGGTATGATGATGGCGGTGTCGTCGAAACGAGCTGCCGCAGGGTGGTGCAGTTTCTGCGTTTTCCCATTTCGATTGATGCCCTTGCCCGCCCGATGCGCAGGAACTGGTCGACGTCGGGGTGCATTTCCAAGCCGATGTCTTCCCCAATTTCCAGGCGCATTAGGTGAGCTGAAAGCGGCAGCCGGTCCACAGTGCGGCGTGAAATAAGGGTTTTCCAGCGTGGCTTTGTTGATGTCGACGATGAAGGGATGGGGCCAAAATCCGTCGCCGCCGGTGGTGGGTAGTAAGTGTGTGGCAAGGATAGGCGCTTATTGTCGGTTCGTCCCCATCCTTTCGGTTGCGATTGTACATATCAGTTTCCAACTCCTTTTTTGTATTCCTCACATCATATGATTTTCCGCTGCGTGGGGTTACTGAAATGGCGAAAAGGACAGAGCGTTCGGCTTGCAGGGCAAAGTCAAGAAGCCGATCAGCCTACGGCGCTACAGATTGAGATGCCTGAAAGCGTACTCGGCCCCCTTTTAGACGATCCCCTGCTATACAATAATTTTTTCGACGCCGCGTTCCATGTAACGGTTGCCGTATCCTTTTCCTGAATCCTTTTGCGGATCGTCCAAGGTCGCTGCGCAGAGGAAGCTTAGGTTTGAGAGCGTTTTCTCCGTCCTTTCCATGTAAACATCTGTCGGCCGTTTCTTGGCAGCGGGGTTGGGGAGGGGCTGCAAAAAATTTGGGGCTGGACAAAAGAGGCCGGGTTCTCTATAAGGCGATACTGTAGGTAACTGTGTACCGCGTCGCATGGAACCGTTTCGTAGGATGGAAGGATGGTGGGAAATGGCGATTTGGCTTTCTGTTTGCGCGCCGCCGCTCTTTTTCGAGCAGCCGGCGGATAAAGCGGGGGGAAAGCGAAACGCCCGACGCCGCCCGGCGAAACCCGGAATCCGGCCGTTTGGTCAACGCATCGCGGCGGTGCAGCGATTTTCCGCCATCTCGCGGGCCGGGCCGGAAATGAAAATTTAGGGCTTGGTTTTTCTATTTTTTGGAGCGGGCCGGGCGGTCCGCCTGCCGGCCCATTCAACCATTGCCTGAACCGCAGGAACGCGGCTGCGCCGGGAAAAAGGAGCAAAGCGAGATGATGAAGATGATATGGCGCTCCCGAATTTGAATGTATGACCTGAACAAAATGAACGTCCCGTACTCGAGCGGCTAGCCAGCTCCTCCAACGGGTATACGACAAAATTCCCGCAACAGGTGGTAAAAAAGTTTTACGGGCGGGGGTAAAACCGTCGGACTGTAAAAGCCTGAAAGACCTGGCGAAATTTCCCTTCACCACCAAGGCCGATCTTAGGGACAATTATCCTTTCGGCCTCTTTGCCGTTCCGAAAAAGGACATTGTCCGGCTTCACGCTTCTTCCGGCACGAGGAAGCCCATCGTCGTCGGCTATACCGCCTATGATATGGAAGCCTGGACCGATTGCGTCGCCCGGATGGCTTCCGCCGCCGGGGTAACGAAATACGATACGGCGCAAATCTGTTTCAGCTATGGCCTTTTTACCGGGGGTTTCGGCCTCCACTATGGCCTGAGCGGCTGGGAGCCACGGTGATTCCCATTTCCGGCGGCAATACGGAAAAGCAATTGATGATCATGCAGGATTTCGGCACCACCACATTGATTTCCACCCCTCCTATTCCCTCTATATCGGCGAAGTGGCAGAAAAACTCGGCCCTCGATATGGAGAAGATGAAGCTCAGGTCGGCCTTTTCGGCGGCGAGCCCTGGAGCGAAGGGATGCGGAAGGAGATTGAAAAGCGCCTTGCCATCCTGGCCACCGACAATTACGGTTTCAGTGAAGTGATGGGGCCCGGCGTTTCCGGGGAATGCGTCTATGCCGTCGGCCATCACATCGCCGAGGATCAGGTGCTGGTGGAAACGATCGACCCCCATACCGGGGAGGTATTGCCCCCGGGCGAGAAGGGGGAACTCGTTTTCACCTCTTTAAACCGGGACGCTTGCCCCGTCGTCCGCTACCGCAGCAAGGACATTTCCCGGATCATCCAGGAACCTTGCGCCTGCGGCCGCACCAATGCCAGAATGGAACGGGTGACCGGCCGTACCGACGATATGATGATCATCCGCGGCGTCAATGTTTTCCCCTCTCAGATTGAGGAGGTGTTGCTGAGCGTCGACGGCATCGGCCCCGATTATCAGATCAATGTCTACCGCAAAAATTATCTCGACAGCCTCGAAGTGATGGTGGAATTGCGGGACGGTTCGCTGCTGGAAAAATTCAGCGAGCTGGAAAATCTGGAGCGCTCCATCGTCGCCAAGCTTCACAATGTGCTGTCCATTCATGTGAAAGTCCGCCTGGTGGAACCCCATACCTTCGAACGGTCGCCAGGGAAGGCCAAGCGGGTCAACGATTTAAGAGAGAAAGAATAAAGCGCGTCAAGCGAAATGGGAAGGGATCTTATGAACGTTTTAATGACGGGGAATGAAGCCGTCGCCAGGGGCGCTTGGGAAGCCGGCGTCCGGGTGGTCGCCGCCTATCCCGGCACCCCCAGCACGGAAATTACGGAGAATGCCGCCAAATATAAAGAACTCTATGCCGAATGGGCCCCCAATGAAAAGGTGGCGCTGGAGGTGGCCATCGGCGCTTCCGTCGCTGGGGCGCGGGCCTTGGCCTGCATGAAGCATGTCGGCGTCAATGTGGCGGCGGATCCATTGCTGACGGTGGCTTTCACCGGCGTCCGGGGCGGCCTGGTTCTCGTCACCGCCGACGATCCGGGGATGCACAGCTCCCAAAATGAGCAGGACAACCGGCAATATGGCCGCCTGGCGAAAATTCCGGTATTGGAACCCGCCGACAGCGCCGAGGCCCTGGCCTTCACAAAGCTGGCCTTCGAGCTGAGCGAAACCTTCGATACCCCGGTGCTGCTTAGGCTGACCACCCGGGTGTCCCATTCCCAGTCCCTGGTGGCTTTGGGGGAACGGGAGGATGTGGAGTTAAAAGCCTATGAGAAGGATCCGGCGAAATTCGTGATGATCCCGGCCCATGCCCGGCCCCGCCATGCCATCGCCGAACGGCGGCTGGAAAAACTGCGGGCTTACGGCGAAAGCGCCGCAATCAACCGGGCGGAACTGGCCGATGAAGAAAAGGCGGAAATCGGCGTCATCGCTTCCGGCATCGTCTATCAATATGTGAAGGAGGCGCTGCCCCAGGCTTCCGTATTCAAATTGGGGATGACCCATCCGCTGCCGAAGGAAGCGCCGTTGGCTTTCGCCTAAAAGGTGAAACGGGTCTTCGTCATCGAGGAATCGATCCTTTCATTGAAGAGTATTGCCGTATTCTGGTATCCCCGTGATCGGCAAAGAACTGTTCCCGATGGAAGGGAGATTTTCCCGGAGATCGCCGCAAAGGTGCTGGGGGAAAAGGAAGCCGCTTTGCTTCGCGAGGGGCCGGTGCCGGGCCGGCCGCCGGTGCTCATGCCGGGTTGCTCTACCGGGCGGTCTTTTATGTGCTGCGGCGCTTGAAGCTCCGCGTCATGGGCGACATTGGCTGCTATACCCTGGCCGCCTGCCGCCGCTTTCCCGCCATCGACACCACGATCTGTGGCTGGGGGCCAGCATCGGCATGGCCCTGGGAGCGGAAAAGGCCTGGGAGATTTCGCCGCCAAAACCGTGGCGGTGCTGGGGATTCCACTGTTCATTCCGGCATCACGCCGCTGATCGATACGGTCTACAATGGCGGCCTCCACCACCACGCTGATTTTGACAATCGCATCACCGCAATGACCGGCCACCAGGAAAATCCCACCACCGGCAAGCGGGTCAATGGCGAGGCGACGAAAGCCCTCTCCCTGGAATTGCTGGTTAAAGGCTGCGGCGTGGAGCGGATCCGCATTGTCGATCCCTTCGATGTGAACGCTTTGGAGGAGATGCTGAAGGAGGAACTGGCGGCAAAAGAGCCCTCGGTGATCATCTGCCGCCGCCCCTGCGCTTTGCTGGACAAAAGCAAACAGGAGCCCTATTATATCGAGGACGAACGCTGCCTGCGCTGCAAGCGCTGTTTGAAGATCGGTTGCCCCGCCATCGTCAAAACCGATGCGGCCCCCTATATCAATGCGGCCCAATGCGTCGGCTGCGGCCTCTGCGCCGCCATTTGCCCCCACGGGGTCATCGTGGAGGGGAATGCATGATGGAGACGACGAATGTTTTGATCGCCGGCGTCGGCGTCAGGGGACGATCCTGGCCAGCCGGGTTCTGTCCCAGCTTTTGATCGCCCGGGAATATGACGTCAAGGTATCGGAAATCCACGGCATGTCCCAGCGCGGCGGCAATGTCGTCACCCAGGTGCGCTTCGTACAAGGTTTGTTCGCCGATCATTGCTTTGGGGAGAGCGATTATATTCGGCCTTTGAAAAGCTGGATAAGGATCCGGGTTCTTCCCTATCTGAAGGAGGGGGCTGCCTGATCGTCAATGACCAGACCATCGACCCAATGCCTGTCGTCATCGGCGCGGCGCAATATCCCCGCATATCGATGCCTTTTTGCAAGAACGGGGCATCCGCCACCGGCTGCTAACGCTTCCGGCCTCGCTCTCGCTGGAACAAAAGGCCGTCAATATGGTGCTGCTGGGGGCTTGGGCCGGCCTTTAAAAATTTCGACTTGGCGGAAGGTGAAAAGACCGACGATGTACTGGTGCCGCCGAAATTTCTGCTGCTAACTTGAAGGGCTTCGCCTCGGCTATGAAGCGGCCCAAAAGGCCTGAGATCAACAGGGCGATTCTACCCGCCGCGATCGCTTTATTTCGCCGGAGGAAAAGATACGAAAGGCGATTGTGGCATTATTAACGGAATGAACGGCTGCTCCCGCTGTTTCGGCAACCGTACTGGATCCGAAGCTACGGTGCGGAAGAGCGGGCTTTTTGTTCACCGCCTCTTGCCGGTCAGTACGCGCGCTTGATCCGCTGGATTCGCTGCCGGGAAGGTTCCCTTTGGGCCGGAAAAGAACGAAAAGAACCGGAAGAGGGCTTCACTGCTGTGCCTTTGTCACGGCGAGGCGGTGCTGCGGCTGCCCTGAATCCCACCCTACGGCGCAACTCTTAAAGTTCTTTGTGAAAATCATGGAGAAACCGTTGGTTTTTTACGAAAAATACACTCTTAATATATATCGCACTAAAATATAATTATCTCCGGGGAGAATGTTCATGCGAAAAGGAGACGTCTATTCTGTTTTTGCTCTTCTCTTGCGGCGGGCTGCGGTTCCGGGGAGGAAGAAGCGCGCCAGGCCGTACCGATCGCCCATCGACGGTGCCGATTTTTACTGCGACGATTTTGAGCGTTGATAAAGTTGGAAAACATTTGGCCTGTCCCATGTGAACCTCCCCGTTCCGACGGAGAAGGAGATCATCGAGAAAATCGTCGTCAATGAGCTGCGGCGGCGGGAAGGAAAGGGGGGCTTTCGGTTTCCGAAGCGGAGATCGCGGCGGATGCCGCGGCACGAAGGCTATCTATCAAAGCGAAGCGAACTGGCCTATTCGTCGGCGCTGCTCCGCTATCTCGGCGACACCGAGGAAGGGTTTTGGCAAAAGAGGGAAGCGTACTACCGGGAAGGCGCTTCCATGGCCAAAGCTGAAAAGGCAGATGCAGGCGCAATATGAAGCGATGCTGTCTATGTGCCTTTGGGCAATAAATTTGATGCCTTTTTGGGATTGGCATGGTTGAGCTTTTAAAAATATACAAGGTGGAAATCATCGTCCCGGCGGGTGAAAATTCCGGTACAACCTGCTATGGGTTTTCCTTGACAAAATGCGCGAAAGGGCTAAATTATCCTTAGATGAGGATAATTTAGCCCTTTAAAATTTCCCGGCCCGCAAAAGGAGGGTTTCGCTTTGGAGGAAGAACTGAGAGAACATCTTAAAAATCGTCATGGTGGGGAATTCTGCTGTAAAAAGTGAACTGACGCTGTCGATCATCGGCGGGAAATGGAAGTCCGCCATCGTCTATCATCTCGGCAAAAGGGACATTGCGTTATGGGGAGCTGAAACGCTGTCTCGACGGCGCCGTCAGCCACCGGGTATTACGCTGGTGCTGGTGAGCTGAACAGATGGCATCATCGCCAGAAAATCCTATGGCCGGTGCCGCCTCGGTGGAATATTCCGTTACCGAGCTGGCCGGACTCTATTGCCGCTGTTGAACGAACTGCTCGACGAAGTGCAAGCCCATACTGAGTACTATCGTGGCGGCTTTAGGCGAGGATATTTTTCAGCACGACGGTCTTGGATCCGTGAATTCATCCAGCGTGACCATGATGCCCTCATTGCCGATGCCGCTCATCTTATGGCCGCCGAAGGGAGTTTCCAAAGCCCGGAAATCGCTGCCATTGACGACGACGCCACTGCATCCAGATGCTTGCACGCATAGGCCACATTCTGCATATTGCCGGTGATGATCGCCGAGGAGAGGCCCATAGATGGAATTGTTGGCGAGGGCGACGGCCTCTTCCAGCGTATCGGGGTGGGCGATGATCGGCACCACGGGGCCGAAACTTCCAGATTCGGCGATGGTCTGGCGTCGCCGGTAACGCTGGTCAGGATCGTCGGCTCATAGGAAGCGCCGTGGCGCTTGCCGACGATTTTCGCGCCTGGGCCACTGCCGTCGACCTGTTCTTCCGACGGCTTTTGGTCACTTTTCATTGATCAGGCAGCCGATTTTTGTTTCGGGGATGAGGGGATTGGTTTACGGCACTTTTATTTGCCAGTTTGTCGCGAAGGGTTCTGACGGCATTTGCACGAAGAAGCGTTTGCTGGCGTGGCAATCTGCCCGGCATTGCGCATCCGGGCGGTGAGGGTCTCCTGCATACGGCAAGGTCGATGTCGCCATCCTCCATCAGGATGAAGGCATCGTTTCTCCCCAGTTCCAGTGCAGCGGGTCAAATTCTGGCGGCCCGTTCGGCGATGCACCCCCACCTCGGTGCTGCCGGTGAGGGCTTTGATCAGGTCGATGTCCGGGCTGTCCACGGAGCTAATCGCTGATTTCCCGCGCCGGAACTCCAGTTATTACGATTTCCGATTACGCCGTCGGGAAGACCGGCGGCGGCGATCATTTCACAGATTTTGATCGGTGAGGGGGTGTCCGCCGCCGGTTTTACTTCAGGCGGCATTTCCCGCCACCAATGCCGGCGGCGCTTTCTGGCGAAGATACCACGGGGAAGCAACGGCACGAGATGCAGGCGACGACGCCACGGGTTCCTGCACTACCATCTGGACGGCGTTCCTGGCCCGGTTCGCGCCGGCGGGGATGATCGAATCATAATGATGGCGGGATTTTTCGATAAAGCCGTCGGCCGAATCTGCATTGCCGATTTCCTGATAGGATTCGGCGTAGACCTTGCCGGTTTCCGGTGCTGGTGGCCGGCTCATGGTTTTCCGTCAGTTTGGCGACAACTTTTTCAGAATCGCCCCTCCGGTGCGGGGAATAGGCGGCCCATTCTTCGTCCTTTGACGGCGTTGGGCGGCTTGCCTTCCACGTCTTCCTTGTTGGTGGCGTGGCTCGTGTCCAGCAATTCACGGTTACCGGGTTCAGTACGTCCATCGTCGCGCCACGCTGCTGGGCTCTTTCCCATTGATGAGCATTTGCATAGCGGTACCTCCTTATTTAGGGCAACTACTGACGAAATGGATGCGGCACCGACGACGCTCGCTTTCCGCCCCATTTCATCGGCACACTTAGATATTACCAAATAGGTGTCAATATCCACTATAGGCAAAATCCATAAGGCTGTAAAGTACGCACAATTTTGTAAGAAAAGCCCGGTCAATCAAAAACAGCGGGGCAGCGCAAATTCTTCCACATCTACGAGGCCCCGGTCGGTGATTTTCAGGCGGGGAATACCGGCAAAGCGAGAAAGGACAGGGTCATAAAAGGGGATAGCAAAGTGCAGCCCAAGGCCTTTGCCGCCCGCAGCAGCGCCATTTTTCGCCGCCGTTTGCTCGGGGTCGCCGCCGGTCATCAGCCCCGCCACCGGCAGCGGCAAATTGGCAAGGATTTCACCCCGCCGCACCGCCACCATGCCGCCGCCCTGGGCCGCCAGCACCTTGGCGGCATGGGCCATCTCCGCGACCTCATTGCCGATGGCGATCAGCGGATGGCTGTCGTGGGCGACGGTGGAAGCGATGGCCCCCTCCCGGAGGGAATCACCAGGCCGAAGCAATGGTTGTCGTTTTTGGTGCTGCGCCAGCACCAGCACCTTTTGGATCTCCGGCGATTCCTTTCGCCCTCCTGCCAGCGATAGCGGGCTTCCTCGGTGAAGAGGGAATCGGCGTGGCCCGGATCACCCGGACATGGCGCTTCTTCCGCTCCGAAAGCGGCCAGGCTTGCCACGTCGCAGGCGCGCAGGTCGCCGACGGCTTCCGGCGCCCCGGTTGTCGCCGCGCCGCCAATGGCGACCTTTTGGCCGGCCTTGTAGACGGCGAGAACGGGAAAGTCCCGCAAATTTCGACGAGCAGGAAATCCGCTCGTTTCGGGCGATGGCCCCCAAACGGCGGATAGTGGCTGGCGTCCAAGGTGGCCAACTGCACCGCCTGCACCGGATCCAAACCCAGAGCCACCGCTTTTTGAGGATCGGCAGCACATCGCCGCCCCGGGTCAGGTCGTGGCCATTGAGCATCGTCGGCACAGAAGGCGAAACGGATCCGGCTCTTGGCCGTTCACCAGGGGCAAGAGAGTCTAGACTTCGCCGCCGAGCCTTCCTGGATCAGCAGGAAAAGCGGCCGCGGCGCAATTCTCCTCTTCGCCTCCGGTAAGGTGGAAGCTTCAGGCCCGCTGGAGATCCCCGCCAGCAGATAGCCGTTCAATTCCCGGCCGGAAAGGCTCGGCACGCCCGTCGATGGGGCGGCCCAGCTCCGTGGCGGCGGCGATCTTGGCCCAGGTTTCCTCATCCTCCAGCAGCACGCCGGGGTGTTCTCATCATCTCGCCGAGGCCCGTAAAAGCCGGGAACCTCCTGCAGCAAGTGGCGGATGTCCATGGCGGAGATCGCCGCCGCCGCTGTTTCCATATCCGTGGCGGGTACCGCCGACGGGGCCATGAAAGATCTCCAGCGGCGTCGCTTCGGCGGCTGGCCGCGGCGATATAGCGCAGACTCCATCCCCAGTACATTGGCGACTTGCTGGGGATCGGCGACGACGGCATTGGTGGTGCCCCAACCCGAAGCCACCGCCCTGAAGGCGGCGGGGTGCAGGTGGTCGCTTCGATATGGACATGGGCGTCGATCAGCCCCGGCAGCAGATAAGCCCCATCCAAATCCAGGTTTTGCCGCCGGTTCCAAATCGCCGGTGGCGCCGACGGCGGCGATCAGCCCCGCGGCGACTAAAACATCGCCGTTCTCCACCTCGCCGCTATAGACATTGACGATGCGGGCGTTTTTCAGCAGCAGATCGCCGGGTCGCTTGCCCAGCGCCACCGGAAGCAGGCTCCCCTCATCGTTCCGTTGCCCTGCGGCCCCGGGGCATACAGAGAATTTCCCGCATCCGTGGCGAAGATGTGCTGGGAATGGGCGTGGCCGAGGACGATGGCGGTATCGGCGCCGCGGCCGCTGCCGCCGATGGCGATCGCCCCTTCACCGGCTTCCAGATGGCCGGCGTCCATGGCCATGTGCGGCCACCTCAATGGCAACTTATGCCTTGCCCCAGCATACGCAGGGTATGGGCCATCAGCTCCGCCGATAAAGGCCTTGGGACATGAAATTGATCGCCCGATCCACACCGGCGAAAAGATGGGTGGCGGTGAGCAGCCGCATACCGGCGGCTCCAATTTTCTTCGTGTTTCCGCCGAATTCCTGCGTTCCCGGTTCCTTATAGCCCGCCTGATGGGTGACGACGCTGATCTCAAAGCCCGAACTCCAGCAGCTTTTCCGCGGTGGCCCCGGTGGTGGAAGCGACGACGATGCGGCGAATGCCCAGTTCCTGCCGCGGGTCGCGGCCAAGGCCAAGGCGCGGTCGGTATTGCGGCGCCCGGCATTTCGAAATACTCCATTTTGCTCATTCCTTCTTATAAACGTTCATAGAAAACCCAAAACCCGTATAAGGAATGCAAAAGGGCAACGGTTATTGTGTGGCAGCGGCGGCTGTTCGAAGGCCGGGCCCTGCGTTTGGCTGTTTCATACCTCAAGCTGCCGGCCCGGGGTTTACAGGCAAAGCCTAAGCAAGTCCCATTCTATTGATTGACAGGCAAAATCAATTTGTTATGATAAAAACCTGGAGGTTCTAATGGAAAACGAATGGTGCGCTTTATCGAGATTGTTGGCAGGGAAACGCTTTGATTGCCGATAAGGAGCGGCTCTGCTATTCTTAAGTGACGTACTTTTTATCGCGGCGTCCGGAACTCGTATTGTTCCCGCACAGCGCCGGGGAAATCGCCGCCGTTTTGCGCTGGCGAATGAGAACTGGCGTTCGTCTATCCCCGGGGGCGGGCACTGGCCTTTCCGGCGGCGCCATGCCGCCGGCGGCATTGTTCTCGCCCTCACCCGGATGAATCGCATCCTTGCCATCGACGAAGCGGATTTGTTCGCGGTGGTGGAGCCGGGGGTGGTTACCGGAACGGCTGCACCGGGCCGTGGAAGAAAAGGGCTTTTCTATCCGCCGATCCTGCCAGTTTGCGTTCGCACTTTGGCGCACGGTAGCCGCTGGCGGCCCTCGTGTTTTCAAATACGGCGTTACTGCCGATTGCGTGCTGGGGCTGAATTGTCGCCCCCACCGGGAAGTTCTCTGCACTGGCGCGGCTGCAACGATCAAGAATGGCGGGGCTACCACCTGACTGGGCTGATGGCGGCCAGCGAGGGTGACCTTGTTGTGATCACCGAAATCACCTTGCGCTGATTCGGAAACCGGCGGCCACCGAAACGGCGCTGCTGGTCTATGACGATCTCGATTTGGCGGCGGAAACTTGCGCTGCGGTGATAAAGGGCATCGTCCCTCGACATTGGAACTGATGGACGATCTGATCATCGCCTGCGTGGAAAACGAAGCCGCTGCTGCTGCATGCCAATGCGATTTTGCTGGTGGAGTGCGACGGTTCTCCGGCACAGGCGGCGGAGGAGATGGCGAAGGTCACGGCGCTGGCCTGGGAGATGGGGGCGGTAGCCGAATCTGCCGACGCGGCGGCCCGGGAGCGCTGGCTGGCCCGGCGTTCCGCTTCCTCCGCCATTGCCCAATTGGCGCCGGCGAAATATGCCGAGGACATCACGGTGCCCCGTTCCGAAATCCCGGCGGTGCTGAAGGAATTGAAGGAGATCGCCGCGAAATACCGGCTTCATCTGCCGGTTTTCGGCCATGTCGGCGATGGGAATTTGCACCCCAATATTATGGCGAACCGGGAGGATCCCGAAGAGATGGAGCGGGTCGCCCTGGGCCTTGACGCGCTGTTCGAGATCGCTCTAAGCCATCACGGCACCATTTCCGGCGAACATGGCATCGGCATCGCGAAGAAGAAATATCTGCCCCGGCAGATGGGGGCGGCGGCCCTCGCTTATATGGAGCGGCTGAAAAAAGGCGTCGACCCCAACAATATTCTCAATCCCGGCAAAATCTTTTGAAGGCAAAACGATGAAAGACGAATGGAAGGCTTCCCTCAAACAATGCAGCCGCTGCGGCACCTGCCAGGCCTATTGCCCCCTTTACCAGGCCGATGGCCGGGAAATCATGGTGGCCCGGGGTAAAATGGAGCTGCTGGATCGGGTGTGCCGGGGCGAATTGTCCTGGAGCAAATCCGGCGGCCATGGCGCCTCGCTGGACGGCCTCTTTTCCCTCTGCCTGCAATGCGGCGCTTGCAGCGCAAATTGTCCCAATGGCGTGGAACCCCATAAGCTGATCGCCGCCGCCCGGCAGGAGCTGGCCGCCGCCGGCCACCTCTCCCCATTAAAAAAAGGGGTGTTTCGCCATCTTTTGCCCCATCGGGGCCGGATGGAGATCGGCGCGAAGCTGCTCTATCTTTACCAGCGGGGCGGTGCGCAAAAGATCTTGCGGGCCGGCGGTCTGTGGAGGGCTTTGGGCCTCGCGGGGCCGGAAAGCCTGTTGCCGGCCAGCGCGGGAAGCGCCTTTCGCCGCGGCGGCACCGGCGGGAAGGGGCCTAAGGTCGCCTATTTTATGGGCTGTATGACGAGTTTATTCTTCCACGAAACCGGGCAAGCCCTTTGGTCGGTTTTGGAAAGTTTGGGGGTTGCGGTGGCGGCTCCCGCCCAGTTTTGCTGCGGTATGCCCGCCCGGTTCAGCGGCGCGGGCCGGGAGGCGGAGCGGCTGGCGAAAAAGAACATCGCCGCCTTTCGCGACGCCGACTTCATCGTCACCGATTGCGCCAGTTGCCTTGGGGCGCTGAAAGAATATGGCGATTATGGCCCCGGGGGTGCGGAAATCGCCGCCAAAGCCCTGGATTTTTCCGATTTGCTTGTCAACCGGCTGGATTTTCGCGCCGCCATTGCGAAAAATGGCGAGATCCCGGTGACCTATCACGATCCCTGCCATCTCAAATGGCTGCCCGGCGGCAGGGAAGCGCCGCGGGAACTGATCAAACGCCTCGCCCCGGCCTATCGCTATCGGGAGGCCGGGGATGACGTTTGCTGCGGCGCCGCCGGCTCCTTTTCCTTCAGCCATTATGAACTGGCAAAAAAGGTCGGGGATCGAAAGGGGGAGGCCCTTGTCAAAACCGGGGCCGCCCTTGCCGTTACCTCCTGTCCCGCCTGTTTGATCCAGCTGCGTCACATTTTAAAAGACCGGGAAGCGGCGCCGAAAGCCGCCCACATCGCCGTCATCTGCGCCGACGCCATGGGCCTTCTCGGCGGCAATGAAGATCGGAGGTAAAGGATGGAAGAGGAAAGATGGATTTATCTGCTGCGCCACGGCGAACCGGACCGGGCCGCATTGGGGAACGGCGATTATATGATCGGCCAATATGACCTGGGCCTGACGAAAGAGGGCCAAGCCGCCGCCGCCGCGATGGCGGAACATCTCGCAAACATTCCCTTTGCGGCGGTTTTTGCCAGCGACCTCATCCGGGCCCGGGAAACCGCGGTCCCGATCGCTTCCCGCCAGGGGATACAGGCAACCCTATGCCCCGCCCTGCGGGAGATCGCGCTGGGGGAATGGGAGGGCGCCGATCTCCGCCAAATTCCCGACGCGGCGAAGAAAGACCGGGGGGCGGATTTTGCCGATTATCAAATCCCCGGCGGCGAAACCTTTCGCCAATTTTCCCGCCGGGTGAACGAAGCCTTTGCCGCGATCCGGCAAGAAAATGGCGGCGATCTGCTGCTGGTGTCCCATGCCGGCGTCAACCGGATGATCCTTTGCGAGCTGCTGGGGATACCGATACAGAATCAATTCTTACTGGTGCAGGACTATTGCCATTACCATCTCCTGTGGGAGAAGCGGGGCACGGTCAAGCTATACCGGCTGAACCAGGGAAGATAAAGGAAGGATTGGCGATGCAAAAACTGCTCTTTGACCATCGAATCGGCCTCGTCCTCTCCGGCGGCGGCGCCCGCGGCGCCTATCAGGTCGGTTTTTACCAGGCGATCTGGGATCTGGAACTGGTTCCCGCCATCAAAGTGATCTCCGGCACCTCCATCGGCGCTTTGAACGGCGCTCTTTTTGCGATGAGCGACCGTGGGTTAATGCTGGCGGATGCTGAAAGGGGGCTACCTTCGCTCGGCTTTTGAAGGGGGCGAAGAGGACAAGCGCCGCTTTGCTCAAGCGCTACCATGAACAGCGGAAGCGGCAGAAGCTGCCGGATTTTCTGCGGGAGAATGAAGCCTCTTTTCCCAGGAGGGTATCGGCCATATCATCGACGAATACCTCGACCCCGATCGATTGGGCAGCGGCAAAGACGTCTTTGCCTGCGCCTATCATATCGAAGAGGGCCGCCTGGCCTATTTTCGCTCCATGGCGCTTCACGGGAGCGGCTGCGGGGGATTTTGATGGCCTCCGCCGCGCTGCCCCTGGTCTTTCGCCCGGTGCGCATCGACGGGGCCTGGTACAGCGACGGCGGCATGGCCAGCCCCTTTTCGCCCCAGGGCCGCATCGATAAGGCGCCGCTTTTGCCCCTTGCCGATTATGATCTCGACCTTGCCATCGTCATTGTCTCCGCTATGAGGATCGGGCGGATCTTTCGGTTCTCGGCGATGTGCCGGTTTTGAGGTTTACCCGCAAAAATCCCTGGAGGGGCTTTGGGCGCGTAAATTGACGTTACTCCTGCCGGTATCCGGAAAAAGATGGAAATGGCTGTTGATGGACTGGCGCTGCTGGCGCCGATCGTCTGCGGTCTTTTCCATGGGCGTGAGCCGTTGGTCTCATGTTTGGCGGCGGCAGCAAAAGAATCTGCAACTGCGGGGCGGCGAAATATGAGGGAGGCCTATTTCCTTTTTGCGCCGATATGGTATACTATAACAATCCAATGGGAAGGGGGACACGGAATGTGATCTGTCTGTGCTGTGGCGCTGAGGTGGAGAACTATACCGACGTATTGCTGGCAGTGCCGGATTCCGTTCGACGGCAGCGAACGGAGCCTGGGGGTTTACCCGTGACCCATGAAGAATCGGGGCTGGAAACTTGAAATTAAATCCGCTGGGGATGATGATGGTGACAAAGGATCGGCTTTTGTTCCATGTCGTCACTGACGCGATGCTGAAAGAGGAAAAGAAGAAGATCAAGCGGATGGATGGAGAGGAGGAAAGTGCCATCGCCCTTTGCAGGACGAAAGCCGCTTCACCGCTCTTTCCCCGGAATTCCTTGCCGCGGGGCCCCAAAATTATGCTCTTTCCTATGACGAGCTTATGGATGTCACCTATAAGCGTTCTATTTCACCGGGCTCAGCGGGATCTCCGGCAGCTGCGCTGGCTGGCGGGCCCGTCTGACCTTGGTATGGCAGGATCGCAGCCAAAAGCTGAGAACGAAGATCGGTGAATCGCCTAAGGAGTGAACGGGCGGCGTATCGGTCTTTCGAACGCCTTTGGGGCGATAAATTGCACATAATAAGCTAAATACGCACCGTAAAGAGGTAAAAGATAAATGAATATCTGGCATGATATCAGCGATGCGCGCATTTCTCTCTGATTTTGTCGTCGCCATCGAAATCGGCAAGGCCGGCAAGGTGAAATACGAGCTTGACAAAGAAACCGGTTTTCTCGCGGTGGATCGGATTTTGTTCACTTCCACCCATTATCCTGCCAATTATGGCTTTATCCCCCGCACCTTCGGCGACGATGGGGATCCTTTGACGCTCGTCCTCTGTTCCGAAACCCTCGCCCCGATGAGCCTGGTGCGCTGTTATCCCATCGGTGTCATCACGATGGTCGACAATGGACGTTATGATGAAAAGATCATCGCGATCCCTTTTTCCGATCCTTCCTTCAATGGCTACCGGCAAATCGACGATCTGCCCCGCCATATCTTTGATGAGATGACCCACTTTTTTTCCGTCTATAAGGAATTGGAACAGAAGCAAACCGTCGTCGATGAGGTGAAGGGCAGAAAGGAAGCCCTCGGCATCATCACCGCCGCCATATCTCTGTACCGGGAAACCTTCGTTGAGGAAAAGCGGTGAACCGGGAGCGGGAAGCGGTGGTCGCGGCGGGAAAAAGGCTGGCGGATGAGGGGTTGATCCTGCGCACCTGGGGCAATGTCAGTTGCCGGTCGGGGAACCGGATTTGGATTACCCCCAGCGGCCGCCGCTATTGGGGGCTGCAAGCCGCGGACATCGTCGCCATCGATCTCGAAGAAGCAAGCGTTCACGGGCCGGGGCTCCCCTCGTCGGAATGGAGGGTGCACCGGGCTTTGTATCTCCATAACCCCAAATTGGGCTTTGTGATCCACACCCACCAGAAGGAAGCATCGGTCTGGTCGGCATTGGGCCGCCCGCTGCCTTTGCGGGGGGGCCTTGCCGTGCCGGTGGCGGCCTATGGCTTTCCCGGCAGCGCAGCCCTGGAAGAAGCGGTAAAAGCCGCCTATAAAGGCGGTAGCGGCCTCCTATTGGCCCATCATGGCGCGATCGCCTGCGGCGCCGATGCGGACAGCGCCTTTCTCTTCGCCCGCCGCATGGAGGAGGAAGCCGCCGCCGCCCTTGCCCCGCTCCTGGACGGCCCCGCCCTGGACGGCGCCGTGCTTTTGGGGGACGATGCCCGGGTTCCGGCAAATTTCCCCGCCCTTGCCGCCGCCCTTTGCCGCCGCCGGGGCGACATTGCCTTCGTTCTTCCCGCCACCGGCGGCGCTCTGACGGCCTTTTCCCATTTGCGCCGGGTTTTGCCGCCCTATCTCGACGATTTTGCCCAGATCGTCGGCACCGAAATGGCCTGGGCCGAGGGGGATCCCGCCGAAATCGCCGGGGCCCTGGGGGAAAACCAGGCGGTCTTTATCCCGGGCTATGGCGCCCTCTTTGTAGGCGGCGACCGCGACGATGCCATCGCCGCCGCGCTGGTGGCGGAAAAGAATGCCCGGGCCTTTTTTGCCGCGGAACGCCTGGGGGGAACCGCCCCATTGGGCGGGCGGGAAGCCGCCGCCTTGCGCCGCTTTTACCGGGAGGTCTATGCCCGCCGCCTCTAGAACGGGGCCGAAGCAACAAAACAGAAAAAGGACGGAACGCATTGGATGGTCACACCGGAACGCCAGGCCGACGGGGCCCTATTGCTGACGGCTTTGATTTGGGGCAGCGGTTTTGTCGCCCTGGATTATAGTCTGCAATACGGTTTCACCCCGGGCCTGATCAATTTGATTCGCTTTGCGCTGGGCACTTTGATCCTGCTGGGGATTTTGCGCCGGCATGTCGCCGCGATACCGCGGCAAACCTGGAAAAAAGGGTGCGTCGCCGGGGTGTTCTTCTTTTTGGGCTTTTACCTGCAAGCCTGGGGTATGCAATATACCTTCACCACCAATAGCGCCTTCATCACCTCGACCAATGTGATCCTGGTGCCCTTCATCATCTGGATCGTTTTCAAACGCTTCCCCGGCGTCAAAGCCATTGCCGCCTGCGCCCTCAGCCTTTTTGGCGTGATGGTTCTCACCTCCGGGGAAGGGTTTTCCCTCTCGTTTAATTTTGGCGATTTCTTAACGTTGCTCTGCGCCATATCCTATGCCGCCCATATCTGCTATCTCAATGTGGCGGCCCCGGAAACGAAGGCGCTGCACCTTACCTTTGTGCAGTTGCTGGTGGTGGCGCTGCTGTCCCTCGCCGCCTTTTTGTTCTTCGAGGTTCGCACTTTGGCGGAGGTGGCCTGGCTCCGGGGGATTTTGCCCCTGGTCTATCTCGGCATTTTCCCGACGACCCTCTGCCTCTTTATGCAGACCTATGGCCAACAGCGGACGACGGCGGCCAAAGCGGCGATTCTCCTTTCGATGGAAAGCGTTTTCGGTTGCCTGCTCACGGTAGCCTTCGGTCTGGAACCGCTGACGGTTCCCGTCGCCCTCGGCGGCCTGATCGTTTTCGGCTCCGTGCTGCTGATGGAATACAATCCCCCGGCATGGAAAAGAAACGCCGGGCAAAAGGGAGGAAACCATGGCGCCCGA
>JAXGQJ010000008.1:0-94693 GCA_040766505.1 Clostridiales bacterium
ATGCATAACAAATATGCTACCGACAACCTTGAAGGAGATGTATTTTCTTATATAAGAGAAAGTATAAAGGTTAAGTCATTGAAAAGGTACTCCGTGGTGAATGTCCACTTGTGTATACTATGTCTACTGGATATGTTTAATTGGGTCTCTGATGAATATGGATCTGTGACTCATTGTATTCTTGATTATCAAAGAGAGCAATTTTTCAATGAAATTAAGCAGGAGTTTATCTTAACAAAAAAGTTTAGTAACGTTTTTATTATATTCCCAGATATATCAGCAAAATGGTGGATATGGGATGTCTTGTCAAACAGAAAGACTTGTTTCCAACTAACGGATGATATGATAAAAGGTGGAGAATACCCATATTCCTTGCTGAAAGATGTGTATGATAGGATATTTGCAGGGGAGGGACTTTAAACATGCCAAAAATCATAACCGAAGATATGATAGAACAGGCTGCAATAAAGGCTCTGGAAGAATCACAGGGCTATGATGTTTTGCGCTGTTATACCGAAGATCCTGAGACGCTGCTAGACAACACAGGGAGAGCGAATAAAAAGCAGGTTGTTCTACCAGCCATATTGTTTGAAAGCCTCTGTAATATTAACCCGGATATTCCACAGGAAACGATAAGGGCTGAGTGTGAAAAGCTTTGCCATACGCCTGTTTCCGGTGATTTAATGCTGACAAATTACTATAACTACCAAAAAATCCGCAATGGCATCACCGTTGAATATCAGCAGGACGAGAGAAAAACCTCCAACATCCTCAAGCTGATTAATTTTGATGAGCCTGAAAAGAACAGTTTTCATGTCGCATCCCAAATGTGGATTAAAGGAGAAACACACTGGCGCAGACCGGATTTGATACTCTTTGTAAATGGTCTACCTCTTGTGTTCATTGAGCTAAAAAATTCTAACATACCAGTGAAAAATGCCTATGACATCAATTTGCAAAACTATCTGAAGGATATACCATACCTGTTCGACTATAATCAGATTTGCGTTCTATCCAATGGCATGGAAACTCGTCTCGGTAGCTTTGGTGCTGATTATATATATTTCTTTGGGTGGCTAAAGATAGAGAGCGAAAAAGAAAACCCAAATCGCAAGCAGATTCGTGAGAATTGTATCAGCCTTGAGTATTTTATTAACGGTTTATGCAAAAAGAACATTCTGCTTGACTACATTGAAAACTTTATCCTTTACGACCGCCGCCGTACAAAGATTATCGCAAAAAACCACCAATTCTTTGGCGTCAACAACGCCTATAATGCTTTTCTTAATCGCGAACAGCTTCAAGGCAAGCTGGGCGTGTTTTGGCATACGCAAGGCAGCGGAAAGAGCTACTCTATGGTAATGCTCGCCCGCAAAATCAAGCACAAATGTACCGGTAATTTTACTTTTCTTGTAGTGACCGACCGGGATGATCTGGATACACAGATTTATAAGAACTTCCTGCGAACAGAGTTTATAACAGATAAGGACAAGGTGCAGCCTGCCAACAGCAAGCAATTGCGTGAGGAGTTAAAGACCAATAAACCTATTCTATTCACTCTGATACATAAATTCCGCTATGACAAAGGCAAAAAGTACCCTATATTATCCACTCGTGATGATATTGTTGTAATTGTAGATGAAGCGCATCGCACACAGTATAAGGATTTAGCGGAAAATATGCGCAACGGTCTGCCTAATGCGCAGTATTTAGCTTTTACCGGTACACCGCTTCTGGGCAATAAGAGACTGACCAATTCGTGGTTTGGCGATTATGTCAGTGAATATAACTTTGCCGAATCCATCAAAGACAATGCCACCGTACCGCTTTACTATGTGAAACGCGTGCCTGAAGTGGAGTTGCAGAACGATTTTCTCGATTCTGATTTTGCGGATATTTTGGAAGAAGAAAACCTGACAGAAGCCGAGCAGCGTCGCCTTGAAAACCACTATGCAAAGGAACTTGAGGTCATCAAGCGCGATGACCGTCTGGACGCTATTGCGCAACATATCGTGTATCATTTCCCGCGCAGAGGTTTTCGAGGTAAGGGCATGGTTATTTCGGTAGATAAGTTCACAACTGTTAAGATGTACGATAAGGTGAGCTTTTACTGGAAGGAAGAAATCAAAAAGCTTAACAAGCAGATTTCGCAAACTTCTGATGAGGACAGCTACGCTTGAAGGAATATGTATCGTCGACTATATGCGTAAAGTCAAGCCCGTTGTTATTAGTGAAGATGCTGATGAGGAAAAGAAATTTTAGCTGAGGTCTTTCCATAAAAAACCCGTACCGGGAACGAATGAACCGAGTAGATGAAAGCAGCTTTGATATTGAAAAGGATAACTTCAAAGATCCGGATAACCCACTGGCTGGCAATTGTTGCATCTGTGCCATGTGGTTGACCGGCTTTGATGCGCCGTCAGTGTCTACTCTATATCTTGACAAGCCAATGAAGGGGTCACACTTCTGACGACCATCGCCCGTGCCAACCGTGTATACGACAATAAGCAATGCGGTCTTGCATAATTATCTGGATGTTTTCAAGTATGGCTTGCTCACCGATTACGCAGCTAGCGACGGTGACGATGTACCGGTTAAAGATATTGCCAGCTCCTCTCTCAACTTAATGAGAGTATAGAAATGACCTGCAAATTCTGCTTCGCGCTCACGGTGTGGACCTAAAAGCTGTTGTGGATGAAAACGATGTTTTTCGTAATCTGTGTCCGCTTTGAGGACTACGCCAACCTTGGTGTTGGTAACGATGATGTAAAAAATGAGTTTAGCGTTCTTAATACGGTGGACAACCTATATGGATCCGTCCTGATATCTTCAAAATGGACTTCCGATTTATAAAGAAGCCATTTTATATTTAAAAAGAATTATCGACGGTAAAATCGTCCGGAAAAAGATAAGTCAGCACAAGCAAGAAATAAACGAGTTGCTTGATCAAAGCGTTATAACGTCTGCGGACGCTCGTAAATACACTATCAATGAATCCGGCAAAGAAGGATCTATCAAAAAATCGATGTTGATGAACTTCCATAACCAATTCAAGAAGCTTCGAAATAAAAAATCTTGCCATATCTGACACTTGCGAGAGAGTTAATTGAAGAAAAACTAAAAAAAATGCTACGCCGGAACGTTACCCGCACGCAGTTTGCTGAGCGTTTCCGTAACATTATCGATGAATATAACGCTGGAGGTTCGGAAGTGTCAAGTTTTATGCGCAAATTGGTTTGCAGTCCTGAAGAAGAGATGAAGTCAGCTGGCGGTGAAAATGTCTTCGGCCACCTCCCTCCAGATGCTTCGCATTCATGTGTATTTTTGTTGCCCCATTGGGTGCCACATGCCTTTAGCCGGGCGCAAACCAGCATAAGTGCCGAGGTTCCATCGGGAAAGCAGCCGACCACCCGGGTGCGCCTGCGTATCTCGATTGAGCCGTTCAATGGCATTGTTTGTGCGAATCCGTGTCCAATGCTCAAATGGGAAATCCGCATAGGTCAGGGTCTCCTCAACACTTATCCTCAATCTTCTTGGCAGTATCCTTGAGCTTCATTTCACAGCTCGGCGGCCACCACCGCTTTCGCGCGCACTTTTTCTCCTCTCTGGAGAGGCCTTTGCTCTCTTGAGAATGGATTACCCTTAAAAGCATTTTTGCCACCAGCTTGATCTTGGACTTTGGCACCACAGAGAATACATTGCGGTAGAAGTGAACCGTGCAGCGCTGGTACTTCGCTTCCGGAAATACTCTTCCTGGCCTCCAGCATCCACAGGCACTTGTCGCCCACGATGAGCTTCACGCCATTCAGACCCGCCCCTTCAGCCACCAGAAAGAAGTTGGTCAGCTGGCTTGTCCTCTTTCATACCCTCAGCGGCGCCCGACCTCACGGTAGCCGTCCTCATTGACTGCGATTGCCACCAGAATGGCGACATTCTGATATTATTCGCCACTTGCGCTTGAGATAGATGCCATCCACATAGACATAAGGAGTATTTTCCGCCCTGCAGTGGCCTGTTGCGCCAGTCGCCGGTCTGGACGTAGGCTTTCTTTATTCAGTTCACTGATGGTGGAGGGGGACGCTTTAGTTGCCCCAAAAGAAGTATCGGTAATGTCCTCCACCCGGCGAGGAGCCAACCCCGGCCAAAGATTTACATCTCGATGGAAAGGCAGCCTCTTCTACGCTGCTCTCGCGGCGGCGATATCGCTCGATGATGGCGGTTTTCAAAAGCTGATCCCCTTGAGGCGGGGCACATTGAGCATAGCATCGCCGGAGGTAGTGGTGGGGTTTTCGGCTGCTGTAATGGCCGCTGCGATAGCCGTTCCTCGCTGCGCTCGTACCGTGCTGCCTGGGTCAACTTTTCCATGTTGCCTCCAGCAGGCCGTTGAGCGTCTCCTCTACGCTGCCACGAACCAATTCCCTGAAGTTTGACCCTTGATTACTTCCTCATTAAGCTGTACAATTTTATCAGACATGGTTTGCTGTCTCCGCTTCCGAGAATGTTTGTATGGTAACTTCATTCTAACAGAAAACTGCAAACCGTGTCTCTTTTTGCTCTACCTTTTTCATTTTGCGCAACTTATTGTACGCTATCGGAGGTTCTCGGAATGACGATTTCTATGAAAGCTTCTTGAATTAATGGAACAGCTATTTAAGGAAGAACAACGCCATATTAAAGAAGAGCTTACTGAAGAAGAGCTCGAAATCTTCGATCTGCTTTTACCAAAGAGCATCTTACACAGGAAGAGAAAACTGGCAGCGAAGGAGTTATATAACACGTTGCTCTCAAAGAAAAAGGATTTGTTTGTTGTCGGCTGGCAAGTGACCCGCAGCTAAAAGAGCGTCAAAAACGAGATTGTCACGGTGCTGCTTTCCTACCGGAAAGTTACGACCGAAGTGTTCCTACATAAGAGCAGTATGTTTAACCATATCGTTGACCAAGCCATGACTTCAGATATAACTGGGTGGCATAAATAAAAGTAGACCACACTTAAGACAGTTTTACCTTAAGTGTGGTCTTTTTTGCCCCGCTTGAAGCTGTCACACAATCTTTTCATAAGGAAGTGTCAAGTTTTATGCGCAAATTGGTTTGCAGTCCCTGAAGAGATGAAGTCAGCTGGCGGTGAAAATGTCTTTAGCCACCTCTTTCCAGATGCTTCATATTCATGTATTTGTTGCCCCATTGGGTGCCGGCCACATGCCTGCCTTAGCCGGGCGCAAACCAGCATAAGTGCCGAGTTCCCATCAGGAAAGCAGCCGACCACCCGGAGTGCGCCTGCGTATCTCCCGATTGAGCCGTTCAATGGCATTGTTGTGCGAATCCGTGTCCAATGCTCAAATGGGGAAATCCGCATAGGTCAGGGTCTCGCTTGGCTTCTCCAATCTTCTTGGCGGCTCCCTTGAGCTTCATTTCCCGCAGCTCGGCCACCACCGCTTTCGCTTTTTTTTTCTCTCTGGAGCCTTTTTTTTTTGCTCTCTTGAGAATGGATTGCCTTAAGGCATTTTTTGCCACCAGCTTGATCTTGGACTTTGGCACCGTACCACAGAGAATACATTGCGGTAGAAGTGAACTGAACGCCGTGCAGCGCTGAGCCGCTTCGGAAATACCTCACGAAGCCTCCAGCATCCCCAGGTACTTGTCGCCACGATGAGCTTCACGCCATTCAGACCACGCCCCTTCAGCCACTGAAAGAAGTTGGTCCAGCTGGCCTTGTCCTCTTTCATACCCTCAGCGGCGCCTAGGAAACCTCACGGTAGCCGTCCTCGTGTGCGATTGCCACAGAATGGCGACATTCTATTCGCCATGATTGCGCCTTGAGATAGATGCACCCATCCACTTAGACATAAGGGTATTTTCCGCCCTGCGGTGGCCTGTTGCGCCAGAAGTGTCTTCGATATGGACGTAGGCTTTCTTATTCAATTTCACTGATGGTGGAGAGGTTTGGTGCCCCAAAGGGGGCCTCCGGTAATGTCCTCCACCCGGCGAACCCGGCCAGGTACACATCTCGATGAGCGCGCTCTTCTACGCTGCTCTCGCGGCGGCGATATCGCTCGATGATGGCGGTTTCAAAGCTGATCCCCTTGAGGCGGGGCACATTGAGCATAACATCGCCGGAGGTAGTGGTGAGGTTTCGGCTGTAATGGCCGCTGCGATAGCCTTGCCGTTCCTCGCTGCGCTCGTACCGTGCTGCTGCCTGGGTCAACTTTTCATGTCGGCTATCCAGCAGGCCGTTGAGCGTCTCCTCTGCGCTGCCACGAACCAATTCCTGATTTGATACAGTCCACTTCCCTCATTAAGCTGTACAATTTTATCAGACATGGTTTGCTGTCTCTCCTTCCAGAATGTTTGTATGGTAACTTCATTCTAACAGAAAACTGCAAACCGTTAATATATTTTATACCTTTTTCATTTGCGCAACATTGTACCTTTATCTTTCCATAAATCCTGTGTGAACGCCCCCAAGCGAGCCGGTTTATGGCCAAGGTCGCCTTGGGGCGGTTTTTTATTAAATCATCGGCCCGAAAGGTTTAGAGATTCGATCGGGCGGCACATTGGAAGAAGTTGCTCTTTGCTCCGGTCGTGGCTACGATTAGGAACAAAGGTGGCGCCGGCTGGAATTTATCCCGCGCCACCGCATCACCGCCGTTTGAGATCGGGAGTCGAGCTCGTCAAACAGATAGACATCGCCGCCATAGGCGAGGGCCCGGGCCAAGGAGCAGACGGCGGCGCGGCCGCCGCCATTTCGGCGGGAATGGCTGTCGCCGAGCAATTCCATCAAGATCAGGCAGAAGGCCGGATCGGCATTGACCAGCAGGATGCGGCCATTGCGCCAAAGGCAACAGCCGGTCTTCCTGAAAAACAGGAAAAGCTTCTTCCCCGCCAAGCCCTCGATGCGCCGTCGGCCTGCGCAACAAAGTCGTTTTGCCGGAACCCGATGGGCCGCTGAAGCAGCAGACGGTTCCTTCCGGCCTGAAAAAAATGTCTTTAATACTGGCCACGGAAGGATTTGCTGATGTTTCGCGCCGTGATCTTGGCCTTCCTTTCCACCGGCCCGAAATGATAGCGGCGGCTGAGACGGGCCACCAAACCCAGCAGCAGACGTTCCAACAACAGACTGAAAACGATGACCAGGATCGTCCAGGCGAAAGATCGACGCTTTCCAGATAAATTTTCGATTAAAAGAGGGCGGTGCCGATGGCGTGGCAGGGCGTGGCGATCACCTCGGCGGCGACGCCGCTTTTCAGGCCAGCCCCATACCGGTGGTGGCGGCGGCCATAAAATAGGGCAAAACCGAAGGAGTATAGATGCCAAGCACCATCTTTTTTGGCGCCAAAACGGAAGCTTCTCATTTCAGCAAATCCAGTCGACATTTTTCAGCCCCTCATAGACATTGGACCAGACGAAGGCAAAACGATCAGGGAAAAGAAATGAAGGCCGGCACGCGGCGCTGCTGACCCACAGCAACATCAACAGGATGAAGGAGGCCACCGGCGTCGCCTTGACGGCAGCGGTGAGAAAATCGCGGGCCAAGCCGAAGCGGGCGGTGACCGCCAGCAAACGTATAACCGGCGGCGACGCCGAAAAGTAGCCGCCGATGATGCGCAGCAAAGTTAAGCCGGCGGCTTGCCTTCCGAGCTGTAGCATGCCATCAGGTGCAGCAGGCGGCCAAAGGCCGCCCTGGGAAGGGCGATTAAATTTCCTTGCCCACGGCAAAATGGAGCCCAACTCCCAAACGAGCAGCCAAAGGCTAAGAATCAGCAGCCAGCGGGAGGCACGCGCTTCCATTTCATGAAATCAAACCCTTCGGTTTATGGCAGATGGTAAAAATCATCGCCGGGCGCCAGCCGCCGATGGCCGCCGGATACGCTGGCCTTCATAGAAGAAACCAGCGCTTCATCTCCGTACCGGTATAAAGACAATATTGCTATTGGGAATCGCCTTTTCCGCCACGGCAGCTTCCATGATCTCATGGCCGCGATCAATTGGGCGGTATCCGCCAGTTATTTATTGACAAACTCCGCCGAGGTTCAGTCCACCCAGAACGCGCGGCCCGGATCGCTTCCGGAAGGATGGGCTTCCAGGAGTACTTGCGCACCACGATGCAGCCCATGGGCAGCGGTGTTTTCTTGCTCGTCGGCATCGTCCATTCTTCCGTCAAGTCGAGCGACCCGGATGGAATCGTCCTTCATCCGCACCGAGGTGACAAAGGCTCCGGCAATAGGAACAGCTCCGCGCCGCCGGCCAGGGCCAGTGGCCACCTCGCTGTCGTTGCCGAGCGGTAGTCCACCATCACATCGGTGCCGGCGCCGAGGCCGACGGCGAGAATATGCTCCGGAATGTATTGGGCGGTGGTGCGCGCTTTGCCCCGGCGATCGTTTTCCCTTTCAAGTCCGCCAGGGTTTTCACCCCGTCGCCGCTGCTGAGAATATAGAGCACGCCGAGGGTATTAACGGCCGCCACCTGTAAATCCCCGCCGGTTTTTATTGTAGAGCGCGGCGGCGACGTTACCAGTGGGCAGCGCGGCGATGTCCGCCAGCCGGTATGGCTTCGCCACGATGGCGTCGGGGGCGCTTTCGATGGTATAGGAATCGTTGGGAGGTTCATCTCCATCAGTTTGGCCATCCCCATGCCGGTGGGCCCTTCAAGGCGGCGATGCGTAGATACACCTCTATCGGCGGGTTCCTGCTCTCCCCCGCCGCAACCGGCCAAGGCCATCGCCGAAGCAAAACAGACGAGCAGAAACAGCGCAAACCTGCGAAGCCAGGGCTGATTCGGGTTTTTTAAATTTTTCATCGGCACTACTCCTTTTCATATCGCTTATTTGAGAAGGTTAAGATCGGGTATCACGATGCGCTTCCCTTCTTTGTGGATCAGGCCTTCGGCTTCCAGCGCGGCGAAGGCCCGGTAGAGAGAGGCCCGGCCCATGTCCAACTGTTCCCCCAAAGATTTGACGGAACAGGAAAGCACCAATGCGCCGCCATGGGGATCGGCGTTCTCCCAAAGATAGGCGGCAAGGCGGCGGCGGCTGTCATGGCCGGTAAAAGCGTCGATCTTGCGGTTGAGATCGTCGATGCGCCGGGAAAGCAGATGGATATAGGCAAGGGCAAGGGCGGGTTTGCAGCGAAAAATCCGCTCCAAGACCGCCTCGGAAAGAAAGAGGATGCGGCAATCCTCCAAAGCCCGGATGCTGCGGGCATAGGTATCCCGGTGATAAAAAACCGCCGCCATGCCAAAAACATCCCCGGCGCGGAGAATTCCCATCGGTAAAGGCTTTCCCTGGCGGCGCACCTTTAAAACCCGGGCTTGTCCCGCCAATAGAATGCCCAAACTGTGAGAAAATCGCCGAACGTCATAAATCGTTTCACCGGCGGCAAAATCCACCACCGGCAGGGATTCCTCCCGCAACAGCCCTTTGATCTCTCTTTCCGCCACTGTATAAAAAAGCGGCGACCCGGCCAATACCGCCCAATCTTCAGAACGAAGCATATCCGCCCCCCACTGTATTATATGAGACACTTTTATTATAGGCGATTGGCAAAACTTGTCAAGGGAGAATCACCGCCATTTGCCGCGGCAAAAGGCAAATTCCGGCCATAGATATACCGAGGAATCTTTCAGCGCGCTTTGAAACGGGAACGAAACGCTTTTACGGCGCCGGAAAGATAGATACGCCGCGCCCAGGGGAACCAGCCTTCGATCGCAAGATACAGCGGCAGCAGCCTGGAAGGATAGATGCGGCGCTTCTCCTTTTTGATTCCGGAAAGGATCGCCCGGGCCACCGTGTCCACATGCTGTACCGGCCAGGGCATCGACGGGGCCCCGGCCCTTTCAAAAAAAGCGGTTTTGGTGGCGATGGGATATACAACCTGAAAACGTTGGCCCTTCCCCAGCTCGAAACGGTAGGCTTCGGCAAAATGGCAAAGCGCCGCTTTGGTGCCGCAATAGAGGGCATAGCCGGGATAGGGCAGGAAGCTAAAACCGCTGGCCATGGCAACAAAGCCATAGGGGCCGTCCCCGTGCAGATCCTTCATCTTGCCGGCGCAATAAAGCCCGGGAATCACATTGGCGGAGAAAATGGCTTCGATATGCTCCCAGGTGGCGGCGGCCATCTCTTCATAATAGGCGAAGCCCGCATTAGCCAAAAGTCGATGCCGCCCATCATATCAGCGCGAAGCGAAAGAGGCCGTCCACCTCCTCCGCTTTTGTAATGTCATAAAGCAGGCAAAACAAATTTGAACCGCCCGCAAGGCTTCCTTCCCCTGGCGGCGGCCGCGATGGCCTTCGGCGAGAAAAAGCGCCGTCAGGGCCTTGCCGATGCCGGAGGAGGCGCCAGTGACGACGATCCGGGCCTGTTTTTAATTCAGCCTTTCTCCTTTTTCCGGGGTGGCCACGTTTTCTGAAACCGGCAGCCGTTAAAATAAAATTTCCATGCGCCGCCGATTTTGGCTGTTTTGGCTGCAGGAAAGGGCGTGTTTTTGAAATGCGCCGATATTTTTTCTTTCCGGTTCCGATTGCCTTTATTTTCCGTTTTAACCGAA
The DNA here is from genome assembly GCA_040766505.1 of Clostridiales bacterium. Taxonomy (GTDB): domain Bacteria; phylum Bacillota; class Dehalobacteriia; order UBA7702; family UBA7702; genus JAXGQJ01. Next base: position 10,539 of record JAXGQJ010000008.1, read on the forward strand.
AATACTATATATGAGGGGGGGAATTCCTTCATCAAGATCAAAAACTTTCTATGAGGTGAATGTGACGCCTTCATACCTACACCCTATTTAAAACCGGGCATGATACTGGCGAGAGACATCGAAAGCCTGAATTCCGCGGCAAAGTTTAGCCTGCCCCTTTTAACGAAGGACAGGTACTGACCGAGGAATATTTTGTTTCGCATTCAGTTCTTTAATATTCGCGGCGTTTACATGTACTTGGAAAGTAAAATCGGCAGCGATATCGTGGTCAATGATACCATCGACCAGAGATTGAGGCCGGGCGCTCTATGACATCAAAGAAGTTTTTGATGATTTTACAACCTTCATAAGTTCGTTCTCGACACCAAAAAACAGAAAAGCTCTTGTCAACGGCAAAGGGATCTCGTTTACAATATCCTTTCCAATCAGGACAATGTCGTCAATCTCAGCGACCTAAAGACCTATGACGACTATACCTATTACCATTCCCTCTGCGTTTCGGTGCTGAGCATTTCTACCGGCGTTGCCCTCGGTTTAAAAAGCAGCGCCCTGAACGAGATCGCCATCAGCGGCCTTTTGCACGACATCGGCAAGATGGCGATTCCCCTCGCCATCCTAAACAAGCCCGACCGGCTGACAGGTAATATGAAATTGTAAAAAAACACCCCACCGCCGCGGTGGACCAGCTGAGACAACGGCACCTCTTTCCCGCCATCGTGACAAATGCCATTGAAAGCCACCACGAACATTATGACGGCAGCGGCTACCCCTTTGGCACCAAGGGGAATAAGATCCCCTATTATAGCCGCATCCTTGCGGTTGCGATATGACAGCGCTGACCTCCAACCGCACCGCCCCTATCGGCGGCAACTCTTCCCAGCGAAGCCATCGAATACATCATGGGCTGCGCCGGCACCCATTTTGACCACGATGTTTTACAGTCTTTTTTTGCGCACCGTCGCCGCCTATCCCATCGGCACCTTTGTTATAAGCGATGGCAGCAAAGCCATTGTGATAAAAAACCAGCCCCAGAACACGCTAAGGCCGGTGGTGCGCTGATCGATGAAAACGGCGTGGCGATCAAGGAGGTCGATCTTTTTCCGATCCCGATTATGCAAATCACGATCACTGCGATATCATGGCGAACTGGCAGAGGACGAAGAGGATTTCAGTTATGTACCAGGGCAGCTGGCGATCAACAGCGAGAAATGACCATTGCGGTCAAGACCCGCTGCCTACGCCTTGCCCAGCGCTTTTTTAAAATATATGGAACATTGTGGCGGATAAAAAGGAAAACCCACCGGCTTTTGACAAAGAGAGAAGGATTATGATACGCACTTGGCTCAAAGAGAATCTATCGATACGGGAATGCCGGAATTCCTTCTATCCCGCGATTTTAAAGGAGAATTCAAGCGCATTCTGATTCGCCTCCATACTTTTTCGGGATCGAACTGTTCATCTATTTCTTTGGCGTCGATTGCGGCAATATGGCGATAAAGCCACTATGGCGGCTCTGTTCTCGCGCAATCTCATCTTCATTCCCGTTGCTCTGAGCATGTCAAGCGGAATTTTCCAAGAATACCCGCCGCTTATGTGTCGGGGCGTTCGTTCTCTATCTTTCTCCGTCCTTTCTTTAAGCGTAGCCCTGAGCTTCCTCTGAACCCAATGCCGCCGCCAATTACGGCTTCATCTGAGATTGCGGCGATCTTCTACATCACATCCTTCATCTCTATGACGGCGCTGGAATGCGTTTTCATCTTGGCCATCGCTTATCTGCCCGTCATCATGGTGCTGGCAAACTCAGGCGCGGCGGAGGCGAACGAACCATTATCCATACCAATATCCTGATCTTTAACCTGTTTGCCTGGCTGCAAAACCGCATGATCCTGCGGCTGAATTTTAAATTCTTCCAAAACGGCCTGCTATTGCAAGAAAAACAGACCCTGGAAGAAATGGTGCATGAGACACAATGGCCGGCCTGCTGAACCATGCCATGCCTCTTATAAACAACTTTCCTGCGAGATACAGCTGGCAAAGATGACCGGCGCGCCGCTGTCCTGCTTTTCCTGGACATCGACGATTTGAAGAAGATCAACGACGTTACGGGCACCTCACCGGCGACCGGGTGATCCGCGGCATCGCCGAAAAACTGAAGAAAGGAAACCATCGGCGAACAGGGCATCATCGGGCGCTGTGGCGGCGATGAATTCATCGTGGTCGGCCTTCCCGGTATCGATTTGGAATGCGCCATCGGCGTCGCCAGGCGTTTCATGGCAGCCAAGGACGGGTTGGAAAAAGAACTCGGCATCAAAGCCACGATCAGCGGCGGCATCAGCCAATACAGCGATGATACTGGAAGGAGTGGATACCATGTGAAGAGAAAACTTTATGCGGCAAAAATGCCGGGAAGGGCCACGCATCGAATCCTAGGCCTTCAGGGATTCGGCGGATACGGCGCGCCATAGCGGGCAATGATCCCCGCAGCGAAAGACGAACTCTTCCGCCACGCTGGCCGGGGCAAACCTGACCTGGCCGCCAAACATGGAAAGCCAGCCAAAAAACGGCGCGCTGACCAGCGCGGTAAAGGAGACGACGCAGGCATCGCCGCGGCCCCTCTCCAAAGCAATATCGGCGCCGAAGCGGTCGATCACCGCATTGATCAGGCTTTTATCAAATTCCAGCTGCACCCGCTCCTCCCTGCCGCCGAACATGCTGAAGGTCTTTTTGGCATAGGCCCCCAGATCGAACCCCTCATCTTCCGGCAAGGCCACCCGGGGCGTCACTTCCACTTCGAGGCCGGACATGCGGTCGACCCGATAATGGGTATAACAGCGATAGGCATCGCTGTAGGCCACCAGGTAATAATTTTCATCGTCCCAGGTCAAGGCATATGGATTCACAAGGTAACGGGCGCCTTCCTTGCGAAACACCTTGTCTTTTTTTATATTGTAATCAAAATAGCGAAAGGATACCTGGCGTTCGCCATTGATGGCGGCGTGGAGCCGGTCGACATTGTAATAGATGCTTTCGTTCATCGTTTTCACCCGATCCGCGACATAGACCTGGCGCTGTAATTGCTTCGCCTGGTGTTCGCTGCCCATAGCAACGATTTTTCGGATCAAGCCTTCGCTTTTTTTCTTCGTGATGAACCGGGAGCATTGCACCGCGTCGACCAAAAGTTTCAGTTCCGGCAATTCAAAGGTTCGGCTGGCCACATAGTAATAGGTGGAACGGGATTTTTTCTTTTCAATGTCCATGCCGTATTGGCACAACAGCTCGATATCGTCGTAAACGGATTTCCGCTCCGCGTCGATGCCGTATAGAGCCAAATGGCCGATGATTTCATTGACGGTCAGCCCGTGATCCTCATCGGTTTTTTCTAAAAGAATTTTTTGCAAGCAAAGCATCTTTAGCTTTTGCTGTCCCCTTTTCGCCATGGCTTCTCCCCCTGTCCAATTCAACGTGCTCTAATCCCAAGTTAACATACAATCAGTCCCATAAGCCGGACAAACAGGAAAGTATTCTATTTTTTACCGGTTCCATGACAAAGCTCCGATCCCCCCGTCCGGGCCGGTACCGTTCCGTTTTTTGATCGCACCGCATTCTTTGTCGATTTTAGTTTTACGCTATTAGATCATTCGCCACAGCCGGTAATTTTCCTCTTCCGCAGACGGGGCGCAGCGCGGCCTTTGTGGCGGCGGGGCAAAAGGCCATCCCGGAAGCGATCGGAAAGGAAGCCCAAGCAAAAGCCGGCCTTCCCCGGCATTGCACAATCCGGAAAAGGCCGGCGCCGGCGCGCCATAAAGACCGGCAATGGAAAAGGCTGTACCCCGCGCCGACCCGCAAGCCCGCCGAATGGCTTGGGGCAAAAAGGTGGGGATGTCGCCGGCGATCAGGGACCATTTCCCCTTCTCCGCGGCGGCGAGGTCTCCGGCCAGGCCGTGGAGATGAACCCAAGGCCGCCGCGCGCGGGGCCGTATCCTGCCCCAGCAATGAAACGACGATGCCGGACAAGGTGGCCGCATTCCGCCGGTGGCCATGCCGGGATTCCCGGTGGAATTCACCATCAGCGTACCGTCGGCGCCGGGCGATCAGCGAATGAGCCTTTGAGGACAACGGTGGCCTGCCACTTTTCCGCCGCTTCCGTACGCATCAGCCAGTTCTCTCCACCTCCGAATGCTGCGGTTCAGCATCCGCGCCATCTCTCAGGATGGGGCGTCAAGGATCAGCGGGAAGGTCTTTCCGGCTCTCGATGCGAAGTTGAAGGCCAAAGGGCGTCGGCGTCGACCAGGAGCCGGACAGTTGGCGTCGCGAATCAGTTCCGCCGCCATATCAGTAACATCATGGCAGGAAAGGCCCATGCCCATCGCCAGCACCTTATTGCCGGTATGCTTAAAAATTTCCGTCAAGGCCCGGCGATCCAAACATTGCTCTTCATTTTCCGGCAAGCCGATGGTCAGGGCTTCGAGATTTTGGGCCATCACCGCCCCTTCCAATGAACCGGGAACCATATGGGTGACAAGGCCGGAACCGGTACGCAATGCCGCTTTGCCGCCAGCAGCGGCGCCCCCAGCATCCCCCGGGAGCCGCCCAGGATCAGGGCATGGCCGTAGTTTCCCTTATGGCTTAATGGATGCCGCGGTTTCAACTGGGATTTCGCCCATGCTTCATCGAGGTAAAGGGTGGCCACCGTTGCAGGGGCCAGCAATGGGGGCGGGAAGGAGATGTCCACCACCGACAGATTGCCGACATGCTCGGCGCCGGGAGCGACCACATTGCCGATTTTCGGCGGCCCGAGAAGGCCAGCGTCGAAGTGGCGTCAACAGCAGGATCGCTGACAAGGCCGGTATCGCCGTCGACGCCGGAAGAAGCAGATCAGGCCAAAACCGGCCGCTCGCTGTCATTGATCAGCCGGATCACCGACGCCGCCAGGCCCAGCATCGCCGTGGAAGCCGCTGCCGAAAATTGCGTCCACAATCAACCCGGAAAAGGAGAACGATTTTCATCAAAACCAGATCCCGCTCATCTCACCACCTGACATTCAGGGCCCATCGCTTCGACGATGGCCCAATTTTCAGCAGCGGCGAAGGAAAATTCCGACGGCGGATACAAGCTAAGCAGCCGCACATCGAAGCCGGCATTGAACAGATGGCGGGCGACCACCAGGTATCGCCGCCATTGTTCCCTTTATAACACAATGGAAACCCGCCCTTCCCGCAAACCCACCACGTCGCGAATCCAATCAAAACTGCGCAAACCGGCATTCTCCATCAGAACCAGGAAGAAATGTGAAAATCCTCTTCAGCGGCGCGATCCATAGGCGCAGCCTCCTCGCCGTTAATTAAACGCATTGTTTTCCCTCCTTAAAGCAATCACAAAGGCGACGGCAACGCTTTGGTTATGGGACAGGCTTACCATCCAGCCGCCGATGCCCAGTTTTTCGGCCAAAGCCAAGGTTTTGCCGCTTAAACGGATCACGGGGCGGCCGCTTTCTTCATGCAAAATGAGAATTTCCGGCAATGACACGCGATCCAACCCCACCCCCATCGCCTTCGCCACCGCCTCTTTGGCGGCAAAACCTGCGGCGAGGGATTCGGGGCGCTTCGCCGCCGCCGCCTCTTCCCCGGCGAATACCCTTTGCAGAAAGCGAGGGTTTTCGGCGGCGGCGGCCAAACGGGAAATCTCGATAATGTCGGTGCCAATGCCAAAAATCATTTCAATCACCGCAAAGCTTGTGGGGGCTCCAGCCGACGCTGTATTGACGGCAAGTCCCCTTCATCTTTTCATTCAGTTCCTTTTTCATCGCCACTTCATCGTCCAATTCCAAACTTCTGATGGTGAAGCGGGCCTGCACAAGGCTGCGGGCGGCTTCCATCAGCATTTCACCCAGGTGGATACAGCCGTCGGGGCCGCCGACCGAAGCCGCAAGGTTTTTGCGCAATCCCTTGCCTAAGACCTTGCCTTTCAAATCCGGCAAAGTGTCGACGGTTTTGGGGCAGACCCCACCGGGACAGCGAACAAACTTCGCTTCCAAATCGTATATATAACCGTCGGACAGGCGAACTTCAATGTTCATCACGATCTCGTGGAATGTGTCGACCCGAACCACGCGGATCATGCCGCGGTCGGCGCCGGTTTTTTCTACGCTGCTGCTGCTGGCAAAATTGAATAGAATCAAATGTAATCCATCCTTTTCATTAAAATTGGCGCGCTCGTATCATAAAGTGATGGAGGCCCTAAGGAAACTTGTCCCAAACCGGCAGGCCGCCATAGCAAAACCCGGTTCACAAACGCAAACTTTGTTGGAAAAAGGGCGCAATGCCTTTACATCCCTTTTATTTTACAATATACTTTTACTATTATCAATTAAAGAGGGAAAAGAATGAGAAAATTTTTATTTCTCCTCCTGATCGCCTCCATTGCCCTGGCGATGGCCGCCTGCGGCCAAAAGGGCGGCGACCTGAACCAAAAAATCCGTCTCGAAGTGCAAATCGTCAATGAGACGACGGAAAATAAAAGCGTTTATATCCGCTACCCCGTCGTCGGCGGCTTAGAAGAATCCGCCACCCTGTCTTTGATCAACAATTCCATACAGAAATATGTGGAAACAAGGCAGAAGGAATTCTCCGACGCATTGGCATCCGGCCATTCCGAAGTGATCACTTCCAATGGGGAAATGGCGGAAGAAAATGCCGACGGGGAGGAAAACCCGGCGAAAACCGCAACGGAAGAAACGGCGGCAACGGAGGAACCGGACAATGGCGCGGAAGATCCCTATTGGCGATGAAACGGGCGCCGGCGAACAGGACAGCGCCAATCTGTCTATGTCCCTTTCGATGACCTTTCAAGTGATCTACAATGAAAACAATCTGTTGAACATCACGGAAAAATTCTATCAAACCCTGGGGGAAGGAAAAAGACCACCGGTATGCAGAGCTTTGTTTTGATCTGAAGCGTGGCAAGGTGGTGACGCTGGGAGAGCTGTTTGACTTTTCCGGGGATTTCGCCAAAACCATCAACGGCAAAATCCAAAGCGAGATCGAGGGCGATCCCACGCTGCTGACCTTTGAGGACAAAGCGGTTTCACCGGCATTTCCAAAGAGAGCAATTACTATATGGACGGCACCAATCTCTATATCTTTTATGAAGCCTATGAAATCGGCCCCAGCAAGACGACGATTCCAACCTTCACGATCCCCATCAAAGAGATTGCCTCCTATCTGAATCCGGACTATCACAAAATTTACCGCTAAACAAAAAAGGGGGGCCATTCCTTCCCCCAACCGCAAAGGCCGGGGCCAAACCCGTACGCAGAAGTACGGAGGCCCCGGCCTTTCGGAGGCGACGCTGTTGCCGGGCGTCTATCGGGAGTCCAAAGTCAGGTGTTTTTTTCGGCCCTCCCCGCCGCAATCGCCAAAATCCGGTTGAAAATTTGGTTCCGGGTTTCGTCGATTTTTTCAAAATCCATCGCGGCGATATACGGAGCTTCCAATTCGTCATGGAGGCGATGGGCCGAAGCCAACAGCGAAACGCCTTCCGACAGCATCTCGTCCCTAAGCGCCAACAGATCGGCGATTTCTCCTTCCTTTTCTTTGCTGTAACCGTTTTGAAGGAAATGATTTTGTCTCCCTTTTTCATCTGATCGAGGGGATTTCCTCGGCGGCGATGGCGGCGGTTTTCAAATCCGGCAGGATCACCATCTCAACTTCATCGGGCAAGAGCGGATAGTGGTACACCTCCATCGCCAGATTGGCCTTTTCCCCGGCTTTAACCAGGCCTTTTAAAACGCGGCTCTGGCCCGCGCCGATGGGGCCTTGCAGGATAAAGCGCTTTTCCATCTGGCTTGCGATGGCGAAAGCGTTTTTTATCATCCCATCCGGTGTGATGGCGGAGGAGAAAAGATGGCGAATTTCCGGTTCCCGGCGGTTGATGATCTCCTGAACCAAATTTCTTTCTACCTTTTGCAGTTGCTTTTCATCGGCGGCCTGCCGCCGCAAGGCCAAAACTTCCTTTTCCCGTTCCCCGGCCACCGCCAAACGCTCATAGGCCTCGCGAAAGAGCTGGCCGCATTCATCGGTCAGGGATTTGATGGTCTCCCCGGCATCGGCCAGCTTCTTTTCATCCCAAAATGCGCCGAGGTTGACAATTTCGTCGACAATGCCGGGATAGCGCGGATCGACAATATGGGGTGCGGTGCCGTCGATCACCGCCACCTTCAGATCGGGAACCAAAACGCCGTCGAGAGAATTGTTGTCGGACGAGCATTGCCAAAATTCGATATCATAACCCCGCTCCTGGCAGGCCAGCCCGATTTTTCGTATCAATGTCGATTTGCCGGTGCCGGGGCCGCCCTTCAAAACAAAAATGCGCTCCATTCCCTGTAAACCGCTGGTATAATAGGAATAAAAACCGGCGGCGGTATTGTTGCCGGGAAAAACTTTTCTAACGGAACCCTTCACGGTATACCCCCCTATATGCTGACTGTATTCTATTCTATGCCGAAAAATAAAAAATGGTGCCGCGAGAGAAACCGTGCCCACACCGCGGGGATGGGCCGCCGCCTCCCGATGGCAGGACTGCGGGACAAAGCCGCGTATCAGGCCGGAATGCGCGCAAAACCAAGACAGACAGGGACAAAAGGCGGGAAATGGCCAAAGACCGCCGCCGCGTTTTCCCCGCCGCATGTCCGATCCATTTCTTGAATTTTCCGCCACAATGTGGTATTGTAGGCGATAAGAGAAAACTATTTTAAAGGGGATATTTGTATGAAAAAACTTTTGGCAGCAATGCTCTTATGCGCGATGGTCTGCACATTGTCCGCCTGCGGCGGTACATCGGGGGATGAGAACGGCGGGGCCGCCACCTCGGGACGTTCCGTTGAGGACATCCAGGCCGCCGGTGAAATCATCATGTACACCAATGCGGAGTTCCCGCCCTTTGAGTACCGGGACGGCGACAAGATCCTCGGCGTCGATGTGGACATCGCCAATGAAATCGCCAAAGACCTCGGCGTGACCCTGGTGATCGAGGACGTCAATTTCGACAGCATCATCACCGGCGTCTCCACCGGCAAGGGCGATATGGGCGTCGCCGGCCTCAGCATCACGCCGGATCGCCAGAAAAACGTCGATTTTTCCATCGAATATGTCACGTCCAGACAATACATCATCGTACCGGAGGACAAAGAGATCAAGCATTTTGAAGATCTGGCCGGTATGAACATCGGCGTCCAGACCGGCACCACCGGCGACTTTATCGTCGGCGACGCCATCAATGGCTATGAAGACGATGACGGCAATGCCGTCGAAGGCGTTTTGCAGGGCAGCGGCGCCAGTTCCAAGGGTTACAAAAATGCCATCCTCGCCACCCAGGACATCCTCACCGGCCGCCTCGACGCCGTGGTCATCGATGAATTGCCGGCGAAAAATATCACCGCCAACAATAAGGGACTGAAATGTTTGGAATTGGTCTATGTCGGCGGTTCCGATACCACGGAAAAATATGCCATCGCCGTAGCGAAAGGCAATACGTCCCTGCTCGACGCCATCAATGCCACACTGCAAAGGCTGATCGACGATGGCAGCATGGATTCCTTCATCCTCCAGCATACGGAAAACGCCACGGTCAGCGAATGATCTTCCCCCACGTTCTAAGGTTGCAATAACCGGGGAAAACAGATCCGAACCCGGAACGGATTCGGATACAGGGTGTAGACAAAGTCGCCGCGGGGCGGCTTTGACTACAGCCCGGCAGGCTTCGAGAAACGGCCGACAGCCCGGTCCGAACCCACAAGGATTTCCGTCCGGGTTCGGACTTCTCTTGCCCCGGTGAAAAGGAGTTTACCATGGAAATCTTTCAAAACCTGAGCGGCCAGTTCTACAACACCTTCCTCAAGTCCGACCGTTGGACACTGTTTGCCGAAGGCCTGCTCAACACCTTGCGCATCGCCGCCGTCGCCACGCTGATCGGCGTGGCCATCGGCGTGGCCATCGCCATCATCCGCGTCTATCATAAGGAGACCGGCGGCCTCGCTTTCCTGAACAGAATCTGCGGCCTTTACCTCACCGTGATCCGCGGCACCCCAGTTTTGGTGCAGCTTATGATCTTATACTATGTGATCTTCTCTTCGGTGCGCAATGGCATCCCCGTGGCGATGCTGGCTTTCGGCATCAATTCCGGCGCTTATGTGGCGGAAATCGTCCGGGCCGGGATCAATGCCGTCGACCGCGGCCAAACCGAAGCCGGCAGATCCCTCGGCCTCAGCAGTTCCCTGACGATGCGGCTGATCGTACTGCCCCAGGCCATTAAAAACATCCTGCCGGCGCTGGGGAATGAATTTATCGTGCTGTTAAAGGAAACCTCCATCGTCGGCTATATCGCCATCACCGACCTGACCTATGCCGGCGATAAAATCCGTTCCCAAACTTATGACGCTTTTACGTCCCTGATCTCCGTGGCCATTATGTACCTCATCCTCGTCATTGGGCTGCAGGCCGTCTTGAAATATGTGGAAGGGAGGATGGCCAAGAGTGATCGTCGTTAAAGATTTACACAAATCCTTCGGCGACAACCATGTGCTGAAGGGCATCGATCAAACGATCGGAAAGGGAGAAAAGGTCGTCATCATCGGCCCCTCGGGTTCCGGAAAAAGCACCTTTCTCCGCTGCCTCAATTTATTGGAAATCCCCACCGGTGGTGAAATCCGGTTTGAAGGCGAAAAAATTACCGACCGCAAAGCCGACGTCAACAAAATGCGCCGAAAAATGGGTATGGTATTTCAAAACTTCAACCTCTTTCCCCACAAAACGGTGATGGAAAATATCACCCTCGCCCCGATCCGGCTGAAGCTGTCCAGCAAAGCCGAAGCGGAAGCCCGGGGATTGGAATTGTTGGAGCGGGTGGGCCTGCCGGAAAAAGCCGGGGACTACCCTTCTTCGCTGTCGGGGGGCCAGAAGCAAAGGGTGGCCATCGTCCGCGCTTTGGCCATGAACCCCGACGTAATGCTCTTTGACGAGCCGACCTCCGCCCTCGACCCGGAAATGATCGGCGAAGTGCTGGACGTTATGAAGGAACTGGCGAAAGAAGGCATGACGATGGTGGTGGTCACCCACGAGATGGGCTTTGCCCGTGAGGTGGGTACCCGGATCCTCTTCATGGACGGCGGCCGGATTTTGGAGGAAGCGCCGCCGCCGAAATTCTTCCAAGCGCCGGAAAATCCACGCCTGCGGGATTTCCTCTCGAAGGTACTGTAAAGGGGAAAAAGATATGAGAGCGGAAATTATTTGCATCGGCACCGAACTGCTTTTGGGTGAGATTGTCAACACCAATGCCCAGTTTCTCGCCAAGGAGCTGGCAAATCTTGGCATCCCCCTCCATTACCAAACGGTGGTGGGGGACAATGGGGCCAGAATCCAAGCGGCGCTGGACATTGCCTTTCGCCGGGCGGATCTGGTCGTGGTCACCGGCGGCCTCGGCCCCACCAAGGACGACGTAACCAAGGAGATTATCGCCTCCTATTTCCGGCGCGAGCTGTACCTGGATCCCGTCGCCTATCAGGAAATCGCCACCCGGCTTTTACGCTATGGGCATCAAGAAGTCAGCGCCAGCAACCGCAAACAGGCCTTGATACCGGAAGGCGCCATCGTCCTCTACAATGAGCATGGCACCGCCCCGGCTGCATCATCGAGGACGACAACAAAGCCGCCATCCTGCTGCCGGGGTATCCCAATGAAATGCGGCATCTGTTTCAAAAGGCGGCGAACCTTTATTTAAAGGAGCGCAGCCGGGAGATTTTCCTTTCCTATAATATCGAAATCACCGGCATTGGCGAATCGATGGCGGCGGATCGCATCGCCCATCTGCTGGACATGGCCAATCCCACCGTGGCCACCTATTCCCAAAAGGGCATGGTGCGCATTCGCATCACCGCCGCCGCCGCCACGAAAGAGGAAGCAATGGCCCGCATCGAACCGATTGCCGAAGAAATCGGCGGCATCTTCGCTGAAAAGATAACCAAACGAAGCCACACCTAACCCCCAAACTTCCGATAGACGCCAAAAGAAAAGACCCGGGGCCTCCAAAACATGGAGAGCACCGGGTTTTTGAATTTCAAGGGCTTTCTTTTACGCTTAAACAGCGCCGGAGAACCTTGTGGGGAGTGGGTTAAATGAACCGGCCCATTTTAAACGCGGCCCTTGTTGGTTAACTTCACTTTTGCTATCAGGCCCATAGAAGGGCGCGCCCGGCCACACCATTCGCGGTTGGGAGTATTCCGGATATGGCCGGGTTTTTGCCCTCTGTCCCTAAAAGACCATCTCTTTTTGCTTTTATACCGGCCCCCGGCCGGGTTGACGGCGCGCCGACAGAGGGGGCGCCGCAATCCGCGGGCCGGCGGCACAATGCCCGATTCCGGCCGCATCGCCTCGCTCCCCCCGCCATATGAAGGGAGCGAACGGTCTTATATCGCGGGCTTTTGTTTATAAACCCGGCTTACACCAATCCCTGGGCCATCATCGCGTCGGCGACTTTAACGAAGCCCGCAATGTTCGCGCCCTGGACATAGTTATTGTATTCCGGCGATTTGCCGTATTCCATGCAATTGTCGTGAATGTTCGCCATGATGTCTTTCAGCTTCGCATCCACCTCTTCCCGGGACCAATTATAGCGCATGCTGTTCTGGGACATTTCCAGGCCGGAGGTGGCAACGCCGCCGGCATTGACGGCCTTCCCGGGGCCGAAGGGGATCTTCGCGTCGAGGAACACCTTCAAAGCCTGGTTCGTACAGGGCATATTGGCGGCTTCCGCCACATAGCGCACGCCGTTCTTCACCAATTCCCGCGCATGTTCTTCATTGAGTTCATTTTGGGTCGCCGTGGGAATCGCGATGTCGCAGGGGACATACCAGGGCCGTTTCCCCTCTACCCAGGCCAGCTTATAACGGTCTGCGAAATCCTTGGCGCTCTTCCGGTGGACGCACCACAGATCCTTCAAATATTCCAATTTCTCCCCGGCGATGCCGTCGGGATCATAAACATAACCGTATTCGTCGGCGATGGTGACAACCTTGCCGCCAAGTTCATTCACCTTTTCGATGGCGAAGGTGCCGACATTGCCATACCCCGATATCGCGATCGTCTTGCCTTCGATATCGTCCCCCTTCACCGCCAGCATTTTGGCGAGGAAGTAGATGGTGCCGTAGCCGGTGGCTTCCGGACGGATCAGGCTGCCCCCAAAGGATCTGCCTTTGCCCGTCAGGATACCGGAGAATTCATTGGCCAAACGTTTATACTGGCCGAACAGATAGCCGACTTCCCGGGCGCCAACGCCGATGTCGCCGGCGGGGACGTCGAGATTCGGGCCGATGTGGCGGTACAGTTCCGTCATAAAGGATTGGCAGAAGCGCATCACTTCCCGGTCGCTTTTGCCGACGCAGTTGAAGTCCGCGCCGCCTTTGCCGCCGCCCATCGGCAATGTGGTCAGGCTGTTTTTCAATACCTGTTCAAAAGCCAAAAATTTTAGAATGCTCAGATTGACGGAAGGATGAAAGCGTATGCCGCCTTTATAGGGGCCGATGGCGCTGTTCATCTGAATGCGGTAGCCGCGGTTGATCTGGATTTCACCCTGGTCGTCCATCCAAGGTACGCGGAACATGATGACACGCTCCGGCTCCACCAAACGCTCCAATATCTTTTCCTTTTGATAGACCGGGTTTTTTTCAATAAAAGGCGCCAGCGTCGTCACGACCTCTTCCACCGCCTGATGAAATTCCGGCTGGTCCGGGTCGCGCGCTATCACCTGGTTCAAAAACTGATTGATATCCATTATCATCCTCCTTCGCTTATTCTCGCTATTGCCCACCGGCAAGGATGCGGGCGAATCCCTATTTTTTTCCGCCCAAACCAATGCATGACGCCGATGAAAGGGAGCAAGGCCCCGCTTTCAAACAGCCCAATCTCTAGCGCCGCGGTCGCGGCATTCTGTAGGCTTGGCCCGCAAGTTTGGAGTAAACCAACTCATCTTCACCGTTTGTGTGGAAGGGAAGACGGAAGCGAATCTTCCATCTTCCCCCGCACATTTTAATTATTTAAGGATTTCGTCAAAGGATTCTTCCAGGATATCCAAAGCCTGGGCCAGCTGCTCATCGGTAATTACGAGGGGAGCCAGCATACGAATGACATTGCCATAGACGCCGGCGGCGATAATGATCAAGCCCTTGGCGGCGCAAGCCTTGATAATCGCCGAAGTGGCTTCGGGATTGGGCTCTTTCGTCTGGCGGTCTTTTACAAGCTCGATGCCGATCATAGCGCCCAAAGCTCTGATGTCGCCGATTTCCGGATGTTTTTCCTGAACGGCTTCCATGCGTTTGACGGAATAGGCGCCGATTTTCTGGGCCGCTTCCGAGAGTTTCTTTTCTTCGATATAATCCAGGGTGGCGAGGCCGGCGGCCAAGGATACCGGGCTGCCGCCATAGGTGCCGCCCAACTGGCCGGGGCCGGGATTGTCCATCAGTTCCGCTTTGCCAACGAGACCCGACAGGGGCATACCGGAGGCCACGGATTTGGCGAAGGTCAGCAGATCCGGTTTTACGCCATAGTGTTCCACAGCGAACATCTTGCCGGTGCGGCAGAAACCGGTCTGCACTTCGTCGGCAATGAAGAGGATGTCGTTCTTTTTGCAGATGTCGACAAGGCCGGGGAGGAATTCCTTAGGAGGAACCACGAAACCGCCTTCGCCCTGTACCGGTTCGATGATCATCGCGGCCACATGTTCCGGATCGACTTCGCTCTTGAAGAATTTATGGAATTTTTCCAGGCAGTACATGCCGCAGGAGGGATATTCAAGGTTATAAGCGCAGCGGTAGCAATAGGCCGGCGCGATTCTATAAATTTCCGGGGCATAGGGGCCAAAGTTAAAGCGATAAGGCTTTACTTTGCTGGTCAGGGTCATGGTCAGCAGGGTGCGGCCATGGAATGCACCGTCGAAAGCGATGATGCCCTGTTTTTTCGTGAAGGAACGGGCCACTTTGACCGCGTTTTCAACGGCTTCGGCGCCGCTGTTGAAGAAAGCGGCTTTGGCGGGGCCTTCAATCGGAGCGATTTTGGTGATCCTTTCGGCAAGATCAACATAAGGTTCGCTCATCACTTGGTGGAAGAAGGTATGGATATATTTATCCAACTGGGCTTTGACCGCATTAACGACGGGTTCGGGGCGATGGCCCGCATTCAGAACGCCGACGCCGCCAAAGAAATCAATATAGGTATTGCCTTCCACGTCTTGGATGATGGCGCCTTTCGCCTCTGCCGCGACGATTTCATTGCCGATGGAAATGGCTTTTGAGACATGCTCCTTACATTTGGAAACCACTTTGTCGGTCTTTTCCGAGCGTTTGTTGACGATACTGGCCTTTTCGTTTCCTGTTAACATTTTCCGATCTTCCTCCTCTAATTTGATCCACCGTCGGGAATCGCAGATTCCCCGGATTTGTGGGCAAACAAATGGTTATCATAGGTGTTCACTCTTAATTTATTGCAATTTCCATGCCACACTATGCGTGCAAGTTTGACCTGGGATGTGGTTTTTTCTTAATGCAATACGGCATCAAATGTCCGGGGCGCATTTTCCGCCGGGCAAAAGGGCCACCAACAGCGAAATTGGCTTTGATGCATTATGGAATCAATTTAATGTTGAATTGCATTATTTTTCGAGCAATTCCGAGCCATAATGTTCGGTAAAATAGGTGCTGGAAAACTTTTCGATCTTCCAATCCGGGATTTTACAGGCTTTACAGGTATGCCGCAGCCATTTGTTCCGCAGCCAGCGGGCGGCCCGGCAGTTCTTGGAATTGCGAATGACGAAGGTTTTGCCGCAATGGGTCGTGATCTCCGCATATTCCCCTTTGATTTTGATCTTGCGGATGCCATGCAGGGTTCCGTTCCGGGACGGCCACAGCTTAATTTTCTCCAAGAGCCTGAAAAAATCCACATGCTTGCGATAGTATCTTTTATTGCCGCTCACGCTCATCTTTATCTCCACCCTGTTTTTTTATCGACAAACCATAACGCTGCATTTTTCGTACCACCGTCGACTGGTTGATGCCCAAAGCCTCGGCGATGGCATAGGTGCTGTGGTATTTCCCCATCGCCCTGAGCAGCATCTGCCTTTCCGTTTCCTCGACCGCCTGCTGACCGCATCGGCAGCAGATCATAGGTGATGACGCTGACTTCATCTTAGACAGCGGGGTTCTTTGATATAATTCAGCAGCAAATTTTCATCGATTACCACATCGTCGATGGTAACGAGCAGCCGCTCGATCGGGTGATTTCCAGTTCCCGCATTGCAGGCCAGGAATATTCCCTGTAAAACGTTGAGGGCGTCCTGGGAAAAACGTTTTTCAACGCGTATTTTTGGTTGAATTTTTCAAATAAAATATTCGGCCAAAGCCGGAATATCGTCCTGCCTTTCCCGCAGGGAAGGGATATAAACGGGCACCACATTGAGGCGATAATAGAGATCCTCCCGGAAAGCGCCGCTTTCCACCAAATTGGGAAGATTGCGGTTGGTGGCGGCGATAATCCGCGCGTCGACCCGGATCAGCCGGCCGCCGCCGATGCGCAGCGGGTCTTGTCCTGTATGAAGTGAAGCAGCTTCACCTGCATGTTTAAGGGGAGTTCGCCGATTTCATCCAGGAAGATGGTGCCGCCGTCGGCCATTTCCAACAGGCCCCGCTTGCCTTCTTTTTTCGCCCCGGTGAAGGCGCCCCCTTCATAGCCAAACAATTCCGATTCAATCAGGGACGGCGGGATCGCGCCGCAGTCAACGGTGATAAACCCATGGTTTTTCCGGCGGCTGCGTTTGTGGATATAGTTGGCGAGGATGCTTTTGCCGACGCCGCTTTCCCATACGCTTAATGGTGGCGTCTACTTTCGCCACCCGCCTGCTATTGGCTAAAACCTTCAGCATCGCCTCGCTTTTGGCGATGAAATCGTCCTCCTCATACTCCAACTGGCTATTGCGGTTAGGCTGGTCGCGGTAAACATCGAGGAGCTTCTCGGTTTCATTGAGGCGGGACAAAAGCTGTTCATGGTCGCTCATATCCTTGGCCAGACAAATCACCCGGCTGATTTTGCCGCTTTCATCGAAAACCGGATTCGCCACAACGATCAAACGGCGGCCAAAATTTGTGGTCTGCACCTGGATGACACTGCGCTTTTCCTCCAATACCGAGCGCACGGTGGAGGGGAATAGTACCCTGCTTCTCCAACTCAATGGCATTTTGCCGATGAAGAAACCCTGCTCGACGCCGTAATTGATCTCAAAGGAAGAGCCAAACGGACAGATGTTCCCTTCACCGTCGGTGATCAAACCTCATCGAAGCTAAAATGAAACGCCTGCAGCAATTTCACCCAGCCGGCAAAGCTGATCGTCGCCAGATTTTCGGCAAAACATCGATATTGAAAACCCCGGTATCCTCCTTCAGTAACCCTCCTCCTTGTCCACCATTATACTATAAATCCTAGGCAAAGAAAAGAAAAAGCCAAAAAAACCGGGATTTTACACCCCTGCCCCTCTTTTGCTCCGGCGAGCCGCCGCTCGGCCTTTTCTCTTAAAACTTTGGGGCGGCGGCAGCGCCGAGACGAACGGCGGCCGGTGCTGCCGTCCCGGGCTGCCGGCAAACGGCCGCCGGCGTCTTTGCGCGGAAAAAGCCGGGCCCTACGTATGTCTCTAAAAGCGGCTGCCCCGGCCTTTTTGTTCGTGGCTGGCCCTAGGCCGTTCTCAAAAACCTGCGCAGTCTGTAGACAAAGCTGCCGCCTACGGCGGCTGTCTACGAACTAAGGAGCAGTTCCCCGGTCGCCGCCCTGTTTTCCGCAGGCCGCGTTCAAATCCCGGCCCGGCCTGGTGACGCTATTGTTCGCTCTTGTTCCGACACTTCCACAGAAGGGCTGTCGTATTTGGTGGTGGTCAGAATGTCGCTTGGAATCGTGACCAAAGTCTTCTTTCAGCATCTTATTGCCGGAGAGGACAAGGATGACGAAAACGGGCAGCAGAGGCAGCGCCGCCGCTTGGGACAGGGTTTGAATGACCCCTGCACTTCCAGACGATAGAGATGATGGCGAGAACCTGAGGAAAATCGCCCAGAAATAACGGTGCCAACGGGCGGGCTGCTCTTCGGGCAAGGTCTGGAGCAGACCGAAGCGATGGGTATGGCTCGAGGAGTCGATGGTGGTGGAAACAAAGATAAACAGCAGGATCCACATATAGGATCATCAAAGGCATGGTCAGCAGCAGGAGTGTGCAATACGGCGACAATCGTGCCGACATTCCCCAGTTCCGCCAGGGCCTCCGTCAGAGGCATCGTGCCGGTCCATTCAAGATACATGCTGTAACCGCCCATGATGGCGAACATGCTGTTGGTGCCGATGGTGCCCCAAACGAGAGTTCGGCGACAACCAATTCGCGGATGGTGCAGCCCTTGGAAATGCGGGCGACAAGAGAGTACATCATCGGACCATATGCCAGCCACCAGGCCCAGTAGAAAATCGTCCACCACTGCGGGAAACCTGCGCCGCTGTCCAGCAGCGTAAAGGGGTCGGTCCAGAGGCTGATGCGGAAGAAATCCGAAAGCATCAGGCTATAACTATTGGTAGTCAGGTTGAAGATGAAGGAGGTGTAGCCTTTGAAAGGCCGACAACCAGGATGAACGCGACAAAAGAGAATGGCGAGATACAAGTTGATGTCGCTCAATTTCGCAATCCCTTTGTTCAGTCCCAGGAACACGGAGGTACCAAAAATCACAAACCAAAGGACGATCACCACATAGACCATCCAGCCGGAATTGCTGAGGTCAAGGCCAAAAATAGAGGAAGCCAGGCCGGTAACGGTGGGAACCGCAATGGCCAGCGTGGTGCCGACGGCACCGACGATACCGAATACCACAAGAATGTCGATGAGAACGCCGAGAGGGCCGCGGAGCCCGGTTGCCAAGGATCAGTTCGCAGGCGGTGCTCATGCGAAGAACTTTTCTTGCGGACAAAAGCATGTAGGCGATGGGAACCGTGGGAATGCAATAAATCGCCCAGGCGCTGAAGCCCCAGTGGAACATCGGATACATATGGGCATATTCAAAGGCCAAGGCCTTCGCGCTGCCGACCATATTATAACCGGTGCCCGCGGCGGTATCCAACGCATAGATCGTGCCAATATCGAGGGGCGCACCATCCAAGAAGTTGACGCTTTCATAAAAGCCCCAGCTCAGGACGCCGCCGCCGATGCCGGCACAGAACAGCATCGCGACCCATGTGGACCATTTGAATTCGGGTTCGTCATCGGGGCCGCCCAAACGGACATTGCCGTAACGGCCTGCGGCCCAGTACAATAAAACAAAGAAACAGAAAAGACAGAAAACGAGATAGGCCCAACCAAGGGGGATCGTAGACCAGTTGAAAGCCCCGGAAATCATGGCTGTGGCCGCTTCTTTTGAAACCGTAATTGGAATTAAAATAAGCAATAAGACAACAAAGGTTGGCCAAAATACTTTTGGGTCAATCTTGACGTGTTTAAAACTTTCTTTCATTAAATTTCACCATCCCTCCAAAAATCTGCGAGACTAACTTCCAAACCGCAACGCGGCGCCTGCGCCCCTCCTTTCCTTCTAATTTCACATAAAAACTCCAATTAAATTCTCCTGACCTTTTGCGTTCTTATCTCGCATTTCGCAAAAAGCAATGCCAACGCATTCAAAAATCTAATCGGAGGTCATGCCTCACCCGGATTTTTCTTCAAAAATCTTCATATTTCCGGGATTTCCCTGTTAAAAAAATACGAAAAACACCCTACTTATATTCCCTCTTTTTCCACGATTTCCTGCAAATAATTATAGATTTAGAAAATTTTTTTCTTAAAATCTTTCTCATCGGCGATAAATTCGCGGTATTTTTTTCTCGGCCCGGGGCAAAAAAACAAAGATCCCGGACAAAGAACCGGCGGCTTTTTGGCGAAAAGAATATGCCGAAGGGCTGTACCAAAACGTTCTTCGGCACAGCCCATCGGAATCGCAGCAAAACTTATTTTAGACCGTATTCTTTTTCCGCGTCCTCGACAATGCCACGGATCGTTTCCGCAACGCCGGGGGCCAGGGGCGGAACCTCATGGTTGGCCAAAATATGACGCGCTTTTTCATAGGCGCGATCGGTAAAGCTGGTGCTCCCGTTCATCTGCCAGGTTTCCCGCATACTTCTGTCGATCAGGCCCGCCTGGGACTGTTCTTTTCTGAAGTTCGCGAAGGTATGGCCATGGGAGACAAATTCACCGCCGGCGCCGATCTCTTTGATGACATCCAGCGCGATATTGGTATCGCTGATTTCAATGCCGGCCACGGCCTGGCGAATCATGCGGTACATTTCATTGTCCATAACAAATTGGGCCAAGTCGAAGCAGATGCCAAGTTCCAACATGCCTGCACCGTAAATCAGATTGGCGCCACCCTGGGCGGCCAGAAGTGCGGTGATGGTTTTTTCATGCGCGGCTTGGGCATCGGGAATCTTGCTGTCGCACTAGCCGCCCGCCACAAAGCAAGGCAGATTATAGTATCTCGCCAAGCGGGCGACGGAAGCGCTGATCATGCCGAGTTCCGGCGCGCCGACAGGGGCGGTGGTATAGCGGAGATCCATCAATGTGGTGGAGCTGGCATAGACGCAGGGCGCCCCCTTCCTCGTCAGCTGGCTCAAGATGATGGTGCTCAAAACTTCCGCATTGTGGGTCGCAAGGTGCCGGCCAATGTTACAGGGGAAGTGGCGCCGGCCATCGCCATCGAAATGATATTGATGGGAACGCCGGTTTTGGCAGCCAGCATTACAACCTCGGTACATTCGGGGATCAGCTTCAATAGGCTGGTGGGGCACACATTGAAGGAAAGCGGAGAGCGAAAGCGCAAAGCTTCTTTGCTGCCGGCGACGGCGGCGGCCATTGGATCAGCTTTTGGGCGTTCTTCACACCGTCGGCGCCAATGAAGTGCTTTCTCGTATTGGGGAAGATAGGTCGCTCGGCATTGTGCAGCGACTGTACCGGCCCCGGCATTTCCTGGGCCACAACGCCGCGATAGGAGATGTCCATCTCGCTCAAATAGTCGCTCATTTTCGCAATATTGGCCACGTCCTGTTTTGTCGTGGTACGGTATACCTTTGTCTCGGGGTCCGCATTGGCAGCCCCTTCGCCAAGTTGACAAACCCTACCCGGTTGTCTTCAATCACATAGTCATAGGCGGGGTCGCGCCCCGCAAGGGTGATGGTTTTCGGCGCGGTTTTGATCGCATCTTCCACCATATAGTTGGGAATGTGAACAATATTGGTCTTTTCGTCAACAACAGCGCCGGCGCCGGCAAAAACTTCCCTCGCTTCCGGGGAATCGACCCTGACGCCAACCTGCCACAGAACTTCCAAGGTCGCGCAGTGGATGCTATAGAGCTGCTCATCGGTATAGAGCGGCAACCCGAAGCCTTGGATCGTGTGCTTGATCGCATGTTTATTTCTTTTAGACACTCTCACTCACCTCTTCGATTGATTTTATTTGATCCGGGCCGGGGAAACCCCGGCCCGGCATCAAATCAAGCGATACTGTTTTTATCTTTTAGTCTTCAAAAATGCCATTGCGATGGGCGGTCAGATAGTTCATGCAGAACTGATCCTGGCCGAGCAGAGCCATAAGACGTAAACGGCACCCATCATCGCTTTGTCGGTGGGATTGAAGATATAGCCGTCCATGCCGTTGACCATGGTCTGTACGACGAAGAGACGGTTCAGAACCTTTCTGTTGGGGAGGCCATAGGAAACATTGGAAAGACCGCAGATTTTGTGGGCCTTCGGGTATTTTTCGGTGATCAGCTTGACGGTTTCCAAAACTTCCAAACCGGCTTTTCGCTGACGCTGATCGGTTTTACGAGGGGGTCGAAATAGATATCGTCGGCGGGAACACCGGCTTCGGTCAAACCGGCATACAGGGCGTCGGCAACTTTCATGCGGTCTTCGGCGGTGGTGGGCATACCGCTGTCGTCCATGCAGAGCGCAACGATCTTCGCTTTATATTTGAGAACCAAAGGCAGAAGTTCGTCATACCGTTCCTTTTCACCGGTAATGGAGTTGATCATCGGCTGCCCGAATTTGCAAAGTTTCAGGCCGGCTTCGATCGCTTTGGGGCTGGGGCTGTCGACGCAAAGCGGCGCTTCTACCGCTTCCTGGATCGTGTTGACCAGCCATTCCGCTGACCTCAACTTCGTCAAAAACCTGCGTTCCACAGTTTACGTCAACATAATCGGCGCCGGCTTCTACCTGTTCCTTTGCGATCTGCTGAATATACGCAGCATCTCTTTTTTCAACGGCTTCGTTGATGGCCTTGCGGCTGGTGTTGATAAGTTCACCTACGATTAACATGTGTTTTCTCCTTATTGATAAATTGCTTATTTTCATTTGCTTACGCAAAAGTCGGGCAATTTTAGGATCCCATGATCCGACGCATCCGATGGTTTTATATTTCGGCGGCCCTCATCAAAAATCCGTACCGCTGTCCTGCACCTGGCTAAGGCCCGTAACTTTCGGCTTGCCGACAGGCCAGGCCGGCTTCATCGGCGGCGGAATGAACCAGGGTGACCACCCCTCCCGTTTACCCTGCTCCCAGTCGGTAAGGGCATCGGCGGCATGGAGAAAGCCGGGCTTCCGGAGCAGGCGGCGGCCGCTTAGGATATGTTCCCCCAGAACAAAGCTTCCCCGTCCGCACCAGCAGATGTTCATAAACCACGTATCGCGGCGCAAAATACCGCCGCGGGGCGGAAAAATCGCCGCAAAACAGATGGTACAGCTCTTCAACAAGGTTAACGCCGGTGGCATGGTAGACGACGGAAGGCGTTTGGCTCGGCATACGGGCGTCGATTTCCAATACCTTTAATTTACCGTGGGCACAGATAACCTCAACGTCCATGATGCCATTTAATTGTACCATATTCCCCAATTTGATGGCAATATCCTGAAATTCGGCTTGGGTCGCCTTCGGCAGGGCCGGTGTGGACAAAACACGCTTGCAATCATAAGCGGGATCCATGAAAAGTTCCGTGATATGATATGTTTTGTATGCTCCAGCTCTTCCGATGATCTCGATGGAGAATAGGAAGGCCCCGAAAGATATTCCTGCAATACCCAATCTTCTGTGGATATTCTTGGCAATATATTCAACAAATCGCATTGATTTGCCAATCTTTTGACCCCGACACTGCCGCTCATTTGCGACGGTTTCGCAATCAACGGAAACGTAGCGTCCGGATAATAGCCTGGAACCGGAATACCGGCGGCCGCCATTTTCCGGTCGGAAATCCGCTTGGAGGCGGTGACATCATAGGCTTGCAGGTCGAATCCGAGGGGGAAGCCATGGATTTCCGCCAGCGACGTTAGATGCGCCAATACCTCCCGATTTTCCAGTGCCGGCAAAACCAGATCCGCTTCGGCAATGGCGTCAAGGAACTGCCGGGTATATTTTATCACATCGAGTGAAAGAAATCTATCACAAATTTTCCGTGCCGGCGCAGAGGGTCGGCGTCGATCAGCAGGCTTTGAAAACCGGCCCGGCCCGCCAGATATGCGGCCATCCGTTCCTTGCAGCCTGCCGCCGACGATGGCGATTGTCGTCGTCCGCTTTCCCTTCATATCCAGCGGGCTTGCGGGAGCCATGCCCTATATTCCTGCGCGTCGCTCCGCGGCGGCCAAGTTTTCCAGACGCGGTAAAACTTCCGCCACGGTGCAGCCCCCTCGTCCACGTAGCGGTGCTTTGAGCGACGCCGGCAAGGCCGGATTTCGGCGGAATGATCGATGTTACCACATTGCCGCCGGCATTGATGCGGCGATCCAATCCTTCCAGGCCCTCCACATCAAGGGAGGCGGGTATCAAAACCTTCGGATATAAGAGCCGGATCAGCGCGATAATTTTCATTTCCAGATCGTGACCGATAGAAACATAGCCTTCCATCGGCGTTCCCTTTTGGGAACGAAGGTCATCGCCCGCATCTGCTGGGCGCCGATGGTTCCCATCGCCAACAGCGCGTCGGCAATGTCTTCCAGCGTTTCCCCAACGCCGATCAAAAGCCCTCTTCAACGAAGATGCCGTTTTTTCTCGCCGTTACCTTCGCCCCGAGACGTTCGTCAAAATCCTGGCCCATCCGCAGCTTTTTTAAAGATGCTGCGATTGTAGGTTTCCTGATAGAGGGCATACCAATCGGTTCCCAACCAGGCGAAGGAACGGATCAGATCCTCGCCGATCACCCCGGTGAAATCATCACCGGCAAGCCGACCTCCGCCTTGATCGCTTTCACCAAATCCAGCAGGGCGCGAAAGCCATCCTCATGGTATTCCGGGTCTTCCCCATGGTCAGATCGATCAGGTGCAGCCGGATTCGGCGAATTGGCGGGCCAATGCCACTTCCTCCGGTGTTTTGCGGTAGCGGATCGTATCCCCATTGCCACGGCGAAAATAGCAGAAATTACAATTGTTTCTGCACCAGGTCGAAAAAACACAGAAAGGCGTAAAGAAAAATTTTGTTGCCGAAGTACGTCTCCCGGGTTTCTCTCGCGGCGGCGAACAGTTCTTCCAGCAGTTCCGGCTCTTCTATGGGTCAAAAGTTCCAAAAGTTCCCGATGGCTGACGCATTCGTTGTTTTAGCCTTCTCGATCAGCGCTCTTTTTATGTCCGTTTCTCTCATTTCTTCCTCCTGCCTGTTGCCATCTATTCTGTCGTTGGAAAACAAAACCCAGCTGCGGCCTCCGGGCTTTTGTCTGCATACGGCATATAGATTGGGAAGCCAGGCCGCCAGCCCCGTTCCCAAACCATCATGTTCATTAGGTTTAGCGGCCCAAAAGCTCCAATGCTTTCGTTACGGCTTCCGCCGCGTCTTCCGCATAAGCGTCGGCGCCGATCCGGTCGGCCCAGCGCTGGGTGGCGGGGGCGCCCCTACCATCGTGCGGTATTTCGATTTGAGATCGTTCTTCTTCAAAACGTCTTCCAGTTTCTTTTGTTCCATCAGGGTGGTGGTCAAGAGGGCGGAGGTTCCGATCAGGTCGGCATTGTATTCTTCCGCCTTTTCGATGATGGTGGCAACGGGAACGTCGCGGCCCAGGTCGACCACTTCGATGCCCTGGGTTTTGATCAGGGAGATGGCGATGCCTTTGCCGATGTGCACGTCGCCTTCAACGGTGGCCATAATCACGGCGCCCTTGCTCTTTCTTTCGCCGTCCTGGCCTTTGATGGCTTCGTCAAAAACGGTGGTGACGGTTTTCATCACATCCGCCGCCAGCATCAGTTCGGGAAGGAACAATTCGCCGCGGCCAAACAGATCGCCGACTTTACGGAACCGGCGCTGAAACCTTCGGTTAAAATATCAACGGGATCCAAACCTTCGGCCAATGCCTTTGGCGATTTCCACGGCGGCGGCTTGGTCGTTCTTCACAATGCTTTCGATTGCTTCATTGATGATTGCTTCTCTGCTCATGAACAAATCCTCCTTAATCCTTCAATCCTTCGGCTGGTCTTAGATCATGCCGATTTTCTTTTTAAAATGCTTGACACTGGGAATTTCAATGCCGAGAACCTTCTCGATATTGAATTTCGCTTCCATGCCAAAGCTGGCGCCGTTTCTATCCAAAACGGTGCCGAGATCCAATTCCTCTCTGATTTCTTTCATCGCGAAGGAATCGGAGAGATCCAAGACGGTGCAGCCCAGTTTTCCGGCCACGTACTCTTTCGCTTCTTTCAGGCGCATACCCTTCATGACCATTCTGGCCACCAGGTCTCCTGATGTCCGAATGCCACCCATGCCGGAAGCGAGTTCGTGAACGGCGGCCATGCCATAGGCATCGCCATGGCCGATCTACAACCCGTCGGCTTTGCCGATTTCGAGAATGGCCTTAGAAGCCCTGGAAGTGGCGTCCGTCGGCGAGGTGTTGGTGAGAGGAACGCCACCGACGCCCATGCCGGCATTGACGACGACGGCGATATCCGCCGCTTCGGTGCAGGCCTTGGTGAAGGTGATGGACCGCGCCAGGTTCCAGGCAAAGCTCATCGAGCTGTTGGTGTTGATCACGCAACCAAAGATGGTGGCGCCGGCGGCTGCCGCCGTTTTTACCTGCTGGTGCGGGTATTGCCCGGCCAAACGCGCGCCGGCAAATTCCAATTTTCCGTGCATACCCAGGTTGAATTCCCCGGCCATGCCAAATTCAATGCCAAGGTTCGGGAATTTTTCCCTAAGGGCCTTGGCGGCGATCAGGGAAGCTTGTACGTCACCGTCGCCGGAAGCGCCAACGGTATCGAACTGGATGCCGCAAGCGCCGGCTTCCGCCAAAATCGTACCGATGAAGATCATATCTCTCGAAGCATGTTCCACCGCCTCTTCCTGGGCGGCCCGGGCTTCGTCGATCTTCGCCATCGGCAGCAACTCAGACCAATTGTCGATGGGGCCGTCGGGCTTCGTGTATTGGCCCAAATTGGGCATGGCGCCGTAGAAAATCGGCATCAAACAGTTGTTCTGTACCAATTCCATGGTCATCGCTTCTTCGTGGACAAAGTTCTTGATGCCCTTGTAGCTGTAATCGGTAGTGCAAAGCTCCATCGTGTCGGAACAGAGAACCCGCTCATGCAGCATCAGCGTGGCCAACCGGTCCACCGGGATACCGGCGCGTACCGGAAGCTTCAGGGTACCGGCGTCAAAGGTCATGATCCCTTCATTTCCTCTTTCAACGCTGACATTCTTTTCCGGCATCGTCAGGATCTCGACGAGGCGGTCGATCTCTTCCGCTGTCAGCTCGGGGATTCTACCACGGTCCGCCGCATCTTTAACGCCCTCTTCAACATCCCAACGGATATCGTCTTCGGACATCATGATGGCTGAACCGTCGCCCATTCTGGTAAAAAACTCACCCATTGTTCAACCTCCTAAAAATAAAAAATTACCTACAGGTGCTTATATTGCAAAAACCTTGCCATTTTCCGGGCAAGGAAAGCAAAAATCTATCCCTGTCTCATACAGGCGGTTTCTCTTTTTATGCC
Source organism: Clostridiales bacterium (assembly GCA_040766505.1). Lineage (GTDB taxonomy): Bacteria > Bacillota > Dehalobacteriia > UBA7702 > UBA7702 > JAXGQJ01. The sequence continues at coordinate 37,610 of JAXGQJ010000008.1, forward strand.
GGCTCCGGATTTCGGCGGGGGATGATTTTTTTCATCACGAACGGGTTTCACCGGACATATCGCGGCGCAAGGAGGCCCCTGTCCCCCGACCCCTTTGGGGCCTTTGGTTCAGAAAATGGGGGCAAGCCGCTGTTGGTTTATGCCGCTCCGGGCGAAGCGCCCCCTATCCGCGGCTTCATCGCGGCGGCCTGGGGATGATTTTTTTCATCCCAAAACAATGAAATTTTTCATCGGTTGCCGCCATTCTCCTCCGCGCCGCCGCCCCGGCGGTATCCGTGTTTTTTTAACAGCTTTACCACAGTGCTTTGGTCGACATCCAGCGCCCTCGCCGCCTTATAGGTGGAACCGTACATCTGATAGGCCCGCTCCACCAGCTGCCGCTCCAGCTCCCGCTTTGCGGCCTTCAACGGTATGATCTCGGCGCAGAACACTTTGCCGGAACCGGATTTGGCGCCGTGGAGCAGCATATCCAAGTCCTTCCCCTGCAAATACGCGCCGTCACCGGTGACATAGAGGCGCTCTATCGTATGTTCCAGCTCCCGGATATTGCCGGGCCAGTCATGGGAGAGAAGCACCGACAAAATATCGCTGTCGAAGGTTTTGTTCATGCGGTACTTTTTATTATATTGATGTAGAAAATATTTGGCCAGGTTCTCGATTTCATCCACCCGTTCCCGCAGCGGCGGGATATGGAGCGGCATCACGTTCAGCCGATAATACAGATCTTGGCGGAAGCGGCCCTCCCGGCACATCTCGCGCAGATCCCGGTTGGTGGCGGCTACAACGCGGGTATCGACGAAAATTTTCTCCGTACCCCCCACCCGGGTGATCACCCGATCCTGCAAAAATTCCAACAGCTTTACTTGCATCGCCAAGGGAAGCTCGCCGATTTCATCGAAGAACAAAGTGCCCCGGTGCGCCAGCTCTACCTTGCCGACTTTGCCGCCGCGGCTGGCGCCGGTGAAGGCCCCCTCTTCATAGCCGAACAGTTCGCTTTCCATCAGGTTTTCCGGGATCATGCCGCAATTGATCTTGATGAACGGGCGGCGGCTGCGGGCGCTGAACCGGTGGATCAGCCGGGTCACCACCTCTTTGCCGACGCCGGTCTCCCCTTCTACCAGGATCGTCATGTCGATCGGCGCCACTTTCATGATCGTGTCGCGAATCTTGGTCATCGCCCGGCCGCCGCAGAGGAAATCTTCCTCCAAAAAGATTTCATTCCGCAGCATCGCCAGCTCCTCATCTTTTAGCGCCAGCTCCATGCTTTTTTCTTCCAGCCGGTCGAGAATTTGGTTCATCTCCTGCACATCCCAGGCGGAACTGATCACAAATTCCAATTCCCCCCGGCCGTCAAAAACGGGAACGCTCATGGTCAGGATATTTTTTCCCGTTTGCAATCTTTGCATCAAATTGACCGGCTTGCCGGTGCGGATCACTTCCAAGGTGCTGCTGATGGAAAACACATTGTCGTCGGCGAGCATACCGACGTATTTCCCCAAAATATCCTCGGATTTATAGGCGTTTAACCGCTCGGAAGCGGGGTTGACATAGACGATATAGCCCTTATTGTCGCAGATAAAAACCTCTTCGTTCAGATGCTCGATGATGCGGTAAAAGACATTGTCGACGGCGGCGAGGCTTTGGCGCATCCTACGGCGAAAGGGCAAATTGTCGAAAACCTCCACTGGCGCGCCGTCCCGATCGAGGTAGACGGCAAAATCCACGTCCTTTGCCAGCAAATCCCGAAATTTCCCCATCTCCCGAAAAGCCGCAAAGGGCAGCGAAAAATCAACGGCGCCGGACATAGCGGCACCGGGGTGGGCGCCGAAAAAGCGAAGCAGGTCAGACAGGCGGTATAAGCCGCCGATCTGACCGTTCTCATGCCATAGGATATAGCGGATCTGTGGCCGGGCGTCCAGCGCCGTCCTCATCCGCTAGAAGGTTGATAATTTCCCGCTCTCCACCGCAGAAAAAATTATGCTCCCCTTTTCTGTTTTCGTCCATCTCGTCACCATCTATTTTAAAAGCCGCCGCTCCAATACTCTGGCGGGGAGTCCGGGAGTTCCACCCGGCTACATGGATTTAGAGTCCATACGATCAATACGATCCACCCCCATATATGGGCATATTATAGCATGACCGCCGCCGATGCGCAACCGCCGAAAAGCCCCGGAAGGCCTATCCGCTCAATAACGGTTCAACCTTTTCCACGCAGGGCCCGGCCTTCAAACCAAACGGTGCCTATCCTTATTCATGCGCGATCTCGGCAATTTCCCGGCGCAATTGGGCGGCTTGCTTGCAAAGCTCTTCACTGGCGGCGGCGCTGTCCTCGGCGGTGGAAGAATTCCTTTGTACGATGACGGAAATTTGGTCAATGCTCTGCTGAATTTTAGAGATCGAGGCGGCTTGGCCTTTGGAAGCCCCGGTAATCTTATAGATGATATCATTAACGAGATGGGTTTTTTCCGAAACATTCGCCAGGGCCAGGGCGGTAACTTCCGCGATTTCCGTGCCTTTTCGCACCGAATTTAACGTGTTTTCTATCAGTGACGCGGTTTTTTTCGCGGCATCGGCGCTTCTTAAAGCCAGATTCCTCACTTCCTCGGCCACAACGGCGAAGCCTTTCCCCGATTTACCGGCCAGTGCCGCTTCAACCGAGGCATTCAGGGAAAGAATATTGGTTTGGAAAGTGATCGCATCGATGATCTTGATGATGTCGGCAATTTGACGGGAGGATTCGTCGATCTCACGCATCGCCGCCAGCAGCCGCTGCATATCTTCATTGCTGACGACGACGCTTGCACCAACTTCCGCCACAAAATTATTGGCCAAATGGACATGTTCCGCATTTAATTATCAACTTTCCCTCATGAAAATAACAAACTTTTTCCCGTTGACAACCAATGCTATGTATCTCGACGGCACGGGCGATAACTTAAACACGGCAAAGAAAATATTTGCTTTGCCCGGGGAAACCGCGCCGCTATCAAAAAATAAGACGCCGATCCCAACGATTGCCGTCGGGATTGGCATCCGAATTTACAAACATAGCGATAAGCGGCACGCCTGCGGTGGGATTTCAATCTGAGAAAACGGAACCGAGGCCTTCGCTCTTTTTAAAAAATTCTTTTGTCTATAGCCTGTCGAGGGCGCGGCAGAAAACGCCGATCAGATCCCCAGTGTCCTCCAGGCCGCAGGAAACCCGCATCACGCCGGGATGGATGCAAACCTTCCGCCGCATCTCGTCGGGGATATCGTGGTGCGAAGCGGAGCAGGGATGCGAAAGGGTGGTGCGGTAGCCGCCCAGCGTATTCGCATACTTCACCATTTCCAGATGGTGAAGGAACCGATCCATCAGCGCCATACTGCGCGCGCTGTCCTCGATAGCGAAGCTGAGCAGCGCGCCATAGTGATCTTTTGTAAGCAGCTTTTGCGCCAATGCGTGTTGCGGATGGAACTGCAAACTGGGGTGAAACACCTCCGCCACCTTGGGATGCCGCTCAAGGGCCGCCGCCAAAGCCTTGGCATTCTCATTTTGTTTCGCTATGCGCAAAGGGGCGGTGCGCAGTCCGCGCAGCGCAAGCCAGGCGCTATTGGGATCCAATGTGGAACCGAACAGGGTAATCAGTTTTTCGGCCCGGGCAAATAAGGCCATATCCCGAACGGTCATAACACCGGCGGTTACATCAAAATGTCCGTTGAGCAATTTTGTGACGCTGTTTACGACGATGTCCGCACCATGTTCCAATGGAGAGATAAGAAACGGGCTGGTAAAGGTATTGTCCACCGCCACCAAGGCCGACGCGCCGCGGGCGATGCCGACCACCATGTCGATGTCTACGACGCTGGTGAGCGGATTGGAAAGGATTTCCGTATAGAACAGGCGGGTATTGGGGCGGATCGCTTCCCGCAGGGCCGTTTCATCGTTAAAATCCACAAAGGTGGCTTCAATTCCATATTCGTTCAGAATTTCAGACAGCAGGGTGGTTGTTTCCCCGTAGAGCTTGCTGTTGGCCAGGACATGCCCCCCGGCTTTGACTGCCGTTAAGATCGCGACGGAGATGGCGCCCATGCCCGAGGAGAAAACGAGGGACTTCTCTCCCTTTTCCAGATAGGTGATGGCCGCCGCCAATTCGGAGCGGTTGGGATTGGACAGCCGGGAATAGGTATAACCGCCATCGTCATATTTGGCATACAGCTCGTTCAAATCTTCCATAGTGTAGGAAGACGTTTGGTAGATTGCGGGGGCCTCGGGAAAAATATCCAGCCTTCCCGGATCGGCGCCCAGATACAACAGCGCCGACGCTTGTTGAAACTTCTCATCCATCAGAAAAACCTCCTTCTATGCCGGTATGAACAGCCCATTGCTTTAAAACCCGCTATGCCGTAAACGGACAAAATGCAAAAATCTTGGATATCGCCGCTTTGCCGCGCGCATGGCATTCGCCGAACAGGCCCATTCGATCATATCATTTAAAGGTGGGGGAATCAAGCATATTTGCGGCCTGTCGATACAAAGCGCCGTGTTCATCCCACAATTTGCACCGGGGCCGACTTGTTGGCCGACAGGCCCTGAAAAACGGCCCGGGGCGGGGCGCAGACAAAAGAACAGGCCCGCAGCGTATCAAGACATGCGTAAAGAGCCGGCCTTTTGCGGACAACGGCGCCATCGGCCATTTGTCGACGGCCCGGCCCCGGCTTTTCTAATGAAAAACCGGAACCAGGCCGCCGCATTTGATTAAAAAAATCCGTTTCCGCTGCCGTCGGCCTATGGGTCTTATCTGTTTTGGTCTTCCCTGAGGAGATTGAACAGGAACTGGCCGGCTTCGGCCCTTGTCGCCGCGGCCAATGGCTTCAGCTCGCCCTTATAGCCTTTGACTAGGCCAAGATCGTACAATGCCGCAATGGGCGTTCTGGCATATTGCACGGTTTGCCCCCAATCGCTGAAAGCCGGTGTTCCGCCCCCTTTGGCCTCCCTGATCATCCGGTATTTCTCCATGGTGCGATGGGACATCGTAAACATTTCCTGCCGCAGAATGCCGGCTTGCGGCTTAAAGGTTTGATCCGCATAGCCGTTTACAATGCCGAGGGCAAAAGCCAAATCCACCGCGTCCCCGGCCCAGACCGGGATCTCGCCGGCGTCCCGGAAGGCGGCGGCGGGGCGCCCGCCTTTTTCAATCGCCAAAATCCGCATCAGCAATGTTGTATACTGGGCCCGGGTAAGCCGGGCGGACGGCCCGTATTTTTTTGCGTCGACGCCTTCCGTGATGCCCCTGGCGCGCAAATAGTTGACGGCGCTTTCCATCCAACCGCCTTTAATATCGGCAAATGTGTCGACCTCATTGTAGAGGGTACGGAAGCTGCCGGGGCGGTAGATTTTTGCCCAAACCCTGCCTTTGGCATACCAGGAGCGCGGGATGATCTTTTCCACTTCGCCGCCGGATGACGCTTTATTGCCGGTCATGACGATATAATTGGGGTTTTCACCGCCGCCGGCCTGATATGGCAGCGAGAGCAGAACGGGATTTTCCTCGTTGATCCAGCCGATCTCCCGGCCGTCCCGGCTGATACGAAAATCAACCTTTTCCCCATCCTTTCTCAGCCCGATGGTAAAGGGCGCTTCCCCACTCCGCCAATGGTCTTTATTGAAGAGGATATTCTCACCATCGGGCAAAAGGATCGACAGCCCCAGGGCTTCCCCAGCCATTTTCTTTTGATCCACCGTTATTTTGCCGCCCTTCACCTCTGCGGAAACATCGCCAAGATCGATGACAATTTCATTGCTGTCTCCCCGCAAGGCGTCAATCCTTTCCGCGTCAAGGTCGATGAGGGCATTGCCGTTTTCATCGACGTCATCGCCGCCGCCCCCGCCGCCGCCGACAGAAACGGGAATTTTGGCGGTCAAACCGGTTCCATTGTGAACGAGGATCAATTCCGTTTCACCGGTTCCCACCGCGACCAAGCCGCCGTCCAAATTGATGGCGGCGATTTTGTGGTCGGCGGTGGATTTGCTGATGCCTTTTTGGGCCACATTGGCGGGAACCAAGGTGACTTCAAGGGGCAAAGTTTCCCCCGCCGCCATTTCGATGGCAGCCGCGCCGCCATTGACGAGAATTTGGGCCGGATTGCGTTTGCTGGCCGCCAATTTTAACGGCTCTTCCATCGTAAAATCGGGGCTTGCGGTTTCAAAATAGAAGAGGCAGCCGCCATAAGCATTGAGGGCGTCCAGAGGAATGTCAATGCTTTCATTAAAATTCACCGTTTCCCCGGCTTCCAGGCTTGGCAGTTGAATGGCCGGCAGACTGTTTTTTTCTTCCGTTTCATCGAACGTGGATGGGATGACGGTAATGGGGCCGGAAGCCGAATTGCCGGTATTTTCCAAAACGCCGACGAATTTAAATTGATCGCCGTCTTCAACGATGGCGGTGTTTTTGTATACGAGCAGTGGCTGGGTTTGAATGGGAATGGTGCAGAACGTGCTTTTGCCATTTCCCGTTGCTTCAATTTTTAGCCGGAGGCCACCTATCGCGTCCGGCATGGTGATGGGGATGCGCAGCGGATGGGGAGTCCCGGTTACCAAAGCCTCGTCGCTCTGGAAGGAAGCGAGGGCAGCGCCGCCGGCCGCCGGCGTGATCGCGATTTCATAACCCTTTAATTCCTCCAGCCCCTGATTGAGCAAATTGAGACAGAGGGCCGTCTCTTCACCGGGTTTGGCCAAGGGATTTTCCAGCCAGGCCGCGTCGTTTTCAATGACGATCCTTGCCGCGGCGTCGACTGAAAAATAGGACAGGGCATGATTGGAATACAGCAGGCCGCCTTCGGGCTTCAGCGCCTGGTCAAGGTTGTTGCCACAATAAAAGATTTCCGTCGCCGTCGGCGGCAATGTCATAGGCGCCGATGGTTTTCCCGCGTCTGTGACCTGCACCACATTGCCCCAACCGGCATTCCACCGTGGCAGAGGTTTCCTGCCGCTTGCGCGTACATTGCGGTAATAGGGCGCCGCATAGACCGGCCGCTGTCCTTCTCGTCGCCGGTAGCGCCGAGTCCAAGCAGGCCAAAATCACCGTTGCCCACGGAGCAAAGAACTGGAAATTGCCGATGGGGCGGGCATCGCCGTTCTCATCGTAGAACCGCTTGGTTTCGATGCCAAAATCCTCCATCCCCAAGATGTCCAGCAGATCCTCATGCCAGCCATGGTATGCTCGCCATTTCTGAACGTTTCTGTCTGCTCCGAAGGCCGGCGTATAACCCGCGCAGATTCATCGTCTCGATGCCGTTGCCGTCGCTTAACCAGACTGAAATAGATGCTCTTCTCCGCTTTGGAATATTTGCGGGTTCGTTTTATAGCCGGTAGAGTTCCGTTAAGCAGATGGCCGCAGGATAGGTTTTGTCAGGCGTCGCTGTTGTAGATCGACAAATAGGCATTGCGATCCCCGGTGGTTTCATCGTTTTCATCTTCATCAACGGTGTAACAAACCAAAAACGACGGTGTTGCCATCCAGCTCACCGCTTCGGCGGCAAAGTCGATAAATAGGGATCGCCGATATTCGGATTTCAAGTTTTCGGTATTTTTCTTCCCCAGCGTAAAGCCCATCACGCTGCCCTTTAAAGGCCAAGGTGAGATGGACCGTGTAATCCGCGCGATATTGTCGAGCATTTCCTCATCGGAATCCACCTGGGAAATGTCCCGCTGGTGAAGCGACCGCCTGCCATACGCATGTCATGGGGCTTCCAGCTGCGGGTCAGCATTCGCACAGGCGTCTTCGAATAGGCCTCCAGACCACTGGGGGAATCGTCGGCGGTCGAAACAGCCGTTGAGAGATATTGAAGGTCGACAATTTGTCGGCGATGTTCCTCATCGCCGAGCGCGGAAGCATTGGGCCAGTAATCAGCACCTTATCTCCCTTGTCGAGGATAGGTAAACGCATCGTAGGTATCGTCCGGCTGCACCACCTTGAGGCGACCGTAGCCCTTCTGCAGTGCAGATGCCTTTTAGCGAGGCGGAGGATTCTCCCTGCCTTCATCTATCCCGATGGAAAATGGGAATTTCCGTTGATCCAGCGGCAGCACGACCATTTGCAGGCAGCCCTACCATGGGCATTCAGCCAGCGCTTTAGCGGGCGGTACCCGCTGTTCCCGGGAACCTCCCAAGCCAAAGTCATAACCTGCCATCGCCGCCATCGCAATCGCGGAATCCGGCCTGGTTCCGGCAGCGTCGAATCGGCGCTGAGCTTACCATATGCGCCGGTGGCAATGTTCTTGGTATAAATAGTGACACTCCAGGCGGTCACAAAAGGTCGATACCGATGGCGCCGCCAAACTTGAACAGTGCTCAGTCGATGGCTTCCAGCCTCGGCGTCCCTCGACTCATACCCTCGACATTGACCCGGCCCAGGCAATAGAGATCCCCAAAGATAGAGCCATGCGCATTGGCCACCGGAGCCGAATGAAACGCCAACCGTGAATTTTAAATTCCCCCCAAACTGGACATCGCATTGGGGTTCACCATTGTGTCTTCCAGTTTTCGATGCAGGCGAAATCATCGGCGGATATTGTATCCGCCGCGCCGTCAGATTGGAGACAAAGCTGATCTGCATCAGGCTTCCGCCTGAGCTTGCCCAGGCGGTACGCACGCCGGATTGTGAAAGGCTGGGTAAAAATTCCGCTCAGGGAACCGCCGACGAAGCCTTGAACGATTGTTAGATTGTAGACGACCTGTGCTTCGTCCTAGAAAAAATCAAATTCAAGGGCCAGCAAAAAGGAGATCGACAGCGGCATTTTTTTAAAGAAAGAAGAGCTGGATTTCGGCGCGGCGGCTTTATTGGCATCGGCCCTTATGGCTTCGGGAGCGGCCCCCGGCTTTGCCGTGGTGTCCTTGACGGTGCCATCGACGGCATCGATCGCGCCCTGGGGCGTCCCTTTCGCTTGCGCGTCCTCCATCTGCTTTTCCGTGTCCGGCGCCTTGCCGGTTTTACCCGCCCACACCTCCTGGATGACGCCGGCCGGCGTTTTCAATTGGGTATTGAGCGACAGCGGGAAAAAGGCTTGCAGGGCATAGGGCGCATTTTGATAATCGCCGTATTGCTGGTATTGAAAGCTGAGCCGGCCCGTATTGGCCTTGATGGCCATATCGCCAAACACCGGCACATTGATGCTGTCCGCCTGCTCGAAGGTATAGGATTGGGGGATAACCTCTATCGTGGGCACATAGAAGGACAAGCCGGTATACACCTCCGGATAGACCATATCCATGCTGGTTTCCACGCCGTCGAAGATAACGGCGCGCTCTTCTTCATCGATGACGCGCATATACAGCCGATCGCCGGAATCAAAATACGTATCCATCTTTTGCGACATCGTGAAGGTCATGCGGGTGTCGGACTGGGATTGGGGTTCCACCCTTTCGGCAAGAACCGCACCCGTTTTTTTCCTGGTCACAAATTCCACCGCTTTGATCCGCCGGCCATTCGGGTTCACCATGGCGGTAAAGACGATCGTATCATTTAAGATCGGAATCTGGTTTTTTGTCGGGTCGGCGTAAATATAGGAAGTTGACAGCTTGAACTTATACTGAATGTCCTCGATGAGCGGCGTATACGGTGTGCGCTGCGGAAATTCAAGGATACCCAAAGAAAAGAGATGGCCCGTTTCGGTAACGGCCGTCGGCTCCGTCTTTTTTGTTGCGGGATTATAAACCGGCACCGTAAACTCCATTTCCGTCGCCGCGTCGCCGGCAATGTCCAGGCCGATATAATAGGCTTGCTCCAAATCGCCATTATAGAGGGGGATGCTGACCGTATCCCCGGGTATGGCATATACGCCTTTGATGGCGAAATTCCCGTCGCTGTCGCTGTTCGCGCGCTGACGGTTGACGATTTCTTTTTCGCTGCCGCTCTTTTCGTCATAGTATTTGCCCATTTCCCCGCCGGCGGACAGGAGGCGCCGATGGCCGGATTGAGGAGGAATTTTCGTCGCTGTCGCGAATGGGGCCGCCGCCATAAACGGCGGTTCCGTTTAATTGGAAATAGGCATAAGCATCCGGGACACGCTCTCCAAATCGATGCGGATCACATTGTCGGCGGCGCGGCCATTGGCGATAAAATCCAATACATGGCCCTGCACCTTTTCATTGCTGTCGGACATGGTGAAAACCGGCCGCCAAATCTTGCCGCCGGCGGCGGCGGGATCGTCAATGAAGGCCTGTATCGTATAGATTTTGCCGGGCTTGGGATCGACGGCGATGATTTTTCTGCCCTTGAGATTGTCCGGCAATTCCGCATCGGCGACCAGCCCCGGTAACCGCACCTTATCTTTCGCTTCCCCTACGAGGAGAACCTCGATATGGTTGATTTCATCGCCGAATACGGGCTTTAGATCATAGCGGGCCTCCCTTAACAGCAAGCCGCCCAAATCTTCCATCAGGCCGCTGTCGAGGGGGACGGTGTCCGATGCATTGGCATAGATCTTCCGTTCATAGCCCTGGTAATAGAGGCCGGTGGCGGCGGTTTTCCCGCCCATATCGAGACAATCGCCGATGTGCATGGTCTTTGTGCCGGGTTTCGAAATGGCGGAATCGGTAAAGCTGCCGTCCGGGGAAGCGATGCTGTTGACGGTGACGGATTTATAGTCAAAAATAGGCTCGACGGTCAAGGTCGTCGTGAAACCGTAACTGCCCTGCTTCTGCACTTCCTTGGTGTTCTTGTCCACCAGGCGGATGAATTCTTCATCGATGGCGATGTTCTTCATATCGCCTTTGGGAATATAGGTAAAGGTCTGTTTCTTTTCGGCGTTTTCGCCGACGGTGATTTTATACCCGGTGAGCTTGCCTTTGATCGGCTCGCCTTCCGTCGCGGAAAATACCTGGATTTGCAGATCCTGCCCAAAATAGCGCGTTTCATGGCCCTCGCCCAGTTGAACCGTGGCCGGGGGCATATTCATGGTTTGGGTTTCGGAAATCCGATACGACAGCTCTTTCGGCTGGTTCAGATTGATCTTGAATTTCCGGTACATCGCCGCCATGCCGTAAAGATACAGCTTCATATTGGGGGTTTGCCCCAATTCATTGTCGATAACGAGGAATTTTACCCGCCCTTTAACGGAAGAAATCGGCAAATTATTGCTTAAAAGATGCACCCCTGTCGACATCCGTTTCGGGATTTCTTTGGCTCCATCGACAACCGCATTGATGGGCAAGCCGCTGCCGCTGGGCCAATCCATTTCCACCCGGGTTTCATTCCCGGAAAAACCTCCGTCCATTTCCCAATGGGCGGAAACATACTGGTATCGGTCGGCGCCGATATGGTACTTTCCATCCGCCATAGAAAAGCAGGCGGCTTCGCCCTCATCCCAGGTAGAGGTGCCGTACCAGCGCAAATATCCATATCCCTTCTCCGCATTGTATTCACTGTTCCTATTGACGAAGCAATTGCTGTCGCCTTTAAAACTGCCATAGCGGAAGGTGCCGCCGTTTTTGGCGTCATTGGGGAAGAAGTATTCCCCCACCGTGACCTCGGGCGTATAATCCCGGTCGACGATTTTGACGACGGTGTCTTCCTTTTTTTCCTGCACCACGGTATAGTCCTTGTCTAGTTTGATGCCAAATTCCCGATAATTCGCGCCTTGCAGCGCGGCTTCATTTTGCGCGCCCCGGTTTTGGCTTGGCCGGTAGGCGACGGTGGAAACCGTCCTCCTGCCGGGTTCGGCGCCTTTGATATCGTAAAGTTCCACTTCGAAATCTACGGCTTCGCTGCTGTGCATGGCGATCTCTACGGTTTTCTCCATTTCATACGGCAAAAATTCCAGCGGCGTATCCTGGGCATTGTAGTGAACGCCATCCCGGGCACTGCCGTTTTCCAGCGTTTTCATCATCGCCGTGGCGGCGGCATAGTCGGCGCCTTTCCGTTTCACCTTCACGGTGGCGACGCCATCTTTGGCGCTGAAGGTCTTGGCGGAAAAGCTGAGTTTGGGATGTTCCGTCGGCTCATCGTCGGCAATGACAATCGTGCAGTGCCGCGGCTCCGCCACTATGAGATTCTCCCCCGGTGTCGCCAATAAGAGGGAAAACATTTCCTGTCCTTCGGGTTTTCTGTCGCCTAGCACCGCAAAGGTCACTTCTTTTTTACTTTCATACGGGGCGAATTCAATATAAGCAATAGAGGAAGCGGGCAATTGATTGCCAATGTCGATACCGAGGCTCGATACGAGATCCTGGATGAAGTCTTTCGCAGCGCCGTCCACCGCCTCCGCCGTGACCGGGCGGGAAGGAATTCCCGTTTGGTCCGCCCTTTCCCGGGCCAAAAGGCTTTGCCCGGTTTCTCCCCCGGAAAAAGCCGCCGCCGCCGCGGCAGCGGCGGCTTGCGCCCCGGTTAAAGAACCCTGATTTTTAACGCTTTGCTGCAATATGGTACCGTCCCGCCCGACGACATCCACGGCGACACCGACCATTTTATAATCCTCGCCATATGTGGCGGAAAGATCGATGCTGCGCAATTCAACGGAAGCCGCCTTTGTGGTATCCCCCAAGCGGTATAAGGTAACGATATATTCGCCCGATTCGGCGACGGTGCTGTTTTTGGTTCCCATAACCACGACGCCGCCGCCATATTCCGCGGGAATCTCTATTTCCGGCGGGCGGCGTCGAGAACGGCAATCGCCGCCGGGACGCCGGGAATGGCGTATACCGGCGCGCCCAATTGCAATACCATGGCCAAAACCAAAATGGAGGACAGTGTTTTTCTCATCTTATGCCACATCATCGTACCTCTCCTTCGAACATATTTTTATAGGATGCTTCCACCTTGGCACCCTTCTTCAACGGTTCCGGTAAAACCTGCGGGACCCTGGCCGGTTTACCGTGTTCTCTTTTTATACAAAATTATAGCTGCCTCCCGCGGGCGAAGCATCAAAAGATTTAAGCATCGGCAAAGGCAGCGGCACGGGAGCACAATAAAGCAAAAAACCCGAAACAGCGGCGGCAAAAGGCCCGTTTCAGCCGGCAGCGCCTTGCGATGCCATAAGATCAGCGCGGCAGCAATTCCCAACCCATCGCTACGACCAGGCATTCGCCTTTTCCTTCCACCCTGTGAAGGAAAAGGCGGCGGGCTTGTGCCGGTCTGTCGCCGCCAAAGCGTCGCCGGCCGCGTCCGGCGTTCCCGCTGATACCTGCGCCACATCTCCCCGTGGCCGCCGCCCATCAATTCCGCAAGGCAAATCTCCCTGATTTCCAAAATACGAAAACCGGTATGCTCGTCCTCCAACTGGCTATAGAGCGCCTCCCGATAGGTCAGCACCACCGCGCCGCCGGGCCGTTCCAGGCGGAGCGAAACAATTTCGTCCAAATCCGTTTCCGCCAGTATGGACAGAATCCGGCCGGACAATGGCAGCCGATCGCCGCTTTCACACATAAGGCTCCGCCTCCTCCCCGTCGGACGCCGGGGCCAGAACCAGCAGCAGCAAATCTTCAAAACTGTACTGCAGGGCGCCGCCAAAGGTGAGGTTTTCTCCATCGGTGGCAACAGAACGGAACAGTTCCCGATCCCAAAGAGAGTAGAACCAAACGGTCTGCAAGCGGTTCTTCATGTCCAATTCCAGCACATTGCCGACGTCAAGGCTCAGACGCAGGCGATAATTCTCCATCGGTGTGACATCGAGAATTTTCGGCGCATTCTGTTCCGTTGGTTTTGCGCTGCTTCCTTCCTGTTCCATTGGTATCCTCCCCTTTCAGGCTGTTAGAAAGTGGCCGAGCCGCCGATTTGCGCGGCCGCCCTTTCCCCGTTCCAATATAATCGAAAGCGCGCCTTTTCGCCCTACCCCCGGCGGGTAGTTTTTAGCAAATCTCGAAATGCCGCCGATTTTGCCCCCATTTTGGCCCAAAAAATGCCTTCTAAAGATTATAGAAGGCATTTTCTTTTTCGTCTGTCGGCCATATGGTCATTTTTGCCGGAAGCCGGCCGGGCATCGCTTAAAGATCCAGCATGACAAGCTGCGTCTTGGAGGAAACCCCGTTTTCTGGTAAATGCGGCCCAAAAGGGTTTTCACTGTGGAAACGGAGACAAAGAGGGTGGCGGCAATTTCGCGATTGCTCAGATCCTGGCGCACCAATGCGATCACCTCCATTTCCGCGGCGTTAACCGCAATTTCTGAGAGCCCAAGGTCGTTTCAGCCGTCTCCAGGGCTTGGGCCAGGGATTCGATGGCTTCCCGCTCCACCCGCCCCGCCAGGCCGCAGACGGCGGGCAATAAGGCCCGGATGCCGGAATAATTCTCGGCGAAGGGCATATAGATGCGGTCGGCAAAGGCGATGTCGGCGGCTATTTTCAGCGCCGCCAAGGCTTTCTCCTGTTTTCCGGTGGCAAAATAGGCTTGGGCCAGATAGAGGTTGCCATAAATCTGCGGCAACAGGTTCGGGAAAATGGCGGAAAGCTGGAGAAAATACTGGCAGACGCCGATGAGCTTGCCGTATTCCCGTTGCTCCAGCAAATAGCGGCCATAGAGCATATGGGCGAAGGGCTGGGCCATAATGACGAGGCGCTTCTCATTGATCTCTCCCGCCACGATCCAATCGGGCAGTGCCTCCTTATTCCGGAGCAGCAAATCGATGAAGCCCTTGGCAAGATCCAGGGTATAGCGGCCCAAATCCTCCGCATGGTGCCGACAGCGTTCCTCCAGGGAACCAAGGGCATCGGCCAGCAAATTTTCGTCGCCGCGCAGCACCGCGATGCGGGCCAGCAAAAACAGGCCGCAGTTGTAAATGCTGTTTTGCCCTTTGCTGTCGGCGGTAAACAGCGCTTTATGGCAGAGAATTTCCGCCTCTTCCGCCTCTCCCCGGAGGAAATGGGCTTCGGCCCGCATGATGATCTCCGCGCCGCTGCCGTGGCCATGGGTCAGTTGATAGTAAATGGGCATACAGTCGTCCATTTCCGCCAGTGCCGCATCAAGTTTTCCCGCTTCGCGGTAGAACAGGAACAATACGGAAGGGGAACCGAAAGTCCAGGTGCTTTTCACGCTGATCAGGTTGGCGGGGCCCCCCAATAGCGCCAGGGCCTTTCTATGGTGGAGGCTCATATCCCCGATGCGATTGTAGTCCAAAAAGGAAAGCAGCAGCTCCATTTCACCTAAGAGGGCGTCCTTTTCGGTTTCCGTCAGCCGACTGGCGGCGATGATCTCATCGATTTCGTCTTTTATCAAAAGAAGCTTTTGTTTTTCATGCAGAAAAAACAGCGTGAAGGCCAGCGGCACCAAAGCGCCGGGGTATTTTCTCTTGACCTCCATCGGGGTATGGACAAGAATGTCCAAAATCATCGGTTTTGTCTCTTCATTCACGATATCGGCGATTTCATAGCTTGTCAGCGGCAATGCGAAGAACCGTTCCCACTCGCCGGAGTGATAGTAAAAACGCAGTGTATTCATGCGATCTCCCGCCTTTTCCGCCAATTCGCCGCCCAGAAGATAGGTCGCCTTCCTCCTCTCTTCCGGCAACAGCTGAAAGCGTTCCCGCAGAAAGGCGTGGAACAGGCTGTGGAAATAAAACTGGCGGGTTTCCCGGTCGAAATGGACAAAGACCCGCCTTTCCCGGAGCAGCCCCTCGGTTTTGGCCGCCGTTAAACCGGAAAATGCCGTCGCCTGGGAAAGGGAGAACCGGGGAAAGACCGAAACATGGAGCAGAAGTTCCCGCTCTTGCTCGGGCAGATGATCCCATAAAGCCATCTGCATCAGATTTTCCAAATCTCCGGCGGCAAAAGAGCCGTTTTCGATGAAGGAAAGCAACTGCAAATAGAGGGCGATGATCCAACCCTCGGTTCGGTCTGAAACCTCCGCCAGCTGCCCTTCCGCCAGGTCGATCCCGGCCTTACGGAAATAGCAATCGATGTCTTCCCGGCGAAAGGCGAGAATCGACTCCGCAGCCAGGAAAAGCGGCGGCTTGGCAGCAAAACCTCCCGTCTTGCCTCCCTGGGAAGAACCTGGGTGGCGATGACGATATGGAGGCCGCTGCCGCCATGGCCGGAAAGCTCCATCAGAAAGTTCCCCGGCGACGGCAGGTTCCAGGCGGCAAAGTTGTCGAGCACCAGATAAGCCTCTTCCGGGCAATGCAATTCTTGCATCATGCGTCCGATGTCCAGCAGATTGTCCTCATCCGGCGGCCCAAGCTCCAATAGGCGGCGGGCGCTGCGGGAATCGAAAGAACCGATCCCTTCACAAAAAGCCTTCCAGGAGATGCCGGCGGCGGCCGGAAAACAGGTATGCCACAAAACCGGTGTGGTTTTTGATACTTCCACATCGAAAAAATGCCGCAATGCCGTCGTCTTGCCAAAGCCGGAAGGAGCTTCCAGCAGTGTCAACGGGTAAGAGCGAATGGATCGCAGGTTTTCCATCATCTGTGAGGGAAAATACTGTATTTCCGGCTTAACTTTCTTTTTTCGTGCCATGGATTCCTCCCGGGTTTGGCGCCCATCCCGGCCCGCCGCAAAAGGCGGCTTTACGGCTATGCCTGCTTCCCAAAGGAAGAAAAGGGCCAAAAAGACCCTCCGAAACTGCAAAAACCTGTGTCTTTCTATACCATAACGGAATAAGCAATCTAAAGATAATCGTTAGGGGCTTTCGCTTGCGCGCCAACCCCTTTTTTTCCAGCTGTTTTTCTACTTTTAATACGGCAACTTTTGGATTGAACCGTTTGTTAACAGGCCATCGCCACCATCGTGACGACGCCGATGGGCAATAGGTCGTGGATCAACCGTTGCGAAAAGGCCTTTTTCGCCTCTTCATCGAGGGAGAGGGGCACCCCCGGCGCCGCGATCCAAACCTGGGGATGCAGCATATCCCGGCAAATCCAGCCTCCTTCCGGGTTGGCGTCGACCAGGAGCGGATAGCGTTCCAATTCCCCGATTTCAGACAAGGTACGCCAACCCTTCTCCTTCAGCGCCCCCATCACTGCAGGGTTTTTATCATAAACGATCGGATCCGCGCCGCGTTGCTTCAAATAGGACATCGCGGCTTTTCCCACACGGCCGCCGCCAAGCACAAGCACTTCTTTATCGCGCAGAATCTCAACGGCCCCTTCCAATGCCGCCACATAGCCCCGGGCCGTCGCGTCCGCATTGTCTACCACCGCGCCCTTATTGAGATTGATGGCCAAAAATTTTCGGTCGTCAGCGAGAAAGACCATCCCGGCGCCGCGCTGGTTCGCTTCGTAAAGGCCCGCCACATCGGTGGCTTCGGTGGTGAAGGCTTCAAAACCGAAATGACGGATGATCCCGGCGACTTGATCGCTAAGCTATGAATGACACCCAAGCCCGCGGTGACCGGACCACCGCCACTTTGATGCGCCAGGAGGCGCTTTTCACCCGTCCCCGGGAAACGCCGGCCCCGAGGGCCGCCAAGTTCAGCGCGTTCAGCTTTGTTCTTTCTTCCAGCTCTCTTTCCCAATCGGCCAAACCGTCCTTCAGCCCGCCGAGCCATTCTTCCTTCAGTCTTGTCATAATTCAACCTCATATCGTCAAATATTCAGCCGGCTGCCGTTCAGATAGGACAGGCTCCGGCCCACCCACCAATGTTTTTATAATCCTGCATCATCATGGCGATCCGCTCCAGGCCAAAACCGATCCCCACCCAGGTGTCGAACACGCCCCACCGGGCGTCAAGAAAGTGGGGCCATAAGAACCGGAGCGTTTCAAATCCCCGGCGACGATATCCAGGGTTTCCCCATAGACGGCGGAACCTTCCGTTACCAGCTGATAAGCGGAAAAGCCGATGATTTCCATGGCCCGAACCACCAGGCCCGCAGCCGTTCCATCTGCGCCCTTCTTCCACACCGCCCATTTCCACAAAATTGAGCATCGTAAATTCGTTCATATGCTGGGCGCCCTGGGTTTCCTTGCGAAACAGGGGCCCGATTCAAAAATACGCACCGGATTCCCAAATGCGCTTCAATTCCCGCATCATGTGATAGAGATTGGGGGCCAGCATCGGCCGCAGGCAGCGTTTATTGTCCAGCCAAAAAACCTGTTTTGTCAGCGGATGGTCCGCGCCGATCGTCATCTTCTCCAGCATCGAACCGGGAAGGATGATCGGCGTCACCACCTGGGTGAAACCTTCCTCCTTCGTCAGCCAATCGATCAGTTTCACTTCAATTTCAAGAACGAGGGGCCGGTTGCCGCCGTCCTTCAACCGGAACAGCGCATCCTTATTTTCGTTTACAAGGCGCTGTTCTTCCCGCTTGAATGCCCGATCCCGCCCGGCGGCGTCGGCAAAGGAACGGTCGAGAATGTCCTCTTCCCATTCAATTCCACTAGCCGTTGCCTTTGGGCAACGGTATAAAAAACCGTCATCGCCTCTCCTCCCAACGATTAAAATGGATCCGTTCCTCCCGGTATCGCCGGGGCCGGGGTGGCGTTTCTTGCGGCCAACCGCAGGCCACCAGCGAAAAGGGAACCACCGTTTCCGGCAGTTCACAAAGCTTTCGCAATGGCGCGATCAGCCCTTCCTTTGGATACACCCCGAGCCAAACAGCGCCGACGCCCAGGGCCTTCGCCGCCAGCAAAATGTTTTCCGTTGCCGCCGCCAGATCCTGGGGCCAAAGCCTTCGGATTTCAGCGCCTTTTGGTCGCCGCAACACAAAATCACAGCGGCGGCCTGGCATACCATGCGACCATAGGGTGAAACGCGGCGATTTGGCGAAAAATCGCGGCATCGTCCAGCACGACAAATTGCCATGGCTGCCCGGACGGGCAAGGCGCGTACATACCGGCTTCCACCATTCGACAGAGCAGATCCCGGCCGATCTTCCCTTCCCGATACGTGCGGACGCTGCGTCGATCCAGTATCAGGTTCAGGCCTTCATTTTCCGGCATTGCCCGCTCCTTTACTGCCATTTCGGCCGCCCGACGGCGACAAATTCCAAAACGCTCTTCAGCAAAAGCGTATCTTTGGCGGAATAGCCGGCGGGGACATAGATATCCTTTCGATCCAATAAAATTTCATAGGCGCCGATGCCATCGGCGGACATTTTGCTCTTTGATCCGCACCTGGCCTCCACGTCGATATCGGCAATGGCTTCGTTTAAATCCAAAAAGGTCTTACGTGTCCAGGGGCATAGACATGAACCATGCCATCGACAGGCTCAATCAAAACCCGCAAAATCGTCATCACCTTGCCCACAGCGGCCCCCACCGCATTGGCGACTGCCATTATTGAGGCGGCAAAACCAAAGGCGTTTCCGGTTTCTCTTCCGCCACCGGGCGGAAAACCGGCGCGCGGTGCCGACGATCGGCGTTTCCAACTGGAAATGATAGGTTAAAAGCCCATTGTCCGGCCGGTTGATGGCCTTGTCCCAGAAATATTGGGTTTCCGGCGAGGAACCCAAACGCACATGGGCGCCATCATAATGCAGGGCGCTGGTCACGATCGTGCGGCACATCTCTTCCGTCACCCTATCTTTGGCAAAGGCGATGAAATCCTGTTGGCGCATACCGACTTTTTCGCGACGGCGGCAACGGCCAGGCCGGCGCCTTCCCGATCCCAGGCGATGTATTCACCGGTGACATGGAGCAGATCCGTTGGCGTTAAGCCCACCATGCCCAAATAACCGCCGCTGATCAGAGATTCCACCGAAAGCAGATTAGGGTCGCTGCCGATGCGGCGGCCGATTTCTATATAGGTATGGGGGCCGTCGGCCAGGGCATCGGAAATTTTGCGTTCTTTTTCATTCGGCTCGAAATGCTCCGGCTGCCGCAGAATAAACAGGCCGTCGGCGGGTTCCACCGAGAGCAGACCGCAGGAAAGCGCAAATAATTCTCTATTTCCTGGAAATAATGGGATAAAGCCGTGTGATATAGGAAACCGGCCAGGCTGCCGAGCAAGGCCGCCTTGAGCGGCGAATAGGAGATGCGGCTGTCACCGCCAAGGGCCGAAGGTATTGACCTCCGCCGCGGCGGCCGGGTTACAGCCAACCGCCGACCCTCGCCCCTTCCACATCGGACGGGGCATACCATGCTTTAAAACCGCGATGTCGGTGGTGGTGCCGCCAACGTCGACCACGAGGCCATCGTCGATATTTTCCAAAAATGTCGCGCCCCCATGATGCTGGCGGCGGGCCCGATAAGATCGTCTCAATCGGCCTTTCCGGGCGATGGACTCGTTCATCAGGCTGCCGTCGCCCTTGACTGCGATCATCAGCGGAGCCTCCAATGCCTTTTCCTTTAAAACCGCCTGACGGAACGTATCAAATCGTCGATGATGGAGATCAGGCGGGCGTTTAAAACCGCCGTTACCGTACGTTCCCGGTAGCCCAGAACCGTCGTCAGTTCATGGGCCGCCACCACCGGCAAGCCGGTGATCTCCCGGATCAGCGCCTTGACCACAATCTCCTGTTCGGGATTGCGCACACAAAGAAAGCCGGATACCGCGATGGCGTCCACCTTATCTTTTAAGGAAAGGATCGCCTGGCGGGTCGCTTCTAAATCCAGCTCCTCCACGATATCGCCCCTGATTGCAACCGCCGGGCAGAACCACATAATCGCATTCCGGCAGGGACTTTACCGGTTCCATGCCCAAAAGCAAAAGGCCCACCCGGGAACCGCGGCCTCACGATGGCATTCGTCGCCAAAGTGGTGGAAAGCGCAACATAATCGATCCGGTCGAGCCCCTCATAATCGAGCTGGCCGACACAATTGCGGATGCCGACGACCAAATCGCGGTGCGTGGTGTTGGCCTTCGTTTCCGCGAGAATTTGTTTGGAATCCACATCGATAACAATACCGTCGGTATAGGTGCCGCCGGTATCGATCCCGAGCACAATCGCCATTCCTTCTACCTTCCTTAATAATATTGCTGATTTTATTATAAGCCGAACCCCAAGGAAGTACAATTCATCCTTCCATCTTTGCAGGAATTTCATCAATCCGCAAAATTTAAACCCTCAAACACTTCATAGGTCGGCAATCAGCGCGGCGATGGAGAAACCGTCGTCCCCCAGGCGGGCATAGCCGGTGTTCCATCGTCCAGAATGAAGGAAATCCAACTGAAATTATCGGTTTGAAAAATCTCCGTTTTTGTGCCCGCCGCCAGGGTTGCCACGGTTTCCGTCGCTTCCGGCGCGGCGGAAGGGCAAATCCACCAAAAGCGTGACCGGGCGTTCATCTCATAGGCTGCCTCCTCCCGCCAAACCAAAGCGTCGTTTTCCAAACGGTAATGGGCAACAAAAAACCAGGTGGAGACAACCTCGCCCCGCCGCAGGGTGTCGATACGGCCGCCGCCGCGCAGCGTGGTTTGGGCCAAATTTTCCTCCGCCGAGACGAAGCCGGGAATATAGCTTCGAGCTTGTGCCATTTCTCACCGTCATAGCGGAAGATATGCACCATATAATCGTCGCTCATGCCGGTTTCGCTGACGGCCACTTCATGATAGGGATCGACACCGTCGAGGTCGATGATATAGGCGGTGTCCACCGGATAAACGCCGTCTTCATCGACGGCGGTTCCGTTGGCCTCAAGGCGGAAGGACTGGCCTGCATCGTCTAAAAGGCTGTAGACGACGGTATCTTCGCCGCCATCGCCATCGAGGTCAAAGCGCACCTCTTCATGGACGGGAAGGGCCGTCAGGGAGAAGGCGGCGCTCCCCTGGGGCTCGGCTGCGGGCTTCCCGGTTTCCTCCTTTTGGCCGCAGCCCAAAAGCGGCAGGCAAAGGGCCAGGATGCAAATAAGCGTGGTTCTTTTCATCGTTTTCCCCTCTTTCCTATTTTCCGGGCGGATTTTCGCTGGTTTCATCATATAGCAAAACCATCGCTTTGTCGACCTTCGCCACCGCGAAAAAGTTTTTCCGAAAATAGCGGGCCTACCGGGGATGTCGGCCCCGGCAGGCTTTTCCCCGCTGGACGGCGCGGGAAAAAACTGCTAAGATAAAGGAAATATCCGCAACGGAAAGGGTGGGGACATGACGGAAGAAGGCATCACGAAATCTCTCGCCGGCGATGGCCGCCGCCTATCCATCGTCGTCTTTTCTTTGCTTTTTAGCTGGACTTTGGCCTTTCCCTTTGAAGGGCAAG
This sequence comes from Clostridiales bacterium, assembly GCA_040766505.1. Taxonomy (GTDB): domain Bacteria; phylum Bacillota; class Dehalobacteriia; order UBA7702; family UBA7702; genus JAXGQJ01. The sequence continues at coordinate 59,645 of JAXGQJ010000008.1, forward strand.
TTTTATATGCCATTGCGGAACAGCACCAAGTTTCCGTCCGCTATCTGGTTTACGCTACGGTGGCGGCCCATTTTATCGGTCTGTTCGGCTGCGGCTTTTTCATCCGCACCATGAAGGCGGCAAAAAACCTGTTGCTCTGTTTCGTCGTTTTCGGCGTCGCGGCCTCCGGTGTTTTTTTCTTTCCCCCCTCCCCTTTGTGGGCGGCGGCGCTGACCGTCGCTTCGGTTTTCGCCGGCGGCGCGGTGGCGGCTTGGGCCTTTTTTCTGAAAAGCGGCACGCCGAAAACGGAGCGCATCAAAACCATCGCCGACGGGTTGATCTGCTCCAATGTCCTGATGATCTTGCTGAATATGGCCGCGATCCATCTTTCTCCCCAACTGGGGCTCGGCCTCTCCATGCTGTCGCTGGGCCTGGCCTTCCCCTTTGTGCGCCGGTTGCCCCAAGGGAGGAAACGGCGGATCGGGAGATTTGCGGCGGCGGGGAACCGGCCGGTTCGATCCGGAAGCCCCTCGCTTTCCTCTGCCTGTTCATCGTCGTCATTACGATCACTTCCGGCTTGATGTACCAAGTGCAGGGCCCCGCCTTTGCCCATCTCGAATGGCTGACCAGCTGGTACTGGGCGATCCCCTATATTGTGGCGCTGGCGGTGATGCGGAATTTACCCCCAAAGACAAACCGCGCCTATATCCTGTTTGTGGCCATCGCCATGATCGGTTTTTCCTTCATCGCCTTTCTGCTTCTCGACCGGTCTTGGACAAGCTATCTCGTAGTCAACACCTTGATGCTCGGCGCTTGCGGCGTTTACGACCTGTTTTGGTGGAGCATCCTCGGTGAAATGCTGGAACTGGATAGGAATCCCGCCAAGGTTCTGGGCATCGGCCTCTCCGCCAATGTGATGGGGGTGCTGCTGGGAGGTATGATCGGCAATGCGATCGCCCCCGGGGGGGAACAGAACTTAAACGCCGTTCTATTGGCCTTGGCGGTGGTCTGCGTGACCCTGATGATGCTTCCGCCCCTGCATAAACAGCTGAGCAATGTTCTACAAAACCACGCCTATTTGACGAAACTGCTGGAAATGCCCGCCAAGAAACAGGAACAACTGATCCGCAATCTCCACGCCGCGGAAAAATTCACGGAACGGGAAAATGAGATCGCCGCCCTGCTGCTCACCGCCAAAACCTACCGGATGATCGCCGGGGAGCTCAATGTCAGTGAAAATACGGTCAAAACCCATGTGAAGAACATCTATGCCAAAACCGGCGTCCAAAGCCGCACGGAACTGATGCATGTGCTGCTCAATTTAGACGCCGCCGCCCCGGATCGCCCGGGCCTTTAAATCCCGGCCCGGCCCATCCAAATACAAACGAGCGCACACAGTCCTTTCGCGGGCCATTGGGAAAGGGCATAGAACCTGCCGCGGCCAAAAAGCCGGGCCTAGCCGCGCGCAAAGGTACATTGGGGGTCTGGCCTTTGGGCCACAACGACGCTACCTGCCCTTCATCGGCGGCCTACTGCCCCTCACCCGAAAAGGTGAGGGGCGTTTTTATGTGAATCACCCGATTCGGGTGATCTTTTTTGTTTGCTTTTTTGCTATGCTGTCCTTAACGGATAAAATCCTGCCGGAAAAGGGGGCGTATATTTGCATTTGGTATTGAAGTCCGGTTGAAAACCATTTTTTTGCATTGGCGCCGTATGGTTTGGAGATGAAAAACAGGCGGCGGCGCTGTTATTTGCCTTCGGCTCCGGAAAAGGGGGCGGAGATCGAGCCCTATGAGGCGGATATTTTGCCCGCAACACTGCCGGATAAAAACCGCCCCAAGATGAAATAGAAACCGGCAGCGTACCCATCACGGCTCTTTGTCTCAAACGACGGCCGGACGGGACCCTTCAACTGCCGAAACCGAGCTGAACATAAAAATCATCCGCGAATATGAGGAGGAGTTTAAAATGAAAAAGAAACTGGCAGCCTGGCTGCTGACCTTTTCCATGGTGCTGGGCCTGTTCCCCGTTGCGCCGCTGGCGGTGCAGGCGGATACCCCAGAGATGGCCGCCCCGATCCTCACAGCGGGCGCGGTATACCGCGCCTCGGCGACGGAAGCGACGGTGAAATTTGTTTCTGATGCGGCGGGCACATCTTATTACCGCGTGACGGACAGCGCCACCGCGCCGGCTGTCGGCGATTTGAGCGAATGGGCCAGCGGCGGAGAAATTGCGGCCAACACAACGGCAACCCTATCGAACATCGGTTTGATTTCCGGCCTGGAATGCGTGCATATCGTGGTCAAGGATGGTTTGGATCAAATCAGCGACGTACTGACGGTTGAGATACCGTCCGATTTTTACTATTATGAAAATTTTGAAATATATCCCTTGAACACAGCCATCGAATCCGGCGCTTTATCTCCCCTTCAGCAGATTAACAGCGGGACTGACAGCGCAAATCAGAAGGTTGTCGCGGCGGCAGGCCATGAATCCGCTAAGATGCTCAGTCTCAGTTCAGCATCCAGCTGGGCCTCGGATCAGGCGGTGCTTCTGGACAGCGCAAAGCTAGCCGCATCAGACATATATATTTTTGAGGGAGATGTCTATCCCTTGGGTGTCGATGCATGGCAGTTGCGCTTTTCTTTTACAAATGGAAACTATGAGGGATCCAATGAAGCGGGTATTTTCTTTAAGAACGGAAATATCGTTTCCATTTCCGATGCGGAAACCGTGTTGAAAACCGGCTATACAGCCAACCAATGGTATGCTGTGAAGATCGTCGCCAAACCGCTGACAGGTAAGTATGCCGTATACGTAAATGGCGAGCTTCTCAATGATGATCTGACGCTGCCTTCGGGAATCGATCGGCTCGCCATTTCTTCCGGTCATGGCAAAACGGCTTACTTTGACAATCAGCGGTTCTAGACGTCGGCTGCCGCGTCCACCGACGCCCTCACGGCGCCCGCCGCGGATACGCAAAACGGCGTGACGGCGGCGGTGACCTTCAGCCCGGCAAGCCCTGTGGAGGCGGAAACAAGCGTCACGGCTACCGTCACTCTCACCGGCACAGCGGCGGCGGCGGGAACCCATACAATCGACCTGACAAGCGCCAAAGCAAACTTGACGACAAATCCCCAAACCGAAACGGTCACGGCGGAACAGAACCTCACGACGACCCCCGCTACCAAGACCTTCAGCTTCATTATGCCCGCCCGGGCGGTGGACGATTTTACGCTGAACCATACGTTTGAGGCGGACGGACCCTTTGACGGCACGTTCGACATCAATGCCGGAACGGGAACCGGCAGCGGATGGGGGATTACAAGCGACTATTTCAGGATTACCACAGACGGTTCCTACCTTGTGGAAGGTACGGGGGAGCAAACGAACTCCTACAGAATTTGCGTGAATACAGGAGTTACCGCTACAGTGACCCTAGATAATGTCAACCTATCTCTCGCCCTTCCCTTTGAATGCGGCGCGAATTCCAATGTCACATTGATTCTTGCGGATAACAGTGAAAATAGATTTATCGGCGGCGGCCATCACGCCGGCTTGAAAGTTCCCTCTACGGCGACCCTTACCATTACGACAGCCGGCCAAAGTCTGGGCAACGGCGCATTATCCGCCTATGGCGGAGGTGATTCGTCGAGCGCCCATGCCTCCGCCGGAATAGGAGGAAGCGAATTAGAGCCAAGCGGCACAATAATCATTGACGGCGGCACCGTGTTTGCAAAAGGTGGGGATGGCAGAGGTGGTACCCATGGCGGATCCGGCGGGGCAGGTATTGGCGGAGCCAAGGGAAGTTCCTGCGGTGATATTACGATAAATGGAGGAAAGGTTACAGCTATTGGGGGCGACACCAAGCCGGAAGGCGCGGGCATCGGCGGCGGCAGCTCGAATCCATCGAACTATAATGGAAAAATTACGATAAACGGCGGAACCGTAAGAGCATATTCCGGGCGGGCCGACAGCGGCGGAAGCAGTACGGGCATCGGTAATTGCGAAACAATCGTAATTTCCGATACGGCAGATGTAAAGGCCTATTCATCGGGGATTTATCCGGCCATTTATGGCACAGCAGGTACAGAGCATCGTGCATATTTGCTCAATCTTATGCTTGATGAAGCCGTGACACAGGATACGGATATCACTGTGACACGGGCTGATGGCGGTACGGAAACATTTGAGATGGTGTTGCCTGCAAAGTACAATAACTTTGCTTCAACTGTTTCGGGAGCGAATACCTATTTCGTCAATCTCATCGAAGGTGTAAAATATATAGCGCATTCTTCAGACAGAAATCCCGAATTCATAGGGGCCTTAACCGCGCCGGGAACAGCGTTCGGCTCGGCGGAGGCGTCACTTGTCGCTATTCCCGTCCTCACCGCGGGCGCAGTGTACCGCACTTCCGCGACCGAGGCGATGGTAAGATTTGTTTCGGATACAGCGGGAGTTTATTATTACTGCGTATCGGAGAGCGCCACGGTTCCGGCTACCGACAATTTAAGCGGCTGGGAAGCCGGCGGCGCCCTAGCGGCCGGTACAAGTATAAGCCGGACAGCCGCGGGCCTTTCCAGCGGCGCCCAGTACATCCATGTGGTGGCGGTTAATGATGAGGGGGACATAAGTGCAGCTATTACATTTGATATACCCTCCGATTATTATTACTGGGAGAATTTTGAGGGTTACTCCCTTGACACAACGCTTACTTCCGGTGACTTTTCTCCTCTCAAGGCAAAGTATAGTGGATCAGGAACAGCGTACCAAAAGGTTATCCAGGGCACCGAGGGCAATACAAGCCAGGTTTTAACATTAACATCGTCATCGGGCACCGCTGCCGATGCCGATATTTCGCTGGGGAGTGATTTTGCAAGCTCCGGCAAAACCTATGCGGTTGAATTTAAAGCCCAGCCGATAAGCGGATCTTGGCCGGGAGAGATCAGGCTTATGACCTCAAAAAATAGCTTTACAGATGCATTGGTTGCAAAATTCAAAAATGGCAATATTTCTATCGAATATCAATCCCCCGTTCCCGAATCGACCGTTACTTTGATAGAGAACTATACAGCCGTTCATTGGTACCATATAAAAATAGTTGTTGACACACAAATGAAAGCCAGCAGGGTTTATATTGATGGCACACTGATTGATAGCTTCCCGGCAATCGGGAACTACACCTACCTGAATATTACGGCGGGTCATTCAGGCACCATCCGTTTTGACGATCTCAAGATTTATGAAACCGATCCTATTATGCCCAATCCCCCCCTTCTCCAAAGTGCGGAAACAAGTGCAGGCGGGGAAAAAGTAATCCTGACTTTTGATAAGGAAATGGCAAACCCGGACGGAAAACATAGCCAGTTTAGCGTAACGGTAGGCGGTAATACCAATTTGGTTACAGCAGCGGCACTTGGAACGGATGCGAAAACCCTTGAGCTGACGCTGACAACCGCGATCAGACACGGGCAGGCCGTCACCGTAAGTTATACGGAGGGCGCAGTCGCTTCCGCCGACGGCGGCGCGCTGGCATCGTTTACCGATCAAACGGTGACCAACCATGTGCCGGAGCCGGTCTGCGCGATCGGCTCGAGGGAATATGGCACCTTGGCGGAAGCATTGGCGGACATTGCCGGTGATGAGACGATACAACTGCTTGCGGATGTGTCCCACGCCGAGGCGGTGAAAGCCGACAGCAAAAATATCAGCATCGACTTAAACGGCTTTGATCTGACGGTGTCCACAACTTCGGACCACGCATTGCAGGCGGCCAACGGGTATAAGCTCACCATTGTCGACGCGGAGCAAAAAGGCGGCGCGGTGGCCGCTGCCGCCAGCGGGAATTTCGAGATATTCGCCGCTTATGCCAGTTCCGGCGGGGACATCGTCGTTGAAGGCGATCTCAGCGTTTCCCCGGTGGGATTTAACCCCCATGGAATCGGCGGCGCTTATGCCACCGGAGAGGGCAGCACCATTCGGATCACCGGCAATGTGTCCGGCCATTCGGCGGGGATTTATACCCAGAACAGCGCCAATGTCACGGTGATCGGGGATATCAGCGGCGGCTATTACGGCGTCTACGCGGCCTATCATGGCGGCGCGGACATCACCGGAACCGTCAACGGCAGCCGCGCATTGGTGGTGGAATATGCGGGAAGCGCCAAAGTTGAGGGCAGCATTACCGGCAGCGACAGCGCGGTTGAAGGGGCGACAGCTGAAGGGTGGGAGACTTCGACGATCAAGGTCACAGGCGATGTGACCTGTACCGGAGGGGCGGCCATCAGCGCAAACAATGACGCGGATATCGAGATCAACGGAGACGTGGCCGGATATGCCACTGTCAGCGGCTCCCCCTCCGCCTGTCCCGCGGTTGTGGTCAATGGCGACATTAGCGTCGACGGCGGTTTCGGCGTCAGCGTTTTCTATGGCGGCACGGTTACGGTGAACGGACAAATTCTCGGCGCGTCGCCCTATCTGAAGCTGGACAATCTCGACATCGCCCGGGGCGACTATGAAGTATCCGGGGATTATTGGAAATATTCCAATCAGACGGCGGAGACCCCCGCGCCCTTTGCCGCGAATACCGTATATGTGAAAAAACCCGTCAATCCCTCGGCGTCCTCCGTCGCCATCGCGGGGGATAAGGCCGTCGGCGAGGCCCTGAATGGCAGCTATACCTACCAGGCCGGCAGCGTCGCCGCAGAAGGGGACACGGCCTTCCGCTGGCTGCGGGTCTCCGGCGCTCCTTCCCTTCTCGGCCGGCCCTATCTGGTCTATACGACGAACAATATCGAAGGCGTCACCTGGTCTTCCATGGGCCCCTCCCATCCCACGGTGTTTACGGTGACGGGCCCCACCCATATTGAAAAGATCAGCAATTACCATTTTAATGCCGGCCACGCGCCGGGAACCATCTCCCTGGCGGCAACCGGCGGCACGGTCTACGGGCCCTGGAACACGGTAAACGAAGGGGGATACTGGTGCGTCTACCCGAACGCCGAGGTGCCGGCGGGAACCTATACCGTGGTGGACTCGGTTCCCTCCTCCTGGTCTTTTAATGCCGCTTCCGGCGATGCCGGTATGACGGAGATCGCCGGTTATACCATGATCGCCGGGGCGGTGGCGCAAACCTATACCGTGCAGGCAAGCGATGCCGGGCACAGCCTCCTCTTCGAGGTCACGCCGACAGACGCCGACGGCAATCAAGGAACGGCGGCACGGAGCACGGCTTTCGGGCCGATAACCGCCATGGAAGCGATCGCTGAGATCACCGGTGTCACGGCGGCGAAAACCGCCCTTGCCTCCACCGGCGGCGACAGCGTCATTACGGTTTCCGGCACGAATCTTGGGAACGCCGTCACCATCACCGCCTTCCTCGGCGGCCAGGCGACGGCGGTGACCGGAACCGCCGCCGGTGATGGCAGCGCCCAGACGGCGACCCTCACCTTCCCCGCCAATGACGGCGACGCCGATGAGGTTTATACCGTCAAAGCCAGCCTCGACAATGGCGTGACCTGGGCGGCAAAGACCGCCGCCGTCACCGTGGCGAAGAAATCCGTCACGCCGCCGGATCCCGCGTATCAAGCGGAAGTAAAAAAAGAGGGACACGCTGAAACGCCGCTTCCCATCACGGTTGACAAGGACGCCGGAAACGCCGCCGCGGAGATCGGCGCCGGGCAGCTTACATCCGGCGGAACCGTCATTACAATGCCCTCCATCCCCGATGTTGACACCTATGCAATCGGCATACCTGTCCCGGATTTATCGACGGACACTATGCTAAGCAGCCTGACCGTCCAAACGAGCTATGGAAGCATAACCGTTCCTTCCAATATGCTGACGGGAGTGGAAGGCACAGGGGGAGACAGAGCGCAGATCAGCCTTGGCCAGGGCAATAAATCGCTGCTCCCCGAAAACGTAAAAGCCGCCATCGGTGATAGGCCGCTGATACGGCTCACACTGTCCATTGACGGAAAGCAGCAGGCCGGTTGGAATAATCCGAGCGCGCCTGTGACATTGTCCATCCCCTATACGGCAACGGAGGCGGAGCTTGAGAATCCTGAGAGCATTGTCGTCTGGTACATTGACGGCTCGGGCAATGTGGCCACGGTCCCGAATGGACACTATGATGCGGCGACAGGCACGGTCACCTTCAGCATCACCCACTTCAGCAACTATGCGGTGGCATATAACAAGGTGAGCTTCACCGATGTGGCGAAAGGCAATTGGTATCATGACGCCGTGTCCTTCATCGCCGCCAGGGAGATCACAAAGGGCACCGCCGCCGGGCGTTTCAGCCCCAATGCATCGGTAACCCGGGGCCAGGTCATCGTCATGCTGATGCGGGCCTATGGCATACTGCCCGACGAAAACCCGGCGGACAATTTTGCCGATGCCGGCAATGCCTATTATACGAAATACTTGGCCGCCGCCAAGCGCCTAAACCTGGCCAATGGCGTGGGCAACAATAGGTTTGAACCGGAGCGGAACATCAGCCGGCAAGAATTGTTCACCCTGGTATACAATGTTCTCAAGAGCATCGACGGTCTGCCCGAAACCAATTCCGGGAAAACCCTGTCCCACTTTGGCGACGCCAAGGAGATCGCCATCTGGGCCAAAGCCCCCACAGCGGCACTGGTGCGGGCCGGAATCGTCCAAGGCAATGGCCAAAAACTCATGCCCGGGGCCCAAACAAAAAGGTCGGAAATGGCCCAGATTCTATACAATTTAATGGCCAAGTGAACCGGTCTTTCGGCGCCGGAATTCAGGCTTTCAGCGGCTTAGGAGCAAAATGACAGCGGCCCCGCAAAACAAAGTTTTGCGGGGCCGTTCAGACTGAAGAAAAACTCCCTACGCAGCGGCCTTGGACGATCCGCAAAAAGATTTGGGGAAAGGATCGGTAACCGTTACATGGAACGTGGCGTCGAAGAATTTATTGTGTAGTAGGGGATGGTCTGAAAGGGAGCCAGGCCCCGCCTTCAGGCATCTCAATCGATCGCGCCGTAGGCCGTCGGCTTGTAGACTTTGTCTACAAGCTAAGCGGCCCGCAAAACTTTGTTTTGCGGGGCCGTTATTGATGCGATACAAACGGTTTGTTTTTAGAACAAGCCGCTGACCTTACCGGTTTGCACGTCGACGTCGATGCGGCGATAGGCCGGATCGGAACCGGTGCCGGGCATCAGGCTGATGGCCCCGGCCATCGGGCAGAGGAATTTCGCGCCGCCATAGACGAGGACGTCTCTGATCGGCAATCTCCATCCTTGGGTTCGCCCTTAATGGCGGGATCATGGCTCAAGCTCAAGTGGGTTTTCACCATCATGGTGGAGAAGTCGCTGTACTTGGGATCGGCTTCGAACCGTTTCGCCTTGGCTTCCGCTTCCGGCGCCCAATCGACGCCGTCGGCGCCATAGACTTCTTTGGCGATCAGGTCGACCCGCTGGCGAAGGGGAACGTCCAATTCATAGAGGAACTTCAGATCCACCGGATCATTACAGGCATCGATCACCGCGTCGGCCAATTCCAGCGCGCCGTCGCCGCCTTCGAGCCAATGGCTCGATTTCGCGCAGCGCACGCCCACTTCGGCGCAGGCTCTCTTGATGACTTCTTCTTCGGCTTTCGTATCGGTGTAGAAGCTATTGATACAAACAACGGGGTTGATGCCGGATTTCTTGATGGTGCGGATATGGTGCAAAAGATTGCAGAGGCCTTTTTCCACCAATTCCAGGTTTTCCTTCGTATATTCTTCGGGGATGGGACGGCCGGGAACAACCTGAGGGCCGCCGCCATGCATTTTCAGGGCGCGGATCGTGCAGACGAGGACGGAAACATTGGGCTTCAAGCCGGAAAGCCGCGCTTTGACGTTCCAGAATTTTTCGAAGCCGATGTCGGCGGCAAAGCCGCTTTCCGTTACGTGATAATCGAACATTTTAAGGCCGACTCTGTCGCCAATGATCGAGGATTGTCCGATGGCGATATTCGCGAAGGGACCGGCATGGACGAGGCAGGGCTGATGTTCGACGGTATAGCAGAGGGTCGGGTTGATGGTATTGCGCATCCAAGCGGTCATGGCGCCGTCGACTTCAAGGTCGGCGGTGGTGACGGGATTGCCTTGGCGGTCATAACCGACGATGATCTGGCCGATCCGCTGCCTCAAGTCCGGCAGATCCTTGGCGACGGCCAAAATCGCCATCAATTCGGAGCCCACGGAGATGCCGAATTTCGACTGCATCGTGAAACCGTCCCGCTTGCCGCCCAAACCGATGATGATGTTTCTCAGGCCCTGGGCCGCAAAGTCGAGAACCCAACCCATTTCAACGTTTTTCGGATCGATGTCGAGGCGGCGGAGGCCCCTCTTCGTCAATTCTTCGTCGGTATAGTTGGCTTCATGCTGCATTCTGGAGTTCACGGCCACCATGGCCAAATTGTGGGCATTGGTGATATCATTGATGTCCCCGGTCAAACCAAGAGAAAATTCCGTCATCGGAATCAGGAGGGCATTGCCGCCGCCGGCGGCGGTGCCCTTGATGTTCATCGTCGGCCCGCCGGAAGGCTGGCGCAAACAACCGCCAACATTCTTCCCTCTTTTGCCCAGGCCTTCGATCAAGCCAAGGGAGGTTGTGGATTTTCCTTCACCCAACGGGGTGGGGGTGATCGCCGTTACTTCGATGTATTTGCCGTCGGGACGGTCTCCCAAACGGTTCATCATTTTCAGGAAGTCAAGTTTCGGCGTTCTGCCATAAGGGATAATTTCGTCGGCTTCGAGGCCCATTTTTTCTCTAAAGGCTTCTACGCTGGGCAGATTTTTCTCCGCGTCTTCCGCAATCTGCCAGTCTTTGTACTCTCTCGGGTCAAGCATAATTCATCTTCCTTTCTTTCATTAGTGAACGCTATGGTTATTCCTCCTTCGCGCATCTCTTATTTTGATGCGCAGAAGGAAACAGAAAGGCTGGAACCTTCCGGGGTTTCAGGTTTCGGTTTTTAGCTTTTTGCTTTGCCGGCCATCAGGGCCTTTACCTTTAGGGGCAAGCCGAATAGGTTGATGAAGCCCTCGGCGTCCTTTTGATTGTAGACTTCATCGGCGCCAAAGGTCACAAATTCTTCGCTGTAAAGCGAATAGGGCTTTTCGTCCCGGCCGGGGAGATATTGCCTTTATACAGCTTCAGCCGCACGGTGCCGGTAACGGTTTCCTGGGTTTTATCGACGAAGGCATCCAGGGCTTCCCGCAAGGTGGAATACCAAACCCCGTCGTAAACCAGTTCCGCATAGCGGGCGGCGACCGTTTCTTTAAAGTGCATCGTCTGCCGGTCGAGGCAGAGATTCTCCAGATGTTTATGGGCTTCATAGAGGATGGTGCCGCCGGGGGTTTCGTAAACGCCCCGGGATTTCATGCCCACCAGGCGGTTTTCCACGATGTCGATGGTGCCGACGCCGTTTTCCGCCCCGATGGCGTTCAGGGTTTCCAAAAGGGATACCGGGTCTTTCCTTGCGCCGTCGATGGCGACGGGAATTCCCCGTTCAAATTCCAATTCGATATAGGTGGCGCGATCCGGCGCGTTTTCCGGGCTATTGGAAATCAAAAGCACGTCCCCTGCCGGTTCATTCCAGGGGTCTTCCAATTCGCCCCCTTCATGGCTCAGATGCCAAATGTTCCGATCCATACTGTAAGGGCGTTTTTTGTGACGGGGATCGGAATGCTTCGCTCATTGGCATAGTCGATGGCATCGTCCCGGGAGCGGATGGACCATTCCCGCCACGGGGCGATGATTTTCAGATCCGGCGCCAATGCCTTCACCGTCAATTCGAAACGAACCTGGTCATTGCCCTTGCCGGTGGCGCCGTGGGCGATGGCTTCGGCCCCTTCCCGCCGGGCGATCTCCACCAGCCGCTTGGCAATCAATGGCCGGGCGAAGGAGGTGCCCAATAGATATTTTTGCTCATAGACGGCCCCGGCTTTCAAGGTGGGGAAGATAAAATCCGTCAGAAATTCCTGCCGCAGGTCTTCAATGAAAATTTTCGAGGCCCCGGTTTTGATCGCCTTCTCTTCCAAAGGTTCCAGTTCTTCCCCTTGGCCCAGGTCGGCGCAGACGGCGATCACCGCATAGCCGTAATTCTCTTTTAACCAAGGAATGATGATCGATGTATCCAAACCGCCGGAATAGGCGAGCACAACTTTTTTCTCCATGGTTCATCTCCTCGTTTTTGCGGAGTAACAGTACTCCCATAATAATGTTAACACAACTTCATTTGATTGAAAAGGATGAAAATTTAGTCATTTTCATTTTTTATCGACATGATTTATATTTCCTTTATCGCATACAGGCGAAACGATTCCCCCTTCGGCCCCCGTGTAACTATATTTGCGGGCTTTGGTTGTTTATGCAACCAATTTCCCTGCGCGCCTCAAGGGATCAATAGGGCCATGATGGCCTTTTGGGCATGGAGACGGTTTTCCGCTTCGCCGATGATCTCATCCTTATGGGCTTCCATCACCGCGTCGGTGATTTCTTCGCCGCGGTGGGCCGGTAAGCAGTGGAGCACGATCGGCTGCCGGCCGAGGCGAAGCAATGAATCGTCGATGCGGTAAATGCCTGCAAAGGCGGCGCGGCGTTCCTCCGCCTCCGCTTCCTGGCCCATGCTGGCCCAAACATCGGTATAGAAAACGTCGGCGGCGGCGGCGGCTTCTTCCGGATCCTCCAGAATCCGAATCGAAGATCCGTTTTTCTTCGCTTCCGCCAGCGCCGCGGCGGTGATCTTTTCATCGGGCCAATACCCTTTTGGGCAGGCAAGATCGATGGCCATGCCAAATTTGGCGGCGCCGTTCATCAGCGAATGGGCCATATTGTTGCCGTCGCCGATATAGGCGATTTTGATCCCTTCCAGGCGGCCCTTCCGTTCCCGTATGGTTTGCAGATCGGCGAGAACCTGGCAGGGATGGAGAGCGTCGGTCAGGCCATTGATCACGGGGATGTCGGCATAAGCCGCCAATTCCTCCACTTCCCGGTGGCTGAAGGTGCGGATCATGATGGCGCTGAGATAGCGGGAAAGCACCCGTGCGGTATCCTTGATCGGTTCCCCCCGGCCCATCTGCAATTCCTGGCCCGAAAGGAACAGGCCATAACCGCCCAACTGATAGATGCCGGTTTCAAAGGAAACCCGGGTTCGGGTGGAGCTTTTGCTAAAAATCATCCCCAGGGTGCGGCCGGGCAGACAATGGGTGGGATTCCCCGCCCTGTTCTCCTTTTCAGCGCGTCCGCCGTATCGAGCAGTACCGTCAGCTCCTCGGGGCTGAAATCCAGCAGGCTTAAAAAATCGCGTCCTTTCATTTCCGTGGTCAGCTTCATTCGTTCACCTCATTTTTATTGTCTTCCAGGTCTTTTAAGGCCGCGGCCAGGATGGCAAGGGCCTCGTCGGCTTCCTTTTTACCGATGGTCAGCGGCGGCATCAGCCGCAGCACCTTGGGCCCCGCCGCGCCGAGCAAAAGCCCTTTTTCCAAACAGGCCTTTTGGATCGGCGCCACCTCGGCGCCGCATACCACGCCGAGCAAAAGGCCAAGGCCCCGCACTTGCCCCAGAACCGGGAAGCGCCGGCGGAGGGTTTCTAATTTCTCCGTCAGATACGCGCCGACGGCGGCGGCATTGTCCGCCAATTTTTCCTCTTCCATCACCGCCAAAACCGCCCGGGCCGCCGCCATCATCAGCGGATTGCCGCCGAAGGTGGTGCCGTGATCCCCGGGGGCAAAGGCCGCCGCCACCTCTTCCCGGGCCATGAAAGCGCCGACGGGGCCGCCGCCGCCCAAGGCCTTCGCCATGGTGAGAATGTCCGGCCGGATGCCGAAATGTTCATAGGCAAAGAATGTGCCGGTGCGCCCGACGCCGGTCTGCACTTCATCGAGAATGAGCAGAATGTCCCGTTCCCGGCAAAAGGCGGCGAGGGTTTGCATATAGGCGGCATCGGCAACGATCACGCCCCCCTCCCCTTGTACCGGTTCGAGCAGAACGGCACAAACATCATCGGCGGCGGCGACCCGCACCGCGTCGAAATCATTATACGGCACATAGCGGAAACCATTGGGCAAAGGCTCAAAGCCTTTTTGCACCTTGGCCTGGCCGGTGGCGGTAAGCGTCGCCAAGGTGCGGCCATGAAAAGACCGTTCCATGGTGACGACGGCAAACCGTTCCCGATGCCCTTTCAACTTGGCATATTTCCGCGCCAGCTTCAGGGCGCCCTCATTGGCCTCGGCGCCGCTGTTGCAGAAAAAAACCCGCTCCAGCCCGGTGATTTCCGCCAGCTTCGCGCCGACTTCTCCCTGGCCCGGCAGCCAATAGAGATTGGAAGCATGTATCAGGGTAGCCGCCTGCTTTTGCAGGGCCGCCACGACCTTGGGGTGGCAATGGCCAACGCTGTTGACGGCGATGCCGGCGACGAAATCGAGGTATTCCTTGCCGTCGCCGTCCCAGACCCGGCAGCCCTCCCCCCGCACTATGGCCAAAGGCAGCCGGGCATAGGTATGCATCAGCACCTTCGACCCCTTGGCGATGATGTCCCGATTGTTCATCTCGTTCATCGTGATCTCCTATTCCTTTACGACCATCGTGCCGATCCCCTTATCGGTAAACAGTTCCAGCAGAATGCTGTGGGGCTGGCGGCCATCGATGATATGCACGGCGCCGACGCCGCCCTCAATCGCCGTAACGCAGCTTTCCACCTTGGGGATCATGCCGGTGGAAATGGCTTTGCTTGCCATCAATTCCGGCAATTCCTTCAATGTTAACCGGGATATCAGGCTTTCTTTATCGTCAAAGTCTCGGAAAATCCCCTCCACATCGGTGAGGAGAAAGAGCTTTTCCGCCTCCAAGGCCGCGGCGATGTCCCCGGCGGCATAATCGGCGTTCACATTGTAGGTGCGGCCTTCGGCGTCGGTCCCCACCGGCGCCACCACCGGGATATAGCCCTCGGCGATCAGATTGCCGATCAGCAGGCTGTCCACCTGTTCCACTTCACCGACCATGCCGATGTCCACCCGGCGTTTGACGCCGTTTTCCTCGATTTCGGCAAATTTCTTTTTACAGCGCAGCATCGCCGCGTCTTTCCCCGACAAGCCCACGGCCTTGCCGCCAAGCTTATTGATTTCCGAAACGATGCTCTGGTTGACTTTGCCCACCAGCACCATGGAGACGGTTTCCATCACCGCCTCGTCGGTGACCCGCAGCCCGTTTTCAAAGCGGCTTTTGATTTCCAGTCGTTTCAGATAGCGCTCGATTTCCGGGCCGCCGCCATGGACGAGAACGGTTTTAATGCCGATCAATCCCATCAGAATAATATCGTTGAACACGGCTTCTTTCAGCGCGTCGTTCAGCATCGCATTGCCGCCATATTTCACGACGATGGTTTTGCCGTGAAATCGCTGCACATAGGGGAGTGCTTCAATAAACAGCTCCGCCTTTTCCAAACTGGTGCCCATCTTGTCCCCCATTCCTCTCTTAGGTGCGGTAATCCGCATTGATCTTAACATATTCATAGGAAAAATCGCAGCCCCAAGCCTTGGCGGTGGCATCCCCCTGCTTCAGCTCGATCTGTATAAAGACATTTTCCTCCGCCAATATCGCTTTGGCCAGATCCTCCGGGAAGGCCAAGCCGCCGCCGTCCGCCGCCACCTGCACGGTTCCGGCGCTGCTTTTCAGGTAAATATCGGCTTTGCCGGGGTCAAAATCGGCGCCGGAATAGCCGGCGGCACATAGAACCCGGCCCCAGTTGGCGTCCCGGCCGAAGATGGCGGTTTTGACGAGATTTGACCCGGTCACCGCCCGGGCGATGGTTCGCGCCGCCGCCAGGCTCGGCGCACCGCCAACTTCCACCTCCAAGAGGTGGGTGGCCCCTTCGCCGTCTCGGGCCACCAGCTTCGCCAAAATGGTGCAAACCCCGGTCAAATGGCGCAAAAAGCATCGTAGGCGGGGCCGGCGGCGGTTATCTCCGCACCGCCGGCGGCGCCGTTGGCCAACAGCAAGCAGGTATCGTTGGTGCTGGTATCGCCATCTACCGACACCATATTGAAGGTGGCGTCCGCCGCCGCCGCCACCGCTTCCCGGGCCATCCGGGGCGACAAAGCCGCGTCGGTGGTCAAAAAAGCCAGCATCGTCCCCATATTGGGATGGATCATGCCGGAACCTTTGGCGATGCCGCCGATGGCGATCTCCTTCCCTTCCCAATCATAGACCGCCCGGGCTTCCTTGACCCTCAGATCGGTGGTCATGATGGCGAGGGCAGCGTCGTGACCGCCGGTGTGGCCCAGGGCGCGGGCGGCGTCGGCGATGCCCGCCTCGATCCGATCCATCGGCAAGGGATGTCCGATGACGCCGGTGGAGGCCACCAAAGCGGTTTTCGCCGCCAGGCCCAGTTTTTCTTCGCCGTAAGCCGCCATGCGGGCGGCATCCGCCAGGCCTTTTGGCCCGGTGCAGGCATTGGCATTGCCGGAATTGACAATGACGGCGCGGATGCCCGCCGCCGGCAACAGTTCCATATCATAGACCACCGGCGCCGCCTTCACCATATTTTTCGTGAAAACTCCGGCGGCGGCGGCGGGTTTTTCGGAATAGAGCAAAGCCACATCCTTTTTTCGCTGCCCTTCCGCTTGATCCCGCCGCCACGCCGGCGGCGAAAAAACCCTTCGGCGCCGTAATCGCCCCTTTTGCTCCTTCATACAACCTCTCCTCACTTATGGGAACAGCGGCATTTGCCGCAGCCCTTCGTCTTCGGGAAAACCGCAGATCAGATTCATATTTTGCACCGCCTGGCCCGCCGCGCCTTTGCCGAGATTGTCGATGGCGCAGCCGACCACAACGCGGCCGGTACGCCGGTCAACGGTATGGCCGATGGCGGCAAAGTTGGTGCCCCGCACCCATTTGGTCTGGGGCCACTGGCCGCCGGGCAAAAGCCGCACAAAGGTTTCGTCCCGGTAGAACTTCGCAAAAATATCGGCAATATCCGCCCGCAGCCCCTTTGCGGTCAGCTTGCCATAGGCGGTGGTAAGAATCCCCCGCCCCATCGGCACGAGGTGCGGGGTGAAGGACAGCGTCACCGGCTGTCCGGCCCCTTCCGACAGATTCTGTTCGATCTCCGGCGTATGGCGGTGGCCGGCGACGGCATAGGCCTTGATGTTTTCCGCCGCTTCACAATAGAGGGAGCCTTCCTTCAAACCGCGGCCCGCGCCGGAGACGCCGCTTTTGCTGTCGACAATGATGGAATCCAATTCCACCAGCCCCGCTTGGAGCAGGGGATAGAGGGCCAGCGTGGCGGCGGTGGGATAACAGCCGGGATTCGCGATCAGCCGTTGGCCGCGGATTTCGTTCCGGTACAGCTCCGGCAGACCGTAGACGGTTCTCTCACTGAGGGCCCGCGCCGCGTGCTCCGTTTGATACCATTCTTCATAGACATCCACATCGCGAAAGCGGAAATCGGCGCCGAGGTCGATCACCTTTTTTCCCGCCGCCAGCGCCGCCAAAACATGGGGCGCCGAGAGGCCATGGGGCAAGGCGAGAAAAACCACGTCGATGCCGTCAAGATAGCGCCCGGGATCGTCTTCGCCGAGAACCATCCGGCCCGCCGGGCCATAACAGGGGAAGAGTTCCCCAAAGAGCCGGCCCTTTTTCGTATTCGCGCCCAGATAACCGATGGACGCCTCCCGGTGGCCAAGAAGCAAACGCACAATTTCCGCGCCGGCATAGCCCGACGCGCCGATGATCGCAACCGAAACCAAAATCAACCCTCCAAACCGCTGGAGCCGGCAGGCCCCATAAAGATAAAATAATAATACAACATTTTTTATATATATTCAATACCATACATCGAATTTCGGAAACTTTTTTTCCACGCCCCGATTTGGCGGCAAGACCGGGGGCCAGCCCATTTCGGCCCGCCGCTTTGCCCCTTTCCCATGCCCTTTTCCGTTT
This sequence comes from Clostridiales bacterium, assembly GCA_040766505.1. Classification (GTDB taxonomy): domain Bacteria; phylum Bacillota; class Dehalobacteriia; order UBA7702; family UBA7702; genus JAXGQJ01. The sequence continues at coordinate 77,572 of JAXGQJ010000008.1, forward strand.
CGCCGCCGGGGGCACGGCATCCAAGAAGGAAAGGGAGGAAAGGGAAAGGATAAAGAAAAGGCCGGGCCCGCTCCGCACCAAACGGCGCGTCCAGGGCCGGCCCTTCCGGCCGCGGCACAACCATTATGGGGCGAACCAAAGCCGAACCGGATTTCAGCGATAGTTCACAAACTGCAGTTCAACCCCATATTCTCCTTCCCTCATTCTGGCGATCACCGCTTGCAGGTCGTCCTTATTCTTGCCGGAAACCCGCACTTGATCCCCTTGGACGGAAGCTTGCACCTTGGTTTTCATATTCTTGATGTCCTTGACGATCTGCCGCGCTTTGTCGGCGTCGATGCCTTGGGCGATGGCGACCACTTGGCGCACCATGCCGCCGGCGGCGTCCTCCACCTTGCCAAAGGCCAGGTTCTTGATGGGAACCTTGCGGCCCAACAAACGGGTTTCTAAAATATCAACGATGCTGCGCAAGCGAAAATCGTCCTCGGTGACGATGCGGATCGACGCTTCTTCCAGCATGACCTCGCTTTTGCTGTTTTTAAAATCATAACGCTGGGAAATCTCTTTCCGCGTTTGGTTTACCGCATTCAAAACCTCCTGTAAATCGACGACGGAGACGATATCGAAGGAATTGTCTTTTGCCATCATGGCCTCCTTTTCAGCATATTCAGCACTGGATGATCTTGCCCCCGTCCATCCATTTCCTGCCATCCAGATAGACGGTGGGAGCGGTGAGAATGCCATCGAGATGCCGTTTTGCTTTGACATAGCCGCCGAAGCTCAAATTGTGGCCCAGCGCGACATGGACGGTGCCGAGAATTTTTTCGTCCTGCAACGGGTGGCCGCTCAATTTCGCTTTGGGATTCATGCCGACGCCGAATTCGGCGATATTGTTGGCGTTTTCCCCGGCTTCCCGCAGGATCTCGCCGAGTTTCTCCGCTTCTTCGCCACCCTGCACCATGGTGACATAGCCCTTTTCCACCGTCAGGGTCAGCGGCGACGCCAATAGGCCGACACCGGCCATGGCGGCGTCCACCACGAGAATGCCATTGGCGAGTCCCCTCCACCGGCGGCACAAAGGTCTCTCCGGCGGGCAAATTGCCATAGGCGCCGGGCTCGTGATAAAAGCCGGTGTGTACCAAAACCTCCCGGCCTCTGATGGAAAAGGTCAGATCGGTGCCGGCTTCGGTGGTGATCCGCACCGTATCGCTTTCATTGATCGCCTTCGCCGCGGCTTTGGTCTGCCGCGCCATCTCCTCATAATCCACCAGAACCGGGCCGGCCAAAATCTCTTCGGTGATTCTCGGCATCGTAACGATACGCGTTCCGGAGATGGAGGCATTGATCCGCGCTTTCGTATGGGACATCGAATGGGAGGTCAACAGCACCGCCACATCGGCGCTTTTCAAGGCCTTGGCGATGTATTTCGGCGGTTCCTGTCCGTCTGTCGGCAGGGTCTTCATCACCAACATCGAACCGTCCAGTCCCATGGCCAGACTTTCCCTAAAAAATTGCTCTCCCAAAGACAGGAGGCCGTCGTCGGTGAGGATCAGCAAGCTTTCTTCCGGTTTCACTTTCAGGCACTGATCCAGGATACGGCGAGTGGCCGCCATAACATTTTCCATAGCTTTTCCCCCTTAACCTTTTTTCTTAAAGCTGTCTTTCAGCGATACAATGCGATTAAAGACGGGACGGCCCGGCTGCCCGTCGCGATCCGCCACAAAATACCCTTGGCGCAGAAACTGAAAGGCGTCGCCAACTTTCGCTTCCAACAGCGAAGGTTCCAGATAGGCTGCCACCTTTTCCATCGAAGCGGGATTCAGCCCATCGAGGAAATGGCCGCCTTCCGGCGTCTCATCGGGATTTTCCGCCACGAAGAGCCGGTCATACAGCCGCACTTCCCCCCGGAACGCATGGGGCGCGGAAAGCCAATGGGCGGTGCCCTTCACGCGCCGACCGTCTTCAGACCAGCCGCCCCGGGTTTTGGGATCATAGGTGCAGAACAATTCCACCACTTCCCCGTTTTCGTCTTTCCGATAATCCTCACACCGGATATAATACGCATTTTGCAGCCGAATCTCGGCGCCGGGGGAAAGGCGGTGAAATTTTTTTGAAGGAAATTCCATAAAATCGCTTTTTTCAATCAGGATGTCGCGGCTAAACGGAACCGGGCGGGAACCGGCTTCCTTATTTTCCGGGTTATTGACCACTTGCATCATTTCCACTTGTCCTTCGGGATAATTGGTGATCGTCACCTTTAGAGGATCCATAACCGCCATGGCCCTGGGGGTATGGTAATTGAGATGATCCCGCACGAAAAACTCCAGCTGGGCAATGTCGACGGTGCTATTGGCCTTCGCAACGCCGATGCTTTCACAAAAGGCGCGGATCGCCGCGGCGGGATAGCCCCGGCGGCGGATGCCGGATAAAGTCGGCAGCCGCGGGTCGTCCCAACCGTTGACATGGCCCTCTTCCACCAACAATTTTAATTTTCGCTTGCTTAAAACGGTATAGGTGATATTGAGCCGGGCAAATTCGATCTGCCTGCTCTTCACCGGCATATCAAGGCTCGAAATGCACCAGTCGTACAGGGGCCGGTGGTCTTCAAATTCCATCGTGCAAATGGAGTGGGTCACCCCTTCCAAAGCGTCGGAAAGGGGGTGGGCATAATCGTACATCGGGTAGATGCACCAATCGTCGCCGGTTCTGTGATGCCTGGACTTCTGGATTCGGTAGAGCACCGGGTCTCTAAGATTCAAATTCGGGGAAGCCATGTCGATCTTGGCCCGCAGCACGCGGCTGCCATCGGGAAATTCCCCGGCCTTCATGCGGCGAAACAGGTCGAGATTCTCTTCCGGATCCCGGTAACGATAGGGGCTTTCCCGCCCCGGTTCCGTCAGGGTGCCGCGGTATTCGCGGATTTCCTCGGCGGACAGGTCGCAAACATAGGCCTTCCCGATCTCGATCAGTTTTTCCGCCAGTCGATAAAGATCCCCGAAATAATCGGAGGCAAAGTGCAGATTGTCCCACTGAAAGCCGAGCCAGGCCACATCTTCCATGATGGAATCGACGAACTCCTGTTCCTCTTTGGTGGGGTTCGTATCGTCAAAGCGCAGATTGCAGGCGCCGCCATTGGCGACGGCAAGGCCAAAATTCAAACAGATGGATTTGGCATGTCCGATATGAAGATAGCCATTGGGTTCCGGCGGAAAACGGGTCTGAACCCGGTCATAGTTCCCCGCCGCGAGATCCGCGTCGATCAAATGCTGGATGAAGTTTTTTCCTTCGCCCCTGGCCTCCCCTTCCGGCGGACGGCCGCCGGGCCCCATTGTCATTTCCATCTTCCACTCCTTGTGCATTTTGTTTTCCTACTTACCTAATACTGTATTTTAGCATTTTATGGCAAAGAAAGCAAACGATATTTGCCCCCCGGCGCTTGAAATCCGAGCGCCACGGTGCTATAGTTAACAAAAACGAAACCGGTGCCGTATGAACTATTTTCTGCCCATTCTTTTGATTATTGTATCCAATACCTTTTACAATATAAGCGCGAAAGCCACGCCCACGGCGGCAAACCCATTTTTGTCGCTGTTTTTCACCTATTTGACCGCTACGGCCCTCACCGCCGTCGCCGTTTTGTTCACCGGCCTGCAAAAACCGATCGGCGCGGCGGTGGCGGATCTGAACTGGGCCGCCTTCGGCATGGCCGCCGCCATCGTCGGGCTGGAGCTTGGCTATATCCTCGCTTACCGCCTCGGTATGCCGATCAGCCAGGGAACCCTCTATGCCAATATCGGCCTCGCCGTCGTTCTCGTTGTCATCGGCGTCGCTTTTTACAAGGAAAACTTCGGTTTCAACCAAGGCATCGGCATCGCCCTTTGCCTCTTGGGGCTGTTTTTTTTGAACCGGCCCTAAAAGCCGCCAACGGGGCGGTTTCAACCCGCCGCGGCTTTTTTTCGGGGAAACGAAAATGCATCTTGAAGGAGTTAAAATATGCGAAACGCGGACATCGTCGCCCAAAACAAAGCGTATCAGCTTTTTCCCTGGCTTAGACAGGGAGACGCGGAACCCTTGCCCATCGAGAAAGCGGAAGGGGCTTATATCTTCGACGCCGAAGGCCGGCGCTACCTTGATCTTTCCGCCCAACTCGTCAACTGCAATATCGGCCACCAACATCCGAAAGCCATCGCCGCCCTCAAGGCCCAGGCGGATACATTGACTTTCGCCGCGCCCCCTTTTTCCAATAGCCGAAAAGGGGAATGCGCCAAAAAGATCATCGACCGCCTGCCGGACAGTTTCGGCAAGGTATTTTTTACCAATGGCGGCGCCGACGCCAATGAAAACGCCATCAAAATCGCCCGCTTCTATACGGGGCGCGCCAAAATCCTTTCCCGCTATCGCTCCTACCACGGGGCCACCGCCGGCGCCATGGCCCTCAGCGGCGACCCCCGCCGCATCGCCGCGGAGCCTTCACCGCCGGGAATGGTGAAATTTCTCGACCCTTACTGTTATCGCTGCCCTTTCGGCCAGCAAGCCGGAAACTGCCATTTGGAATGCGCCGGGCACTTTGAGGAAATCATAGCCTATGAAGGGCCGCAAGCGATCGCCGCGGTTTTCCTCGAAACCGTGACGGGCACCAATGGCATCATCGTCCCCCCCGAGGGTTATTTGCCCCGCATTGCGGCGTGCTGCCGGCAACATGGCATCCTGCTCGTCTGCGATGAGGTGATGGCGGGCTTTGGCCGCACCGGCAAGCTTTTCGCTTTTGAACATTTCGGCATTGAGCCGGATATGGTCACATTGGCCAAAGGCATCACCAGCGGCTATGTACCATTGGGGGCGGTGGCGGTCAACCGGGATATCGCCGCCTATTTTGACGACCATACCCTTTACTGCGGCCTGACTTATAATGGGCATACCCTCGCCGTGGCCACCGCCGCCGCGGTGATCGATATCTATGATGAAGAGAATTTGCTGGAAAATGCCGTTCGGGTCGGCCTTTATGCCAAAGAAAAACTGGAGGAATTGGCCAAAAAACACCGTTCCATCGGCGATGTGCGCGGTTTGGGGCTTTTTCTCGGTTTGGAATTCGTTAAAAACCGGGAGACAAAGGAAGCGATGGACGGCAAAACGATGGCGGCCTTTAAAGCCGCCAACCTGCGGGACGGCATTTACCATATGACATACCAAAACATCATGCAATTCGCACCGCCCCTCATCGTCAACAAAGCCGACATCGACGGGGCCATCGCCATTCTCGATCAAAACGCGGCGATTCTCGATATCGCCTGCCACTGACAACCGGAACGGGAAACAAGGAAAAGGAGAGGCATCGATTGAGCAAAAAGACAACAGGACAGCAGCAAAAGAATGAAAAAACCGCCGGCGTCTGCCGCTATTATGCCGGCGGCGTCTGGTTAAATTCCCACAGCGAGAAAAGGGTGAACATCTCCGACCCCAGTACGGGCCGGGTCATCGCCCAAACCCCCCACTGCACCGAGGAGGAGATCGAAAACGCGATTGCCGCCGCCAAAGCCGCCTATCCCGCCTGGCGGGACAAACCCGCCGCCGAACGGGCGCGGGTTCTTTTCCGCTTGCGGGATCTTCTGGATCAAAATCTGGAGCCCCTGGCAAAGCTTTCGGCCCTGGAAAGCGGCAAAGCCTGGGCCGACGCGGTGGCGGACATTGAAAAAGCCAAGGAGGCGACGGAGATCGCCTGTTCCATACCGCAACTGCTGATGGGGGAATCGCTGATGGAGACCTTTCCCGGCATCGACACGGTGCTGTACCGGGAATCCGTTGGCGTATTTTCCGGCATCGTACCCTTTAATTTTCCGGCGATGATTCCGATGGGATGGATCACCCCCCTATGCATCGCCTGCGGCAATACCATCGTTTTGAAGGCCGCCAGTTTGACGCCGCAAACCTCGATGGCCATCGCCCGGCTCTATGCCAGCGCCGGCCTGCCCCCCGGCGTGCTCAATATCGTCACCTGCGCCAAGGAAGAAGCGGATCTTCTGCTCTCCCATCCGGACATCGGCGGCATTTCCTTCGTCGGCTCCACCCGAGTGGGGCGCTCGGTCTATACCCGGGGCTGCGCCGCCGGCAAGCGGGTGCAGGCTCTCTGTGAAGCCAAAAACCATGCGCTGGTATTGCGGGACGCACCGGTCGAAGCCACCGCCCAGGCCATCGTCGAGGCCGCCTTCGGCTCCAATGGCCAACGCTGCATGGCCCTGCCGGTCGTGGTGGCGGAGGAAGGCATCGCCGACCGGTTGGCCGCCGCCATCGTCGAACGGGCGCAAAACATCAAGGTCGGGCCGGCCTATGATAAAAAAACCGAGATGGGCCCCGTCATTTCCCAAAAACATAAAGATTTCGTCGAGGGGCGCATCGCCACCGGCGTGGAAGAAGGGGCCCGGCTTTTGCTGGACGGCCGGGGCTGCCAGGTTCCCGGCTATGAGGGCGGTTTTTATATCGGGCCGACGGTCTTTGACCATGTCGGCCCCGAAATGCGGGTCGGCAATTTTGAGATCTTCGGCCCCGTTCTCTGCGTCAAGCGGGTGAGGGACTTTGACGAGGGCTTGGACTTGATGAACCGGAATCCCTTCGCCAAAGGCGCCTCCATTTTCACGGCAAAGGGACATTATGCCCGGGAATTTCAGCGCCGCTCCGATGCCGGCATGGTCGGCGTCAATATGGGCATCCCGGCGCCCCTCGGCATCTTCCCCTTCTCCGGCCACAAGGAATCCTTTTTTGGCGACCTGCATTGCCTGGGCAAAGACGGCATCCGCTTCTTCACCGATGTAAAGTCCGTGACGACACACTGGTTTCCCGAAGAAAAATAATCCCCGGATCGCCCCTGTAGTCCCCCGACGGCGCCATTGTCACCAAAGGCCGGAGCCCGGCATGTACCGCCCAGTACATATCGGGCCCCGGCCTTCATTGGCTCGGGCCGCGGCCGCCTGCCGCGGAGCCGGTATGGAACGGCTTCTTCCCCACCGCTATAATTCACGACATGGCGCCGCCGCCCCGGCGGCGGGAAGCGGCGCTATAGGATACTTTCAATGAATTCTTTGATCTTGACATTTTTGGGCCGGTTGAACATCTCTTCCGGGGTGCCGGTTTCGATGATTTGCCGGTCCATCATAAAGAGAACCCGGCTGGCGGCTTCCCGGGCGAAGCCCATCTCGTGGGTGACGACAATCATCGTCATCTTTTCTTTTGCCAAATTCCGCATCACCTGCAACACCTCGCCGGTCAGCTGCGGATCGAGGGAACTGGTGGGTTCGTCAAAAAGCAGCATATCGGGGTTCATCATCAGCGCCCGGGCGATGGCCACCCGCTGCTTTTGCCCCCCCGAGAGCTGGCTGGGATAGGCGTCGGCCTTATCGGCGAGGCCCACCTTGTCCAGGGTTTCCCCGGCCCGCGAGACGGCGCTTTCCGGCGCTTCCCTGTTGACATATACCGGTGCGCAGGTCAAATTGTTCATCACCGTCAAATGGGGAAAGAGGTTGAAGCCCTGAAACACCATGCCCATGCGGGCGCAAATGGCCTTGGCCTTCTCCTCATTGGCATATACGCCGTTCTTTAACAAATATTCCCCTTCGATGACAATATCGCCGGCATCGGCCTTTTCTAAATTGATCAAACAGCGCAAAAGCGTGCTTTTGCCGCCGCCGGAAGGGCCGATGACGGCAATGGTTTCCCCCTTTTCCACAGATAGGTCGATGCCCTCCAACACCTGAAGGCGCCCGAAAGCCTTATTCAGCCCGGTCACTTCGATCGCTTTCATTTCTTTTCTCCTTCAAACTCATAATCGAACCGTTTTTCCAGATAGGCGAAAAGTTTTGTTAAGCCATAGGTCATGGTCAGATAGAAGGCGGCGGCCACCACCAGGGCGACGGGGCTGACATCGCGGTTCACGGCGCTTTTCGCGAAATAAAGAACCTCGGTAACGGCGATGGTGGTGATCAGGGCGGTGTCCTTCACGAGGGTGATGGTTTCATTGCTCATCGGCGGCAAACTGACCCTAAGCATCTGTGGAATCACAATCTTTCGCACCGTCAGCCATTTGGAGAAGCCCAGCACCTTCGCGGCTTCATACTGTCCTTTGTCCACCGCCCGGATGCCGCCCCGGAAAATTTCGCAAAAATAGGCGGCATAGTTTAAAACGAAGGCGACGCAGGCGGCAACAAAGCGGGGCATGGCGAGATAGTGGCCGATGACCGGAACGAAAGGCAAGCCGAAATAGAAGAAGTATAGCTGCAAGAGCAGGGGGGTTCCCCGCATCAGCCAGACATAAAAGCCGATCGGCGCGCTGATCGCCTTGACGCGGCTGTTCCGCCCAAAGGTGAGCAAAAGCCCCAAAGGCATGGCGCAAACGATCGTGATAAAGAAAAGGCCCAGGGTATATTTCAAACCCGGCAAAAGATAGACCGCCAAATGAAACAGATTGCTAACATCCATAGTAACTCCTAACAAGGTCGAGTTTCCCGCCCCGATGGCCGACAAAAGGCATCGCGCCATCCGGCGCCATGCCACAGGCTGCCGACAAATGGCCGGCGGCGTCACCGCTCTCAAAAGGCCGGGCCCCAGCGTATTCTATATACGCGGCGGGCCCGGCCTTTTGCTCGCGTTTGGCCTTAGGCCAGCAGGCCAGCAACATGAAAAGGGATGCGGCGGCGCTGCGCCGCGGGCGGGGTTTTTAACGGATCCGGCAAAAGCGCCGTTAATTGTTCACCATAATATAGCGGCCGGCAACCTCGTCGACGGCGAAGGCGTCGATGCGGCCGGCTTTCAAGTCCAGAAATGCCGTGACATTGTCGGTAAATTCCACGATTTGCGAGAGGGAAGCCGCCAATGCCTCGTTCTTATTTAAAGCGTCGAGGGAGGAAGAGCCTTTTTGCAGGCAGACGGTTTTCCCTTCCAAATCCGCAAAGGTCGCGATTTCGGAGGTGCCGGGAACGATGACGATCTGTTCATTGGCAATATAGGGTTTTGTAAAGAACATCGCTTCCAAACGCTCGGGATTGACGGTCATGCCATTCCAAATGCAGTCGATTTTGCCGGTGGACAGCTCCATTTCCTTGGCGTCCCAATCGATGGGCTGGAGAACCAATTCCACCTCCAGCCGTTTGGCCACTTCCGTAGCAAGGTCGATGTCAAAGCCGACGATCGTACCGCTTTCATCCCGGAAGCCCATCGGCGGGAAGTTTTCATCGAGGCCCAAAACGAAGGTGCCTTTGGCTTTGATGTCTTCAAGGGACGTATCCCCCGCCGGCACCTCGGATTCTTCATAGAAGTCCGCGTCCCGGATCATGATGTCTTCCCCAAACCATTTTTTTGAAATCTCGGCGGCGGTGCCGTCTTCCAGCATACCGTCCATGGCTTCCTGCACCGCAAGGCCGAGGGCGACGTCTTCATTCCGGAAGCCGACGCCATACTCTTCCTTATCGAGGGTTTCTTCTAAAACGATAAAGGCGGCGGTTTCTTCCCCGGATCCACCATTGGAATCCTCCTTCGCGCCGCAGGCGGCAAATAAGAGCAGCGAGCCGATGAGCAGGACGGACAAAACCATCCATTTGCCCCAAACTTTCATTTTCGTTTTCCTCCTTCATTTTCTCATTGCGATCGCTTATGTATCCACTACGTGGATCATTATACCCTGTTTTAAGCAGGAAAGGAAGTCCCTTTTGCCTTGAAAATCAAAATTTCCCCAAGATACGGTGAAGAACGCCTTTTTTTTCACCGCGGCCCAATTCCCGCCGACAGGCGGCGATCCGCTTCCGGTGGGCCTTCTTGGCTTTTGGGCTTAAAGAGCGGGTTTTTTCCACCTTGCCGTCCATTTCGTAGAATTTCGCCTGGATGGTAATCTCATGCAGGCGGATCAAGGCCTCAAGGGCCTCGGGGGATCGGTTGTCCGCCGCCTCCAAGCGGTGAAAGGCCTCCCCCAGTTCCGCCATAAGCCTTTTGAAATCCTCCCGGCCCGGCTTTTCCAAACGGCGATAGGCGCCCCAGGCCTGTTCCGCACGGTCTTCCCCGGGCAGAAAACGGTTTTTCTCAGCCATGTCATGTTTCCTTTTTTGCTGCAATATCTATTAGTATACTTGGCATTCGCTATTTTTTCAAGGCGCGAACAACACTTGTAAGCCGCGGTTTTTTATACTATAATTGAATCATCGTGAAGGAGATTGACATGATCGTACCCATCGCATCCCTTTTTCTGGCGCCCGGTTTGTGGCCGGCCATCATCGTCGTTTTGGCCTTTCAAGTCCGGCGCAGCCTTTTACCGAAGAAAGAAGACGCCGCCTATGTCAAAACCTTTCTTGCCTTCGCCCTTTGGGCGCTGGCAACCGGTGCGCTATCGGGGGAATGGCAGGTTTTCCTCGCCAGTTTTGTCGTTCCCGGTATGTATGCGCTGACGGTTTTTCTGATTGCCTATTGCAAAGAAGAGGAAACGATTCGCCGCATCCTCTATTACGGTTATGTCTTTGGCATTTTGGCGGCTTTCATCGGCATCGGCATCGAGCTTTTTGATATTGGCAAAGAACCCTCGTTCTGGCGGCTTTTCTTCGGCATCGCCGACCTGAAGCCGACACCGGAAACGGAGGGGCGGTTGGCGGCCACCTTTTTTAACGCCAATGTCGCCGCCACTTTTTTGGGGGCCTTGCTGATGACGGGGATCTTCTTCATCGGCGAAAGCCGGGGTCGGCGGCGGCTTTATTACTGTCTCGGCCAGGGGGTTCTGTTGGCGGCCCTGTTGATGACCGGTTCCCGCGGGGCGCTGCTCGGCGTTTTTATCGGCTTTTTCTTCTACTTTTTGGGCAAGCGGAACAAATGGCTGACATTGACAACCGCGCTGGTTTGCGCCGTTTGGCTCTTTTTAATGCTGACGCTTCCCCAAGTTTTTTCCAGGGGTGAGCTGCTTTTGTCCGATTTCAGCATCCGGCAGAATATCTGGCTCAACAGCATACAGCTGATTCAGATGCGGCCGGTTTTTGGCTGGGGCTATGCCGGCACCTACTTTTTGGACAGCGGCGTCTATACCTATCTCAAGGTTTTTCACCCCACAATATCATCCTGACCGCCCTGGTTTTCTTCGGCGCCGGCGGTTTTCTGCTCTGTTGCCTATTGGAATTCACAAAGCTCAAAGCCGCCATCTCTCTGTTTCGCCGCGGCAACCCGGTCGCGCCGCTTCTCTTCGCGGTGGGCGGCATCTTCTGGGGCCAGGGCATTTTTGACTGCACCATCGTCAGTCCCCAGGAGGCATCCTTTATTTTGGAGTATCCGCCCTGCTCATCGCATTGGCAAAGCGCCATGAAACCAAGGGGAAAGCCCGAATCTTCTCACCCGGTTCATTGACTTCGCGGCGAAAAAATGCTAAAATTTTCATAGGGAGTGCGGCGGCTCTCCCTATTTTGCCTTATTGTTTTATGGTTTGGAGGAAATGAGATGGAAAAACCCCGGGTTATGATCATTATGGGCAGCGATTCGGATCTGCCGCAGATGGCGGCGGCCGATGCGGTGCTAAAAGAATTGGGCATCGAAACCGAGGTGCATGTATCGTCGGCCCATCGGACGCCGGAACGAACCCATACCCTGGTTACCGACGGAGAAAGCAGCGGCGTGGAGGTCTTTGTCGCCGCCGCCGGCGGCGCCGCCCATCTGGCCGGCATTGTCGCCGCCACCACCGCTTTGCCGGTGATCGGCGTGCCCATCACCACGGCAACAATGGGGGGCCTGGATTCCCTCCTTTCCACGGTGCAGATGCCGCCGGGGATTCCGGTGGCCACCGTCGCCATCGGCGGCGCGAAGAACGCCGGTGTGCTGGCGGCCCAGATCCTTTCCGTTAAATACCCGTTTTTAAAAGATAAACTCGCCGATTTTCGCCGGGAGATGGGGGAGGGCGTAGAAAAAAAAGACAGCCGCCTGCAAAAAATCGGTGTTGTACGATATTTAGAAGAAAAAAAGAAATGAGGTGGATGCTATGATCTCTCGTTATACGCTGCCGCAGATGGAGGCCATCTGGAACCAGGAAAGCCGCCTGCAAAAAATGATGGAGGTGGAAATTTGCGCCTCCGAGGCCATGGCCCAGCTTGGGCACATACCTAAGGTCGCGGCAAAGAACATCCGGGAAAAAGCGAAGTTTGACGTGAACCGCATCGCCGAGATTGAAGCCGTGGTCAAGCACGACGTGATCGCCTTTTTAACGGCCATCGGCGAGCATGTCGGTGAGGACTCCAAGTATATTCATATGGGAATGACCAGTTCCGACGTATTGGACACCGCCTTGTCGATCCAGATGAAGGACAGCGCCGATCTCCTTTTGTCAAGGCTGGTGAAACTCCGCGACATCCTCGCCGACAAGGCCAAGGAATATAAATATACGCCGATGACCGGGCGCACCCACGGCGTTCACGCGGAACCCATCACCTTCGGCCTGAAGATGGCCCTCTGGACTATGGAAACAGACCGGAACATTACCCGGCTGCGGGACGCCAGAAGCACCGTGGCGGTGGGGAAAATCTCCGGCGCCGTCGGCACCTTCGCCAATATCGATCCCAAGGTAGAGGAATATGTCTGCCGCCGCCTCGATCTCAAGCCGGCCCTCGTTTCCACCCAGATCATCCAGCGGGATCGGCACGCGGAATTTCTTACCACATTGGCGATTGTCGGTTCCAGCTTGGAGAAATTCGCCACAGAAATCCGCAATTTGCAGAGAACCGACATTTTAGAGGTGGAGGAATCCTTCGGCAAAGGCCAAAAGGGCTCTTCCGCAATGCCCCATAAAAAGAACCCCATCACCGCCGAACGGGTCGCCGGCCTTTCCCGCGTTCTGCGGGGCAATGCCATCGCCGCCCTGGAAAATGTCGCCCTCTGGCATGAGCGGGACATCACCCACTCCTCGGTGGAACGGGTGATTTTACCGGATTCCTGTATTTTGCTGGACTATATGCTGCACCTGATGATCGAGCTGATGGGGAATTTAACGGTCTATGAGGAAAATATGAAGGTGAACCTGGACAAAACCTTGGGCCTCGCCTTCTCCCAAAGGGTCATGCTGGCCCTGGTGGACAAAGGCGTCAGCCGGGAAATCGCCTATGACTGGACGCAGCGAAACGCGTTGCAGGCCTGGCAATCCCGAACCGATTTTGCCTACCTGGTCACGGTGGATCCGGAAATCAGCGCCTATCTGACGAAAGAGGAGATCGACGCGCTCTTCGATTATGATTATCACCTCCGGCATATCGATTATATCTTTAACCGGGCCGGGCTCTGAGAAAGGGTGGAAGCAAAATGGCAAAGAAACTGGACATGCTTTATGAAGGAAAAGCGAAGCGGATGTTTCGCACCGATGATCCGGACCTCGTCTGGGTGGAATATAAGGACGACGCCACCGCCTTCAACGGTGAAAAGCGCGGCACCATCTTGGAAAAGGCCATCTGAACAATGAAATTTCCGCGGTATTCTTTACGATGCTGAAGGAAAACGGCATCGACAATCACTTCGTCGCGAAGCTCTCCGAAACGGAACAGCTGGTAAAAAAAGTGGACATCATCATGGTTGAGGTCATCGTCCGCAATATCGCCGCCGGTTCTGCTGGCGAAGCGTTTGGGGCTGCCGGAAGGAACCCCCTCAAAAGCACGGTGCTGGAATACTGCTATAAAAGCGATGAACTCGGCGATCCGATGATCAACGATTACCACATCGCCGCCTTGAGCTGGCGACGCCGGAACAGATGGCCGCAATCGCCGAAACTTCGCTGAAGGTGAATGAAATCCTCCTCTCCTACCTCGCAAAGCGAAATCTGAAGATCATCGATTTCAAGCTGGAATACGGACTTTATAAAGGCGATGTGCTGCTGAGCGATGAAATTTCGCCGGACACTTGCCGCTTTTGGGACAGTGAAACCAATGAGAAACTGGACAAAGACCGCTTCCGCCGGGATCTCGGCAATGTGGAAGACGCCTATAAAGAAATTTTGCGCCGCCTCAGCGAATAAACGCGCATAAGAAATGAAGAGGGATCGCAATGACCATCAGTTATAAAGACGCCGGCGTCGATATCGCCAAAGGAAATGAAGCAGTGGAACGTATGCGCAAGCATATCGCCTCCACCTTTACTTCCGGCGTGCTGACGGACATCGGCAGTTTCGCCGGCCTTTTTGCCATCGATACCCGGGCCTATCCGGAACCGGTTCTCGTTTCCGGCACCGACGGCGTGGGCACGAAGTTGAAAATCGCCATGATGATGAACCGTCACGACACCATCGGCATCGACGCCGTGGCCATGTGTGTCAATGATATTTTGGTACAGGGGGCGAAACCCCTCTTTTTCTTGGATTATCTGGCCGTCGGCGTCCTCGACCCCGCACAGGTGGAACAGATCGTTCAAGGCGTCGCCACCGGCTGCCGCGCCGCCGGGGCGGCGCTGATCGGCGGCGAAACCGCCGAAATGCCGGATTTTTACGCCCCCGGCGCATATGACATCGCCGGTTTCGCCGTCGGCATCGTCAACCGTTCCGGCATCGTCGACGGCAAAGGAACCGCGGCGGGGGATCGTTTGTTGGCCTTGCCCTCCAGCGGCCTCCATTCCAACGGTTTTTCCCTGGTGCGGCGCCTCGTATTCCAGGAAGGCGGCCTCAAACCGGAGGATCACATCCCGGAACTCGGTGGCGTTCTTGGGGAAGAGCTGCTGCGCCCCACCCGCATCTATGTGCGGGACGTTTTGCCGCTGCTGGCTTCCTTCCCGATCAAGGCCATGAGCCATATCACCGGCGGCGGCCTGGTCGAAAACCTGCCCCGCACCCTTGCCCCGGGGCTTTCCGCCAAGATCGACGGCGCCTGGGCGATTCCGCCGATCTTTCCGTTTCTGCAAAGATTGGGAGGGGTGGCGGATGCGGAGATGTACCGGGTTTTCAATATGGGGATCGGCTTCGTTTTTGTCGTCGCGCCTGAAACCGCCGAAGAAATGCTGGCCCAAAATCCAGAACTGCTGTCCATCGGCGTCTTGGTTCCGGGGGATGGCAAAACGATCCTTCCGGAGATCGGCGGATGATGCGCATCGCCGTTTTGGCTTCCGGCCGCGGTTCCAATTTTCAGGCCATTTTGGAGCGGGTGCAAAGCGGCGCCCTCCCCATCGAGATCGCAGCCTTAATCTCGGACAATCCCAAAGCCGCCGCGCTGGCCATCGCGGCCAAAGCCGGTATCCCGGCGATTCCATTAAATTATCCGAGCTTTGACAGTCCCGGGGCATACCGGCAAGCTTTGGCGGAAACCGTCGCCGCTTTGCGGCCCGATTATATCGTTTTGGCCGGTTATATGCGCATTCTGGACAGTCAGATGGTCGCCGCCTATCCGCGGCGCATTTTGAACATTCACCCCTCGCTGCTGCCGGCCTTTCCGGGGCTTCACGGCCAAAGGCAGGCCCTGGAATATGGCGTAAAGATCAGCGGCTGCACCGTTCACTATGTGGACGAAGGGATGGACACCGGAGAGATCATCGCCCAAAGGGCGGTGCCGGTTTGCCCCGGCGATACGGAAGAAACCTTGGCCGCCCGGATCCTCCGGGCGGAACACGCATTATATAGCGAAGTTCTGCTGTCTCTCACCCGGACGGCGAAAGAATAGAGAAAGAAGGCGATGAAATTGAGGGCATTGCTGAGCGTTTCAGACAAAACCGGATTGGTGGCATTTGCCGAGGGCCTTGCGGCGCTCGGTTTTGAGATCGTATCCACCGGCGGCACCTACCGTTCCCTAAAGGAAGCGGGGGTAGCCGTTACCTATATTCAGGATGTGACAGGCTTTCCCGAAATTTTGGACGGGCGCGTTAAAACCCTGCACCCCCACATTCACGGCGGCATCCTGGCCCGCCGCGACGGGGAACATTTGGGGCAGTTGGAAAAATTGGGCATCGTCCCCATTGATCTGGTGGCGGTCAATCTATACCCCTTTAAAGCCACGGTGGAGGAGGACGGCGTTTCCCTGGCGGAAGCCATTGAAAAGATCGACATCGGCGGCCCCTCCATGGTTCGTTCCGCGGCGAAAAACCATGAAAGCGTCGTCATCGTCGTCAATCCCAGCCGCTATCCCGCCGTTTTGAAAAAGCTGCAAGAGGATGGCATGAACCGCGATTACCGGCGCAAGCTGGCCTTTGAAGCTTTTTCCCATACGGCGGCCTATGACGCCGCGATTTCCTCCTATCTCGGCAGCCTGGAAACAGAGCCGCCGGAGACTTTTGCCGACGACCTGATCATCGCCGCCCAAAAGGTGGCGGAGCTGCGTTATGGAGAAAATCCCCACCAGCACGCCGCTTTTTACCGCAGTTTAAAGGCGCCCCAAGGCACCATCGGCGGCGCAAAGCAAATCCAGGGCAAAGCTTTGTCCTTCAATAATATTCTCGATGCCGACGCGGCCTTCAAAATCGCCATGGAATTTCGGGAATTTCCCGCCGTCGCCATCGTCAAACACAACAATCCCTGCGGCGTCGCTTTAGGCGAAACGGCGGCCACGGCCTTCGAACGGGCTTTGGCCGGCGACAAAGTTTCCGCCTATGGCGGCATCATCGGCTGCAATGGCCCGGTCACCGAAGAGATGGCAAAGCGCGTCGTCGGCAGTTTTTTCGAGGCGGTGGCCGCGCCGGAATATGAAGAGGGGGCTTTGGCGGTCTTTCAAAGCAAGCCGAATCTGCGCATTCTCGAAACCGGCTATCCGCTCAAGCGGGAACCTTTTCCCTATGAGATCAAAAAAGTTGGCGGCGGCTTCCTGGTGCAGGACAGCGATGGCCGCTCCCTCTCGGACGACGATCTGAAATTGGCTTCCGGCAGGGCCTATGATATGGAAACCTTGAGCGAGCTCCATTTCGCCTGGCGCATCGTCAAGCATGTGAAATCCAATGCCATCGTCGTCACCAAGGACAAGCAGGTTCTTGGCGTCGGCGCCGGGCAGATGAACCGGGTCGGCGCGGCGAAAATCGCCCTCAACCAGGCGGGGGAAAATGCCCGGGGCGCGGTTTTGGCTTCCGACGCTTTCTTCCCCTTTAAAGACACGGTGGAAGAAGCGGCCCGGGCCGGCATCAAAGCCATCATCCAGACCGGCGGCTCCAACACTGACGAAGAGGTCGT
>JAXGQJ010000009.1:0-78197 GCA_040766505.1 Clostridiales bacterium
CGCGGGATTGTACATCGTCACCGCTTCCCGCATTTTGGCCTGGTAACCGTCGCCCAAAACGATGGTGGGGAACCTATAGGTCCAGGCGGTATTGAAGGCTTTGACCGTATAATCGAAAAGCTCCTGGTGGTTTGCGGTAGAATAGACGACCCGGAACCCTTCGCCATTGCCGCCATAACAGCAGAGGGTAACCTCTTGCTGGGAATAGATAACGGTGGCCGTTGAGGGGCCACCCCTCTGCTGCACCACGACGACGATGGGAATGCGCATCATTTCCGCCATATTGATCGGTTCCTGCATCAAAACGGTGCCGGGCCCCGCCGTGGCGGTAAAGGAACGGACGCCGGAGAGAACGCCGCCGCAGGTGGTGAAACCGGCGGAAAGTTCGTCCTCAGTCTGCAAAAAGGAGCGCTGAAATTGCGGCGCCAATCTGGTCCAATAGTGCATAATCTCATTTTGCGGGGTAATGGGGTAGCCGTACATGATCTTGGCTTCGGCCGCCAGGGCCGCCCAGGCCACCACCTCATTCCCGGTCACGAATACATTCGTATCTCTTGCGATCGGTGTGTTTTCCATAAGCTTGCCTTTCTCCTTCCAAACATATGTTACCAAAACCCCCGCGGCATCCACCGTTTGATCCACCGAAGCGGAACGCCGTCCAATTCCGTACCGGGGAAATCCGGGCGAAATCTCTCCTCGACGGACAAAGCCGCCACCGGCAGCCCGGCGGCCTCCGCCGCCCGCCGCACCAGTTGAAAACTGGAGACGATGTCGGCAACGGTGGTTTCTTCCCCCCGAGAACCGTTGGCAATCAGCGCATCCGCCCGCCCTATTTCGCGAATATATGCCAGAATGGCGCCTTCGGTGGCGGTCAGGGGCCTGAAGGGATTGACCACCAGCAGAACCGTAAAATCCTTCTCCTCCTCGATTCCTTCCAATAGGTTGAGAACCGAATGGCCTTTCGCGCCATAGCCGTTATCGAGAATGACATCCCCCGGCCGCCGCAGCGGCCAGCGCATCGCCGGATGAAGGACAATCCCCGCCTCGCCCAAGCCCACGGTCTCTTTCGTTTCCCAGGCGATGACGGCAATGCCTTCCGCTTCCAAAGATTGTTTCAGGGGCCTCAGGGTATAGACCGGTTCCACCAGATCCAAATCAACCAGGGTGACTTCGCGGCCTTGCCGGGCCAAATCCAGGCTGCGGTTTACCGCGTTTTGACTTTTCCCCGAGGCATATTCCCCGACAGAAGCTTCCGCAATTCGATCCATTTTCACATTGCCTTCAGGTTAATAATATCTTAGTATAACATATCAGAAATTTCTGTCAATGAAAAGCCCGTTTTTTGTCCTATTTTGTAAATTGTATGTTGCATGGCCCGCATACATAAAAAGCCCATCCCCGGCCGAACCCCGCCGCAAAGGTACACGCGGCGGGCGCCGGGCAACAGGTGGAACGGAAAAAACCAAATGACAATAAACAAGCCCGAAATTCTACTACCGTTTTATTAAAAATGGCGCTATAATAAGCTATAGCCGAATATCTGGAAAAACCCGGGGCAAATAAAAGAAACAGGAGGAATAAAATGGGAGAACAAGCAAAGCCAAAATCCGTTGTCGGCCGCGTTTTCGACATTGCCATGGCCATTTTATATGCCATTGCCGGTTACTATTTTCTTACCCATCCCATTGCTTCCCTGAATGTCGCCGCCGCCGTCTTTGTCGTCTTTTTTATGGCCGCGGGCCTCATGGAGGTTATTCATTTCTTCATCAACAGGAAGGAGGGCGTCAGCGTCTGGATGTTGCTGATCGGGGTTCTCAATGTTCTGCTCGGCATCTATCTTTTGTCCAGCGCCTATAACCTCTTTGCCTTCCTGCCGTTTATGATGGC
The DNA here is from genome assembly GCA_040766505.1 of Clostridiales bacterium. Lineage (GTDB taxonomy): Bacteria > Bacillota > Dehalobacteriia > UBA7702 > UBA7702 > JAXGQJ01. Next base: position 1,888 of record JAXGQJ010000009.1, read on the forward strand.
TTTTTGGGCTATGTTCGTCGGTTTTGGCCGCATCGGCTTCGCTTTCACCCAGAAAAAAGCGAACCACCAATGGATCAGTTCGCTGATCGCCGGCATCGCCATGATCATCCTCGGCATTTTCATGTTCAACAACCCCGTCGCTTCCATCTTAACGGTTTCCCTGCTCTTTGCCATCGGCATGTGGGTGATGGCGGTAAACAATCTGATAGAAGCCTTCAGCGAATAAAGGTTGCCGGCCCGAAATAAAGCAAGAGGGGAAACAACCGCATAAAACGGGAAAAACACCGCCCCCGGCGCGTCGCATCAGACCAAGGCGCCAAAGGCGGTGTTTTGGTTCGGCTGTATCGGGTTTATGTGAGATTCCGGCGGCCCTGCAAGGCTCTGGCCAGCGTAATTTCGTCAACAAAATCAAGCTCGCCGCCGACAGGGAGACCGGAAGCGATCCGGCTGACGGTTTTTACCAGCGGCGCGATCAGATCCGCCAGATAGTGGGTGGGGGCCTCCCCCTCCACATTGGAGCTTATGGCGAAGATCACTTCTTCCACTTCGCCGGTGGCCAACCGGTGCAACAGGGGTTCCACATGCAATTCCTTGGGGCCGATGCCCTCCATCGGCGAAATCAGGCCGCCAAGCACATGGTACAGCCCCCGGTAAGAACCGCTTTTTTCAATGGGGATGATATCCCGCGCCGTTTCCACAACGCAGATTTTCGCCGTATCCCGCCGGGAATCCAGGCAGACCGGGCACCGTTCCTCTTCCGCGATATTGAAACAGACGCGGCAAAACCGCACCCGGCGGGGAACCTCGACGATGGCGTTGGCCAGGATCCCGGCTTCCCCCTCGCCGGCCTGTAAGATATGAAACGCCAGCCTTTGGGCGCTCTTTGGCCCGATGCCCGGCAGCTTACTGAGAGCGTCGATTAAAAGGGCCAGGGAAGCGGGATAATGTTCCATCGCGCCCCCTTAAAACAGCCCCGGTATCTTCATGCCACCGGTGACTTTGCCCAGTTCATTGGCGACCATATCCTGGGATTTGCGCAAGGCTTCATTGACCGCGGCCAAAACCAAATCCTCCAGCATTTCTATATCGTCGAGATCGACGGCATCGGGATTGATTTTTACCGATTTGACCGTTTGGCTGCCATCGGCCACCACGGCAACGGCGCCGCCGCCGGCGCTGGCTTCCACGGTACGCTGGGCCACCTCTTCCTGCACCTTCGCCATATCCGCCTGCATTTTTTGCACCTGCTTCATCATCTTTTGCATATTTCCACCGCCCATACCCATTTGTATTCCTCCTTTGTCCATATAAAACATAAATTGGCGTTTATCTTAAAATGAAAAGAGATTCGGCTCCTCTCGTTTTTCCCCGGCTTTGGCCTGCCCCTCGATCCTGACGGCGATCTTTCGGCCCAGAATCAATGAAAGGGCCTCGGTCAGCGCCTCCATATGGGCGCTGCCGCCGATCCTTTCCCGGTGCATCTCCCCGTCGGGCCCATAGGCGATGGTGACCCGGTCTTGGCCGATGGCGGCAAGCCGCGCCGGCAGCAGCCAGGCCGCCGTTTTTGGGGAACGGCTTTTAATTTCCTTCATAAGGCGGCTCCAAACCTCGTCGATCTCCTCCGCTTCCTCCGGCGCCGAACGCACCGCGGCCGGGGCCTCTCTCGGTGGCGGCTCCACGGGCGGCGCAGGGGTTTCCCAAGGCGGAATTTCCTCCTTCGCCACCGCCGATCGGGTTTCCCGGGGCGGCGCTTTGTCCCGCTTTTGGGGGCGGGGGCCCGCCGACGCTTCGGTGCCGTCCCGCAGAATCTTCGCGAATAAAAATTGCAATACGGTTTTGCTGTCGCGGCGGTAGCGGAAGGCCGATTCCCCTTCGCCGCTGACGGCGATGATTCTCAAGATGTCCCCATCTCGCAAAATCCCGGCGGTTTCCTTTAAAAAACCGCAGTAAGAAGCGGTGAAGGCCGCCTCCGCCGCGCCGTATACGAGCAAATCCCCCAATAGGGTCTGCATATCCTGCAAAAAGACGCGCAGGTCTTTCCCCTCCCGTTCCAGGCCGTCGATGGCGGCGAAAACGGTTTTGGCGTCCCGGGCCGCCAGGGCCTGCAAAAACGGGGGCCAAAAGGTTCGTTCCACCGTGCCCAACAGCGCCACCGCTTCCTTCGCGCCCACCTTGCCTTCGGCCATCATCTGGTCAAAGAGGGAGAGGGCGTCCCGCATGCTGCCCTTGGCCTTGTGGGCGATAAGGGCCAACGCATCGTCCTCCGCTTCGGCGCCTTCGGCGGCGGCAATGGCGGCCAGCGATGCCACGATCGCCGCCTCGTCAATGGGTTTAAAATCAAAGCGCTGGCACCGGGAAACGATGGTCAGCGGCACCTTGCGGGCCTCGGTGGTGGCCAGAATGAAAAGCACATGGGAGGGGGGCTCTTCAAAGGTTTTCAACAGCGCATTGAAGGCCTCATTGGTCAGCATATGGGCCTCATCGACGATGTACACCTTATAGCGGCTTTCCACCGGTACAAAATGCACCTTCTCCAGCAAATCCCGCACCTCGTCGATGCCGCGGTTGGAAGCGGCGTCGATCTCGATCACATCCAAGGATCGCCCTTCCACGATGCTACAGCAGGAAGCGCAGCGATTGCACGGCTCCCCCGCCTGTGGATCCAGGCAGTTGACCGCCTTGGCCAAAATCCGGGCGGTGCTGGTTTTGCCGGTGCCGCGGGTGCCGCAAAAAAGATAGGCGTGAACCAAGCGGTCATGCAATATGGCATTTTTTAATGTGCGGCCGATGTCCTCCTGGCCGATCAAGGCGTCGAAAGTCTGCGGCCGCCATTTGCGGTACAGGGCAAGATGGCTCATAATCGCTCCTATTAAAACAAAAGCGCCAAAGGCGCCCAGGCTGTCGGCAAATGTCCGATAGCGTCATTGGCCCTATAAGCGCGAAACCCACCCATGTCCATGTTATCTCCGGGCCTGCGGTTTTAATACCGTCCGTCTATACACCCTTCGCCGAAAGCCCGCCGGGCCCCGGACAAAAAGATGGTTGGCAAAACCCACGGCCGCCACATGAAACCCGGAACCAAAACGGTTGCCGGGCGAGGGGAAACGCCGGCTTGTGAACTTTATCTGTTGGCCGATTTAGCGGCCAAAAAGGCCGGGGCACAGGCGCCGCCGCCTTTTATAAATAAGTATGCTGTGCACCTGCCCTCGAACAGATACCCCAGGCGCTGGTCATACAGTTAACTCCCACTAGGCGACCCTGGGGCACCCGAACAGGACCACTTACCGCTGCTTCCTTCCGGATCTGACGGGGTTCATAGGTGTTCGTCGCACAGGACCCAATGATCAACATCACTTATATGAGGCTGACCCCACGATATATGGCCTCAAACAGGGATTCGACCCCACTATAGCGGATTGTGGGCTACAGGGCACCGCTACCTCCCCATCTAGCACAGCAAAATGAAAGCGAATTGTGGAACCATTATAACATAGTTTTTTTTGCGGGGCAACCGTCCCGGCGGCGGGTTTCCAATTTTGTGCGCTTTTTTAATTGATCCGGCCGCTGCCAACCGGGCTTCACCAAAGCCCCAAAGTATACTGGGTGGCCAATGAAACCGCCGCCACCGCGAACCAACATCCCAAACCGAGCAGAAGGGGGCGCCAACCATGTTTTGCCAATTTGAAAAGGTGGGTATTGAGGCCGATGGCGGCCATGGCCATTACAATGCAGAACTTCCCCGCTTCCGCCAGGTAGATCGGGAATACCGGGCCAAGGAAGCCGCCGGTGGTCACGATAGCGGCGGCCAAAAAGCCCAAAATGAACCAGGGAAAGGTATTTCTCAACCGGTATTCTCCCGCGCTCTTTTTTCTTCTTCCCATATAGAAAGCGAGAACAACGGTGGTGGGCAAAATCATCAAGGTGCGGGTGAGTTTGACGATGGTGGCAAAGCGCCCCGCCGCGTCGGAAAAAGCATAGCCCGCCGCCACCACCGAAGAGGTATCGTTGATGGCGGTGCCGGCCCACATGCCAAAAGCAAAATCCCCCATGCCCCAAATGTGGCCTAGAAAGGGAAATAGAAAGACGGCGGCAATATTGAAAAGAAAGATCGTGGAAATCGCGAAGGCCATCTCTTCATCGCTGGCCTTTACCACCGGCGCGGTGGCGGCGATGGCGGAGCCGCCGCAGATCGCGGTGCCGACGCCGATCAGCACCGCCCCATTGCCCGGTATCTTCAAAACCTTCCCCAGGAAAAAGGCGGCGATAAAAGCGGCGGCCAGCGTAAACACCATCACCAACAGCGATTGGGCCCCCACCTGCAATACAACCAAAAGGTGCATGCCGAAGCCCAGCAATACGATGGCAAATTGCAATATTTTCTTCCCCGTAAACGCCACGCCACGGTTAAAAAAACCGGGACGCCGCCAAAAGGCCAATGTCATGCCGAGGAGGATGCCGAAAATCGGCCCGCCCACCAAAGGCCAGATTCTGCCCGCGCCATAGGCCGGTACCGCCAATAAAAAGCAAAGGAGCAGGCCGGGCAAAACCGTTTCCGTCTCTTTTCTCTTTTCGCCCTCTTCCATTTCGCGCTCCCCTCTTTTCGACTTTTCACCTATTGTAAACCGATCCGCCCCCAAAAACAATGGGAAATCTATGCGCAGCCGGGGCGAACGCCAACCGAAGGGGCAAAACCAAGCAAAAACCGGGGCTTCCGCTTTCCGGCAGCCCAATCTTTCGCCCCGGAAGCACACCGGCTTGCGGACTTGGCCCATAAGCCGGACAAAGCCGCTGTGAAGCGACTTTGTCTGTGTTCCGCCAACGGCCCGCCGATCCGCCGGGAACCTGGCAACCGACGCCCGGAGGACGCGGCGCTTGTCTTTTTGGTTTTCAACGGCAATCTCATCAGATCAGGTTTGAGGTCTGCGGATCCACCGGCACATCGTCGACCCGCACCTCGAAATGGAGATGGCAGCCGCTGCTATTGCCGGTACTGCCGCATTCTCCCAATTTATCGCCGCGGGACAGCCAGTCCCCCTCCTTAACCAACATTTTGCTCTGATGGCCATAATAGGTGGTGACGCCATTGCCGAGGTCGACGATGACGAGATTGCCATAGGCGTCGTTCCAGCCGGCGAAAACCACCGTGCCCGCCGCCGCGGCATAGATCGGCGTTCCATAGGGAGCCGCCAGGTCAAGGCCGGTATGGGCATTTTGCCAATAGCCGCCCACATCACCGAATCGGGCGGTGACTTGTCCCAAAATAGGAATTTCGCTGCCGGAACTGTCGCCCCGGCTCGCCAGCGACAGCGCGGAACGTGTCCCCTCCAAAATCACCGTCGTTCCCGGTGCGGCGATGACTTCCCGCTCCAATACCTTGGTTTCCACCACTTCGCCATTGACTTCCACCACTTGGCGGCGAATGCGCTCCTGGCCCTTCCGGCCTTCCTCGCTGACGGTTTGCCGGCCCCTCGGCGCCGTATGGTCGGCGACGATCTTCCGGATGGGGTCAATGTCGACGGTTTCCTCATATTCATAAACCACTTCCACATCGAGGCCCGGCAGCGGAGAGGCGCAGAGCGCCGCGGCGCCGTCGTCATTTACCACCTGTTCCAGCGGAACGGTCTCCGCAAGGATTTCCACATCCTGCAAAAAGCGGACGGAAGCCACCGCCGCCCCCTCCCGCGCCAAAGACATTCGCGCCGCCCCGATAGAGTGGAAAGGAAATTTTCCGCCGCATTCTCATCCCGCAGGGTTAAGAACGGTTCCCCGCCACGACCAAAATCGCCGCCGGCAATTTGCAGATGGGTGGCGGATTGCGAGCAGAGCAAAGTCACCGTCAGTTCTTCGACGGCAGGTCGGGATAAAACCCCTGTTCAGAAATAGACCTCTTCGCTAAATTCCACTGCATCGCCATGATCGGCCCGCTTGCAAATAACTTTCAACCACTTCCCGGCCCTTTTCGCGCTCGTCCTCCACGGTGCAGACCGGCTGGCCATTGACGCAGAGCGCATAGGCGCCATACTGCCAGGAAAGGCCGGTATAGAATACCGCCGCCAACAGCAGAGCCAAAGCGGCCAAACCAAGGGCCGCCCAACGGCGGCGGAACCAGCGGTTCAGCTTCGCCCTTTCTCTCTCCCGGCCCGGGAGCATAGAGCGCCCTCTTTCCGGCTTTTTTGTTTTATCTTTGCGTTCCTGGATCTTACATACTTTGCCGGCGCTTCTTTTACTTTTGCGAAAATCCGTCAAACATGAATCCTTCCACGTTACGCATCCTTTCTTTTATTTTCATCTAAAATATACCACCATTTCTTCATAAAGATCAACTATATTCGCCCGTCCCATTTCGTCAATCTCCGCGATATTGGCTTATAGCTGGAGCAATGGTTTCCGCCGCATTGTCCCCCTGCTTCATGTATTGCATATTATGCGGATTTTTGGCGCAATTTGGCGAAAAAGAGAAGGCACGGCGGCCGCTATTCATCTTTCGCCGCCTTACGGTGCCTTCCGGCTATAGATTCTCCGCTTTTTACCATATTTTATTCAATTGCCAGAATTTTCCCATCCTTTCCCCTTTTCTCTGCCGATCGGCGGAAAAAAAACAAAAAAACCGCCCCAAAATTAGAGGCGGCCAAAAAAAACAAACAGCTTCCAAACTTTTCACGCCGGCATCCTTTTTTCTTTGGCTAATAAAAAAAGGAACTGCATACTCTTACTTTAAGAAAATGCCGCTTCATCGGCAAACCGCTGCCTGTACCGTTATGCTTTTGTCTGCGGAAACGGCGGCCAAAATCCCCATGGACCGAATATTTTGGCGGGACAGCCGTTTTCTTAGCCTTTTAAAGGAGAGGTAGGCTTTATGGGCATCATCAGTTGGATTATCATCAGCGCGCTTGCGGGATGGATCGCCAGTAAAATCACAGGGAACGATGAGGAAATGGGCGCCTGGAAAAACATTATCGTCGGCATCATCGGCGCTTTTATCGGCGGCATCCTCTTCAATCTCCTCGGCAGCCACGGGGTAACCGGCCTGAATCTGGGTTTGGTCGTCTCCATCGTCGGCGCCGTTGTCCCTATTGGCGATCATCAATCTCGTTCGCAGAGGCAGCGCCACCTTGTCGCTAACCAGGCCATAGACCAAAGAAGCCCGCATGTTCTTTCCACATGCGGGCTGCGCTCATGCTCAGCATATCGGCGCTTTGAACAAACAAAAAAGGCCGGGCCCACACCGCAGAGAGATATGCGCAAGGGCCTGGCCTTTTGTGAGCGTATTCGCCACCGGGCGCTTGTCGGCAGCCGAAGGCGGGCTCCGGCCCTCGGCTTGCCTTCTATCTCCATACCGTTTTGCCTTTTCGGTTTAAAGGATTAAAAAATTGCGCACGCCGTTTTCCCGTTTAGATTTTTGGGGTTTTTGCAACCTGTTCCGGGGAAGGCTGGCCTTCCCGGCGTTTTTACAGTTTGCCGGCGGCATTGCGGCATTCAAAGCGCCAGGCGGTTCCAACCATATCCTCCAGCCCACGTTTGGCCCGCCAGCCCAAATCTTGGGCGGCTTTACCACGTCGGCATAGCAAACGGCGATATCGCCGTCGCGGCGCAGGGCGATCGCATAGGGCACTTTGATGCCGTTTGCTAAACGTGGCGATGAGATCCGGGACGGTGAGGTTTGTGACGGTTGCGGCAGACCAGCAGCTCGCGTTGATCTCCAGCACACCAAGGCGGCAGCGGGTGTGCCTTCCGCCAGTCCATCACATGGAGATAATTTCCGGACGCCGGTGCCGTCGGCGGTGGGATAATCGTCGCCAAACACATGGAGTTGTCCAGCTTCCCCAGGAGCGACCTGGGTGATATAAGGAGCATCAGAATTGTTGGGAATGCCATGGGGGGCTTCACCGATCAACCGCTCTCATGGGCGCCGATGGGGTTAAAATAGCGCAGCAGGGCCACGGCGAAACCGGGATGGGCCTTCGCCACGTCGGACAAGATCCGCTCGTTCATCGCTTTCGTTTCGCCATAGGGATTCGTCGTCGGCCTGAGGGCCATATCCTCCACAAAGGGGGCTTGATTGTCGCCATAGACCGTGGCGGAAGAGGAAAAAACAAAGCGCCCCACACCGAATTCCAAACAAGCCCGGCAAAGCGACAGCGTGGTGCCGACATTGTTGTCATAATAAGACAGGGGCTTTGCCACCGATTCGCCCACGGCTTTGAAGCCGGCGAAATGGATCACCCCATCGATGCGATGCCGCGCGAAAACAGACGCCAAAGCAACCCGGTCGGCAACGTCGATCTGATAAAATAGCACCGGCATCTTGGCGATTTCCTCAATCCTGTCGATGGTCTCCCTTTTGCTGTTGGCAAGATTGTCGGCGACGATCACCGCATGACCGGCGGCCAACAAAGCCACGCAAGTATGGGAACCGATATAACCGGCGCCCCCGGCAACGAGAATGTTCATTTTCTTCCTCCGTTAAGACCTGCTCGCAAAAAACAGCGCATCAAACCCATTGAGATGAATCCGTGTTGTAATACTGGGCATGGGACACTGCTTTTATGACGCCTTGGTTTTCAGCAGCCGCTTCAGATCCTGTACCGCCGGCGGGCGAAGAAATAGAGACAAAACAATATATATCGCAATCCCCACGGCAATCTGCAACAACACTCCGCCTATTGTCGCGCCGGTTATAGTACCCAATAAGCGTACGGCGGCGTACATGACCACAGCGGCTAGACCATACTTCAGCCAGCCGCGAAACAATCTCCGCAAATCAAGCTGTTTTGAAACCGAAACCACCTGAAATGTGGCGACCACAGCTTCTGTCAAAATTGCGTTGATGACCGCCCCAAAGACACCCATTCTCCATACCAACACAAAACCAAACAGGACATTTACGAACAGGCCACAAACAACAGAAAGCGTATAGCGCTTCATTTGATTGGTGGGCAAAAGATATAAGGCACCAAAGATACCGTTTACCCCCATAGGAAGTATCATCATCGCGTGCAGTTCAATCAAATGCCCTGTTACCTGAAACTGGGAGCCGAAGAACAGCGGCGCAAATTCAGCGCCGATAGCGGACAGCCCAAGGGCGAAAGGAAAGGCAATGAAAAGGCTATAGTGAAGGGCTTTCTCCAGATACGCTTCCGCTTTTTCTTTTTCTCCTTTCGCATATGTATATGAAACACGCGGCAATAAAACGGTTCCGATAGAGAGTACGGCCAGCAAACACATGCGCACCACTTTATCGGAGTTTTCAAAAAAACCGCAGGCTGCTTCCCCCCAGAACCAACCGGAGAAGCGATTTGTTTAAGATAAAATAGACCTGCACTGCCGCATAGGAGACAAAGAAAAAATAAGCGCCAAATTGATATGGCATGAAGATACAATGACTTTCGTTTTATCTTAACGATAGATACACGCAAAAGCGGCAGCAATGAAAGATGCCCCAATACTCGCTGGCGGACAAGAGCAGGATATAGACCAGAATATCACCTTGTGCGAACCAAGAGGAAGATTAAGACCATGCCCAGGGTTTTTACGGCGATATTGCGTAAGGCGGTAACTTTAAAATTTTCTTTGCCCGCAAAACCAGGTTGTGTCTACCGCATTGGCGATAATCAACAGGGATTGCGCCGCAAAATAACCTTGATAAGAAGAGGAAAAGGAAACAACAAACACCCAGAAGCAGAAAAGGGCGATGGATGTGAGCCCTATTTTCAGTAGCATAATTTCCCAAAATGTGGCGGAACATTTTTGAAGGTCATCGCGGCATTGGGCAATGCAACGGTTTCCATATACCGCCAAACCAAAATTGGCAAATAAAACAAAATACATCGTGATGGCATTTGTATAGGCAACAATACCGATCCTGACGGCCCAAATATACGAGAAATATATGGGACAATCAAAAACGGTATCAAAATGGCGGACACTTGGTGTAATATGGTATACAGGTAATTCCTGACAACCTTCATTTTCGCAATACCCTTTCATAAATGATTTCAAAGAAAGGGCCCAATATAGTTTATATACAAGGGAATGAATCATTCTGCTATGCAACAGTAGCCAAAGGCTGATTCGGCTTTTTATCGGGATCGTCTTAATTTTTTCCGGATCTTTCATACCCTTCGCTTTTGTCACAATTTCCGGATAAATATCATTTAATATCGAATGCATATCTTTTCTCCTAAGAAGGGTCGCATAAATCATCAGATACGCGTACAAATCCAGGCATTGTGCTGCCGCTTTCAAATCTGGATATAGATCCGTAACAAAATCAAGATAGACTTTCATGCCGTCCAGGTAACTTATCCAAAAGGAATCGATCTTTGTTATACTTCCTTGGTGCTGCCTATAATAATACTTTGGCGAAGAATCGTACACAATGCAAGTCGCTTTTGCCATCGCTTTTGGTGTCACATGCATATCTTCCGCTATAATTCCAACGGGGAACCGAACCCCATGAAACAGATCCGTTTTATAGAGTTTCGCACCGGCACTAATGTCATAATACCCAAAGCCAAGCATCTTTTCTAAAGCCTCTTGGGTATTCATTTTCAGATAAATGTCATCCATCTGTCTTTTTTGCTTATATTTTTCATAGGCCAACCAAATGCCGCAAATAGAGACTTGGGCGTTTTCTCTCTTTAAATTATTATACATCAACCCTATCATGTCAGTGGCGATATAATCATCGCTATCAACAAAGGTCAGATATTCGCCGTTGGCAATGGCCAAAGCTTTGTTTCTGGTAGCGGAAAGCCCCTGGTTTTCTTGGTGAAAGACATTAACCCTGTTGTCTAGCGCCGCATACCGATCGCAGATTACCCCGCTACGATCCGTTGAGCCATCGTTCACAAGGATCAATTCAATTTCTTTGTAGGTTTGGGCCAAAATTGAATCGAGGCACTCTTCTAAGTATTCTTCCACATTATATACCGGCACAATAATGCTGATTAAAGCCATTTATTTTTTCCTCTCCTTACTGCCCTTTAATGAACTGGCCTGAACCATCTGGTTTCTGCCTTAGCGTTTTCCCGCGAGCAATAACCGGGCCAAAGCGTCTTCCCAAGGCGGCAGCAATGAAAATCCGTTTTCCACTAATTTGCGCTGATCGAGGCGGGAATTCTTGGGCCTTTTCGCCACCGTGGGGTAATCGTCGCTGGCAATCGGCTTAACCGTAGCCACAAGTCCCGCCTGGGCCATGATCTCCTTGGCGAAATCATACCAACTGCAAACGCCGACATTGGCGGCATGATAAACGCCGAACTTCTCTGTCACCACCATATCGAGAAGAAGAGCTGCGAGGTCCGGCGTATAGGTCGGCGCCCCGATCTGGTCATGGACTACGGAGAGAGTTTCCCGCTCGCTGCCAAGACGAAGCATCGTGTTGACGAAATTGGCGCCGTGGCAACCGAAAACCCAGGATATGCGCAGGATAAAATGGCGGTCAAGGGCCGCTTGCACGGCGTCCTCCCCCAAGGATTTTGTATAGCCATAGTGATTGATGGGCCGCCGCTCTTCCTCCACTCGGTGGGGAAGTTCCCCCGCGCCGTCAAAAACATAATCGGTGCTGATATAAATCAACTTGGCCCGAACCGCGGCGGCGGCTTCGGCCACATATTTTGTGCCGTTGACATTGACATCGTAACAGAGTTCCTTTTCGTTCTCAGCCTTGTCCACGGCGGTGTAGGCGGCGCAATGGATGATCGCCTCCGGAGCCGCATGACGAATATATGCCATCACCGCCTCCTTCTCTCTAAGATCAAAATCGTCGATGTCACTGCCGATCATCACAAAGCCGCGCTTTTGGCCTTCTCTGACGACGTCATAGCCGAGTTGTCCCTGGGCGCCGGTAACTAAAACTTTCATTGTCTTTCCTCAATTTCATATCTTGTTTTTACCTTATCCAACCTCTACCGATTGCCATACATTTTTTCATAGTAATTCTGATAATCGCCTTTCAAAATTTCCTGCCACCAATCCCGATGGTCAAGATACCAGCGAATCGTCTGCTCAATTCCCACATCGAAAGCTGTTTCCGGCTGCCAGCCCAGTTCCTCTTGCATTTTGGTCGGATCAATGGCATAGCGGAGATCGTGCCCGGGACGATCCGTGACATAGGAAATCAGGCTTTCCGGCTTTTTTAAGACCCTTAGGATCGTTTTAACCACGTCGAGGTTGGCCCGTTCATTGTGGCCGCCGATATTATAGACTTCCCCTACCCGGCCTTTTCTCATCACAAGATCAATGGCATGGCAATGATCCTCTACATAAAGCCAGTCTCTGATGTTTTCTCCCTTACCGTAAACGGGGAGGCTTTCGTCATGTAAAGCCCGGACGATCATTAAGGGAATCAGCTTTTCAGGAAAATGGTAGGGGCCATAATTATTAGAACAGCGGCTGATGGTGACCGGCAGGCTGAAGGTACGGTGATAAGCCTGTACCAAAAGGTCGGCAGCGGCCTTTGAGGCCGAATAGGGGCTGCTGGCCGTCAGCGGTGTTTTCTCGGTAAAGAAAAGATCGGGCCGGTTCAAGGGCAGGTCGCCATAGACTTCATCGGTGGAAACCTGATGATAGCGGCGAATACCATATTTGCGGCAGGCGTCCATTAGCACCTGGGTGCCAAGAATATTGGTTTTCAGAAAAATTTCAGGGTTTTCCACCGAACGGTCTACATGGCTTTCAGCGGCAAAATTGACAACGATATCAAAGCATTCCTCCGCAAAGAGGGGAAAAACATCGTCCCGATTGGCGATATCTCCCTTGACGAAGCGGAAATTTTCCTTTTCCAGCGCTACCGCAAGGGTTCTCAAATTTCCCGCATAGGTTAACTTATCGAGGCAGACCAAGCGATCGTCGGGATGATGACGCTGCTGAAAATAGATAAAATTGCTGCCAATGAAACCGGCGCCGCCGGTGATCAAAATATTCATGGCCCTCTCCTTAAAAAACGAAATTACAGTCGCTGTCCTTAAGCAATGGCGCATTTTCATCCTTGGCGGACAATACCGGCGTGTCGATCCCCCAGTCGATGCCGAGTTCGGGATCGTCAAAGCGAAGGGAACGGTCGGCGTCGGGGCAATAGAACTGGTCTACCTTATAGCAGAAAAGCACATTGTCACTTAAAGTCAAAAAACCGTGGCCAAAGCCGCGGGGTAGCAACAGCTGTTTGTGATTGTCCGCAGAAAGTTCCACCGCCACCCACTGTTGATAGTGGGGGGAACCACGGCGCAGATCAACGGCGACATCCAGCACAGCGCCGCGGGCCGCACGCACCAACTTTGTCTGGGCCATCGGATTGAGTTGAAAATGTATCCCCCGCAATGTGCCCTTATGGGCCGTGAAGCTCTCATTGTCCTGCACAAAATCATAGGTAAGACCCAGTTTCGACATGGGCCTCCTTTAGACCAGGTTTCACTAAAATAGCCCCGGTGATCACCGAAGACCCTCGGTTTGATGATATAAACACCGGGCAATGATGTTTCGATCTGTTCCATCGGTTTCCTCGCTTCTCAATATTTGATAAAACCCTGGGCAACCTTACGCAAATGGTCGCCATAGGGGGATTTACCATAGATTTTTGCTGATTCCAACAGCGTTTTTTCGCTGATCCAATGGTTGAGCCAAGCGATCTCCTCCGGTGCGGAAATTTTGATCCCCTGGCGCTTTTCGATCATGCGTACGAAATCCGCCGCTTCCGCCAGGGAATCGACGGTTCCCGTGTCAAACCAGGTGAAGCCGCGCCCCAGTAGCTTGACTTTGAGCTGCCGCTCCTCGAGATAAAGACGGTTTAAATCGGTAATCTCTAACTCACCCCGCAGGGAGGGTTTCACCCGTTTGGCCAAATCCACTACGCGATTGTCATAAAAATAAAGGCCGGTGATGCAGTAGTTGGATTTGGGACATTGGGGTTTTTCTTCCACAGAAAGCACCCTCTCCTCTGCGTCGAATTCCACGATGCCGAAGCGCTCGGGATCCGATACATAGTAACCGAAGATCGTGGCTTCCCCCGCCTCAGCGGTGGCCACAGCCTGCTTCAAAATGGTGCGAAAGCCGTTGCCATAGAAAATATTGTCCCCCAAGATCATGGCGCAGCAATCGTCGCCGATAAACGATTCGCCCAGCAAAAAAGCCTGGGCCAAGCCGTCGGGAGAAGGTTGCACCTGATAACTCAGGTGCACACCGTATTGAGAGCCGTCACCTAAAAGCTGCTCAAAGTTGGGCAAATCCTCCGGCGTGGAAATGATTAAGATATCCTGGATTTCCGCCAGCATCAGGGTGGAGAGGGGATAGTAGACCATCGGTTTGTCATAAACCGGCAACAGTTGCTTGGATGTAACCATGGTAAGAGGGTACAACCGCGTACCGGCACCCCCGGCTAAAATGATACCTTTCATTGTTTACGATACCTCTATATCTGTTTTAAGAAGCCGTCCTTGTGTTCCTTCAATAGGAGAACAGCAGCAATACCAAAACTGTACATCATAATTCCCAGGGCCGCATTCAGATAAGGATTAAAGAAGGAAAAAATACATACAGCCAAAAAGCCTGCGACAATAACGCCGACAAGGAGCATCTGTATATTATAGGGGGGGCCTCGGCGTAGGTATTTTATTTCCCGGAAAAACCAATATCCGCAAAGAAATGCGGGAGCAAGATACAGCAACAAACCGATAATCCCCATTTTCATCATGACATCTAAATAAAAAAATTCATTATAGTCCCTATACTTGATCACCGCACCCAAACCGTTGCCCACAATTGGAGAGATTTTGATTTTCGCCAGCATCGCCGATAATGTATATTGTCGGTATTGGTCAGACACAATTTCCGAGTAATGCAAATAGGCATCGGTCTGTTCTCGGGGATTCTTAGAACGATCAATATAACCGGCATCATCGTTTAAATTGTCCAGAACATCTTGATTGGGAGCAGCCTCTCCATTTTCTTGTGGCACCGCATTTTTCTCCGGTACAACATCAGAGCCGGCGGTACGTTGATAAGCAAAACCAAGATAATTTGCGCCAAAAGCCAGATACGCACCAATCAATAAAACTGCAACAACTATCGTTGAGAATAGTAAGTGTTTAAACAGAATGCGACCGTGCCCTGATAAAAGCACCAAAAATACGGACAAAAAAAGGCCAATCAGTGCTGATAAAAAGATAGAGCGGGTAAAGGAAAAGAGAATCGCCAAAAAACAAAGTGCGGTTGTCGCCACGTAGTGCCACTTTATTTCCTTATTTTTGCATTGAAAATAAAAACAAAAGAATACAGCGATTACCATATATGGAGTACCAGGAGAAAATAGACGAACGATTTGAGGAGACACATAATTTAAAAAAGGAAGTCGTCCCGGATTAGGGTAGAGAGCCATGGCGTAAAAGATTCATTCAAATTATGCAATAGTTGGATGCCACAAAGAAAAACGCAAACAGTGCCGAGCCAGCGATGATGGCTGTCATGGCCATTTCAAATCTTTGGCGATTACGAAAGATGCAGATCATTCCGGGTAAAGTTAAAAAATACAAAAATCCTTTGACGTCACTGAATAGAACTTGGGGGGGATTTCCCAACAAATATCCACGCATGGCGCAAAAGACCAAGTATAGATAAAAGGTAAGCCAAATTAGAATCAAAGTATTTCGTAGCAAATGTTTTCTGTGGCGAAAAACAAGAGGAAAAGAAAACAAAAGAATCCCCGCCCAAAGAAGCATCCGCACATTTAGACCATAAAAAATAGATAAGGAAGCAAAGGCCAAGAAGGTACAGCTAAAAAGCAAGGTTATAGCAAAGATGTAAGAAAGATAGTCTATGATCGCCACCGGTCTAGACAAAGATGTATCATAAGATAGACGTTTTCTGTTCAAATTTAGCCATTCCTCTCCTTGATTTTTAGATCCAAATCGCACCAAACTTTCAGTGAATCAGGTTTATACTTTATGCTCATTTTTGTTCCCTCTCATTTTTCTGTAATCACCAAAGATAATCAGCCATACATCAGCAAATAAACTTTTCCAGCGCATATTGCGATAATCCCAGTATACCATCAGCAGTGGCAAAAGTTGCCGCTGCCGGATCATCCTTTGCCTCTGTATACTGAAATCATATTTCTCTTTAATCCTCTCCTTTGCTCGAGGTAGGGGCAGATCAGCGGCAGTGAGGTTAAATAGCATCCGATTGTAACTTTCCATTTCTGCAAGCTTGCGCTCTAAAGAGAGTAATTTAAAAACCCGATGCTCCTCATTAGCAGCATTATGATCATGCCGACGGTGATGGCAACCTATATATTGGTACTCATAAAAGCCTCCATTTTCTGCGGCAAAAAGCGCCATTACAACATCATGAATGGCCAGGAGATCATGATAGAATTCAATGGTCGCATCAAAAAAAGTTTTGCGCAGCGCCATCGTCATACCGGGCCATCGCAGGGCCTTCATAATATCGTCAACGGAAACGGCGCGAAGGGCACCGGTTTCTTTCACCTTTTCTACCATCAGCCCACTTAAAGCCTCCCCCGCCTTACCAATTATGTCATAACGGCAACTCAATAACAATATATTGGAATGCCTCTCCATTAACGCCGCCATTCTTTCGATTTTATCCACAACCCAAATGTCGTCTTGATCCGATAAAAAAACGATGTCTGCCGTGGTAAGGGCAATCCCACGATAAAAATTGCGAACATAACCCAAGTTTTCTTTGCTTCGGTATAACTTCCAAATACCCGCCAAGCGGTGCTGCAAAATAAATTCCTCAATTAAAAGAACGGAATTATCAGAGGAATGATCGTCACATAAAATTACCTCGTCAGCACCACGGGTTTGGTTAAGAATCGAAAGAAGCTGTTCTTTCAAATATTTCTCTCCGTTATAAATAGCGACGACGACAGCAGTGGTCATTTATAGGTGCCACTCCTTTCGCAACGCACATTTCTTATCCCGAAGAGCGCAAGCCATCACCAACCGCATTCTCAAAATGGTAGCAAGCCCTCGGCGCCGGGTCGGCGTTACATTGTCGCCATGAAGGCGATGGTGGATTAAAACATCATCAAGAAAACCGATTTTACCAAACTTCTCGGCGCAAAGCCCGAGCCAGCGATCATAAGCGTCAATGTCATCGGGAATGGGCAGGGCAATTTTGGCAAATTCGGCAGTAAAAGCCATGCAACAACCGCTATAACGGGATTTTAAAAAATTCCGCCAGAAGGACGGCCCAATACGATAGGAGGAAAAAAGTCACCGCCAACGATGGTATCCGCCCCATTGATGGTAACACCATTGTGCACGATGAGGGAAGCGCCGGTTTTTTCTAAAGCACCCACCATACGCTCAATTTTTCAGGAAGCCAAACGTCGTCCTGGTCAGAGATGAAGAAGAACTGTCCTGGCAATGCTTCAAGGCATTGTTAAAATTGTCATTGATGCCGCTTCCTTGGTCTATTACAACTCTGATGCGGCCATCCTTTATAGCATATTTATTAATGATCTCTAATGTTCTATCGGCGGACTGATCATAAGAAACAACCAATTCATCTTCATTCCCTAGTTGGCAAATAATAGAGTCGAGTTGTTTTTCTAGATATTTCTCTCCTTGATAGACCGCCATGGCAACGGAAACTCTCACCGACATTTCAATTGTCCTCCTCCAGGATTGTATCGATCCGCCGCTGAAACTCTTCCTCAAAACGGGCCAGGAAAATTGGGTTTCAAATAGTGTCCGGCTGCTTTTACGCATTGCCGGATAATCGTTTTTAAGGGCGTCCAAAACAAGGCGGGCGGTGACACTACCGGTTTCCCGGTAAGATATACCCACCCGATGCTGATTGATAAATTCCTCCGTATCTCCGCCAACGGTGTTAATTACCGGCAGACCGCACTCAAAATAATCGACGCTTTTCATCGTCAACCCAATACAGACCGTGTCCTTGAGGATATTGATGCCGAAATGACAATGGTCAAATATTCTCTGTTTTTCCGCCATATCGTAAACCTCTCCATGATACTTTACGGCGGCGCCAGCCTTTCAATTCATCTAACAGGATATCCCTCTTCTCGCCATTGCCAATCACATGAACCATTACCGGTTTTTCAGCAACCAGGGCCCTTACTAGACGGCAAATCCGCGGAATGTCAATAATGTTATTGATGGAGCCGAGATAAGCAAGGCTGATTTTTCCCTCATCGAGGATGGGCCGGCTGCAAAAAGATCCGACAGGCCGACAAAGATAGAGCGTAGATATCTTTTCGGCGGGAACCGTCTCGGAAATCAATTCCCGGAAAAGATTGCATTCTGTAAAAATATAGTCCGCGCGGCCAATATTCTTTTCCCGCAGATTTTTCCAACAACGATAGGGAGGGAGCAATTCCACTTTTTTTAACGGCAGCGTTTCCGGCCAAAGATCAAGAACGTCAAAAACAATCTTTACCCCAGGGTGCCGCCGTTGATAGGATACGGTTTCCTTAACCAAAGAATTCGGGGGAACCAAAACATAGAGAAGATCTGGTTTATAGGTCGCCGCCACTTTGAGAGCTGCCCGGGAAAAACGGTAATGGGAGTAAATTCTCTGCAAGGATAGGTTTTTTCGATAGGCAATGACAGGGATAAAAACCAAATTTTCCCGGTGGTCATGGCGGCGGTCACGTTGCAGATGAAGAAAATCCGATTCGATTAAGATCACTTTAAAGCCCCTGGCTAGGAGCTGTTTTTCTACGTCAAGAACTCTCTTTTCATATGTATCGAAACAGGTTATAATTACCGCTGTTCTCATTTCATTCATTTCCGCCCTTACTCCACACCGTCTGAGGATCCTTCCGTTGCATCGCCATTGTCATAAATAATTGAATGAATCCGCTTTGCCGCCTTATCCAAATCATATGTATAATACCAGACCCCGTCACCGGCGATGCCGCCCCTGAGGTCGGTTTCATATTGGGCGTCCGGAATCGTATATTGTTCAATGGTAAAATTGGTCAAAGCAATGGGGGAAAGGGCAAGAATTTCGCTATAACTCAAAGATGTCTCCGCGGAATTCAGCAATTCACGGATAAAGCGGGGATAGTCCGTTTTGGGCATACCCTTGATCTTAACCAAAATTGCTGAAAGCACCTTTTGCTGCCGGGAAGCCCGGGCATTGTCGGTATCGATTTTGCGGATACGAGAATAGGAAACGGCCTGTTCCCCTGTGAGAATGACCTCACCGGAAGAAGAAATCGTGGGAGTACCCGGAAAATGCTGCACCGCGAGAGCATTGGCCATTTCTACTTCTGACTTATTCAAAGTCAATGTAACGCCGTCGACCGCATTGATAATCTTCGACAGTTGGTTAAAATTGACGGTTACGTATTCTTTGATGTCGAGCCGGTAATTCTGGTTTAAGGTTTTAACCGCCAAGGTGGGGCCGCCATAGGCATAGGCATGGTTGAGTTTGGTTTCGCCGTGGCCATCCACCAGCACCCTACTGTCCCGCAGGATCGAGGTCATCTTAATCTGTCCCGTCGCGCTGCCGACGGACAAAACAATAATAGCGTCGGACCGGCCGCTGTCGCTGTTGTCCCGGGCGTCGACGCCAAAAAGAGCAATATTAACGATATCGCTATCCTTCTCCACCGCCTCGGAAATGCCCAAGCTGACATCGTCTTTGGGCAAGTCCGTAGTGGTCAGGCCGGAGACAACATAATAGAGGCTGCCAAACACAACACCGGTGGTAAAAAAAACAGCCACGACAAGGACGGTAAAAAAAATGAACCATCCGTTTTTCTTTTTTTTACGGTTTCTTTTATGCCCCGTTTGATCGCGTTTCATAAAGCTCCTTTGCCGACACAAAAATGCATCATTTGCGGTTTTGATTGCTAAAAAAGATAAAAAATCCAGCATACGATCTAGAAAGCAAGATAATTTTACCTCTTTTCGCTGTTATTGTCAATTCAAATACGATCTAAGAAGGACTTTGGTTCCAAATTGTTCCAAAACACGCAAGGATTCTCTTTCACGTTTGCGATGGCCTTTCATCGATGGGATGGGGCTTTTTTTCTTTTTGGAGGCGAATGCCCGCCGCCATTGGCGGCGCCGGGTGCTTTCGCCCCAACCCGGACGATACCGGCGGATGGTATTTTTTTATCCCATTGCCAAATCCCCTTGACAAAGGCGGCGCCCACAGCGTATTATACGGTTGAACAATCTTTCAACCGTTTGTTTTAGGAGGTGCGCCATGGTCTCTTATGCGCCGGAAGCGGATCGTTGCGATTGCCATACGATCCACGAGGATACAATTAAAAAAGTGCGGAACCATATGCCCGAGGAGGAAACGCTGCTCGACTTGGCGGATCTGTTTAAGGTTTTTTCCGATTCCACCCGGGTCAAAATCCTTTGCGCGCTGTTTCAAGCGGAAATGTGCGTATGCGACATCGCTGTTTTGCTGGGGATGACGAAGTCCTCCATCTCCCATCATCTGCGCGTTTTGAGGCAGACAAAACTGGTGAAATACCGCCGGGAAGGGAAGATCGTCTATTATTCCCTTGCCGACGATCATGTGAAAAGTATTTTTCACCAAGGTATGCTGCACATCGTCGAGGGCTAATTCCTGCCCGGCGAAAGAAAAATCGGTAGAAAGCGTGACCATCATGGCCGAACATCAGAAAAAAGAATATAAGCTCGACGGTTTAAACTGCGGCCATTGCGCCGCGATGATTGGGGAAGATCTGAAAAAGCTGCCCGGCGTTTTCGATGCGGCGGTGGATTTCGCCACCGGGAACCTGGTGATCGCGATGGACGGCACCAAGGAAGCGGACGCGGTTTTCGCCGCCTCCACGCCATCATAAAAGGACATGACGCCGCCATCCGCATGATTGAAAAAACCGCGGCGGCCGACAGCAAAAAAACCCTGTTTTTGCAAAACCTCGATTGCGCCGCTTGCGCCGACAAGATCGAGGCCAAGGTTCGCCTGCTCCCGGCATCCGTGCGGCACAGGTCGATTTCGTGCAGCGAAAGCTCACCATCGAGGCGGAAACGGCGGCGGCCTTGCCCCGGGTTCTGCGGGCCGCCACAGAGGCGATCCGGGAGATCGGGGAGGGCGTCACCGTGTCCTATCGGCCGGAAGATCCGGAGGCCGCGAACAAAAAGCGCCGGTTTCGTTCCGTGGCGCTGGGGCTGGGCGCCGTTCTCTTCGCCGCCGCTTTGGCATTTCCCATCCCCGGCGGGATGCGGCTTCCCTTTTTCCTCGCCGCTTATTTGCTCACCGGCGGTGAGGTTTTGCTGCGGGCCGCCGGCAATTTTCGCCGGGGGCGCGTTTTCGACGAAAATTTCCTGATGGCCATCGCCACCCTTGGCGCTTTCGCCATCGGCGAATACCCGGAGGGCGTGGCGGTGATGCTGTTCTATCAGGTGGGGGAGGCCTTTCAGCGCCGGGCCGTCAACCATTCCCGCCGCTCCATCACCAGTTTGATGGACATCCGGCCGGACTTCGCCAACCTTCAGGTCGGCGATACCGTCCGGAAAGTCCGCCCCGAAGAAGTGGCCGTCGGCGACAGGATCACCGTACAGCCCGGCGAAAAAATCCCCCTGGACGGCCTTGTTATCGAGGGCCGTTCCGCACTGGATACTTCCGCCCTCACCGGTGAATCCGTGCCCCGGGATGTGGCCGCCGGCAGCACGGTTCTGTCCGGCACCATCAATAAGAGCGGCCTGCTCACCGTCGAAGTCACCAAGGCCTTCGGCGAATCCACCGCAACGAAAATCCTCGATTTGGTGCAGAATGCCAGCAGCAAAAAGGCGGAAACGGAAAATTTCATCACGAGATTTGCCCGTTACTATACACCGGCGGTGGTTTTCGCCGCTTTGGCTTTGGCCCTGTTGCCGCCGCTGTTCCTCCCCGGCGCGGCCTTCGGAACCTGGTTCCAGCGGGCCCTCGTTTTCCTCGTCATCTCCTGTCCCTGCGCCCTCGTGATCTCCATCCCGCTGGGTTTCTTCGGCGGCATCGGCGGCGCATCGAAGAACGGCATTCTGGTGAAAGGCGGCAATTATTTAGAGGCTTTGGGCGCTTTGGACACCGTAATTTTCGACAAAACCGGCACCTTAACAAAGGGCGTGTTCCAAGTGACCGAGATCGTCACAACGGCATTTCCAAGCGGCATGATCGACATTGCGCCCATGCCGAATGCCATTCCAGCCACCCGATCGCCGCTGCTCCATCCGCCGGTTTTACGGCCGGGAATGTGAGGGGAGCCGCATCGGCGCTTATAGAAATGGCCGGCGGCGGCATCCGCGCGAGATCGACGGCACGCCGGTTCTCGCCGGCAATGCCAAATTGCTGGCGGCGGCGGGCATCGCCATAGAAGAAGGGGAAAGCGCCGGTACCGTCGTCCACATCGCCGTCGGCCAAAGCTATCAGGGCCGCATCGTCATCGCCGACGAAGCCAAGGAAGGCAGCGGCGAAGCCATCAAGTCCCTGCAAAAACTCGGGGTGCGCCGCATCGCCATGTTCACCGGGGATCGCCGGGCGGCGGCGGCGCAAATCGCCGCCGAACTTGGCATCGGCGCCGTATACGCCGAGCTGTTGCCCCAAGACAAGGTCGACCAGTTGGAAAAACTGCGGGCAACGGTTCCCGCCAGGGAAAAACTGGCCTTCGTCGGCGACGGCATCAACGACGCCCCGGTGCTGGCCCGGGCCGACATCGGCATCGCCATGGGCGCTTTGGGGGCCGACGCCGCCATCGAAGCCGCCGATGTGGTGCTGATGACCGATGAACCGACAAAGCTGGCCACCGCCATCGCATTGCCGGAAAGACCCGGCGCATCGTCTGGCAGAACATCTGCTTCGCTTTGGCGGTGAAAGGGATTTTGCTGCTGCTGGGGGGCCTTCGGCGTCGCCACCATGTAGGAGGCGGTGTTCGGCGATGTCGGCGTCGCCCTCCTGGCCCATCCTCAATGCCACAAAGGGTGCTGCGGTTTCATTGAAACCGCGGCAGGATGTTCCTGTAACAGAACCCCGGCCCCTGCGGCGCCGATTGGCGCTTGAAGGTTGCCGAGGAATTCTGTATTCGAAGGTTCCGGCGCACGGGGCAGCCGGCAAGATTTCATTCCGCCGGGTTCGTTCGGTTCAGTTCCGGCCCCGCCGGCGGTTTTCTTTCCTTTCCCTTGATGGCAACCAGGTGGACGGTGACGCCAATGCCGACGCAAAGCAGCAGCACCGTCATCCAGGTTTTCCAGATCAGCAGCATCGGGATCGGCAGCGCCAGCCGGAAAGGCGATGGCGCCCGGCCTTTTCTTTGCGAATAAGCCGCCGCCGGTGCGATAATGCTCATTATAGGGCCCGAATACGCCAGTTATTGCGCAAATAGCGATAGGCCCGTTCGGAACTGGCGGAAAAGCAGGCCGAGGCCAGCAAGACCAGCGTTGTCGGCAAGATCGGTACGAAAACGCCAATGGCGCCGACGGCCAAAGCCAGCCAGCCGCAGAGGAATAAAACCTTCCGCTTCAAGGGCTTTCGCCCCCTTTTTTTGACACTGGGCGCCGCGGATTCGGGGGGAACCAGCCCTTTTGCACCCGCTCTTCCTGTTCGTACAGCTCCCGGATGCTCCAAAGGAGGGAAAAACCCAATACGGCGCAAGGGCCGAGACGACGGCGGAGGAAAGAAAGAGCGAGGCGGCGGCAAAGAGCAAGCCGCCCGCAAGAAAGGCGGGCCAAATCCGTTTCCCAAAATAATATTCCGCCTTGATCACCACCGGATGCAGCAGGCCGATTATCAGGAAGGCGCCGACGCCGATGAGAATACCGTCAAATGAACCATGCGTTTATACGCCTTTCATAGAGTTTGTTTTCTTCCCGGCTGTCTTGGCGGCAGGAAGGGCAGAGGCCGCGAAAAAACACCTCGTGGCCGGTGATGGAGAACCCCGTCGCCGCGGTGACCTTTTCATCCATATCGGTGAAGATGGCACCGTCGATGTCGAACAGTTTGCCGCAGCCATCGCAGCGCAGGTGGGCATGGTCGCCACAGGCCAGTTCGAAGCGCTCCGTCGCGCCGGACAAATCGA
The DNA here is from genome assembly GCA_040766505.1 of Clostridiales bacterium. Classification (GTDB taxonomy): domain Bacteria; phylum Bacillota; class Dehalobacteriia; order UBA7702; family UBA7702; genus JAXGQJ01. Next base: position 25,913 of record JAXGQJ010000009.1, read on the forward strand.
TTGCTACGTGCCATCCGCCGACAAGAGATTCAAATTCCGATAAACGGTTCCGAGGCTGATATGGAGCGCCAATGCTTTTTAACTTTCCGCCAATACCTCCTGGGCCGTCGGATGGTTCAAAATCCGCAAAGCATCGAGAACCATTTGCCGCTGGGCGCTTTGCCGCCTGCCTGTTTCCGCCATTTTAACCTCCGCTATAAATCACTATTAAAAGGGGTTTCTATTTAGTCTCCTATACTATAAGGGTTTCCGTTCCTTTTGTCAATATAAAGCAAATGGCGAGAGGGGGATGGCCCGGCATTCCCAAACGCCGCAACGGGCGGCTTTGCCGTCTTTGGGGCGGAAAATATGCTTCGCACCGCGCCAACAGCGCCGTATGGCGGCATTTTATTTTCCAAACAACAGGGCGCCGATTTCAGACAAAGAGTTCCGGCTCCCTTCTTTCCCGGCAATGGGTTTCCAACAGCGCGATCCTTTGGCGGATATGTTCATCGACAAAGGTTTTCGCATCCTGGGGGCATTCTTTGACGCAGGCGCAGCGCATAATAGATGCACCCGTCGCCGATCAGAGCCGGGTCATCTGCGTCGATGATGCCCAGAGGACAGACCGCCGCCCCATTGCATACAGAGGACACAATCAGGGGATGTGACAGGCCGCGCCGGCGGAAAAGCCGGCCTCTTTATAGGGGCGGTTGCCGGGAATCTGCGGCGGTTGCCCGGGGCCGCCGCCATTTTTGGACGATGGCGGCAGCAAAGGCGTCGGCTTTGCGGCAAGATCCGCCGCATCGGGGCAGGCCATGCCTGTAGCCGTCAGCGAATGCTCGCCAATAAAAGCGCCGGCTGGCGACCACGAAAACCCCGCCGCCGTCAAAAGATCCGCGATTTCCAGCAGCGCATCGTCATAATGGCGGTTGCCATATACGGCGACGGCGATGGCGGTGGCGCCGTTTCCTTCCAGCTTGGCCATTGGTTCCGCCATCAGCAGGGGAATGCGCCCACCATAAACCGGAACACCGAAAACGACGATCTCATCGCCGGAAAACCGCAATCCTTCCAAACGGGCGGCGGGCATCGTCAGGTCGACGGCGGTTTTTTGCCCGGAAAATGACGCCGCCAAACCGTCGGCCACGCGTGTTACAATTTTTTTCGTCGCCTGGGTGGGGCTAAAATACACCCCCACAATGTTTTTTTCATCCCGTTCGCTCCCCCTTCTGTTTCGCCGGTTACCCCTTTCCTTATTTAATGTTCTCCACCAGCTGCACCGTAAGGCCGTCGGGATCCCGCACCATAAAAAAGCGCACATGGGGATTTGGCTGCACCGGGCCGCCGGTGACGGCGATGCCTTTTTCCTTGACCATAGCGAGGGCTCTGTCCAGCGAATCCACTTCAAATCCCCAAAGAGATGCCATCCCTGCTTTGGCGGCGCTTTCGCTGTCCTGAAGAAGCTCGATCTTCGTTTCCCCATCCCCTAAAAAGGCGATCTCCACCTTGGGGCCGGCCTTGAACCGTTCCGCCACCCGCAAACCGATGATTTCGGTATAAAACCGGATGGACAGCGCTCCAGATCTTTCACCCGTAGAGTACTCAGATAAATTTCATTTCACACCTCGAAACACAATGCATGGCCGCCGCGGAAGCGTTTTCCCCGCCTTGCGCGGCGATAGGATATTTACGTATGATACGGTGATAACCTTCATCGAGATAACCTTTCATGCCCGCATGGCCGTTCATATCCGCCAGCATGGCCAGGCCCGCGCGCCGGCTCTGTTCATAAACGCCCAGCGCCTTTGAACAGGCCAGGCAAACACCGGCGATCAGCCCCAAATCCTTCGCTTTTTTATAGAGCGGATGGTTCTCCTCTTCAAAAACCGGTACCAAACGAACCGACGCACCCTCAAAAATAATTTTGACCTCTCTGCCGTCCGCGGCCAAATCCAGCGCATTCAGCAATATATGCTGAAAACACGCCTTTTCGCCGGTCATGCCATAATATAGAATCTTATCCATCGTTTGCCCTCCCTTTGCCTTTTATATCGCGGCTTATGCCTTTCGCCGCCGTGCTTGGGCACCTCCCGGTCTTTGCCGGGGCCTTCGCCGTCGGACCGTACCCGCCTATCTTTCCCCGCCTTCTAGAATTTAATTGTATGATACCATGTTCAGCCCCATAAAAAAAGCCATATTTCTCCGGAGCGCTGGAAATCGGTTTCGCGCCGCGCTTCTCCGGCTCCTTTAACCGGCCGCCCCCCAAGCGCGCCCAAAACCCGGGCATCGCTTCCCCTATCCGGTCGGCGGCGATGCCCGTTCGATTCCGCCATAGACGCAAACCAAAAACCAGCGCCGACAAAGGCGGCGCTGGTTTTTGGAGCGGGTGATGGGAATCGAACCCACGTGTTCGGCTTGGGAAGCCGACGCTCTGCCATTGAGCTACACCCGCATATGAAGCGGTACTCCGCAAAGGATTTTGCAGAGTACCTTACAGGCGGTTTGGTGACCCGTAGGGGATTCGAACCCCTGAATGCCAGCGTGAAAGGCTGGTGAGTTAAGCCGCTTCTCCAACGGGCCAAAATGGTGAGCCATCGGCGACTCGAACGCCGGACACCCTGATTAAAAGTCAGGTGCTCTACCTACTGAGCTAATGGCTCGTCACAAGACCTTATTTTATAGCATAGAATGGGGATTGTCAACCCCCTTTTCCCTGTTCTGCAAGGATTTCTCGCCGTTTTTTTATACGGAGAAGCCACGGACAATGGTTTGGCTTCTCTCGGGGCCCACGGCGATGATCGACGCCTTGACCCCGGTCAGCGCCTCCAGCCTTTCGATATAGCGGCGGGCATTCTCCGGCAGATCCTCATAGCGGCGGGCGTCCCCGTCGGCTGTTTCCAGCCGGGGTGGCTTTCATAGATCGGTTTGCAGTGGTTTAGGATCTGAAGCCCCGCCGGGAATTCCTTTAAAACCTGGCCCCGGTATTCATAGCCGGTACAAATTTTGATCTCGGCAAAATCATCGAGTACATCCAGCTTCGTGATGGCCAAATCCGTCAGGCCATTGATGCGGACGCTATAGCGCAGCGCCACCAGATCCAGCCAACCGCAGCGGCGGGGCCGCCCGGTGGTCACGCCGAACTCGCCGCCGGTTTGGCGGAGCCGCTCGCCGGTTTCATCCTCCAATTCCGTGGGGAAGGGGCCGCTGCCCACACGGGTGGCATAGGCTTTGGAGACGCCGATCACCTGGCGTACCTCCCGGGGGCCAAAGCCCGCGCCGACCAAAGCGCCGCCGGAAACCGGGTTCGAGGAAGTGACAAACGGATAGGTGCCATGGTCCACGTCGAGATGGGTGCCTTGGGCGCCTTCCAGCAACACCTTTTTACCGGCTTTCAACTGCTCGTCCAATAGCAGCGCCGTATCGGCGATATAGGGTTTCGCTTCCGCCGCCAGCGCCATAAATTCCCGGACGATCGGTTCCGGCTGAAAGGGTTCGGCGCCATAGATCTTTTCCAATAGCGGGTTTTTCTGGTCGAGGGCCAGCCCCAGCTTGCGGCGAAATTCCCCTTCATCGAGCAGATCCGCCAGCCGTATGCCGATGCGGTTGATCTTATCGACATAGGCGGGGCCGATGCCGCGCTTCGTCGTACCGATCTTGCCCTCGGCCTTGGCCTCTTCTTCCAGCGCGTCGAGAACTTTATGGTAGGGCATAATCAGGTGGGCCCGTTCGGAGATATAAAAACGGTCAAAGGAAAGACCGCGTTCCTTTAAAGCGCGGATTTCAGCGAGCAGCACCGCCAAATCGACGACGACGCTGTTACCGATCAGGCAGAGGCAATCTTTATAAAGAATTCCCGAAGGTACGAGATGGAGTTTATAAACTGCGTCGCCGGAGATCACCGTATGCCCCGCATTGTTGCCGCCCTGATAGCGTACGACGACTTCCGCAGTGTTCGCCAAAAAATCTGTTATCTTGCCTTTACCCTCGTCGCCCCATTGGGCGCCTACCAAAATCGTTGCTGCCATTGTCAACCCGCCTTTCTATCGCTGCCGCCCAAAACGCTGCCGCGCAGCCAGTTTGCCGCCGCTCCTTTTGGCGGCCCGCCTACCATCCAAACAGTTCTATTATAAGGGAGTTTCAGGGGGATGTCAAACCCGGGTAAGCGCCGGCGGCCTAGCCTATGATGGATTTTAAAAGCATCATTAGCGCGACCAGAATCCAAAGAAGGGCGAGCAAGCCCACAGCCAACCGGTTCCTTTTCGTCACTTCCCGCTGCCGTTTATAGAAGGCCCTGTCGAGAAGCGCCATCACCTTGCCGCCATTGCACAGTCCATAGACGCCGATCAGCAAAATCAAGACCGCCACCGCCGTCATCCCGCCGCCTCCTCTCCGAAAGAGATCCCGAGGCCCCGGGCGGTGGCCACCAGATTGCCGCCGGGATCGACGGTTTTAAGCCGTTCCAGCGCCTTTTCCAATTCCACCACGGAAATTTCGCCATTGCAGAGGCAAACCATATGCCGATCCTTCCCCGCCAGGGCCGCTTCCACCGCCGCCACGCCGTAACGGGAAGCGAGCACCCGGTCGAAAGCCACGGGACTGCCGCCCCGCTGCAGGTGGCCGAGAACCGTATTGCGGGCTTCCGGCCCGCCTTTGGCCATGATTTCCCGGCGCAGCACCTCGCCGATGCCGCCCAGGCGAAGGGCATTGTAATCGTTTCCCTCATTGGTTTCCCGGGCGACGGCTTGTCCTTCGTAGAGGCAGCCCTCGGCGACGACAACGATGCTGAAGTGCCGCCCGGCTTTCGCCCGTTCGTAAACCTTTTCCAGGATCCCTTCAACGGTGAACGGAATTTCCGGGATCAAAATCACATCGGCGCCGCCGGCAATGCCGGCATAGAGGGCGATAAAACCGGCGTCCCGGCCCATCAGCTCCAAAATCATGACGCGGTGATGGCTTTCTGCGGTGGTGTGCAGGCGATCGATGGCTTCGGTGGCGGTTTCCACCGCCGTTTGAAAGCCGAAGGTCACATCGGTGGCGGCCAAATCGTTGTCGATGGTTTTGGGGACGCCGACAATGCCGAGGCCCAGCCCGGCCAATTTGTCGCCGATGTGCATCGTGCCATCGCCGCCGATGACGATGATTCTTTCCAGCCCCGCCGCCGCGGCGTTTTGCAGCAAAACCCCGCTTTCATCGCGATGGGATTCCACCCCGCCGACGACCCGCCGAAAGTGAAAGGGATTGTCCCGGTTGCTGGTTCCCAAGATGGTGCCGCCCTTCGGCAAAATACCCTGAACCTCCCGGGGGCCGAGGGGCAAAAAATTGCCTTCGATCAGGCCTTTAAAGCCGTCACGGATGCCGACGGTTTCAATGCCCTGCCCCGCCGCCATCTTCACGGCGGCGCGGATCACCGCATTGAGGCCCGGGCAATCGCCGCCGCCGGTCAAAATGCCAAGTTTCATCAAAGCCACCTCCTTCTTTATAGCATAGCAGGAAAATCCGGCTTTGAATAGAATTATTTTTTAGAGAGGGGGGATCTGTATGCCCATCATCACTTTGGAGATTTTTCCTGGCCGCGGCAAGGAAACCAAGCGGGCTTTGGCCCAAAATGTCGCCCACACCGTCGCCGAAACCCTGCATGTGGACATCGATAGCGTGACCATCCTGATCAAAGAGATCGAGAAGGAAAACTTCTCCGTCGGCGGCGAGCTGTTTTGTGACAAGTGAGCAAAAAAAATGAACCGGACACCTGGCAAGCGGTGTCCGGCGGTATCTTTGCTTTCCATTTATTGCTCCAATTGCTTGGCGAGGAAACCGGCGGCGGTTTCCGCCAATTTCTGCTCCATATCTCCCATGCGGACGCCGGCTTCCTTTGAACAGATGACCACCGTGCCGATCACATCCCCCTGGGGGATGATCGGCGCCACGCAAATGCCGGACATCTCATTCACCTCTTCCGTTTCCACCAGGGAGAGCAGTTCTTTATTGACTTCCTCCTGTATTTGGTTGACGATGAGGGTTCGCCGATCCGCCATCACCTTTTCGATGATGGGGCCGACGGGCTTTTTCATGTATTCCTTTTTGGAACCGCCGCTAACCGCGATGATCATGTCCCGGTCGGCAATCAGAACGATATGCCCCAAAGCATCGCTCAGCGATTCCGCGTATTCCCGGGCAAAATCACTTAACTCGCTGATCGGAGAGTACTTTTTTAAAATCACTTCCCCATCCCGATCCACAAATATTTCCAACGGATCGCCTTCCCGGATTCGCATCGTACGGCGAATTTCTTTCGGGATCACAACGCGGCCTAAATCATCGATTCTTCGCACAATTCCCGTTGCTTTCATATAAAGTATCCCTCCATAAAATCCTAAATTAAACAAATTTACCGTTTTACGTCTTTTCAGCTCTAGTATGGGCCTTCATGGAAGGTTTTATACGAAGCGCTTTCGGCCGTTTTTGGCGGCAAAGAAAAAAATCCCGGCGGCTTTTGGGGGAAGCGCCGGGAGTTTTTTTCATCCGCCTTTATTTATATTCTTCAAACAGGGCGGCAAAGGCTTCGGGGGAATCGGTGATGTGGTAAACATGTTGGTCTTCCGGGAACCGGCCCGTCAACACATCGTCGATATAGGCCTTAAAGGCGTCGGTTTCGATCCGGGCCAGATCGGCATATTTCTTTACAAATTTCGGCGTGAAGGCTTGGAACATACCCAAAAGGTCGCCGCAGATCATCAGTTGGCCGTCGGCGGGGCCGGCGCCGATGCTGTACACCGGAATCGAAAGTTTTTCCTGGATAAATTTCGTCAGTTCCGGCGGCACCGCCTCCAAAAGCAGGGAATAGGCGCCGGCCTGTTCGACGGCGAGGGCGTCCTCGATGACGAGGCGGGCGTTCTTCACATCCCGGCCCTGGGCCTTAAAGCCGCCCAATTGGCCGGAGCTTTGGGGCGTTAAACCCAAATGGCCGATGACGGGGATGCCGGCGTCGGTGATGGCGCGGATCCTGGGGGCCACGCGGATGCCGCCTTCCAGCTTGATGCAGTCGCAAGCGGCTTCCTTGATGAAACGGCCGGCATTTTCCACCGCGCTTTCATTGCTCACCTGGTAAGACATGAAGGGCATATCCCCGACGATCCAGGTATGGGCGCCGCGGCGCACCGCCTGGCAATGGGAGATGCAATCCGCCATCGTGACGGGATTGGTGCCTTCATAGCCCAAAACGACCATACCGAGGGAATCGCCGACGAGAATCATATCGATACCGGCGGTTTCCGCAAAGGTGGCGGTGGGGAAGTCATAGGCGGTGACCCAGGTCACCTGTTCCTTGTTCTTCTTCATTTCATAGAAATCAAGAATGGTCTTTTTCTTTTTCATCCAATCACCTCATTCTTGCCGTTTAACGGCTTGCTCTTTTGCTCTTCCACTTCTCATATTTCCGTTCCAGGAAGGTGCCGCGTACCGCGATTTCCTCGGGATCGTCCGGGGCTTCGGCCACAGCATCCTCGTAGACATACATGCCCCTTTCATCCTTGGGCCGCTTCGCCATATACCAGACGAAACCGCCAAGCATGATAAGGCCCACAAACAGAATCGGGAGGCCGGCGAAGGTTTTGACCATCTTGATGCCGTCGATGCCGCCGGACAAGGTGAAAACCAGGGAGGAAAGGCCCATGGTAATGCCCCAGAAAATCTTCAGCGCGATCGGGGCTTCCTTGATATTGTTGTTGTTTTTCAGGGTCATGGTGGAAATGGTGGACGTCATCGAGTCGGCCAGCGTGACAAAGGAAAAAGCGATGGTGATGATCATAACCGGCTTAACGATGGCGGCCAAAGGCAGGAGATCAAAGGCGGAGAAGGTCAGCGCCTCGGCGCCCTGCTGGAGATAAACGCTGAAAATGTCGGATGCCTTCGAAAAGCTGGGCATGGAGAACAATGCCGCCGAAAACCGAGAACCAGAAGAAGGCGAACACCGCCGGCAACAGCCAGTTGACGATTACGAATTGGCGGATGGTGCGGCCATAACCGAGGCGCACGCAGAAAAGGCCGACGATGGGGCCAAAGGAAAGCCAATCGACCCACCAGTACATATCCCACCATTGGGGCCACAGTTCGCTGTCGGGGAACGGCGCCGTGAAGGTCATGCCTTCGAGGAAATTGGCGAAATAGGAGCCGGTGGATTGGGTGAACAGATTAAAGATATAGGCCGTCGGCCCGAAAAGGAGCACAAAAACCATCAGGACAATGAAAATCCAGGTATTCTTGTCGCTCAGCCAGGCGATGCCGCGCTTCAGCCCCGAGGTGCTGGAGATCGTATAGCCCACAACGATCGAGAGGGCGATCAAAGAATAGACGATGGCGGAAGGGGAAATACCAAAAACCATATTGAGTCCGCTGCCCAACTGCAGCAAGCCGTAACCGAGGGAACCCGCGACGCCGCCAGTGATGGCAAAGACGGTTAAGGTATCGATGATGCCGGCAAATTTCCTTTGGTCGCCCGGTCGCCCAGCATCGGCACGAAACCGGAGCTGACATTGTAGGCTTCCGCATATTGTAATAGGCATAGGCGATGATGACGCCGAAGGTAACATAAATCGCATACGGCGTAAAAGACCAATGTAAAAACGATGTCCGCATGGCCCAGATCACCGCTTCATTGCTTTCCGGCGTCAGGCCCAGGCCGGGCGCCGGTTGCATTGTGAAGAGCAGAGGCTTCCACGGAACCCCAGAACACGATGCCGGTGCCGATGCCGGCGCAGAGGGCGATGGAAAACCAGCGCCAGGTGCTCATCCGCGGCGTGGCATTGGGGCCGCCCAATTTAATTTTCCAACGGGGTGGAAGATCAGCACGACCATAAAGGCAACCATAATCACCATGCCGATGCTGACCATCCAGCCAAAGGTTTGCATCAGCGTTTCAAACCAACCGTTTAAAACGGAAATAAATCCTTCCGGGTTCAAAAGCCGACGATGATCAGGGTCAGGAAAATCGCACAAGGTATCAATAAAACGCCCCAGCGAAGATTTTTAATCATAGAAGGTTCATCCTTGTATTATAGAGTAGTGGTTATTATAGCCCCTCTCCAAGGGCTGTGGTACACTGTAGAGGATGCTGTGGATTGGTTGTTTCCTCCTACCACGAAGATGGTTCTTGAAAGGCTCCAACCACAGCCCTTTGCAGGTTTGTTAATCAGTTAGATACCGCCAGACGGTTTATGTAGAGCAAGGTTACAAGAGCAAAGAGTTCTGTGGATACAGCATCAAATATGACTGCCGGAGGTATCATCATGGTTTGTATCGGTATTGACGTTGCCAAGGACAAGCATGACTGCTTCATCCTCAACTCAGAGGGCGAAGTCCTCGCCGATGTATTCACCATCCCCAACAACATGGCGGGATTTCGCTGCCTGTTGGAAAGAATCCAAGCCTGCACCACAGCCCAAGACAAAATCAAAGTAGGACTTGATATGAACCGACACTACAGCTACAACATCCTCGGGTTTCTTCTTGACAATGGTCTTCCCACCTATGTCCTGAACCCCCTGCACACCAACCTGTATCGGAAAAGCCTCAGCCTTAGAAAGACGAAGACCGACCGCGTTGACGCACGAACGATTGCGGCTATGCTCATGTCTGATATGGGCCTCAAGCCCTACACAGACACAGCATACCATAACGAGGAGCTAAAGTCACTAACAAGATACCGTTTTGACAAAGTGAAGGAGCGTGGAAAGCTCAAGCAATCTATTGCCCGTCTGGTCTGCATCCTGTTCCCTGAACTGGAAAAGCTGGTTTCGTCCCTCCATATGGCCTCCGTTTATGCGTTGCTGAGCGAGTTCCCCGGTGCGAAACAAATTGCGGACGCACATCTGACACGGTTAAAGGCGCTCCTGTTGGAGTCCTCCAAAGGACACTACAAGCGGGATACGGCCATAGAAATCCGCGAAGCAGCCAAAGTCTCCATTGGCTCCGTAATGCCGGCAAAGTCGCTGGAGCTGCGGCACACCATCCATCTCATTCGGGAATTGGACGCCGAGATTGAAGAAATTGAAGCCGCAATTCAGGCCATTATGGATGGGCTACGTTCTCCCATTACAACCATCCCCGGTATTGGCATCCGGATGGGTGCTATGATTCTGGCCGAGGTGGGAGACTTCTCTCGGTTTGATTCTCCCGATAAGGTGCTGGCATATGCCGGAATGTCGCCGTCTACTTACCAATCCGGCCAGCTTACAAATTGTTACGCCCATATGGAGAAGCGTGGCTCCAGATATCTGCGCTTTGCCCTTTACAATGCTGCAAAGTATGTCTGTCACTGGGATCCGGCTTTTGCCGCTTACCTCGATAAGAAACGGGCCGAAGGCAAGCATTACAACGTTGCCATCTCTCACGCTACCAAGAAGCTGGTGCGACTCATTTTTGCGCTGGAGAAATCCGGGGAGCCTTACCGCCCCGCAGTGTGACCGTCACTTATTTAGCTCGCAGGGTGTTCTATCGAGTGCCTGCTTTGCTATGCCCTTTTTGAACCACCTGCCTTTACACGGCTTTTCTCATTTTCAGGCTTGACTTTTAATAGTTAGTCTTTCATTCTGTCAGAAGTTGCGGCGCCGCTACCCCGGTTCGGGCGGCGGTTATACGTGGCCATAATATTCCCGATGGTTGACAATGCTATAGGCATAGTCCAACAGGGTGCCCCAACTGAAAACCGGCAGATCCAATTGGCGCTGGATCGCCCTGGCGAAGGGCTGCATACCGGTGCATTCCAGCATGATGGCGCCGATTTCGGGGTTCTTTTCCACAAATTGTTCGGCGCAGGCGACCATTTGGGCTTCGGTCTTTTCATAATCGGCGGTGGGACATGCGGGACGCTTCAACGGATTCCAAAGATTGTCAAATTCTGTCACGCCGTATTCGTCCTGAGAACCGGCGACCAAAATCCGTGGCGACGGCTCCACGCCGACGGCCCTTAAATGCGCCTCGCTTAAAAATTGCTTTTGGGCGCAGATGATGCCGACGCTCTTTTGGGGGCCGATGATCTGTTGGATAAAAGGAATCTGCAATAAGCTCGACATGAAAACGGGCACGCCGGCGACGGCCGCCACATCCTTTTGGAAAAAGGCAAAATATCCGCATTCCGCCGCGATGGCGCGACAGCCGAGGCGTTCCAGCTTTTTGGCGGCGGACAGCACCGCCTCGCGGCATTGGGCCGGGTTATTATCGTATACCAGGGTTTGATTGGTTACGCCTTCCGCGATTTCATACTGGATCGGATAAGGGAAGGCACTGGCATTGCGGACATCGCCGGGGAAACCGGGATAGGCATCGTTCAATAGGATGATGCCGATGCCCATGCCATAACAGACGTGGTTCTTTCTGGCTTTGATCCGGCCGATGCCCATATCGCGATTTTGATATAGCATCTCATCTCTCCTTTCTTTTTATAGCTCCCTTTATAGCGCAAATTTTCCTTCCCATTTGGCAAGGATCGCTTCCCGCTCCTTATCCAGCGGCGTTTCTTCGCCGCCGATCACCTCTAAGGCCCGTTCCCGCATTTTCAGCGCGACGTCGCTCTCATCGAGGTTCTTCATGCGGCGGGAGAAAAGCGAAGGATACCAGACGGAACGGAAGTTTTCCAAGGTATGGGGGTGGGTCATATATTCGCCGCCATGGCCCACTTCCCGGATGGTATCGAGCGCAAAATCCTCCTCTTCCACCCCGACCCCGGCGCTGTAATGGCGATAGGATTCGATCAGTTCATTGGCCAAAACGACGAGTTCCGGGCTGACGCTATTGCAATGGTCCATCACACCGACATCGTGCACGATATTGGCCTTGCTGAGCAAGGTGGAAAAAATTTGATAGGATATTTCAGAAACTGCCTGCACATCGACGGTTTTCGCGTCGGTGCAGCCGGCGGTGCCATAGAAGGGCAAGCCATAAGAGGCGACGAGATCGGCATGGGCGGCGATGCCGAGATGAAATTCCGGCGCGGCATAGCTGCCCACCGTCGTTTTCATATCGAAAACCGAGGGCATCGCGCCATAGATGAAGGGAGCCCCTTCCGACGCCAACTGGGTGAGAACAAGCCCCGCCAGGGCCTCCGCATTGCATTGGGCATAGGTGGCAGCCTTCGACATCGGCGCGGTGCCGCCCATCATGCAATAGGGCATATAGACGAAGGGGATCCGATTTTCGGCGCTGATCAGCACCTTTTCCGTGCTTTCCAAGGGGTGGGTCAGGGGCGGAATCGGTTCGCAATAGTTAAAGATAAACGGTTTGTCCTGCAATTTGTCGAGCCCGCCGGCGAAATCGGCGGCGATGGCGATGCAATCCCGGAGGGATTCGATATCATTGCTGGAAAAATTGATGGTCTTTTTCAGATGGCGCAGCGTTTCGATGAAGGTGCGCTGGGTCTGCACCCGGGGGTCCACATCCGCCGTCATGCCGACGGAGAGAACAAAGGAAATGTGCTCCATCGCATTGGCGATTTTGCACATCGACGCGATGTCGCTGTGATAGAAATTCCGCACGACGCCCTTCTCCGGCTCCACATATTGCAATTGGTCCGAGTGGGTGCCGAAATAGACCGGGTTCTTTTCATCGATGTGCATGATCACATCGCCGTCGCGGTTGTACAGATCGAGAACCTTGGGCGCTTTTTCGATGGCCCAGGCCGTCAACTTTTCCGGAATGAAAACGAGGCCCTCATTGTCCACGTCGGCGCCGGCTTTTTTAAAGAGGTTGAGGGCCCGTTCACCGGTGACCCGCATACCGGTTTTCGTCATGATCTCGATGCTTTTGTCATGGATTTTATTGATCTGATCGCGGTTTAAAACATGAAATTCGATATTTCTTACGATCTCTTTGCTCATCTTTCCTCCTCGGCGGGAAGGGAGCGCCGCGGGCCTCCCTTGCTGCCAACCTGAAGCGGGAACACCGCTTTATTTTGAAATGCCTTCCCGCAGATATGCGTTCATCTCTTCCTTCGTCATGTCGCCAAGGCCGAGATAATCCAGGGTATAGCCTTCCGCATAGAAATCCCTTCCAAATCGCGGATACCAGATTGATCATCGAATCGATCACCGGGGTTTTGACACCGAACTTTTTCCCCAATTCATGGTAGAGGTGGCAGCCGACGGGGATGTCCTCGGTGATATAGCGGTTTTCCATCGTGAAGGGGCCGGTGCCGTATTGGATATAGTCTTGCTGGTCAAAGGGATTTTGTACTCTTTGCCCATATATTCCTGGCCGAGAACATTCTCTCTAGAGAAAAGTCTTCCTTATCGTAGGGCTGGATGCCGACGCCGACGGCCTGCGCCAATGCACATTCTTCCTGATAGAAGGTGTACTGCACCTGAGAAATGGAGGGGCAATAGGCATGGGAATAGATGCTGTAATCGTATTTGTTTTCGCCGTAGATCACGCCCCAGTTTTCCATCGTGCTGACCCCCAGGATCGTGCCGGGGCAGTGGAGAACCGGGTTCACATTGCTGAAGCCGATGTCGAGAACGGTATCGCCGGCAACGGCGCCGTCGCCCTTCGTCACCGCGTCCATGGAAGGCAGACAATTGGCGCTCTCAATGAAGTCCGCCGTATCGCAGGCCGGCATCGCCGCGCCTCGCAGGGTGATGGCCCGGTAGTAAACGCGGATCTTAGGCAGGACGACGCCGCCTTTGACCTCTACGCGGCTGCCATAGGTGGAGGAAGACCAACCGCCGATGATAACCTTTTTGTCACAGCCGGCTTCTTTCATCATCTTTCTTAAAAGCAGGCTGCCGTAATTGTCGGGGAACAGGTGGACAACTTGGCCGTCTTCCAGCGCGGGGATCAGCTTTTCGAAGAAGGGTTTGTAGCCCAAAGTGGTGGTGCCGATCACGATTAGCCGGCGCCTTTAACGGCTTGGGCCACGTCGGTGGTGACCAATTCCATCTGGGCTTGGCCATGCCGTTCAAAACCGTAGAGATTTAATTGGTCGCCAAAAATTTGATGCCGGTTTCCTCAACGCCAAACAGGGTTTTGTCCGAGAAAGGGGGCAGATCGCAGATGCGCACTTTGGCGCCGCCTAAGGCGCAGTCGGCGGCGATCGCTTTTGATACGGCGCCGGCCCCCAAAACCGCGATGGGTTTCTCCCGTAGATAATTAAACTTGCTCATTTGATTGAACCTCCTACATTTTACCCGATAGAGTTTTATTCGCTTTGCTTAGTATAAAAGCAAAAACCATACCAAAAATTCCAAACACGAAAAAATAAAATAATTGAACCATAAAACAGGAAAGCACGGAAAATCCGACAAAAAACAGGCCTTTTCATTTTTTCCGATCCATGATAGAATGAAAACAATTTCAAGTGAAAAGGAATTTTGCGCCACATATCTTTGCGCGCAAAAATACTTAGTTATTTTGCGCCAAAGACAAAATTTCCATTCCAACCTTAGAGGGGGTGTTCGTTCCGTGGCAAAAGCAAATGCCGCAACCAGCGCCGAAGCTGCGATGTCTCTTGAAAATATGCTGGATATATTGGATCTTTGCATCCAAGCCATCGATGCCCGGGGCAATATCACCTACTATTCCCGGGGCGTGGAAATCATGGAGGGTTTAAAGAAAGAGGATGTTTTGGGCCGCAATCTGACGGAAATCTATAAAGAGGAAAAAGAGGACCGCATCAGCGCCCGGAACAGCATCATGATGCAGGTATTGGAGAGAAAGCGCCCCGCTCTCGGCCAATATATGTTCTACTATATCGGGGGGCGGCGCTTCAATGTGATCACCGATGTCTATCCGGTTTTTGACGGCGAGGAGCTGGCCGGGGCCATCGCGCTGTTCCGGGATGTGGCGAAGGCGAAATCCATCGCCCACGACATCATTGAAATGGAGCGTAAACTGCTTCTACAGGGGAACAAACCCACCGACCATTCCCTTTACCGCCTCGACGATATCATTTGGGGCAGCGAAAAAATGGCGGAGCTGATCGAGATGGCGAAAAAAATGGCGGCCACCAATATGCCGGTGATGGTCGAGGGCAAAACCGGCACCGGCAAGGAATTGTTCGCCCAGGGCATTCACAGCCAAAGCCCCTTTGCCGGCGGCCCCTTTGTCGCCATCAATTGCGCCGCCATTCCGGAAAACCTGATGGAAAGCATCCTGTTTGGCACCAGCAAAGGCGCCTTTACCGGCGCGATGGACAAGCCGGGGCTTTTGGAGGAGGCGGGAAACGGCACCCTCTTCCTGGACGAAATCAATTCTATGCCGATCCATCTGCAAAGCAAATTGCTGCGGGTGCTGCAAACCCGAAGGTTTTTGCGCCCGGCGGCAATAAGGAAATTTTCTTTCATGCCCGGATCGTCAGCGCCATCAACATCGACCCCCGGGAGGCGGTGCAAAACAACCAGCTTAGGGCCGACATCTATTATCGTTTGGGCACCCTGGCGCTGTCCCTGCCGCCTTTAAAGGACAGGCCCGCCTGCATCCCGCCTCTGGCGGAGCATTTCATCCAAAAGGCCGACCTGACCCTGGGGAAACACATCCATGGCATCACCGATGATGCGATGGAGGTTTTCCGGGATCACGATTGGCCCGGCAATGTACGGGAAATGGAGCATGTGATCGCCTATGCCATCGCCCTCTCCGATTTCGAGCAGACGGAGATCAGCTTCGACCTGCTGCCCCCCTATCTCAAGCGAAAATACCGGCTGCCCATCATCACCACGAAAGTTTCCGCCGAGGAGGAAAACGCCACCCTCCAAGAATACCTGCACGGTTGCGAAAAACGGCTGATTATGGAAAAGGCGCGGCATCACAATGGCAATATGACCAAAATCGCCGCCGCCCTCGGCATCTCCCGCCAGAACCTGCAATACAGGGTGCGGCGGTTGCAAATCCAACCGACCAAGATGAAGGAAGAAGAAATTTGATTCCCGGGCAAAATACGGCCACGGCATTGCGGCCTAAACCGGAAAAATGCGTTTGACCGCAACCGCGCAAAGGTACGCGGGGAAACGGACAAACGCATTTTTCGAACGCCGCCGACCATGGGCGAAGCTTGGGGATTATTCCCGGACGGCCTCGACCGCCCCTCTTCCATCCCCAGCGCCGTCATTTGCCGGATCATCTCTTTGTCTACCGCGTCGGGCAGGCCCGGCGGTATATGAGACGACAGCATTTGCCCAAGGCGGTCTTCAATTAAGCCCCGGTATTTCTCCCTTCGTCGCCGTCGAAAGCGCCGGAAAGATTGATGGCCGGCAAGAAGCTCCCGCCCCGCAAATGCTGAAACGTGTGCATCGCGCTCATAAATTCACCGCCGATGCCCGCCTCCGAAATGGCGTCATAGGCCAGGGTGTCGTCGTTCACCGCCACATCGCCGAGGAAGCGGCGCACCATGGCGATGATTTCCGTATCGATGATGAACTTTTCATAGGAAAAGCTCTGGTAACCGTCGACGATGCCGCTGCTCTGGAAGATCATATTCGTCCCCGCCTGGGCGGTGGCGAGCAGGGTGAGCATACTTTCATAACCGGCCTGGGCCGTCATGGTTTTCGCGTCGGTCAGGCTGCCGCCGCCGCGACAGGGCAGTTTGTGGTATTTCGCCAGTTTGGCGCCGTAAGCATAGCAGAGGGCCCCTCCGGCGAACCGATGGTGATGGCGCCGGTTTTCATATTGGCATTGGTGGTTTGGCTGCCATAGACCACCGGCGTTCCCGGTTGGATCATCTGGGCCACGGCGATGCCGGCCAAAATCTCCGCATTGGTCAGGGCCAGGGTGCCGGCGAGGGTGATCGGGGAGGTTGTCCCCGCCATCCCGGCGGCGGCGATGACCACGGCCTGGCGGTTCTCGGCGAAAACATGCAAGGTTTCCAACATTTTACCGTCAAATTGCAGCGGCGTATTGGAATTGATGATCGTGACCAGCCGGGGCTTTTCCTTCAGTTTTTCCCTGCCGCCATAGGCGGTGGCGGCGATCTCCATCAGCCGCTCCATCTCTTCCCGGCTGCCGGTGGCGGTCACCTGCACTTTGTCGGAATGATAGCGGGACGCATAGAAGAGCAGCGACTGGTAAAAGCCGGGGCCGTCCTTGGGCTGTATCAGCAAGCCGCCATTGATATGATAGGCGTCGCTGCCATTGTAGAGCTTTGCGATTTTGACATAATCTTCCATCCGGCCGGGCCGACGGCGGCCCTGCCAGTCGGCGACGGTAGACGGGCCGGAGCAGGGGCAAAACCAGACATTGTCGCCGCCGACCTCCATTTGCCAGCGGTCGCTCCCGCCTGCCAATGTAAAGGTTTGCGGCGCTTGGCCCAGCCAATGCAGCAGTTCCTCTTCCCGGAAAAAGACCCGGTTGCCATCGCAGCGCAGCCCATGGCCTTTCACGATCGCCAATACCGCGGGACAATGGAGCGCAATGCCGGTTTCCGCCAGGATTTTATAGGAAGCCTCCTCGATTTGCCGTATATTTTCCGTTTCCCTATCCATGGTTTTCCTCCCTTTGTTTTCACTTGGTTGTTTTTATAGCAAATTCGGTGCCAAAGGAGAAAAAAAGCCGGACCCGGCGAAAGTGCGCAGGATCCGGCCTTTTGGGCCATGAGCGGGCAACCGTTCCCGCAATGGAGCGGAACTTATGGTGTCCCTTCGTCGGCGGCGCCGTCAGCGGCGGCGGGATCCTCATTGGCCGCGCCGTCACCGGCTTCGTCTTCTTCGGTGGCGCCATCGTCGGCGGGGGTTTCCTCATTCAGCCGCTCGATCACCGCCGCGCTTTGCTTTTCGGTAATAAAGGTATTGAAGGCATTGGTCCGCTCTTCTTCCAACTTGGTGTCTTTAATGATTTGCAGCATCGCCGCCATATCGCCGCTGTCCTGCTTCGCCGTTAAAAGGATGATGTGATAGCCAAATACGGTTTTTACCGGCGCCGCCGTATAATCGCCAACCTTTTCCAGGGCAAAGGCGGCGGCGACAAATTCTTCAACATAGCCGCTGCCTTCCCGCGTGAAGGGGGCGCCGAGGGCCCCGCCGTTCACCGCGGTATTCTCGTCGCCGGATTCCTTCTCCGCCAATTTGGCAAAGTCGCCGCCGTCGTCGAGTTCCTTGATGATTTCTTCGGCCCTGGCTTTCGCCGCGGCCCATTCTTGATCGGTAAAAACAGGTTGGCCGTTTTCATCGGTTTCCAGCTCTTCGCCTTCCGCCGCTTCCGTGGCGGAAACAGGCCCGATCAGAATATGGGACACTTCCCGAGTATTCCAAGCATTGATATCCGCCTCATACAGGGCCTGCGCTTCCTCATCGCTCAGCGTCGATTCCGGCACCAGATTTTCGGAAATCCGCTCTTGTAACAGGCTTACGGTCGCGCCATTCAAGAAATAGTCCTCGCTGAGGCCAAGCTGGCTGATGGTGTTCAGGCCGGTTTTCGCGTCGCCATAGGAAAGGGCCAACTGCTCTTCAAAATAAGCCCGCTTTTCCTTTTTCGTCGGCATCACGCCCAATTCGTCCGCCGCCTGCCGCAGAACCTCACGGTAGATCATCTCTTCCATGACATAGGATTGCAATTGGGGCAGTTCTTCCGCGGTGATTTCAATCCCTTGGGCCTCATAAATCGCCAAAACGTCGTCTAAAAATTGCTGGTACTCTTTCATGCTGATCTGCTGGCCATTGACGGTGGCGACGGGATTGCCGCAACCGGCCAGAGACAGGGCGAATGCCAGCGTTAGAATCAAGACCAATAATTTTCTCATTCCCCTTCTTAAATCCGCCTTTCATAGTTTTCTTACTTTACTAAGTATTATACATCGTTTGCTTTTTCCCTTTTTAAAACTTCGTCAAAAACCTGAATTAAAAATTTTAGGGCCTTGCTGCCGGCCAGTCCTTCGCCGCGAATCTCCATCACCAAACAGCCTTCGATTTTGAAAACAAAGCGGCGGCCGAATTTTTTCACCAAATGGGCGAGGGAATCGCCCCTCACATCATTAGAACCTCTGAATGTGACGATAAAATTGCCGTTTTGTTGCGAAATGGTGCCGATGGCAAGTTTTTCCGCCGCGATCTTCAGGCGGCTGATCAGGAACAGATTGTAGACGCTGTCGGGAATGGAGCCGAAGCGATCTTCCATCTCTTCCATCAGGGCCTTGATGTCCCGGGCCCGTTTCAGCTCGGCAATGCGTTTGTAGAGGCCGATCTTCACATCGCTGTCCCGGATATAATCCTCCGGCAGGTAGGCGGAACAGGAAAGATCGATGGTCAGGGCGCTTTCCCGCTCTTCCACCCGCTCCCCTTTTAACTTGCGGACTTCCTCTTCGATCAACTGACAGTACATATCGAAGCCCACGGAGAGCATATGGCCATGCTGTTCCGGGCCGAGGATATTGCCGGCGCCGCGGATCTCCATATCCCGCATGGCGATCTTAAAACCGGCCCCCAATTCCGTATAGTCGCGAATCGCCGCCAGCCGCTTTCTGGTGGCAAGGGACAAAATCTTTTCCTTGCCGTAGAGGAAATAGGCATAGGCCTGCTTTTTGCTGCGGCCTACGCGGCCTCGCAACTGGTAGAGCTGGGCAAGGCCGAGGCAATCGGCATCGTGCACGATCAGCGTATTGACATTGGGAAAGTCCAGACCCGATTCGACGATGGTGGTGCAGACGAGAATATCGCCGCGGCCCGCCATAAAATCCAGCATCACCTCTTCCAGCCGGGCTTCCGGCATCTGGCCGTGGCCGACGAGAACCCGGGCCCGGGGGGCCAGCTCCCGCACCCGATCCGCCACCCTTTCGATATTTTCCACCCGGTTGTGCACAAAGTAAATCTGCCCGTCCCGATCCAATTCCCGGCGAAGGGCCTCCCGCACCACCCGCTCCTGGTAGCCCAAAACATAGGTTTGGATCGGTTGGCGAAAGGCCGGGGGCGTTTCAATGATGCTGATGTCCCGTACCCCCAGCAGCGAAAGGTGCAGGGTGCGGGGAATCGGCGTCGCCGACATGGCGAGCACGTCGACATTGCCTTTCAACTGCTTGATCTTCTCCTTATGGGCGACGCCAAAGCGCTGTTCCTCGTCGACGATGAGCAAACCCAGATCCTTGTATCGCACCCGCCCGCTCAAAAGCATATGGGTGCCGATGACGATGTCCACCTGGCCCGACAGAAGCCGGTCGATGGTTTCTTTGCATTCTCCGCGGGATTTAAAACGGCTTAACACGCCGACGCGAACGCCAAACCTTTCCAGCCGTTCCCGAAAGGTTCCCTCATGCTGCTGGGCGAGAACCGTCGTGGGAACCAGCATCGCCACCTGCTTGCCGTCGGCCACCGCCTTGAACGCGGCCCTGAGGGCCACCTCGGTTTTGCCATAGCCCACATCGCCGCAGAGCAGCCGATCCATCGGTTTCCCCCGTTCCATATCGGCTTTTACGTCGGCGATGGCTTCGATCTGATCCGGCGTTTCCTCATAGGGGAAATCCGCCTCCATTTCCCGTTGCCAATGGCCGTCGGGAGCGAAACCATACCCCGTTAAAGCGGCGCGCCGGGCATAGAGCTTGATAAGTTCCCCCGCCATCTCCTTGACGGAACCTCTGACCCGCTCCTTCGTGCGGTACCAGTCTTTGCCGCCCAGTTTGTTGACCTTGGGGGACATGCCGTCGCTGCCGATATACTTTTGCAGCAGATCCAACTGGTCCGTAGGGATATAGAGCTTGTCGGCGCCGGCATAGCGGATATGCAAATAGTCCTTTTGCACATCGCCGACGGTGAGGCGCTCGATGCCCATATATTGCCCGATGCCGTGGTTTTGGTGCACCACATAATCGCCTTCCCGCAATTCGACGAAGGTGGAAATGCGGCGGCCCCTGTCAACCTTCCCCCGGCTTTCCTTCTGGGCGCTATAGCCGAAGAAATCCCGTTCCCCGAGGACATAGAGGCCCGCATCGGGGAAAAACAGGCTCTTTTCCAAATGGAAGGGCCGAATTTCATAGGAGGAAAGGCCCCATTCCCCGGCGAGGCCCCGGAATTTCGCCTCGGTGGTTTCGCTGCCGGCGGCAAAGACGACCCGGCCTTCCCCGGCGATCCGGGCCATCTCCTCCTGGCGTTCTTCCTGGCCTTTCCCGAAAGAAAAGCTGCGGGCCGCCAAATCGGCGCCGACGGCGAAGCCGGAAGGCAGAAAGGAAAAAGCCAGCGGCCGCTTGGCCACGGAAGCGTCCCAAGCCTCCTGCGCGCCGCGAAAATTGACGCCGAATGAGGGCAAAACCTCACCCTGGGCCAGCAGATCCTGATAAAAATCGTGGAAAGAACGCTCCCCTTCCGCAAGATTGCGGCGGATATCCGCCGCTTCGTCGAGGATGAGCAAGCCGTCCGCCGGCAGATATTCCTCTAAAAAGCCGGGGGCGCCGAAAAAGTGGGGCAAAAACTGGTCGAGATTGTCGAGCCAAATGTCTGCCCGCAGCGCCTCGATCAATTGCAGAAACTTCTGCCGGCAATTCCTCTTTGTCTCGCCTTTATACCGGGAAAGGGCCGCCGCCAATTCGGCTTCGATCCGCTCCAGCCCCTCCCCCACGCCGGTGGCGGGCAGCAGGAAATCCTTGGCGGGGCCGATGCGCGCCCCATCGACGTCGGCGACGGAAAGCTGGCTTTCCGGCCGGAAGCGGCGAATCGCTTCCAATTCGTCGTCAAAAAAGTCGAGGCGCAGCGGATAGGGGGAAGCGGGCGGAAAGACATCGACGATGCCGCCGCGCAAGCTGAAATTGCCCGGATCCTCGGTGAGGGGCGCACGTTCATAACCGAGCCGAACCAAGGTCTGCTGCAACGCCTCCAGATCCACCCGCCGGCCCACCTCTAGAGAGATGTGATTGTCCCGCCAGGCGGCGGCGGGCAAAATCCCTTGGGACAGGCTTTCCGCCGCCGCCACGGCAAAAAAAGGCCCCGGTTCCGTGAGGCCCTCCAATACGCGTATGCGCTCCCGGGACATTTCCCGGCCTTTCGCCGCCATCTCATAGGGAAGCAGCTCTTTATTCGGATAATAGCCCAGCGTTTGCCGGGGCAAAAAACCGGCGGCGGTTTTTAAGAGGGTTTTCGCCCGTTCTTCCCCGGTGGTGACGAAGAGAATTTTCGCCCCCTCCTCCCGCACCAAAGCGGCGGCCAAAAGCAACCGCGCCTCGTCGGGAAGGCCCAGCCATTCCCGGCTTTTGCCGCCGCGCCAGTCCGCCACCAGAGCGCCGTAACCCGGCAAGCATTGCCGAAGAAAATCATAAACAGCCAATATGATATTGTCCTCCAGGGGATTCTCCCTTATATTCTACGCCGCTTTCCATTTTCCATGCTTTCAGCCTTCCGGCCTTTCCGCCTGCGCGTTCTCCGTTTCCTCTTTCGCCTCTCGCCGGTTAAAGCGGTTCATCGCCGCCTCAATGCCGTCGGAAGCCCAAAAAAGGGCCGCCTGGGCGGCGATTTCCAATACCGGCGCCAGCTCTTCCCATTCCCCGTTTTCAAAGTGGCCAAGCACATAGTCGATCACCCCCGCTTGCCGCGGATGGTTGATGCCCAGTTTAAGGCGGGGGAAATTCTCACCGCCCAAAGCGGCGATCAGGGATTTCAAACCGTTATGGCCGCCGCTGGCGCCTTTGGAGCGCAGCCGCAAACGGCCCTGGGGCAGGTCAAGATCATCGGCTATCACGAGGATGTCGCCGTTTTCGATCTTATAATAGGCGGCGATTTCCCGCACCGCCTCGCCGCTGCGGTTCATATAGGTTTGGGGTTTGAAGAGAAAGAGCTTTTCCCCGCTATAAAACGTTTCCGCCACCAGGCCGCAAAAGCCCCTTTTGGCGATTTCGACGCCGAGGGCGTCGGCCACCAGGTCGGCGACGATAAAACCGAGATTGTGCCTCGTCGTTTCATATTTTGGCCCCGGATTGCCGAGGCCTACGATCAGTTTCACTGCGATCCCACCTTCTGGATAAGCGACGCTTATCTAAAAACATTTTATCATAATCAAAAGGAAAAGAACATAGGATGAAAACAAGAAAGTGAGGTGCCGACATGGAAATTGCCAGCAAAGATTTGATTGGGCTTCCCGTTTTCAGCCTGGAAGAAGGCGAAAAACTGGGACAAGTACGGGACTTGGTCATCGACCCGGATAAGAGGGCCATCGTCGCCATTGTCATCGGCATAAAAAAGATATTTCAGGAAGAAAAAATCGTCCCCTTTCAAAGGGTGCGGCATATCGGCCCCGAGGCCCTGCTATTGGCCAGCGCCGCGCATCTGGAAAAGAAGGCCAATTTCCCCCATCTGCTGAAGCTGATCAACCGACCCATTCACATCACCGGCAACCGCGTGATGAATGAGGATGGGCTGGCCTTGGGGAAGGTGCGGGAATTTTATGCCGACGCCAATACCGGCATTCTCACCAATCTGGAATTGGGGGATCGGTTTTTAAGCCATCTGTTGAAGGGGAGATCCTTCCTTGCCGCCGATCGGATCGTCGTTTTCGGCAGCGATGTCATCATCCTGCGAGACGGCAAGGAACCGCGGCGGGAAACGAAGGACTATAGCGAAGCGGTGAAAGCCGGAATGAACAAGGCCTTCTCCACCATCAAAACGAAATCGAAGGACATTCGCGTCAATTTCGCCAAAAAGGATCAAAACACGGAAGGCCCGGTGGTGTTTCCTTCCCTCCGCCCCGAAGGGGAAGGCGACGGAAAGGAAGCGCCGCAGACCTTGGAAATAAAAACCGTTCCAGCCGCGGAGGTGGATATCCCCACGGCCAGAACGGAAATCGTCTATCAAAAGGAACAGAACCCGTCAGTCGAATAGGCGGCTGATCGACAGATTTTCATTGATGGAACGGATGGAATCCCCCAGCAAGGAGGCAACGGACAGGATCTTGATCTTTTCACATTCCAGCACATCTTGCCGTTCCTGCGGAATCGTATCGGTGACCACCACCTGTTTGATACAGGAATTTTTCAGCCGCTCCACGGCGGGGCCGCTAAAGAGGGCGTGGGTGCAACAGACATGGACTTCCTTCGCACCTTTCTCCAGCAGGGCTTCGGCCCCCAGCGTGATGGTGCCGCCGGAATCGATGATATCGTCGGCCATGATGACGATGCGGTTTTTCACCCTGCCGATGACGTTCATGATCTCCGCTTCGCCGGGTTCCGGCCGCCGCTTGTCGACGATGGCGATGCCGCAATGGAGCCGATCCGCCAAGGCCCTGGCCCTGGACACACCGCCGATGTCGGGAGAAACGACGACGATTTCATTGTCATACTGAATTTCTTTATAATATTTGGCGAGGATCGGCCCCGCCGAAAGATGATCGACGGGAATATCGAAAAATCCCTGGATCGCGGCGGCATGCAAGTCCATCGTCACCACCCGGTCGGCGCCGGCGGCGGTGATCAGATTTGCCACCAGTTTGGCGGAAATGGGATCCCTGGCCTTCGATTTTCTCTCTTGGCGGGCATAGCCATAATAGGGCAAAACCGCATTGATCCGCTTTGCCGAAGCCCGGCGCAGCGCATCGATCATGATCAACAACTCCATCAGATTGTCGTTCACCGGCGGGCAGGTGGGCTGGATGACGAAAACATCGCAACCGCGCACGCTCTCCTCGATCAGCACATTGGTTTCCCCGTCTTTAAATTTCTTCGCCATGGAAACGCCCAGGTCCAGATCGAGGCGTTTCGCCACGGATTTGGCCAAACCTTCGTGGGAACTGCCGGCAAATACTTTCAAGGTCATATCACGCATCACAAATCCCCCATCGTCTGACATTGTTGCCCAACCGAACCTTGCCGAATTTCGGCGGCTTTTCTTCGGTCGCTCCGTCGCCGCCTTCCGGCGGGCCGTTTCGGACAGCTTTGGCCCTGGCCTTGCGCCGAAGCATCGCCGTTTTTTGCCAATCTGGCGCCGGCGGAACAATAAAAAGTCCTTTTTACTCTATATATTTGCCTTTTTTATTCTTTATCCTCTTAAAATTTTTTGTTTGAAAGCGAATCTATTGCCTTGTTTTCCATTCTCTGAATTTCTTCGCCCAACCCCGCCGATTTTCCTGGCGGCTCCGGGCGACGGCGAGGGCGTCCGCCGGCACATCGGCGGTGATGACGCTGCCAGCGCCGATGATCGCGCCGCGGCCCACGGTGACCGGGGCCACCAGGCTTGTATTGCTGCCGATGAAGGCCTGATCCTCGATGACGGTTTCATATTTATGGAAGCCGTCATAATTGCAGGTGATGGTGCCGCAGCCCACATTGACGCCGCGGCCGATCGCCGTGTCCCCCACATAGGAATGGTGGGGCACCTTGGAGCCTTCGCCCACCACCGTTTTTTTCAGTTCCACAAAATCCCCGACCTTGACATGATCCGCCAACACCGTGCCGGGGCACCGATTAGGCAAAGGGCCCGATATTGCAGTGCTTTCCCATGCGCCGCGTTTAAAACGCTGTGGCAGACCCGGCTGCCGTCGCCGATTTCGGAAGCGGCGATGTCCGCCGATGGGCCGATGACGGCATCCTTGCCGATACATCGCCTTTGCGGATCACCGTTTGCGGTTCGATGACGGTGTCGGCGCCGGCATCGCCAGCGTCCATCGCCACCCAAAGGCTGTCGGGATCCACCAATGTTACGCCGGAGAGCATCAGCTCTTCCTTTTTCTTTGGCCCCAAAGCCTTTTCCGCCTGAACAGCTGGCGGCGGTCATTTGGCGCCGGCGATCTCTCGGCGGCGGCGGCCAGCGCCCCGCCACCGGCAATCCTTGGGCGACGAAAGCCGCCAATACATCCGGTGAGGTCGTGTTCACCTGATCATTGTCGTTCTTCAGCTGGGAAAGCGCCCGGCGCGGCGGGGCGAGGAGAAGCAGTAAACGCCGCTGTTGATTTCGGTGATCGCCTTTTCCGATGCGGAGGCGTCTCTCCTCGACGATGCGCAGGATCCTTTCGCCGTCCCGAACGATGCGGCCATAGCGCCAGGTTCCGTCATCTGGGCGGTCAACACCGTACAGGCGGCGGCTTGTTCCCGATGGTAGAAAGCAGATCGCGCATGGTTTCCGGCCGCAACTGGGGGGTATCGCCGCAGAGGACAAGCGCCGTTCCCTCCGCCATGCTCGATGTGGGGCAGCGCGCACGCTGACGCCGTGGCCAGTGCCGAGCTGCACTTCCTGAAGAGCGAAACGGCATTGCCCCGCCAGCGCCATCAACCTGGGCGGCGCCGTGATACAACGTTGAGGAGATCGGCGCCGGTGGGCTTCACCCGCCGCGATGACGCTGTTGCAGCATCGGCAAACCGGCGATTTCATGGAGCACCTTAGGCTTCACCGATTTCATGCGCGTTCCTTTGCCCGCCGCTAAAATAATGGCATATAGATTCGACAAGTTGACACCTCCGCAAAGAAACAAAGAAGCATCTATGACAAACATAGTATGCTCCATTGTTGTTTTCTTCAATTCTGTGCTGGCTTTCGTTTCACAGCGATCCCGCCGCACGCCATCCCTTCGTCCAAGGCTTCCCGATATTTGGCCAATACCTTCGTTTGCAGGACGTCCTTGCTTCCTGGGAAATGGGATGGACAATATCGCGGAACTCCCCCGTCGGCATTTTTCTGCTGGGCATGGCGACGAACAGCCGTTTTGCCCGTCCACCACTTTCACGTCGTGCACTACCAGAAAATCGTCAAGGGTTACGGATACGATGGCTTTCATTTTCCCTTCCGCCAGAATTTTCTGACGCGGACATCTGTAATATTCACGATGATCCCTCCAAATGTTATCTCTCTTACACGGCTTTTTCCCGGCCGGCGCCACATCCTCAGCGGGGCGAAGGGACGGCGTACCGGCGCTTTGCAGTGGCGCCCATTGCAGCAGGGCTTGCCCCAGCCCCCAGACGGCTCATATAGAGGATTCTACGCAAAAGCATGACTTCCTGCCAGCGACGGAGAAAAATATGAAAAAATTGCGTTTTACTTTTTGCGCTTTGTGGGCTTAATTTTTCGGTTTGGAGGGACAATGCGGTCAGGCAAAATCCGGAAGGTTTTCAACGCATTCATCATGCTTTGTTCGGCATTTTCAATATGCGTTTTCGCCAAAGACGAACCCAAGGTCGGCATCGCGCTCATAGATCGCTTCCACCAACCGCTTATGCTCCGCCACCGCGACCTGGAGCCGGCCGGGAAGAGGGAAGCGGTGCGCAACCGTTGGATCGGTTCCTGCAGGTGGCTTAAAATTTGCATCAGCCGCTCATTGCGGCTGGCTTTATAGATGATGGCGTGGAGGGCCGTATCGGTTTCCACCCATTTGACCGGATCTTCGGTGCGGGTGGAATCCGTCATCAGATAGAGCTGCCTTTCCAGATCGTCCAGTTCCCCGTCGGTGATCCGTTCCGCCGCAGACTGCAGGCCAAGGATTCCAAAAGAGGCGCGGATCTCAAAAACGTCGGCGATGTCCTTTAAGGTCACCCCGGCGACATAGGCCCCTTTCAGGGCACCATGATGACGAAGCCTTCTGTTCTAAAAAACGGATGGCTTCCCGCACCAGCGTGCGGCTGACCCCAGTTCATCGGCGACCTGCACTTCCATCAGCAGCCGATCTCCGGGTTTAAAATGGCCGCTCAGGATCGGCCTCCGCAGGGCCCAAATACCACCTGGCGGAGCGGTTGATACGGTTCCAGCTTCACCGGCAACAATTTCTCTTTCACGGTACACCCCCTTTTCCGCCGTTTTTACCGTCCAGGCCCGGCCCCAGGCCGGCGGCAGCGAAGCGCCATAGGCCCTCGCCTGCTCCGCATCGTCAACAATGGCATAGACGCTGGGGCCGCTGCCGCTTAAAAGGGGCCGATAGCCGCCGGCCCGGAACCAAGCATAGATATTTTCCAGTTCCGGGTAGGTCTTTAGCGCCACGCCGGTAAAATCATTGCGCAAGTCCCGGCGAAGCCATGCCCAATCGCCGCGCCGGACCGCGGCCACCTGCGCCATTTTCGCCGTTTGCGGCGGCGGCGCTTCATCATAAGCCGCGAACAGCGCTTTCGTGGCAATGGGAAAGCCGGGATTCACCAAAAGCAGCCACATGGGGGGCGGCGGCGACAGGGCCGAAACCTTTTCCCCGCTACCTTCCACCAAGGCGGTGCCGCCCCGCAAACAGAAGGGCATATCGGAACCGATGCGGCGGGCCAGATCCGGCCGATCCATCAAACCCGGCACATAGCGATCCGCCACCGCTTGAAAGATGGCGGCGCCATTGCCGGTGCCGCCGGCGAGGCCCGCCGCCACCGGCAGCCGCTTGTCACTGGAAACGGCGATTTCTCCCGGCAGGGAAAAGGTCTCTTTCAGCAGCCGCCAGGTTTTCGTGACGATATTGCCCGCCACCGGGCCCGCGTCGCCCCCCACAACCCGAAGGGAGAATTCCGTTTGGCCGAAAGCGATGGCGACCCGGTCAAAAAAGGCGACGGACTGCATCACGCTGGTGAGGTCGTGATCGCCATCCCGCCCCTTCGCGCCGATGCGCAAAAAGAAGTTGACCTTCGCCGCCGTATAAAACACCTCCATCAGAACGAAACCGGGCCGAGATGGGCTTTCAGCCGCATGGCCGCCTCCCGGATCCGCTCTTCCGGGATGGTGAGGGAAATCCTGAAATACCCTTCGCCATTGGGGCCGTAACCGCTGCCGGGGGTGATGACGATCCCGGTCTTTTCCAGCACATATTCGGTGAAGGAAGCGGAGGTGAAGCCCTTGGGTACCGGTGCCCAGATATAGAATGTGGCCTTTGGCGGCGTGAGGTTCCAACCCAAGCCATTGAAGGTTTCCACCATCAAATCCCGCCGGGCCCGGTACATGCGGCGCAATGCGGCGAGGCTGCTCTGGTCGCTGTCGAGGCCCGCCAGCGCGGCATATTGCAGCGGCTGAAAAGCGCCGGAATCCACATTGCTTTTATAACGGCCCAAAGTTTCAATCACTTCCCGGTTGCCGACGGCGAACCCCACCCGCCAGCCGGTCATATTGAAGGGTTTTGACAGGGAGCTGAATTCGATGCCGACGTCTTTCGCCCCTTCCGCCTCCAAAAAGCTGGGGGGCACATAACCGTCATAAGAAATTTCCGAATAGGCATTGTCGTGGCAGACGAGCAGGTCATGCCGCTTCGCAAAGGCCACCACCCGGTTGAAGAAGGCGAGATCGGCGCAGGCGCCGGTGGGATTGTTGGGATAGTTGATCCAGAGGATTTTCGCCCGGTCGGCAATGTCCCGGGGGATCGCCTCCAGATCCGGCAGAAAGCCGTTTTCCTCTTTCAATGGCAGATAATAGGGGCTGCCGCCGGCCAAAAGGGTGCCGATGCCATAAACGGGATAGCCCGGATCCGGCACAAGATTGATGTCGCCGGGGTCCACATAACAGTAA
Source organism: Clostridiales bacterium (assembly GCA_040766505.1). Lineage (GTDB taxonomy): Bacteria > Bacillota > Dehalobacteriia > UBA7702 > UBA7702 > JAXGQJ01. The sequence continues at coordinate 55,225 of JAXGQJ010000009.1, forward strand.
TTGATATTGGCGATCCCCTCTTTGGAACCGATCAGGTTCACCACTTCCTTCTTGGGGTCCAGCTCGACGCCAAAGCGCCGCCGGTACCAGCGGGCCACCGCTTCTTTGAAGGCAGGCATACCAATGGAAGAGGGGTATTGATGGTTGGCGGGGTTCCACAGCTCTTGGGCGGCTTTTTCGATGATGAAATCCGGCGTCGGTTGATCCGGATCGCCAATGCCGAAGCTGATCAGATCGATGCCCTGTTCCCGGCATTCCCGGGTCTTTTTTTCAATCCCCGCGAAAAGATAGGGGGGCAAGCCCTGGATGCGCTGGGCTTCTTTTTTCATACACAAAATTCCACCTTTCAGTCTTCAAGATTATATTCACCCCAGGCGATTTTCCGCGCCGGGCCGGTCATCCAGAGGTGGCCGTCGTCCGCCTGGGTATATTCGAGATCGCCGCCGAGGAGATGCACCGTAACCTTATTTTCCAGCACTCCCAGGCGGATGCCGGCGGCCACCGCCGCGGCGCCGCCGGTGCCGCAGGCCAAGGTTTCGCCGCAGCCCCGTTCATAGACCCGCATTTCCACCGCGTCGGGGCCGATGCGCCGCACGAATTCCACATTCGTATGCGCCGGGAAAAGGGGGTGGGCTTCCAAAACCGGGCCCAAAGTCCCGATGAGGGCGGCGGGTTCGTCAACAAAAAGCACGCAATGGGGATTTCCCATCGAGACGGCGCTGAAAATCCAATCCCTGCCGCCGACGGTTACGGTATGCCGCAGCGCTTCGTTGCCGTCGACGGCCACGGGATTTTCCGCGGCCGAAATTCCGGAACCCCCATGTCGACCCGAACTTTAACGGCCTTTTCACCGTCGAATACCAACTGTGGGCGGATGATGCCGGCGCCGGTTTCCACCGCAAAGGGTTCATTGCCGACGATACTTCCTTTTCATATGCGTATAAAGCGAAGCAGCGGATGCCATTGCCGCACATTGCGCCTGCTGCCGTCGCTGTTGAGGATCACCATGCAGGTCCGCCCGCTCGGAAGGTAAGAGCAGCAATACCCCGTCGGCGCCGATGCCGAAATGCCGGTGGCAGATCCGCCGGGCGAGGGCCGGTAAATCTTGCATGCCGTTTCCGGCGTCGATCAGGATAAAATCATTGCCCGCCCCTTCCATCTTGGTAAATTCCATCGGCTTACCCTCCTTCAGCGGCGCTTCTTTAAAACTTCGTCAGATACTGGTCTACCTCCGCGGGGTGACCGCCGAGCGATAGCTGGCCCACTCTTTCCGCTTCGCCTCGGTAAAACAGTTAAAGACATGGGTACCCAAAGCCCGGAAATGACGACATTGTTCTTCAATTCCTTGATGGTGTCCCGGAGGCTTTCCGGCAAAGCTCGATTCCTTGCCCAGCCTTTCGGCGGGCTGAGGCATAGAGATTGTAATTGCAGGCCGGCGGCGGCGCAATCCGGTTTTTGATGCCGTCGAGGCCGGCGGTGAGCATCACCGCTTCCGCCAGATAGGGTTGCAGCAGGATCGGGCTGCGCATCTCCACCCGGGTGGAATTGCCCCTTCTGGTGGGAATCCGCACCAAGGGGCTGCGGTTCTTCCCGGACCAGGCGATATAAACCGGCGCTTCATAACCGGAGATCAGCCGCTTATAGGAATTGACGGTGGGGTTGGTGATCGCCGTGATCGCTTTCGCGTGTTTCAGAAGGCCGCCGATATAAAAATAGGCGATCTCCGACAGGCCGTCTTTGCCTTCGGGGTCATAGAAAACGTTTTCCCCATTCCGGCTGAGGCTTTGGTTCATATGCATACCGGAACCGGCGATGCCGGCAATGGGCTTAGGCATAAAGGAGGCGTGGAGCCCGTGCTGCTGGGCCACCATCCGCACAATCAGTTTGAAGGTTTGAATTTTATCGGCGGCCTGGAGGGCCCCGTCATACTTGAAGTCGATCTCGTGCTGGCCCGGCGCGCATTCGTGGTGGGAGGCCTCGATCTCATAGCCCATCTCTTCCAAAGCGATGATCATATCGCGGCGGGCATTTTCCCCAGATCCACCGGGGAAAGGTCAAAATACGCGGCATTGTCGTGGGTGAGCAGCGTGGGCGCGCCACCGGCGTCGGTATGAAACAAAAAGAATTCCGCTTCGGGGCCGACATGCATTTCCAGCCCCATTTCCGCCGCCGCGGCGATGGCCCGCTTCAACACATAGCGGGGGTCCCCTTCAAAGGGCCGGTCATTGTGATCGTATACATCGCAGATTAGCCGCGCGATGCCCTCTTTCTGGTGTTCCCAGGGGAAATCTGCCATGTATTGTAATCCGGCTTTAGATACATATCCGATCTTCGATGCGCACAAAACCTTCCACCGAGGAACCGTCGAACATCATCTCGCCGTTGAGAGCTTTTCCACCAGCTGACGGGTAATGCCACATTTTTAAAATCCCGGAAGGCAATACATCGCTAAACTGCAAGCGGATAAAACGCACCTGGTGTTCCCGGGCGCTTGCCAAAATGTCTTCCCTGCCATATTGGCCCATTCGATGATCACCACCATTTCATTTCTTATAGAATATTGCCTTATATGATTTATAAGGTTAAATGATTTTGCCCCAAAAGTCAATCGAGCTTGCAGATAAAGTCTGCAAGCCCGACGCGCCCACGGCGCAAAAAAGTTTAATGCTTGAAAGCGGGGCCGGGGCAGCCATCGCCGTCCCATGCTTGATCCGAGGGTTGCCCGGGCTTTTTAAAAACCCTTTTGCCTATAGCCCGCTTCTTCCGCCAGAACCACCGGGATTTCCGGAACCGCCGAAATCTCCGCCGCCGCGGCTTCCACTGTTTCCAGCGGGGACGCCGCTTTTCCCTTGGCCAAAACAACGGAGCTGACGCCGGCCAAAATCAGGAGGGCGCCGCCGATCTGAATGGGCAAAATCTCATCGCCGAGAAATACGGCGCTGGTCACCATCGTGACGACGGGGGAAATATTGTTTAAAACCGTCGTTTTGACGACGCCGACAATCGGAATCGCCCGGTTCCAAATCAGATTGGAGACCAGGATCAAGCTGCTGGCCAATAAAAGCACGGTTTCGAACAAGGGCAAGTGTGTGAAAACCGGCGACGGGGATAAGAGCAGGGTCACGCTGGCCAGGGCGGCGGCGATGAAGGTGGCATAAGCCGTCGCCGCCAAAAATCCCAGAACCTCGACGAGGTATTTGGCGGAGATCATCGCAAGGCCATAGCCGGCGGCGCCAATAAACAAAATGAGCAGGCCCAAAGAAAAATTAACGCCGGTGCCGCGGCCCACGACGAGAAAGACACCGGTGAGGGCGATGACGGAGCCGGCGATCTTCCAACCGGAAAAATCTTCTTTCAAAATAATGCGGGCAAAAACCGCCGAAAGCAGCGGCGAAAGGGAGAATACGAGAGCGCCGGTGACGGCGTCGCAAAATTTGAGGCCGAAATTGTAGATCACGGCATTGAGATAATAACCGGCGACGGCCAAACAGAGCAGATGGAGGAAAAGTTGCTTGGGCACCCGCTTCCAGGAGGAGGTGAAGGTCAGCATCAGGGCAAAAAGGACGCTGGCGATCAATAGCCTGTAAGCGCCGATGGCCAGCGGCGAAAGGGTTCCCAGCAAAAAGCTGATGACGGGATAATAGACGCCATAGGCGAGAACCACCAGAATCAGGGGGCTATAGGTTTTGACCATATTCATCTTTTCCTTTCTACGGGTGGCGCGGACACCCCGCATGGACGGGAAGTTCTCCGCTTGATCCGGGCAAAGAGCGGAAAATTACCCCGTTTGCCGCCGGAAGCCGGTATATTTTCCTTTTTTTCCGCTATCTATTATAAAGAACGGAAACAATCAGCCGAAAGAAGGTGAAAACATGAGCAAGAGAAGCCGAAATTCCGGCCCAACAGTCAATATAAACGATCTTGTGCAGGCCCTCAGACAATACAACCAAAATCCCCAGGGGGGGGGGGGCCCCCAAGCGGGAGGGCCGATGGGCAATATGAACCTCGGTTCGCTGGCGGGCCTCCTCGGCGGCCAGGGCGGCATGGGGATGCCGCAGATGCCCGGCATGGGCCAGGGAATGCCCCAGGTGCCCGGCATGGGCATGGGCATGGGCCAGGGATCCGGCCCGGGCCAGGGCGGCATGGGGATGCCACAGATGCCCGGCATGAATATGGGGCTGCCACAGATGCCTAGCATGGGCATGGGCATGGGGATGCCGCAGATGCCCGGCATGGGCCAGGGAATGCCGCAGATGCCCGGCATGGGGATGGGGATGCCGGGGATCAGCCAGATGACGCCCCAACCGGCGTCGGCCGGATCGCCGAACCAAGGAGCAAGCAAAACCGATGACAAGAAGCTGCTGCAAACGCTTTTTGAACAGATTCTGCTCCTTTTAAAGGAAAAATAAAGTGCGGGGCCTTTTCCGGCGGCCGGAACCCGCCGGAAAGGCTTATGCTCTCCTCCGCTTCCGCCTTCCTTTGGTTGGCGGATTTTTTTCGTCCGCTTTCTTCCCGCCGCGGTTGCGCCAAAAGAGCAAGGCAAGGCCCAGGAGAAGCAGAACTACGCTCATGACCTGGGCCGCCCGGAGCGGGCCCAGCATCAGACTATCGGTGCGCAGACCCTCGATAAAAAAGCGGCCGGCGGAATAGAGCACGAGATAGGCGAGAAAAACATTGCCCTCTTTTTTGGCGCGGGGGAAAAACAACAGCAACAGCAAAAAGATGGCGAAATCAAGAATGGATTCATATAGAAAGGTCGGATGGCGCATCTCCCCATCGATGGAAATGGCCCAGGGAAGGTCGGTTGCGGTGCCGTAGGCCTCCCGGTTGATAAAATTCCCCCAGCGGCCGATCGCTTGCCCCAGGGCCAGCGGCGCCACGAGAACGTCGGCGATCTGCCAAACATTTTCCCGATAATGGCGGCAGGCCAGAACCAGCCCGGCCAAGCCGAACAGAAGGCCGCCGTGGATCGCCAGGCCCCCCTGCCAGGTGGCAATGATGGCGCCGGGAACCTCCCGATAATAAGACCAATGAAAGAGCACATAATACAAGCGCGCCCCAACGATGGCGGCGGGAATGACGATCAAGAGGATGCTCCACAAGGCTTCGCTGTCGATGCCCCGTTTTTTGGCCAGGCGGGAAGCGATGGCGACGCCGAGCAAAAAGGCAATGCTGATCAAGATGCCATACCAGCGGATGGGCCAGCCAAAAATCGTAAATGCCACCGGATCGATCATAAATGTTTCCCCTTTAAAGCTTGAAACTTGCGAATGCCCGCCGCCCCCGGCCGACGCTTCCACTACATCATGACAAAAGAAAAGGCCCCTGTCAATGGGAAAAGGGCCAAAAACTACAATTTCTTATCGGATTGCGCGATCAATGAACTTTTTGCCGGATCACGCTGCGGTCATTACACATAGAAAAAAATTGTGCGGCTCGAGAACTACCGACAATAAGTCGGGTTAAAATGGCCGTTGCCTTTCACCGGATCCATATTGTGAAAACAGCCATCAAAAGCGTGGGGTTGCAATCATTGGCATTCATTTAAAACAGCCCGGTTCACAAACAAAAATCGGCCGAAATCTTTGTTTCGAGCCGATTTTTCGTATTCATGTCTTGAATGGTTGACAGAAATATGGGATAATAGGAAATTAAAAGCCCCGGAGGTGCAAAATGGACATACAGGCACAATAAATTCCCTGAGGAATTTATCAAAGCCGAAAGGGCTTTTGCAACAAATTTTAAAAAACCGATCCGCTGGAAAAATGAAATCCTGTCGGAGATGTATGGTTGCAATCTCTATTTAAAGCGGGAGGATCTGCAAACGGTGCGCGCTCCTTTTAAGATTCGCGGCGCTACAATAAGATGAGCCGCCTCAGCCAAGAGGAGCGGACAATGGCATCGTCTGCGCCAGCGCCGGCAACCACGCCCAAGGCGTCGCCTATTCCTGCCGGGCACGTGCTGCCGCGGCACGATCTTCATGCCGGTGACAACGCCGAAACAGAAGGTAGACCAGGTGCGCCGCTTCGGCAATGGCTGCGTCGACATCGTCCTCAAAGGCGATACCTATGACGATTCCTGCGCCGCGGCCCAGAATTTTTGCCGCGAGCAGGGCATGGTTTTCATCCACCCCTTTGACGATCCCCTCGTCATCGCGGGCTAGCAGCATCGGCCTGGAAATCTTGAACGACCGGGTGGGAAAAATCGATCATATCTTCGCCCCGATCGGCGGCGGTGGCGGCCTGGCCGCCGGTATCGGCGCTTACAGCAAGGCAGATCAGCCCGGAAACCAAGATCATCGGCGTGAGCCGCTGGGCGGCGCTTCGATGAAGCTTCTCTGGAACGGGGCGAAGTGACCCTCTTCCGGAGGTGGATCGTTTTGTGGACGGCGCGGCGGTCAAACGGGTCGGGGAATTGACCTATGCGATTTGCAAAGAAGTCCTCGACGACATCGTCGCCGTTCCGGAAGGGAAAATCTGCACTTCCATCCTGTCCTCTATAACCATTGCGCCATCGTTTTGACCGCCGGGGCTCCTTTCCTTGGCGGCGCTACCGGCAAGGACAGGATCGCCGGAAAAAACGTCGTCGCCGTCATCAGCGGCGGCAACAATGACATCTCCCGTATGCAGGAGATCAAGGAACGATCCTTGCTTTATGAAAATCTACAGCATTACTTCATCATCGATTTCCTGTGCTGTCCCGGCGCTTTAAAGGAATTCGTAGGAGGTTTTGGGCCCCAATGACGACATTACCCGCTTCGAATACACGAAATCGAACAATAAGGAAAAGGGCCCCACCCTCGTCGGAATTGAGCTGCAAAGCCCCGACGATTATCAGCCCCTGCTCGACCGTTTGGACGCCAAAGGCTTCCGCTATACCGTCATCAACCAAAGCAAGCAGCTTTTTAATCTTTTCGTACTCTAAAGGCCGGGAAGGCAACCGGCCCGCCATCCGTTTTAAGCGTATGGCCGGGCCGGTTTTTTTATCCGCGCTTTCCTCTCATTGTTCCGCCGTCGGCTTGGGCGGCGGCCCTTTTAAACATCAATGGCGGCGGCCCAATGATTGGCCAAAGCGGCAAACTCCGCGAAGGACAAGGTTTCCCCCCGGCGCGACGGGTCGATGCCGGCGGCGGCCAGCAGCGACAATGCCTCTTCCTTGCCGAGGCCCAGGCCGCCCTGGGCCAAGGCATTGGCCAGTGTTTTCCGCCTTTGGGCGAAGGCCGCCTGCACCAGCTTCTTGAAACCGGCCCGATCCGCCACCGGCGCGGGGGGCGCTTCCCGCCGGGTCAGCCGCAGCACCGCCGATTCCACCTTAGGCGCCGGACGAAAGGCGGTGGGGGGCAGGGTAAAAAGAATTTCCGCGTCGGCGTCATAGGCCACCGACAGGGTCAGCACGCCGTAAGCCTTGCCGCCGGGGGCGGCGACGATCCGCTCCGCCACTTCCTTCTGCACCATCAAGGTCATATCCGACCAGAAACCGCGGTTTTCCAGGAAATGGAAGAGCAATGGCGTTGTGATATAATAAGGCAAATTGGCGACGATGCGGAAAGGCCCCGTAAAGCCCCGTTCCGCGCCGGCGGCGGCCACCGCGGCGAAATCGAGCTTCAGGCCGTCGCCCTGGACGATCCGCACCCGCCCCTCCCCGGCAAACACTTCTTCCAAAATCGCCACCAGTTCCCGGTCAAGCTCAACGCCATAGACGAAACCGGCGGTTTCCGCCAGGGCCGCCGTTAAAAACCCCATGCCCGGGCCGATCTCCAGCGCCATATCATCGGGGCTTAGCCCCGCGGCGACGGCCCGGAGGCAATCCGGATCCACCAGGAAGTTTTGGCCCAGCCTCTTTTTAAAACGGAAATCGTGCTTTTTCATTAAAATTCGGGTTCTTGTTTCCAATAACCGGTCTGCCATTTGTCCTCCCCAATGCCGTACTGGCTTTATTGTACCACAAATAAGGGATTTGAAAAGGGGCGGCAAGAAAACCGGCGGCATTGGGCTACAGACCGAAAGGCTTCAAGAAGCGGCCTGGGGCCGGGCGCGCACAAAAGGCCTGCCCGCAGATATGGAGAGGTAAGGGGCCGGTCTTTTGGGCAATGGCGTCATCGGCCGTTTATTGATAGTCTGAGAGGGAGGCGCAACCGCGCCTCCCCCTTAGACTGAAGAAAAACTCCCTGCGCAGCGACCTTGGACGATCCGCAAAAAGATTTTGGGAAAGGATCGGCAGCCGTTACATGGAACGTGGCGTCGAAAAATTTATTGTATAACAGGGGATCGTCTGAACGGGGGCCAGGCCCCGCTTTCAGGTATCTCAATCTATAGCGCCGTAGGCGCGTCGGCTTCTTGACTTTGTCTACAAACTAAGGGAGGCGCAACCGCGCCTCCCTCTTTTTCATTATCAAAATGCAAAGTTCGTTTAGTCAGTTTTTGGCCGGATCATGGCGGGACAGCGCCCTTATTCCAAAATCCAGACCTTCAACGTTTTCACACCCCAATTTACACATTCGGCTTCCGTATCCAAAAATACGTCCACTTTATTGCCTTTGATGGCGCCACCGGTATCCTCGGCGACACAGAACCCGTAACCTTCCACATACAACTTCGATCCCAGAGGAATCACGCTCGGATCCACAGCGATGGCGCCAACTCTTGGGGTAGTACCCATTTTCGTTTTGCTGCCATCGTGGGTATAGGCCGTCGCTTTGCAAGTCAATACTTTTGTATAGCTCATGCCGTTCGGCGCCGTTCCTTTAGATGAACTTGATGCGGAGGTGCCACTGCCGGTACTGGTCTTGGCCGTACCCGATTGGGAGCGGGACGCGACCTCGTAGTTACCTTGGGCGATGATTTCCGGAACAGGATCCAACACTTCCCGGGAAACAAGTTCCTTTCCGGACACTTCTCCATCAATATACGTTACTTTATAAACTTCCTTTTTTGTGCCGTTTACACCGGCTTGCAATGTCTTCTTCTTTCCAGCCGCCAATGTGCTGTCTTTTTTAATCTCGACAGGATAATCAATTGTATATTCGCGGGTTATGAATTCCGTCTCCACACGGCTGACGACAATCACCGTGCCGTCCCCTACCACATCTTCAACTCCCGGTTCCACCGCGTCGTTTTCACCCAGCAGGATACCGTTCATCATCAATATCTCCCCTACCGTGGTCGGGACTGTATTTAGTTTTATTTCTTCGCCATCCGCTTGAATCGCAATGTCTACGGCCCTCTTTATTTCTATCCGTTGTTGGTCCTCCAACTTCTGATCCAAAGCGGCATTGATGCCGTCGTTTTCCCCAAGCACAATGCCGATCTCCGCCAGCACACCCTCAACCGTATCCGAGAAGGTATAGACACTGCGTTCGCTCCCATCGATCGAAATGGTCAAATGTTTTTGCGACGCATAATAAGCCCAAACGCCAGAACCGAGCATAAAGAAAAGAAGTATTGCAGAGATTACAATGCCGGCTTTTCGGGATTTTGGCGCTTTGGCCCCATCTCTTTCAGCAGAAGACATGAACACCTCCTTCCAACTTTGTCAATATTATACCCATTTGTTGCATGACTGTCAAATCGCCGCCCGCAAGGATTCCCCAGCTTGTGGCCTTGGCATTCTATGCAATATCCATTTTTTTTATTCTAAATATCCACAGCATTGCGGGAACGGTTTTTCGCTTTATGATCTTTGCGCCTGTTCCCGGTCTTAGGGGGCGGCGAAAAAATGAATCGCCCGCATAATGCAAACCCGACGGGGGCGGGGAAAAAATCAAGATTCTTTTTTAGAAATGAAAATTTTAAAATGCCTGCTTGAAGGCACCGCCTTGCAAGGTACGACCATTTTGGAATAAAGTTTCGACAAAGTTTGCTCTGTATAGTATTCAGTTTATGAATAGTTTTGCAGAAACCTTCGTTTATAAGGGCTTATGAAAAAGGCAAAATGCATAGAAAACAGCGGCGGGGGCCTTTTTCCGTCAATTTACCTCTTTTTCCCCGGCGGCGGGAACAAAATTCCCCAAATCTCCATAGGTTTCCACCACCAGCCGCACCGTCACGCCCTCCCCATTCCCGGCCACGGGGAAGGCTTCCTCCTTCACGATGCGGGCGCCGGCGGCGATCTTCGTTACCAGCATGGCGGAGCCCGTTCCAGCGCGATTTTGCGCTTCCTCCTCGCTGTATCCGCCTTCTTTCACCGCCAGTTCCTCCCGGTTTACCAATTCCAGCCGCAGAGGGCCCCAATGGCGGTTTGTTTTTTTCTCCTCATAGTCGACGAAGCCGTTCTCTTTCGCCCCCCAAAGCACATATTCCCGTTCCTTCCAATACAGGCCGATATAATCCTGGTGGACACCGGTGGGCCGCGGCTTCAGCTCGCCGATGCCGCAGGAAGCCGTCGCTCGTACCAGACGGAACCGCGCACCAGCCCCTCAGGATGCACCGAATAAGCGGAACCTGTGCCGGGCTCCGCCGGTGTCACGGTGCCGGAGATGAGCACGTCACCGGCCCGCACCGCGACGCCGACTTCCACCTTCTTTTGCCCTTTCATCACAAATATTTCACGGACGACGCCGTCGCTTTTGGCGACGATGTCGCCGATCCCATCGTTTTCCGGCGGCGGTTTTTCCCGTTCCACCAGCCGGATTTGGACAAAAACACCGTCCTTCCGAAAGCCGACCCAGGCATATCCGTCGGTGCGCCGCAGAATGTCCTCCGCCGCCGCCTGCCAATCGAGCTCCCAGGCGAGGGCATAGGGCCGGATGCCATGGGCCGCCGAGATCGCGAGAATTTTGGCCTTCTCCTGGGCCGTCAGGGCTTTTTCCGTTTCGATTTCCACCTTGAGGATGCTTTGGGAGAACAGAACGAGCAGCAGAAAGCCGACGACGAGGGCGGATAAAAACGATTTCCTGCGGCGCAGGCGGCGCAGGGTGATCGGCAGCCCCTGTTTTTCTATAACTTCCAGGCTACAGCCGGCGGCCTTGGCCACATAGCGCACCGCCTTTAAGCTCCTGAGAGAAACATCGGCCAACAGCACGCCGCCGCCCAAATCCCTGAGGTTCCAAATTTCGATATTTCTTTGGGTGGCCAGGTTGATGAAGCGCTCCTGGGCGCCGCCGACGATGCGCAAACGGCAAAACCCGGCGAGACGGTGGCTGAACATAGCGTCCTCCTTCGCAAACAACGATGAAAGGGGGCAAAAAGCCAAAAGTCGGCTGAGGGGGCGGACGGAACCGATGCCGGTGCCGTTGGAGCGGGTCGGCGCCCGGAAGCCGACGGGTCGATCGGGCCGCACCGGCGGCACTTGGCTGCCGCAGCCGTTTCATCCGTATATCGTTAAATCAGATTGACAAAGGCGATGCTTTTAATTTTGCCTTCGACGACCAATTCATCGGGTTTTAGAACCGGCAGCGTCAGCCCTTCGCCGCAAATTTCCAGATTGCCGCCGCGATAGGCGATCTTGATCAGGTCCTCCTGATAGTGAAGGATGCCATTGTGGTTTTCCAGAAAGAGGCTGCGATCCCCGGTGAGGACAATCCGCGGCATGTGGTAGACGATTTCGCCGGGAACCGACAGTACGTCGGTCATCACTTCGTTCCAGCGATCCTTTTTGCTCATTTTACGATCCCTCCCCCTTATCCTATTCGGGAAACGGCCGCTTCATGCTTATGGCCCCAGGCGGGTGAAAAAGCCTGCGGCCTTCCCGGAGAGCGGGACGCAAAAAAACCCCGGGGTCCATCATGTGCCGGGGCATCATGGGGAACCGGGGTTTTGAAACCGGGGCCTTGGCCGCCTACACTCGCCATACCGGGCAAAACTTTATCTCGCTGCCGGTTATAACGGTTTTACCACCGCGACCTCCTCGCATTCCGGGAATTTGGGACAGTCGATGCAATCCCGCCAAACCTTTTGGGGCAGGCTTTTGTGGGGTACTTCCTCATAGCCGTTCTTCCGAAAGAAGCCCGCCTGGTAGGTAAGGGCAAACAGCTTGGGCAAGCCCAGCTCCCGCGCTTCTTCCTCCAATTCGGCGACGATGCGGCTGCCGACGCCTTGCCGACTATAGGAATCGGTGACGACGAGGGAACGCACCTCCGCCAGGTCGTTCCAAAGAATGCGCAGGCCGCCCACGGCGACGATCTCGCCATCGTCCTCCGCCACCACATATTCCCGCACATTTTCATAGAGGCTTTGCCGGGAACGGGCGAGCATGACGCCTTTGGTGGAATGGGACATGATCAATTTATGAATGTCCTCCACATCTTCAATTTTTGCTTTCCGGTAGACGATGCCCACGGCGAACCCCCCTATTTTAGATATTTTCTATTAGAACACAGGACTGCCGCTTTTGTCAACCCCGCCGCAGCATTGTCGCGCCCTTCCATGCCGAAACAATGGCCTGTATTCTTAATGCCGTCAAGAAATCAAAGCAGCGCTCATATTTCACCGCGATTGCAGGCGCCAATAGGCAGCCATCAAGTGGCCTCCATACGGAAAAAACGATTGCATTACTTTTTCAGCAGGGAAACGAGCTTCCAAAGGGCGGCGAAGAAGAGGATGGCCGGTAAAACCGGCGGGATCGGGGCAAAGAAGCCGAAAAAAGCGGGGAGAACGCCCATTTGCAGCAAGATGACCGCGCCAAACAGCTGCTGGGGCAGCAAGATGAGGCCGAGATACAGCAAAGAGAACAGCAGCGCCGCCACGAGGGAACCGCGCCGTTTTGGCTTTTCCCGGCAAAGGAGCAGGCTGAGATAGGCGACAACCAGAAAAGCCAAGGCCAAAACCGCGAGATAAGCGGCGGAAAAGGCCCCCCATTGTTTGCCCTGCCAGACCGGGCCGAGGCCAATCTCATTGATGACCCGGTAGGCATAGAGGAAGAGCAGCGGAAAAAAGGCGAACAGCAGCGCCTTGAGATAGAGGGGAAGTTTCAAAACGATCTCCTTTCCACAGTCAGATGTCCATTGGCGGCATAGCGCCGCCATATCCGCTTTGGCCGCTTATTCGGATCATCCAAATGATCCGGGATCGGCCGGGCCGTTTCCGGGGGATTCCGACGCGGCGGCGGCGGTTTTTTCGGCATCGACGCCGCAGGCGGCGATTTGGGCCGCAACGGCCCTGGCCTTCGCTTCCCGTTCCCGCAGGGCCGGCAGATCGCCGAAGCGTTCATAAGCGGCGGCGAAACGGCCGGCGATGCCGACGAAACGATCCCCCATGACCATCTTATCGGCGAGAAAAAGTAGATCCTTTTCGGCCAGGATTTTTTCGGATCGATGCCGTCCCATATGGGCGCCGACAAGAACCGCCAATTCCGGCTGGCCGACGGCGAGGAGCCGCCCTTTGGCGACGGCGGCGTGGCCCCGTTCCCCTTGGCGAGGTCGTGAACGCGGCCGGCGGCATACACCGCCGCCCCGTCGAAGGAATGGCCCCGGCGGTTCAAAGCTCTCTGCCAGGCCGAGGCGGCGGCGGCCACCCGGTCGCAATGGGCTTGGAGTTGGGGGGGAAGGGGGGCCCGGGCCAACAGGTCCGCCACGAAAGCGAGGGGATCCCACCGGGGGCAGGCGGCCGCCAGCTCCCGATATTCCTCTGGGGTGTCCATATCCCGCAGGATATGGGGATCCGGCACCGCCACCTCCTCGCCGCGATAGCGGCCCAGCAGGCCCCGGAATCCGTCGGGCCAGTCGCCGCGGAGAACCTCCCGGCCGATGGCGGCGGAAACCAGGATGGGATGGCCCCGTTCCCCGGCATAGACGGGGTAGAAGAGCGGGCCGCCGCTTTCGGCATAGCGCCGCCACAAACGGCCCGGGGTATCGGCGGCGACCCCGGCAATGTCGGCGGGGTGCAAAAAAAACATTTGGCGTTCCGGCGGCAGGCTAGCGATGCCGCGGCGGAGGGAAGAGAGCATGCCCTGCCGATAACCGGCATTTTCCACGAAGGTCACCTCTTCCCGGAAAGAGTTTGGCGGCAATCTCCTCCCGCCGGTGGCCCAAAACCACCCGGATATCGTCAATGCCGGCGCCGAGATAAGCGCCGATGACCCGATCCAGCGCATACCGCCCCAATGGCAGCAAAGGCTTCACTCCCCCCATCCGAGAGGAAAGCGCCGGCGGCCAGGATCAGAGCGGCGGCCCGTTCAGCGCCCATCGAAGCATGCCCCAAAGCCCGAACGGCGATCAGTTCCCCGGCGATGCTGACGGCGATTTCCTCCGGCGTTTCGGCGCCGATTTTGAGTACCGCTGATCGGCGCATAGCAGCGGGCGATTTCCGCATCGCTGAACCTTCCTCCTGCAAGGCGGTAAAGACGGCCTTTGTCTTCTTGCGGCTGCCGATCATGCCGATATAGCGCGCCCCCGTTTTCAAACAGGCCGCCAGCACTTCCTTATCATGAAGGTGGCCCCGGGTCAGAATCACGCAATAGGTATCCGAGAGATCCCCCAAACCCTGAAATAGATCGTCTTGAAAAGAGCCGAGCACCCGTAGCCATCGGCGCCGGGAAAGCGCCACCACGGCAACCTCCCGGTCGTCCATGACGATGACCTCGAAGCCGACGCTTTTTGCCACCGGGGCCAGTTTTTCACCGACATGGTCGGCGCCAAAGACCAATACCCGGCCGTCGGCCCCCAGCGGTTGCAGGTACATCCGGCCGTTTCCGATAGGGTGAATACGTCATAGCCCTTCATCTTATGAAGCAGCCCCGGTTCCCCCAGGAAAGCGGCCGACGCTGCCGTCGGCCAGGATCAGGCATTGGCGGCAGGCCATGCCCTGGCCGGATTTTGCCCCGGTTCCGGCAAGTAAAAGCCGTGCCAACCTTTTGCGCGGTGGATCACATCCTCCAATGCCTGATACACCTCCCGGCAGGCCATATCGCCGCCGTTCACATAGTCGATCCAGATTTCCACCTCGCCACCGCAGGCCATGCCTTCTTCCGCCGCGGAACCGGCTTTCATCTCAAATTCCAGCAAATGGGGACAGGCGGTTTCCAGCACTTCCGCCCCCGCCGCCCGGGCCGTCGCCTCCACCAGGCCGCCGCCGATGGTGCCGGCGATGGTGCCGTCGGGCCGGATCAGCATCTGGGCGCCGGTATGCCGCGGCGTATGCCCTTTTGCGCCACGATGGTGGCCAGGGCGAAGGAATCGCCCTCTGAAGCAGTTCCTGGGCGGCGGTGATGATTTCTCTCGTCATGGTTCTCTCTTCCTTTCCGTCTTGGGTGGTTTGCGCCGGTCGTCGATGGTACGTTTCCAGGTACCCCGGTTTTCAAAGCCGGTCAGCGGCGTGAAGCGGAAAGCTCCAGCCGCCAGCCGCTCCCCGGCAGCAGAGTGCCGCGACGGCGGCCCGCACCGCCGCCCCGGACGGGGCACGAATACCGGCGACGTCCAGCAACAGCGCCTTTTCCTCGATGGCGGCGCGAAAATCCAGTATTTCCGGCAGGGGGAACAAAGCCCTTCATCCAACTGCGGCTGGGAGAGGGCAAAGCCTTCTTCAAGGTCACGATGCCCCGCAGCCGGCCGGAAACCGGGCCAGGCGGCGCAAAAGCTGCCGCAGGAAGGCGACGTCAGAAAACGGCTGTCCCCGGTGCGATAGCGGATAAAGGGCGCCTTGCCGGGTTAAGGTGCTGAACACCACCTCTCCCTCTTCTCCGGCGGGCAAGGCCCGGCCGGTGGCGGGATCGACAATTTCCAGCAGCAGATCCATTTCCCGCAGATGATAACCGTCCCGGGCGGCGCATTCCACGCCGCCGCCGAGGCCCGTTTCCGTCGTGCCATAATGGGCAAAAACCCGGCATTGCCACAGCGATTCCAGTACGCGGCAGAGGGATTTCGGCACATAATCGGCGCTTAAAAGCACCGTATCGATATGGGCCCGCTCCCGATTGCCCCTTTCCCGGCCATAGCGGGCCAGGGCCAAAACCTGGTTGGGAATCCCCACGATGCAGCGGGCCCGGGAGGACAGCAGCGCCCGATAGGCGGCGTCCAGGTCGGCGACGGGGCCAAAGGCCACGCTGCCAATTTCTTGGCGGGCCAGGCCCTTCGCCAACAGATCGCCGATGCTGCCGGGCCGCGCGCCGGGCATCAGGATCAAGACCGGGCCCGGCGGATCCACCAGCGTGCGCATTCCGTGGGCAAAAAAATCTATCGTCAATTCCTGGTCCGCCCCGGTGAAAAAGACCCGTTTGGGGCCTCCTTCGGTGCCGGAGCTTTCCAGCGTAACGATGCGCTGGATCTCCTTGGCCAACGCAGCCAGGACAAAGGATCGGCCCGCAGCATGTCGGCATCGGTAAAGGGCAGCGCCGCCAAATCCCCGGGGGTTCGCAGCTCCTCCAGGGCGATGGCGGCGAGATGGCGGCGATAAAAGGCGCTATGGGATCGCGCATAGGCGACGGTGCGGCGCAAACGCCGCAACTGCTCCGCTTCCAGAGCGGCGGCGTCGGCGGCTTTGCTTCCCGCGACGATCCAGGCCTCCAGTGGGGTGACGGGCAGCGTCATCATTTTTTTGCGCTCTCTTCTCTCATTTCTCTCATTTCTCTCATTTCATCCAGATCAAAACCGTTTTCAAACAGGATCTCTTTCGCTTGCAGGTAAACGTTTTCGATCAGGCCGGGGCAGACTTGGACGCGGTTTTGCATGTCCCCTTTTAAGATTTCCAGGCAGTCGACATTGCCATAGGCCTCTTGAAACCATTCTGACAGTTCCGGCACCATTTTATCCCTGGCCAATTCTTTATTAAAAAGCCCCAGCATGCAAGCGCCGCCGGAAAGCGCGCCGCAAAGCTTGCCGATCCGCATACCGCCGCAAAGGGTGGCAACGGCGTCCACCATCTGGGCGTTCTCTTCGCCCCTGGCTTCGAGGCCCATCGCCACCAAAACCTGGGTACAGCACAAACCGCTTTCCACCAATGCGCGAACCCTTTTTATATCGTCGCTCATCTTTTTTCCTCCTTTTCGGCGGCGATCAGGCAATATCCTGCTTTTCCGCCGCCTTTCTCACATTTTTCATCCCATCTTTTAGCGTTTTTTCCCCCCAGAAAAGCAGCGGGGGGAATGCCGTTCCAAACCATTTCCGCCGCCAGAGCGGCCAAAACGCCGCTTTGGTCGGAAAAATGCAGGAGCCGGAAGGGGGCAAGCAAGGCCTCCAGCTCCTGCCGGTTTCGCAGCATCTGCCCTTGGCAGCCGGTGACGGATCCCGCCCGGCTGTAAAGGTCGGCGATGACGGCGACGCCGCCGGGCTTTAAAACCCGGCGCATTTCCGCCACCACCGCTTTGGCGTCGGCGACGAGGGACAGAACGCATTCCGCCAAAACCCCGTCAAAAACACCGTCGTCAAAGGGCAGGCGTTCCCCGACGGCGGCAATCAGTTCCAAACCGGGGTGGAGCTCCCCGGCCCTGGCCCGCAGCAGCGGCGAGGGCTCGACGCCGACGGCCTCATAACCATAGCTTTCCCGCAACAGCGCCACGGTGGCTCCATCCCCGGCGCCTATGTCGAGAATACGGGCGGCGGCGGGAAAGGCGGCCAAGGCCAGGGCCTTCTCGGTCAGCGCCCTGCCGCCGGGGTGGAGCTTCCCTCCCAGCGCCGCTTTCGTGGCGGCGTCCTCATACCGTTTCATAGGCTTATTTCCTTCGGTACAGGCCTTGCCCTGCCTCATTCGTCACTTGATAAGCGCAGAAGGGAACCAGCCTTTCATCGGCGGTCAGCACCTGCACCCGGCACTTTTGCAGCCGATCCACATCAAGGTTCCAAACGTCTTGAAAGGCCATGCCCGTCAAAGTGAAACCGTCCTCCCTGAGATGCCGCAGCACCCGGTCAAAACCGTCCTCTTCTCCGCAGCAACCGCCGCCGTTTTCCGGCAGCGTCCATTTGTTCAAAACGAAATCCCGGTCTTTGGCGACGATCTCTTCCGGCGTGGGGCAGCAGCAGCCGCAGCTTTCCGCCGGTTTCATCGCCAAGATGCCGTCGCCCTCCCGCAGGAAAGCGCCATAAAAGCAGCAGAGGGGATGCCCCGTCTGCAAGGGGGCGAGATCCTGCCGCCTGATCTTGCCGCCGGTCTGTTTTTCCAGCTCGATCATCACCGTATCGAGGGTGACCCGGCCCTCCTCCGGCGGCGGCCCGGGATAGCGGCCAAAATAACTGACCGGCTGGAAGTGGATGCCCCGGACATGGGGCATATGATCGAGCATGAATTGGAACATCGCGCCGATTTCATGGACATTGACGCCGGGGGTCACCGTCGGCACCAAGGTGACCGGCAACCCGGCGGCGGCGCAATGCTCCACCGCCTGCTTCTTATTGGCGAAAAGGGGTTCCCCCCTCAATTGCCGATAGATCGCGTCGTCAATGCCGTCAAATTGCATAAAGACGACGGACAAGCCCGCCTCCCGCAGCGTTTTCGCATAGGAGGGATCCTCCCCCAGCCTGCGGCCATTGCTGTTCAATTGGATATAGGTGAAGCCTTTTTCCCGGCCCATGGCGATGATGGCGGGGAGATCCTCCCGCACCGTCGGCTCGCCGCCGGAAATCTGGATATTGAAGGGCCGCTCTTCTCCCCATTCCCGCAGCCGGTCATACCATTGGGCGATCCGCTCCAAAGAGGGGTCGGCGGCGGGGCTTTCATTGGCCGAGGCGAAGCAGAGCGGGCACTTTTGATTGCAGCGCATCGTTACGTCCAACAGCACGCAACAGGCGGTCTGTTTATGGTTGGGGCAAAGGCCGCAATCGAAGGGGCAGCCCTTGTCCGTTTCGGTTTGGGGCAATCGCCCGGGAATATTGGTGGTTTCCACCATCCATTGGGAAAAGGAAGCGGCGTCCTCCCAGACCAAGGTGGTGTAGGCGCCGTGTTCCGGGCATTCCTTCACCAGATAGACCCGATTGCCGTCCTGCCGGTAGGTGGCGGGAACCCGTTTCAAGCAGCGGGGGCAAAGGCTTTCGGTCGCCGAAATTGTCTTAGCATCGCTCATTCGCTCATACCCACACTTTCTGTTCCGATTTAGAGCGGCGCGGCGCAAAACCGGGAAAACCCGTCTTTGGGCCGGTCGCCGGGGCTTTATTTGTCTTCCAAGGTGGCTTCGACCTGGGCGACCTTTCCTTTCACCAAATCTTCGGAGATATAGACCTGGCCGCATTGGGGGCAGACCGGCAGATCCGCCGGAAATTCATAGTCGAGATAGCGCAAGAAAATCTTGCGCTCCTCCAAGGCCACATTGCAAAGATCGCAAATCGCTTGTTCCGTCGTCATCGCTTCTCCTCCTGAATCTGGAGGCGGTGGCAATAGACATTGCGGACGCGGTAGCCATCCCCCTCCGGCACATACTCCACCCAATAGGTGATGATGCCGATTTGCAAATGGGCCAGAAAACCGTCTCCCCGCCGCAGCCGGCGGCGGCTTTTTTCCGCCGCGGCGATCACCTTTTGCACATCTTCGGCAAGGATCAGGAGATCGTCCATCTTTTTCTGCACCTCTTCGGACAGGAGCAGGCAAATCTTTTCATATTCCCGTTTTTCCATCTTGGTTTCTACCCCCCATTCCTCCCGCAACAACCGCTCCTTCAGCCGCACCCGGTTTTGCCGCCGGTCGCCCAAAGACGGCGCTTTTCGCGGCTTACCGTCGCCAAAGGCAAGATCCAACAGATGGCAACTGTTCTTCCCCTGGCTGGCAAAAACATCGCGGCAATTGGCGCAATAGCAGATATAGTCGTGGGGGCTGGCGGCGGCGCGCTTGGCCCGGATTTCCTTCGTCAGATCCGGGTTCGCGGCATAGGTCAGCCCACCATAGGTGCAGCATTGGCTTCTTTCGCCGTGATAAGGCAGTTCCTCGACACGGTAACCGCTCTTTTCCAACAGCTTTCGGACAGCATGGCGGGTCTTGGCCTCCCGCCGGGCGGAACAGGGGTCAAAAACCGTAACGGTTCGCCCCTCTCCCGGCTTCAGGCCGATCTCAGCCCCTTCGGCGGCAAGATGGTCGATCAGCGAAGAGAATCGCGCCGCCGGGAGATACTGTTTTAACTGCTTCATACAAGAAGGGCAAGCGAGAATCAGCTCCGGCCTTCCCTTTGCCTCCCAATCGGCCTCGATTGCCGCCAGCACTTCTTCCATCCGGTCGAGACGCCCGGCCCAGGCCGCCGGCGCGCCGCAGCAGGAAAGCGACAGGGCCACCCGGTCTTCCCCCAAGCGGCGCTTCAAAAAGCGATAGCTCTCCACCACCACATCGGGATCGGAGGCCCCCAGCTGGCAGCCGGGGAAAAAGAGATATGGCGCCGCCGCCGCTCCCGCCGGCAAGCGGGAAAGAAAAGCGTCCTCCCCCTGGGTGAAGGCCATATCCCGCAGCCAGAAATCGTGAAAGGTTTCGGGCATTTTGCCCTTTTCCACCATCAAAACCCTGGCCCCCTGGCAAACGCCGCCCATATCGACGCCTACATGGCAAACCTCCTTGCAGAGGCCACAGAGATTGCAGGAGTTGATAAAGCGGTTGGAGGCGCTGGGGGCGATGCCCTTGATGGTGTTCAGGCTTTGCACCACATTGCCGATGTATTGCTTCGGCACATCGCGGAAATGCGCCAAAAATTCGCAGCCTTTCAAACAATTGTCGCATTTGCATTGCAGGCAGCGGCCGGCTTCGGCCAAAAGCTCCCCCTTATCATAGCCTTCCCCGTCCTGGGGGACGATGGCGGCGGTTGGCTCCACCCCCCGGGTTTCGGTATAGAGCTTCGTTTCCACCCGGCCTTCATATTCCCTGTCCAGCACCAGCGAGGACTTTTTTAAAAACCGCTCGATGGATTTCGCGGCGCGAAAACCGTCGGCGATGAGCTGGCTGGAGGAAACCTCCTCTCCGGTACCGCGAACCAGCGTGCCGCCTACAAAGACGCCGGGCCGGGCGCTTTCAAGGGAAATGGGGTGAAAGGCGGGACGCCCCCCTTCCCCTAAGGGCAGCGGAAATCCGGCGGCGCCGGTGGCGATGAAAAACACGTCCCCCTCCACCTCGCCAATGTCCTTCACCTCACGGTTGAAGTGGAAACGGACGTCCTCATCGGCGGGAAGGCCGGAAAATGTTTTTTCCAAAAGCTCCGGCGGCAGCAGCGCCGGATCCGCCTGCCAAAGGGAACCGCCCAGCCGGTCGCTCTTTTCATACAGCTCCACAGGATAGCCCTTGCGGGATAGGTTGATTGCGCAGCTCAATCCCGTTAAGCCGCCGCCGATCACGGCGACCAGCCCTTCCTTTTCCGGTATCGAAAACCGGGGCAGCGGGCGTTTTTTGGCATGGTCGCAAAGCCCCCGTTCGATGCCGCGCAGATCGATGGCTTCGCCCAAATCGCGGCGAATGCAATCTTGGCGGCAGGGGGCATTGCAGGTGCGGCTAACGATTTCGGGGAACAATACCTGGCTGCGATAGGCCTTATAGTCACCGTTGAAATCTTCCCGCATAATTTTTCCGATCATGCCGCGAACGTCGACATGGAGGGGGCAGCCATTGGTGCAAAACACCACTTCCTCAGCGACGCATTTCGGGGCTTCTTTGATAATATCGTTTTCGTTCAGCATAGATTTTCCCCATCTTGGCAGCGGATCGCCTGCGCCTTGTTAGAAGTTCACCTGCCGCAAAGCGGCAGGTGAACGCAGGCTATCAGCCAGTTTGCTATCGGTAGTCTATCAAGGGTTATTTCAGAACCACCAGGGGATTCCGCTTGATGTCCTCGATCTTTTCGTGGAGGTCGCAGCCGAGATAATACTTCTTAGGCTTGACCTGTTCGCCGCGGGCCAATTGGTCCATGGCGGCTTTCAGCCGTTCCGGGGTGGCGGGCAATTCATAGGTGCGAACGCCGGTGGCATTGTAGACGGCGTTCAGAACCGCCGCGTGGGGCGCCGAGAGATACAGCTCGGAGCAGCCGACGGAACCGTGGGGGCCGGTGGGCCGGTGGGATTCCACATAGTCGATGTCGAGCTTATCGGGAATGTCGTCAATATAGGGGAAGCCGCAGGCGACGAGGGAATTGTGCTTCTGCACATCGTCATAATCCTCACTCAGGGCGAGGCCGATGCCTTGGGCGAGGCCGCCATAGGCCTGGCCGTCGGCGGCCTGCCGGGAGCTGACGACGCCGATGTCGCCGACGACGGTCATACCCAGCACCTTCGTTTTGCCGGTGGCCACGTCGACCTCAACTTCCGACATGAAAACGCCATAGGTGAACTCCGCCGTATGTTTGCCCTGGCCATTGTTCCAGTTCAAATCTTCGGTGATGCCGGAGGTGTCGGCGATGCCGAGATACTTCGTGGGGATGCCTTCCGCCACCATTTCATCATAGGTACGGAAGGTGCCGTCTTCCTTCTTCATCGCCGTCATCAGCTTATTGGCGGCGTCGATGGTGGCATTGCCGTTCATATAGTTGGAGCGGCTCCCCGCGGCGGGGCCGGAAGCGGGGCAGATCGCGGTATCGTTCTGCACCAGTTTGATCTGTTCCGGGGTAAGGCCCAATGGGCGCAGGCATTCATGGGTGTGAACCAGGGTGCCGATGTCGCCGCCCTGGCCCTGATCCTCCCAGGTATTGAAATGGGTAACGGTGCCGTCGGGATTCAGCTCGAGGGCGATCTCCGAATGGTCGTTGGGGCCGGCGGTAACATTGTACATACCGCAGGCGATGCCGACGCCCCGGCGTTTTTCCGGCGTGTCTTGGGCTTTCGCTTCCGCCAAAGCCGCTTCATATTTCGGTTTCAGCCGGTCGAGGATTTCCACCATCGGATAAACGTCCAGGGTATGGCCGTTCAAGGTTTCGTCCCCATCCCGGTAGACATTGCGATAGCGCAGTTCCAAAGGATCGATGCCCATCTTTTCCGCCAATTCGTCCATCAATTGTTCCGAAGCGGGGAAGATCTGGGGCGAACCGAAGGACCTGAAAGAGGTGGTGAAGCAATGGTTGGTGCAAACCGCCTTGGAGAGGCCGATGGCATTGGGAATCACATAGGGAGCGCACATGAAGCGGATGCCCTTGGTGATGACGCGGCAAACCTCAGAATA